>JAKSUA010000015.1 GCA_024409235.1 Bacteroidales bacterium | reverse complement strand
GCATTATGATAAGAGAAGTAAAATACGAGTCTCAAGACCGTCGTGAAAAACAAGTAAATGCAGCTTTAAACAAATTCGGTATTAAAGATTTAGCTGAAGCTAATGAAATCTGCGAAAAATATGGTATCGATCCATACAAAGCTTGTGAAGAAACTCAACCAATCTGTTTCGAAAATGCTAAATGGGCTTACGTAGCAGGTTGTGCTATCGCAATTAAAGATGCTGAAAAAACTGGTGATAAAAGTGCTGTAAAAGCTGCTGAAAACATCGGTATCGGTTTGCAAGCATTCTGTATCCCAGGATCTGTAGCTGATGATCGTAAAGTTGGTCTAGGTCACGGTAACTTGGCTGCTCGTTTGTTGAGCGAAGAAACTCAATGTTTCGCATTCTTAGCTGGTCACGAATCTTTCGCTGCAGCTGAAGGTGCAATCAAAATCGCTGCTAAAGCTGACAAAGTTCGTAAACAACCTCTACGCGTTATTTTGAACGGTCTTGGTAAAGACGCAGCTCAAATCATCAGCCGTATCAATGGTTTCACATACGTACAAACTCAATTCGATTACTACACTGGCGAAGTAAAAGAAGTTAAGAAAATCGCTTATAGCGACGGACCACGTGCAAAAGTTAACTGCTATGGTGCTGACGATGTTCGCGAAGGTGTTGCTATTATGTGGAAAGAAGGTGTTGATGTATCAATCACTGGTAACTCAACTAACCCAACTCGTTTCCAACACCCAGTTGCTGGTACTTACAAAAAAGAAAGAGTATTAGCTGGCAAACCATATTTCTCAGTTGCTTCTGGTGGTGGAACAGGTCGTACTTTGCACCCAGATAACATGGCTGCAGGACCTGCTTCTTACGGTATGACAGATACAATGGGTCGTATGCACTCTGATGCTCAATTCGCAGGTTCTTCTTCAGTTCCAGCTCACGTTGAAATGATGGGATTCCTAGGAATTGGTAACAACCCAATGGTAGGTTGTACAGTTGCTTGCGCTGTTGACGTTGCTACAGCATTGGCAAAATAATTTTTGAATTATATATAAATAAAAAAGCCCAAACAGATTATGTTTGGGCTTTTTTTATGACTACTCATTCCCCCACAATCTTTATTCTTTTTGAATTATATCCCAGAAGCTTTGTGGTAAAGATATATTTTCAACCGCAATGGCATCTGCAAACAATGGAGCAATATCTTCAGATTTAAATCCAGCAATACCGCAACCTATCGGTGTTACAAGAAAACGCATATCTGGATGCTCTTTTGCAAATTGAATAAATTCATCTACATAGGGTTTTATTACATCTACGCCACCATGCATTGTTGGAATGGCATACGATTGTCCTTGCAAGCCAACACCTTGTCCCCATACAGCTCCAAAATTTTCGACAGCAAAACGGGCTGCCCCACCACCATGCATACCTTGTAAATTACTTCCAAAGACAAAAATTTCATTTTCTTGTAAATCAGAAATATGATGAGGGGTAATTCTATTATTTACTTTTGTCATAGTCATCAAAATTTAAAAACGTACAAACTCTTTTGTTTCATAGCCATCGATTGTATTATACTTAAAATTCTAATTTACCACCGTCTTTTTTCAGTTCTTCGTATCGTTTTCTATTGAAAATATATTTAAACGGTATGCGACCTGCTACAGTCTTTTTGGCTTTCTGTTCCATAAAAGAATCACACAAAGCATCCTCAACTCCAGATAGAGTATCTGAAAGATTAGTTATTTCTCTCATTGGCTCATCAACTGTTTCCACTATTTGCGATGAAGTCATTTTCTTATAGAAATTTCGTCTGTCAAATTTTGTATCGAGAATTTCCTCATATAAATGCTGCAATTCCGTCATAGTAAACTCCGTCGGCAACAAATCAAAACCCACAGGTTCAAAATAAATACGTTCACGAAGTTTAGCCAACGCCATCCTATAAATTTCTTCGTGATCGAAAGCCAATGGTGGCATATTCGAAAGCGAGAACCATACAGCACGAGTAGCATCGTCACCACCAACAACATCCTGCGTTTTCACCAATGCAAGAAACGCAACGGTAACAACACGGCCACGAGGATCACGATTTACGTCAGAAAAAGAAAAAAACTGCTCAAGATATTCAAGCTTTAAACCTGTTTCTTCTTGCAATTCTCGGCGAGCACATTCCTCAAGTGTTTCGTTCATTTGCATGAAACCACCGGGCAATGCCCACTTTCCTTTAAATGGTTCTATACCTCTCTCTATCAATAAAATACGCAAACCATCACTATCATATCCAAACACAACACAGTCAGTTGTCACCGACGGACGAGGATATTTATAGGAATAAGGACCGTTTTCTATCTGTTCCATTGTATCAGTTTGTTAAAAAAGGAGGCAAAAGATACAAATTTTTTGCCTCCTAAAGCGGTGTTTTGATTATATTGTTTGAGGATCAACTATATTCCAAAATTCTGCTGGCAACCATACATTAGAAATATTTTGTGAAACCACTGCAGCAAACGATGGAGCTATCATTTCTGGCTTTAAACCAGCAACACCACAACCAATTGCTGTTACATAAAATGTTTGTTCTGAATGTGCTTTCGCAAATTCAATAAAACGCTCGATGCTTTGTTGCAACTGATTCAAACTACTACCAACAGTTGGTATTGCATACGATTGTCCTTGCAAACCTTCTGCCTGCCCCATTACTGCCCCAAAGTTACGACGAGCAAATCCTGCAGCACCACCATTATGCTGACCTTTGATGTTACTTCCAAATACAAATATCTCGTTTTCAAAAAGTTGCTCTACCTTTCGTGGTGTTGTATGTGGATGTTCAAAGTAGTTTTCATTATAACGTTTTCTTCTCTGTGCTTTAAATCTACGTTCTTCTTCTTCAGATTCAAAACACATTTCATTGTACATACGTTCATCTTCTTCCATAGAACGCAAATACGCCATTTTAGCATTTCTCTCTCTTTCCCACATACATTTCGATCCTGTAGCACTTTGTTCGAACTGCAACGAACTACCAATATTCAAATCGCGAGAGGTCTGCTCGGCATCAATGTTTGCACCTATAAACGTAAATACCCAACCATCTTCCTTGCGTGCCTCAATCAGTTGACGAACCATTGCATGATTGTACTCTTTTGAAGCGTTTTCCATTCCATCGGTAATGATAGTTACCAATGCTGTTGAATTTTCTTCATTTTTTATTTTTTCGTACAATTCCGTAACTGTCTTACCTATAGCATCATACAAAGGAGTACAACCACCTGGCCGATATTGTCTATCACTAATTACATACTCTTTTGACAAAGGCTCATTCTTCAACAAATACACATTTCTTTCTGTTTGAAATACAAAAATTGAAGCATAATGTTCTTGTGTAGAATTTTGTTCTTGCGCAAGTTTTATTGTCTGCAATGTTTCATTACATCCGTCTATTGTTTGACGAGTAATACAATTCATCGAACCACTTTCATCGAGAATGATGAGATTATATACTTTTACTTTTCCAGATTTTTTTTCACCCACATTGTTTGTTGCTGATTCATTTTTTTCCATTGTTGAATTTTCTTTTTGTGTTACTTTTTCCATGTTTCCTAAATTTTGTTTTGTTTCATTTGCTTGTTGTTCTGTTACTGTTTCTGACAACTTATTTGCGTCATTTGAAAATAATCCCATAGTTTTTTTATTTTAAAATTTAACTTATTATACCTATACTTTTTTACTGTCAAGTTTATTAAACTCTTATTTGTGTATTTTTTACGCACACAAAAGTATGCGTAATTTTTACACAAACAAATGTTTTTGCGTATAAATTACGCATTTTACAAAAATAAAACATCAACACACTGATTGTCAGGCGAATAATTTTTATCAAAAAACTTTTTTATATTTGCTAAAATTGTTTGGTTATGAAAAAACACTTTATTCTTTCAATCCTATCGGGATTATTTTGCATAGCAGTTTCTGCACAGTCGATAACTTATGGAAGTGGTTATTCCGGTCCTTTGGCAGATGATGGTGAAGGTACTGGTGCATTCTACACTGGAGAATATCGAGATCTATTTGTTGATGTACTTGGAAAAAGCGAAGCTCAAGTTCAAGCAAAAATCGACAAAGTTTGGAAACATTTCTTTACACCTGGAGCATCAACAGCTGTATATTGCGAAGTTGGCGACGACATGGCATACATACATGACGTTGGAAACAACGATGTTCGTACCGAAGGCCAATCATACGGTATGATGATTTCAGTTCAACTTGACCATAAGACAGAATTCGATAAATTATGGCGTTGGGCTAAAAAATATATGCAGCATAAAGACGGCGATTGGGAAGGCTATTTCGCATGGCAATGTAAAACAGACGGAACAATTATCGACAAAACGTGTGCTCCCGACGGTGAAGAATATTTTATAACAGCACTTTTTCTTGCGGCAAATCGTTGGGGATCTGACGGCGAAATCGACTATAATGCCGAGGCACAAAACATTCTAACAAAAATTATGAGCAAAACTGGGAAAAACAGCATACACAATATGTTTAACGCAGAGAATAAATTAGTCGTTTTTGCTCCAAATTTTGATAATGTTACATTTAGTGATCCTTCATACTGCTTACCAGGATTTTTGGAATTATGGGCAAGATGGGCAGACAAAAACAACGATTTCTGGTTTGCTGCAGCCGATTCTGCACGTTTATTACTTAAAAATTCTTGTAACAGCACTTCAGGATTATTCCCTGACTACAGTTTATTTGACGGCACTCCGTACCGCCCTGATTGGCAAGGTTATGACACTAAACAATATAAATTCGATGCAATCCGCTGCGCAATGAATGTTGGTATGGATTATAACTGGTTCCGTTCCGACAGCGCTAATCAGGCAGAAATGATGACACGTTTGCTTACATTCTTTAAATCCGACAACTATCAACATGGCTATTTTGATTGGGATGGAGGAAATCCTGAAGGAACATATAACGAAGGAGTTGCAGGAACAAACGGTGTAGCATGTTTCGCTGTAAACGATGAGGAACTAACGAAAAAAGTTCTCAATAAACTATGGAATACAACACCTCCAACAGGTCAATGGAGATATTATAACGGAATGGTATATTTTCTTTCGTTACTGAATGTTACAGGAAATTACCGCATATATAAGCCTGTCAGCGAAATGATTGACACAACGGTTTATGATTCATTTAACGGCATAAAATTCGATAAATCAACCACTTTTTCCACTGCTATTAATGGAAAAATCTATCATGTAAATGTTATTGTAGAAAAAACAGACATAAAAACCACAAAAGATTGTGGATTAATCCTCTATCCTAATCCTGCAAACGAAAAATTCTACATCAATTCAGACAAAGAAATTGCTTCTGTTGAACTGAGAAATGTGGAAGGAACGTTAATTTCACAGACAAAACAAACAAGAGATGTTTTGGTTTCAGGACTACCCAAAGGGATGTATCTTGTTACCGTGAACTTTTTTGATAATAGTTTGCAAACGCTAAAACTAGAAATAAATTAAATATTGACTATCAATATTTTATAATATTTTTACGCCTTAAATTTAGTTCTATCTTTTCTCTTGAAAGAAAAGATAGCGAAAAGTTCAAGACGTACCTGCCCGGCTGCAAATCTAGCTCGCTACGCGAAAGGAGTTGAAGTGCCGTGCAGCTAAGTCCAATTGTGGCAAGGTGCTTATCTAGATAATGTAAGGATTTTTATACTTCACCTTGCCGGATTCAGCCGATTTCACAGCCGAACGTTAAAAACAGGCTGCTTTGCGGCGCTGGCTTTTGTGTGCGGGGGCAATTCCAGACTGTTTAGCGGAACGAAGGCATATTTTAGTGATGATGTGGCATCGGCAGCGTTCTTTGGTTCCTTTCTTTCGCTGTAGAAAGAAAGAAACAGACATATATTTATAAAATGAATGTATCATTTTTTTTGATATTGCTTGACTTTTCGTATTTCGTATATGTATATTTGCACCGCAATCACAAAACCACAAAAAAAAGCATCATGATTATCAAAAAACAAGACTGTCATCATATACAGAAATCAACAACATTTATCACAGCAATTGTTGATTTTACCGAGTATTCACTAAAGACTTTAGTCGCATAACCGATAGCAGGAACTTTTCTTATTCCTAAAGTTCCAAAGTCCATATTCAGATATTCTTTAACTCTTTATCAAGGAGTTAGCTAAAGAACACTCTGTCTTTATAAGCAACACATTATTCACTTAAAACACATATTCAGAATGAGAAAAAGTACATACAGACTAACACAAGAAGAAGAAAGAAAACTTGGATTACTAATATTAGAAGGCGACAAAAATGCTGTAAACAAACTTATAGAAGCTAACCTTCCTTTTGCAAAATCATTTGCTGCAAACTTCTTTTATCTTCCCATTGACAAAGATGATATTTTAGCAGCTTGTTACGAAGGTATTACAAAAGCTGCTATCATGTTCAACGTAAAAAAAGGATGCAAATTTATAACGTATGCAGCATTCTGGATGCGTAAATACATCCTTGAATTAGTTGATAATCAAATTCATAAAGATAAAAACGGCAACGTTGTTACTGTTTACTCTTTAGATGCTTGTTTTAAGGAAGACGAAGACGGCTGTTACAACGATATCATACCAGATCCTGAATCCATCATCAAACTTGATTCCTATAGCCAATACGACCGCGATCTAGTTTTTAAACGTATCTCAGCATTACCAGAACAAGATTTTGAATTATTACAAAAATATTACGGTCTGGGAACATTTGAAGAGGAGACTCTATCCTCTATTGGTCAATCGTGGGGAGTTAGCCGAGAAGCTGTAAGACAACGATTAGAACGAGTTAAAACAAAGATTCGTAAATCTATATTAGATAACGAATCTTTAGCGGCATAAATTTTCTGATATAGAGAAAATTTAGAATCTCAACGCTACTCCATTACCAGTAAAGGAAACGTTTTTGAGCGTTTTCTTTACTTTGCTCAAATCTATCATGCTTTTAACCTCAAAAGCAACAGCACCAACTCCAAGCAAAATTCCTGTACAAGTAAAAACTCCTGCTGCCGGGTTGTCCCACAAAGAAAGTCCAATTGCATAAGAAGCTACACCACCAGCAAGTAAACCATACACATGAATTTTATCCACTGTACATTTTTGAAGATAATTACTTGCTTCATTATAATTATTTACAACTACAGATTGAGAACCCGATTTTGTTGAATTTGCTGTTTCCTGTGCATTAACCATAATGCCACAAAATAGAATTGTTATAATTACAAATAACTTTTTCATCGTATTCATATTTTAATTTGATGCAAATAAACATAAAAAAAGCAATAATTTAAGGACATTTCTTAATCTCTGCACTTAACTGTAACATTTCCATACAAACATTAATTGCTAATAATTAGGCATTTTCAATTAAAATTCTATCTTTGCAATGGAATTACAACATAGTAATGCCATAGGGGTGCTGAAAGGCTGAGATTATACCCTTGAACCTGGGCGGGTAATGCTGCCAAGGAAATCGTATAAGTGTCCTCGACACAGGAAATCACACCCTATATGCTATTGCTACGGATGTGATTATTTTTTTGCCCTGTGTTGTGCGATTTTCGGACACCCCATTATCCCAAAACACCATACAGGGCGTAGTATTAACCTTAAAAATTTGTAACTATGCCAAAAGACAACAAGGCTTACGCACAAAGGGAAAAAGCATATATGCAGGGGCGTCTTTTTCCTGACATTCGGGTTGGTATGACCAAGGTCAACCTCACTCCGACTGTTACAAAGGACAAGGATGGAAAAATCCATTCCGAAGAAAATAAACCTGTGTACATTTACGACACAAGTGGTCCTTTCAGTGATCCCTCAATTACGATTGACCTTAAAAAAGGTCTTCCTCGTATTCGTGAACAATGGATTCTTGACCGTAACGATACGGAAGAACTTACAGAAATTTCAAGCGAATATGGTCGTCAACGACTTGCCGACAAATCACTTGATTCTTTGCGTTTTGAACATATTCATCTTCCTCGCAAGGCTCAAAAAGGGAAAAAAATCACACAGATGGCGTACGCCAAAGCCGGCATTGTTACACCAGAAATGGAATATGTGGCTATACGCGAAAATATGAACTGCGAAGAATTGGGCATACAAACCCACATTACGCCAGAATATGTTCGCGACGAAATTGCACGTGGCCGTGCCGTTCTTCCTGCAAACATAAATCACCCAGAAGCCGAGCCAATGATTATCGGCCGTAATTTCTTGGTAAAAATCAATACAAATATTGGAAACTCAGCAACAACTTCGAGTATAGAAGAAGAAGTTGACAAGGCCGTTTGGTCTTGCAAATGGGGCGGTGACACACTTATGGACCTTTCCACTGGTGCAAATATCCACGAAACACGTGAATGGATTGTACGCAACTGCCCTGTTCCTGTAGGAACAGTTCCAATTTACCAAGCACTTGAAAAAGTGGAAGGGAAAGTGGAAGACTTAACTTGGGAAATCTACAAAGACACGCTTATTGAACAATGCGAACAAGGTGTTGACTATTTCACTATTCACGCTGGTATTCGACATAAAAATGTGCATTTAGCCGATTCACGCCTTTGCGGAATTGTTTCCCGCGGTGGTTCTATTATGTCGAAATGGTGTTTGATACACAACCAAGAATCATTTTTGTACGAACATTTCGACGAGATCTGCGACATTGTTGCACAATATGATGTTGCATTATCTCTTGGCGACGGTCTTCGTCCTGGTTGTACTGCCGACGCAAACGATGCTGCTCAATTTGCTGAACTTGACACGCTTGGCGAACTTGTGCTTCGTGCGTGGGAACACGATGTACAAGCATTTATTGAAGGTCCAGGACATGTTCCTATGCAAAAAATCCGTGAGAATATGGATCGTCAATTAACATCGTGTCACGAAGCACCATTCTACACACTTGGTCCTTTGGTTACAGACATTGCACCAGGATACGACCATATTACGTCAGCCATAGGTGGTGCACAAATCGCATGGTTTGGAACCGCAATGCTTTGCTATGTAACGCCAAAAGAACATTTGGCATTGCCTAACAAGGAAGATGTTCGTGTTGGCGTGGTTACGTATAAAATTGCAGCTCACGCAGCCGATTTGGCAAAAGGTCATCCGGGAGCAACAGTCCGCGACGACGCACTTTCAAAAGCACGATTCGACTTCCGTTGGCGTGACCAGTTCCATCTATCATTAGATCCGGAACGAGCACTGCAATACTTCGAAGAAGCAGGTCACACCGATGGCGAATATTGTACTATGTGCGGTCCGAATTTCTGTGCTGCCAAACTAACTCATGATTTACGAAAATTAAAATAACATAGTATTAATATTAAATTTTTAAAACAATGATTGATTATCAGCAATTTATTAAAGACTGCGAAGCGGTTCGTCAACAATCACCGCTCGTTCACAACATCACAAATTATGTGGCTATGAACACAGCAGCAAATGTTTTGTTATCGGCAGGCGCCTCACCTCTTATGTCTTTTTGTCCAGAGGAAATGGACGAAATCGTCGCAATTAGTAGTGCGTTGGTAATCAACATTGGTTGTCTTGACCTACACGAAATCGAAGGTATGCGTAAGGCTGCAGCTGCAGCACAACGCCTTGGAAAACCTTGGGTATTGGACCCTGTTGGTGCCGGTGCAAGTTCAATCCGTACAAATACGGCAATGGAGTTAATCAAAAACTACAAGCCAAGTGTTATTAGAGGAAATGCTTCTGAAATCATGTGCTTAGCTGGATTAACAATACAATCTCGCGGTGTTGACACTTCAGAAAGCAGTACCAATGCCGTAGAAGCAGCAAAATCGTTGGCTAAAGCAACAGGAGCTGTTGTTTCTGTTAGTGGCGCAATTGATTATATTACTGACGGAGAACGAGTTGAAAGCATTGCAAACGGTAGTCCACTAATGGGTAGAATCACAACTATGGGTTGTTGCGCATCGGCACTTACTGGTGCTTTCATCGCAGCAAGCGACTCTGTATTTAGCGGAGCATTGAGTTGTATGGCAATGATGGGCATTGCAGGTGATATAGCAGCAACAAAAGCAGAAGGAACTGGAACTTTCCAACCACATTTCTTTGATGCGTTATACAACTTCAATCCTACCGAAGCAGCAAAAACGATTAGACAATGAAACCAGAACAATTAAAATTATACCTTGTCACCGACCGTCCGTTATCGCTCGGTCGTGACATTGCCTGGATAGTTGAAGAAGCCGTAAAAGGTGGCGTAACTATGGTACAACTTCGTGAGAAAGATTGCGATACACGCGAATTCCTTGAAGTTGCCCAAAAACTAAAATCCTTGTTGAAGCCACTTGGCATTCCCCTACTCATCAATGACCGCATAGATATTGCCTTGGCCGTCGATGCTGATGGCGTACACATTGGTCAGTCTGATATGCCATACGAAATAGCAAGAAAGCTTTTAGGTCCAGACAAAATCATCGGTCTTTCTGTTGAAAATATGCACGACATAGAGGAAGCCAACAAACTTGATGTGGATTATGTTGGTGTTTCGCCTATCTATTCAACTGCAACAAAGACAGATACAGCTCAACCATTTGGTTTAGAAGGACTTCGTAAAGCAGTTGCATTATCTGTTCACCCGACAGTTGCAATTGGCGGAATGAATACAAAAACCGCCTATGATGTAATCAAAACAGGAACGAACGGTATTGCCGTTGTAAGTGGTATTTGCAGTGCAGATTCACCTTGCGAAGCTTCAAAGGAACTTTTAGAAATTATAAATAAAGATTAATGGTATGTAGAGATGCAACCTGTTGTGTCTCTACATACATAAATGTATCTATGGGCAAATTAGGAGAATTTGAATTAATCCAACAAATACGATCATCGTTTTCTGCTCCGGAAAACATTCAGGGGATTGGCGATGATTGTGCTGTTATTCCCCAACAAGAAGGCTACGAGACGCTCGTCAGTACCGATATGTTGATGGAAGGCGTGCATTTTTTGATAGAAGATGTTAATCCATATCAACTAGGATGGAAATCGGCTGCGGTAAATTTCAGCGACATAGCCGCAATGGGTGGTGAACCTGTCGGCAGTTTTTTGGCATTCTCGTTACCTAAAACTCTTTCTGATGAATGGGTTGCACAATTTATGGAAGGCTATCAAGCAATTTCCAAACAATTCGGTTTTCCTTTATTAGGTGGCGACACAACTTCTTCGCTGGATAGATTATGCATTTGCGTTACCGTTTTAGGAAAGACAAAAAAAGGACAATCCCGTAAACGAAACATGGCACAAGTTGGTGATTTAATTTGCGTTACCGGAACAGTGGGCGATTCTGCCGGCGGACTTGATGTAATATTGAATAAGCGAGAACGACAGGAAGACGAGCAATGGTTAATCAACCGTCACTACCTTCCTACTCCACGCATTCCCGAAGGAATGGAACTCACACAAATAGAAGGTGTTCATGCTATGATGGACATTTCCGACGGGATTGGTTCCGATTTGCGACATATTATGAAGGAATCCAATGTTGGAGCTATAATTAATATAACAAAAATTCCTATTTCAAAACAACTTCGGCGTTACTGCGAGACACATAATCTTGATAAGTACAAATTGGCGACTTGCGGCGGCGAAGACTATGAATTGCTATTTACGGTATCGCCAGAAAGCGAAAATCACATTACAGTTCCTCATACAATTATCGGAACAATTACCGAAGGTTATGAACTAACTTGGGAAGGAAGCGACAACGACTATGTAGGTTTTAGACATTTTTAATATGAAACAATATCCACGAGTTCTCACAATTGCAGGAAGCGATTCCGGAGGCGGTGCAGGCGTACAAGCCGATATTAAAACAATTTCAGCAACAGGAAGTTACGCTGCAAGTGCAATAACAGCAATAACGGTACAAAACACTATTGGTGTTGAACAAGTGTATGGAATTCCAGCAGAAATCATCGGTTCACAAATACATGCCGTTATAAGTGACATAGGAGTTGATGCAATTAAGATTGGAATGCTTCATAGTTCCGAAATCATACATACGATTGCTGAACAAATACGGAAATGGCAGATTTCCAACATCGTACTTGATCCAGTAATGATTTCAACATCTGGTCATAGATTAATTGAAGAATCGGCAATAAAATCTTTGAAAACAGAATTATTCCCTTTAGCGCGAGTTATCACGCCAAATATACCCGAAGCAGAATTTCTTACTGGAATACATATCAATTCACAAAAAGAGTTGCCACAAATAGCACGAATACTTTCTCAAAACGGAAAAGTATCTGTATTAATGAAAGCCGGTCACGCAACCGAAAACGAATTGATAGACATATTCTACAACGCCGAAGAAGATTCATTTACAGAACTTCGTTCTCCACGAATAGAGACAAAAAACACCCACGGAACCGGTTGTACTATGTCATCGGCATTTGCATCATTTCTTGCACAAGGATATTCATTAACTGATGCCGCAAAAGCAGCAAAAGAATATATAAACCAAGCAATACTTTCAGGTGCAAATTATGAAATCGGTCACGGTCACGGACCGGTGGATCATTTTTTTAGATTGAGAAGCTTTAATTGAATAATGCAAATGTAATAAATTATAAACCGAGTCTCTTATTTATTTCTTAATTCTTAACTACTTCAAAAAAATAACCGCATAATTCCATTCGGGATTATGCGGTTGCATTTATATCATTATAAATAATTATTCCGCCAAAACGGGACGCACAGATAGACCGTCGTAGCGGTCGTAGAGGCTCACTCTCACGTTGCCGGAATAGAAGTACATGTACCACGCGCCGTCCGAGCCATCCTCGCGAAGCGACGAAGACCAGTAGAAACCGTCAGAACCAGCGTAGTTAAGATTCGACTCGATACGACCCGCAGCAGGAAGGAATATGGAATTGCCATTGGAAGCCTTCACTTCGTAACCATTCACACCATTTTTTGATTTCCATGTCCATTCGCATTGATTTCTCAATTCTGTCCACTCTGCATCGGTCGGCATTCGCCAACTGCCTCCAAGAGTAGTATATGCAACGTCGTCGGATTTCTCAAGCGTGGTTTTGTTATCTACTTTTCCAAAATAACTGATTGTGCAGTATTTTGTTTGAGTAACGGAACTACCATTGCAATATTTATATGTGCTCCAATCGTATGTTGATTTTGTGGAAGTTTCTCCCCATGCATAGTAGTCGCCAAATTCTTCTGGCTTGCTTGCTCCTATGTTGCAGGTTGCCCATTTTACGGAAAGCCCAAGGTCAACGTATTCTATACCGTTATTTATATTGCCAAGAGTTGTAAATGTCTTTTGATCGCCGTATGATATGCCTGCACTATTAATTGCATACGCACGAACATAATAAGTAGTTCCTGCTTTCAACCCTGTAATACTTGTGCTAAAATCGTCTGTAACCCAGCCTATAAATTTTTTCTTGTTGTTAGATATTGTTGGGGAAGCAGAGGTACTCCAACAAACGCCATATTCAGTTATCGTAGCACCGCCATCGTCGGTTATATTTCCACCTATAGTTACCCTTGTATATTCAATTGCTTTCGCAGCAGATGTAACTACTGTTGGTTCTTTTGGTGTTTGAGTTGTAAATGTCTTTTGATCACCGTATGATGTACCTGCACTATTAATTGCATACGCACGAACATAATAAGTAGTGCTACCCTTCAATCCAGTAATACTTGCACTAAAACTACCCATACCCGTTCCTGCTGTAGTCTTACTGTTTGATATAGTTGGATTTTCATTTGTTCCCCAACATACACCACGCTCTGTTACCGAAGCATCACCATCATCTGAAATCATACCAGCAACAGTAGCAGTTGAGTTTGTTATATTTACCTCTGTTGTTTGTACCAATGGAGGAACTGAATAATCCGACCACGAACCAGAAAGAATCGAAATAAATTCGTTGACAGAATTTTTCATTAATGGGAAGTTAGAACCTAACGAACTTGAGCAATCCAATACCAACATAATTACAGACGTTTTTCTATACTTTAGTTCTGTTTGGGGATTAAACTCCGAATTAATTTGCCAGCCTCCTATATTGGAAGACCAGTCCCATTGTCTAATATTTGTAGTTTTTAAAGTCCCCAATATTGCTTTTAAATCAGGGAATATAATAGTTCTATGAATACCATTTGTTGTTGTTTTTATTCCCGCTTCGTCACAAGTACATCCTACAGTCTTTATGTCTGTTAGGATTCCATCAGAATAAACACCTTCAATATAACATGTTGACAATGATGCAGTTTTTACATCGTCAAAGGTGAAACGTATTTTTGTATTATTATCGGGGGCAACAATTTGCACTGACATATCTGGCGTTATGCTTGCACGTATTTGCCTCGCAATTCTTTTAAAGTTAATATTAACGGCATTCATATCCGTAACTTCATACACATTGAGAATATTGCTCGCCAATTTTGTCAAATTTGCCTTAAATTGGATTTCATCCATAACATCACTACCTTTCACCCCTATAGAATATGCATTAATCGGTATTGATTTTCCTATCTTTTCGTTTCTAATTCTGTAACTCATAGCATCCAAATAGTCAGAACGTGAATTATATGTAGGATTCAACGCAGTTGAACCTTGGTCCAATCCATCAGTAAATGTAACAAGTGACACATTCGTTAAATCTGTCGGAAATTCCACCGACTCCAACCAATTCAATGCAGAATCAACTGCATAGTACAAAACGGTACCATTTCTCAAACTTAATCCTGCAACAAACGATTTCAACTTATCCTCTGATTCTACAGGAACAAAATGTTTGTTTGCAACCTTACAAAAATCCAATTGGTCATTAAAACCAGCTATTCCTAAATATAATTGGGATTCTTTATAGACTTCTCTATGATTTTCAAATTCAGGTTTTACTTTTTTACACCCTATAACAAAAAACGATATAAGGGAAACACATGCAATAAAGGTGAATATTTTTTTCATAACTTTTTTATTATTAATTTTCAGATAATGTTTATAATTCTTAATTTTTACAATGGAGAAAATTGCACTTCTAATTTGAAATTACGCAATACATAGTATTACACCAAAAACATATATTTTTTCATAATAAATTAATTTAATAGTATTTTTTGGGTTCCCTGTATACTTGTTAAAAACACCTTACTTCTTTTTTTTAGGGCATTTAGAATAACTTTCTTCGGGTGACCATAAGGATTATTTTTTCCTACAGATATTACACATTCGCTAAAAGTCCTCATTAAAGAATCCTTGCCTGCTTTACCTCCATGATGAGGCACGACCAAATACAATGTTTCTGTTCCATCCAACGCTTCCAAATCCAACATTTCGTTTATTTGAGCATTAGACATATCACCAGATAATATACAGTATTTTTTATCTGAATGAACGATCAAACCTAAACATCGATAATTTTCATTTTTTTCATATTTAAATCGAAACATTGACACATTTGTTTTATTTAAAATTTTCTCTATTCTTTCTTCGCTAGAAGGACACAAATAATCAACAAATTCATAAAGAGACATATTGTTTTGAACTAATTCAGCTAAAGTTGTTCTTATCATTGACTTTTGGGGACAATTGGGAACAATGATTGCAGAAAAATAATCTGTCAAATGTTCTTTTATCGCATACAATGCATGAAAATGATCTAAATGCCAATGTGACAATACAAAAACAGGTTTAACAGTATTATCTTTCCAATTAATTTCATTAATTTTTGCTAACACCTCATTTTTACCAGCAGAAATAGGAACTCCCATATCAAACACTATACGTACTTGATTTTTTTCATCGAGGATTTCAATCCAATTTGCTTGACCGACATCTTTTATAAGAACTTCTTTGGGTTTGAAATCTAAAAGATTCTGTATTGCTTTGACCATATTCCTTTCTATTAATATTTATTTCTTCGAAAAGCTTTATCTGAAGAATCCAAAAGATTATTAAAATCCTCTAGAGAAACTGTAACTTCACAAGCAACTAAATAAGAATCTCGAACAATAAAATCGTGACTTATCTTTTCTAACATTTCTTTTTTTATTTTTCGATAAACACCTTGAAGCAGTCTTAATTTAATTGCACTTTTTGCAGAACAATTTTCATTACAATGGAACAAAACCATTGTCTCCGAATATGGCGACATATCCAATGGAACTAATTGTTTAAACGAAGCAAAATCTTGTTCTGTTGCAAAATCAAAATAAACATCAAAACCTCCTCTTCTCTTTTCAAAAGATTCTATCAAAAGATAAATGTCATTCATTATTTATAAGAATAATTACTCCTACTCTTTATAGGATTTTCGGCATTCTCCTTTCTTTTTTCAAAAGTAAATAGCGTAAACTGGAATTCCTAAATCCATTTAATTCATTACGTTCATTTCGTTCATTTGGAAAAATTTGGTTTTATAGTTAGAAGAATGTTCTGTATTCAAAAAAAAAGTCTTGCTAATATTTTAATTAACAAGACTTTTATGGGGTATCAAGGAAGACTCTGATTATTCCATCTTTATAAAATGCAGTATTCTGTTTCCAATTAAAATATCTCCTTATTCCAAAGTTTCTTAAAAAAGTCAAACACATAATAGATTTCTATGTCACCACTACGACGAGTAAGTTTGTCTAAACTGACAACTATACACCTACTATTAGGAAATTCTTCTTTATATTCCTTAAAATTAACATAATGCTTCGGCATTATTTCTCTCGCTGATTTTATTTCAATTCCAATTTTTGCATCTCCAATAACCACATCAACTTCTTTACCATTGTACGTGTGCCAATAACTCAGTTTTTCACGAGAATGTGTGTAAGCAACATACGCCTGCAATTCTTGTAAAACAAAATGTTCAAAGGCATGTCCATATTCAGGTGTTCCTTGTGCAAGAGCAGAACGTTTCATAAGATAATTGTAAACGCCAACATCGAAGAAATAGAATTTTGGTGCCTGAGTAACCTTACGTTTCATCACTTTTGTATAGGCTGGTAACATGTAGCCAATAAGGGTATCGGATATAATATCAAAATAGGATTTTGCAGTTTTTACGCTAACTCCACAATCACTTGCGATGTTACTATAATTTACAATTTCTCCGCTTGTAAGGGCTGCTGCCGAAAGAAAATGCTGAAAATTGTCAAGATTTCGAACCAAGGCTTCTTCCTTAATTTCTTCTTTGAGATAAATATCAATATATCCCGCCAATAACTTCGTTGGATTTTTTGCTAAATAATGAGGAGGAAGCAGTCCGTATAGCAAAGCCTTGTCTAAATTTAAATCTGGTAATTCTGCACTCACAAACGGGAAAAAATAGCAAGGTGTGGCACGACCGCCAAGTGTATTGTATCCTTTTCTTTTTAACTTACGGGCACTACTACCAGATAAAACAAAACGGAGTTTTTTTCGCTGAATAAGTCTATGAACCTCGTTTAGTAACTCGGGAACTTCTGGTATTTCATCTATTACAACCAGTGTGTTTTCTGGTTTATCTTGTAACATTTCGAATAGCAACGCAGGACGAGCTTGCAAACGCAATTTTAAATCACTGTCCAGTAAATCAAACAATATACAATTCGAAAATTGTTGCTCAAGAAAAATACTTTTCCCTGTTTGTCGTGCTCCAAAAAGAAAAATACTACCTTCTTCTACATCCTTAGTTATATTAAAAATCCTTTGTATCATTTACTTATGTCGTTTAAATTTCTTTAACAAAGATATGTTTTTTAGGTATTATACTCCAAATATTTTAAAATATTTGGAGTTGTATTTCATAATATTCTAAAATATTTGGAGTATCTAAATGTAAATTATACTATTTTTAGGAATACTTATAATCAACAAACAAAACGTTCTATTTTGTTTTAGCCAACGAATCCATTGTTATGTCCAATTTGTCCATAACAGAATATTCAATTTTTCCCAAGGCTTCAACCATGCCAAATTTATTGGCCTTCATATAGACTTGAATCACACTGTCCGCAGTTTTCTTGTATTGATTAATTAACTGAAGTTTTAAGACATTTTTATCTATAATACTTCTCGTTGCAATTGTATCTTTAAACTGTGTTAGTTTTTGCTGTGCTATAGTTTCAATAAATAAAGAATCTTTCGTAAATGAATCATGCACTATACCCATAACTGATTCATACATACGACTTACACTATCTTTAATCCATTGTTCTGGTTCATTGTTCTCTGCTATTTCTGTAGTTTCAACTGTTTCGTTATGGTTACTTTGTTGCACAAATTCCTTTTTATTAGTCGTGTTGGTCTGCAGAATAACTTCAGTGCTGTCATGTTCAACAACATCGTCTGAAACTGCATTGTCAACAATACCTACAGAGTCATATTGTTCCACAATGTCATTTTTTTCTATCTGATTGTTTTTCCCTAAATAAAGCAAACTACAGATAATCAATGTAAGAACAAAAGTTATCCCAACCCCAAAAATACCCTTAGATGATTTTTTTTGCATCATCTGTAATGCGGTGCTTGCATCCAGCCGCTTTTGTGGATTTTCTTGGGAACAGATACGCAAAATATGTTTTTCTTTTCGACCTAAAGTTATCTGTTTGGTGTTAGCAAATTCATTCATCGTCTTTGCAAACGAATACATATCCGTTTTCGAAGAAACTTTGCTATAATCAATATGTTCATCGGTGCTGTATTGCTTAGTTGCACCCAGCGAAGTTTGGTAGGTATCGTTATTGGAAACGCCAAAATCTATCAGCTTGGGAATATGTTCCTTATAGGTAACAACAATGTTTTCTGGCTTTATGTCAAGATGATAAATTTGTCTTTGTTGCAAGTAAGTCAATGCAGAAAGTAGCGAAGTAAAGATTGTAATAAAATCTTGTTCCGTACAAATTTCGTTTGAGTGCATATATTCCTGCAAATTCATTCCATCCACATACTCCATTATTATGAAAGGAACGCCCTGTTCTGTTTTTCGTAACTCTAAATAACGTACAATATTAGGATGATCAAGTTGATAACCAATTTCAAACTCTCGCTCCAAAGAACTCCTCTGAAGTGGCTGAAATTCGTATTCCGCAGTCAAACGCTTTTCAATTCTCCATTTATTGAACAAACGAATTTTTGATACAACAAAATATCGGGAACGATATAACTCTACTCGTTCTTCACTTGTATGTTGCACATCTTGAATAAATTCCGAAGAATCGTCTGTCATTAGAATCTTTTTTTCAAATATACGAAAAAACATGGTCTTGCGATTTATGATTGTGTCTTTACTAAACAAATTGTTCATTCATTTCAACCATTTCATTCAATTCGTTCATTTTGTTCATTTCAAAATCCGTGTTTTTTAATTTGTATCTTTGGCATTGAAACAGATATTCAAAATAAAACAAAAAAAAACTATGGTTTCAAAGCATATTCGTTTTAGAATAGAAGAAGTTTTTGGGAAAGAAATTAGATATCCGCTCGACTGTGAAGCATTAGCAATTGACATTTCACAGAAATGCAATGAACGAATTAGTGCTTCCACACTCAAACGATTCTTTGGTTTTATTTCTGGAACAGAGCCAAGAACTTATACATTAGATGTTATTGCCAAATACATTGGATACAAAAACTGGGACGAATATTTAGAGATTTTGGCAGGGAAAAATGAAAGTAGCGAATTTGTAACAATAGAGGAAATAAAAGCTAGTAATCTTTCCCAAAACGACACTTACGAATTTTGCTATGAACCAATGCGCAAAGTCACTTTCCAATATAAAGACTCGCAATGTGTAGTGTTAGAATCAATAAATAGCAAATTACAAAAAAACGATCTGTTTGTTTTTTCCTCTATTACTAAAGATTATCCCCTACTAATATCATCGGTCGTTCGAAATTCGATGAATCTAGGGGCGTTAACTTTAGGAAAAGTAAGTGGTATTACATCAATAAAAAAGATCCAATAACAGATTCTTTCAAGCAAAAAAAGCGAGACACTTTGCCTCGCTTTTTTCGTATCATAATTAACCGATTATCTATTTTGAGAAATCTTTGTCAATGCTTCATTCAACTCCGACAATGAAGATGCTGAACTATAGCAATGTGAATATTCCGATTCTGTAACTTTTTCCAACTGGTTCTTCAACGATTGAACTTTGGCCTTCAAACTTGAACCAATTACATTGTTTTTGTTCAATTGATATAAAGCTGAACGAGTTGAAAGCATAGCAAACGGAAGTCCACTAATGGGAAGAATTACAACAATGGGTTGTTGCGCATCGGCACTTACAGGTGCTTTCATCGCAGCAAGCGACTCTGTATTTAGCGGAGCATTGAGTTGTATGGCAATGATGGGCATTGCAGGTGATATAGCAGCAACAAAAGCAGAAGGAACTGGAACTTTCCAACCACATTTCTTTGATGCGTTATACAACTTCAATCCTACCGAAGCAGCAAAAACGATTAGACAATGAAACCAGAACAATTAAAATTATACCTTGTCACCGACCGTCCGTTATCGCTCGGTCGTGACATTGCCTGGATAGTTGAAGAAGCCGTAAAAGGTGGCGTAACTATGGTACAACTTCGTGAGAAAGATTGCGATACACGCGAATTCCTTGAAGTTGCCCAAAAACTAAAATCCTTGTTGAAGCCACTTGGCATTCCCCTACTCATCAATGACCGCATAGATATTGCCTTGGCCGTCGATGCTGATGGCGTACACAATTGGAGAAATTACCGAAGGTAACGAGCTTACTTGGGAAGGAACAAGCAACGACTATGTAGGATTTAGACATTTTTAAACTATGAAACAATATCCACGAGTATTGACAATTGCCGGCAGTGACTCCGGTGGCGGAGCGGGCATACAAGCAGACATAAAAACTATTTCTGCAACAAGGAGTTATGCAGCAAGTGCAATTACGGCAATAACTGTACAAAACACTATCGGTGTTGAACAAGTGTACGGAATTCCAGCAGAAATCATAGGTTCACAAATACATGCCGTTATAAGCGACATAGGAGTTGATGCAATTAAGATTGGTATGCTTCATAGTTCCGAAATCATACATACGATTGCCGAACAAATACGAAAATGGGACATTACCAATGTTGTACTTGACCCTGTAATGATTTCAACATCTGGACATACATTGATAGAAAATTCTGCTATTGAAGCATTAAAAACAGAATTGTTTCCATTAGCTCGCGTTATTACACCCAATATGCCCGAAGCAGAATTTCTTACCGGAATACATATCAATTCACAAAAAGAGTTGCCACAAATAGCTAAAACACTTTCTAAAATAGGAAATGTTTCCGTTTTAATGAAAGCCGGACATGCAACCGAAAACGAATTGATAGACATCTTCTACAACGCCGAAAAAGATTCATTTACAGAACTTCGTTCCCCACGAATTGAAACAAAGAACACCCACGGAACTGGTTGTACAATGTCATCAGCATTTGCCTCTTATATAGCACAAGGCTATTCATTACACGATGCTGCGAAAGCCGCAAAGGAATATATCAATCAAGCAATACTTTCAGGTGCAAATTATGAAATCGGTCACGGACACGGACCGGTTGATCATTTCTTTCGATTGCATATTTAATATTTTCCACTATCCACCTTATCTTATAAATATCTTGGTTCCTTTCGCTATGGAAGGAAAGGAACCCAAGAACGCCGTCGCTACCTTATAACCTAGAATTTAGTTATATAAAATTCAATAACGAAAGTTAATTACATCATTTAATTAAATTTTCTAACTATCTATCAAATTTTTAATTAAAAATTTAACCAAAATCTAAATTTTGTATATATTTGCAACATCAAAACAAAGAAATGAGACTACAACAGAACATACAACAAATTAAAAACCAGCCCTATCGGGCTGTATCTATTGTATGTCATTAAACCAATGACTTCTACCGAAGTCAATTCAATTAAAATAAGTCTCAAAATCAAACAAAACAATATATGAACGAATTATTATCTGCTCGAGATTCTGTTAATAAATGGATGGAACGATATGGTGTACGCTTTGGAGTCTATAAAAATGGCGTATTCAACGAACAATTATTTCCATTCGATGCCATTCCAAGACAAATACCTGCTAATGAATGGGAAATGCTAGAAAAAGGTCTTATTCAAAGAGTTAAGGCTCTCAATCTTTTTCTATACGATATTTATCACGATAAAAACATTGTTGCTTCCGGAGTTATTCCAAAAGAATTTACATACGAAAGCAAAGGATATATGCCTGAATGTGAAGATATTACTCCAACAAAAAATATTTACGCCCATATTGCCGGTATCGACCTTGTTCAAGCAAAAGACGGCCGTTGGCTTATATTAGAAGACAATCTTCGTATTCCTAGTGGTGCTTCGTACCCCATGATAGCAAGAAAGGTAACAAGAAAAGCATGTCCACAAACTTTTCGTGACAATTTAATTGCTGACAACCGTAATTATGGCGATTTATTAAGGGAAATGATGGATTACATAAACGACGGTCGAGGAATAAATGTAATTTTCACTCCTGGTCGCTACAATTCCGCATTTTTTGAACATTCTTATTTAGCTGAAAAAACGGGTTCTGTCCTAGCCTTCCCAGGAGAAATCATTGTGGAAGACGGCATTACTTATTATATTGGTTTAAATCAGAAAAAAACAAGAGTCGGTGCAATCTACCGCAGAGTTTCCGATGAATATCTTGATCCTTTAGCCTTCGAACCATCTTCGTTACTTGGTATTCCTAACCTAATGGAATCATACAAAGCTGGTAATGTTGGTGTAATAAATGCTCTCGGAAATGGTGTTGCCGATGACAAGGGTATTTACTACTTCGTTCCTAAAATGATTAAATATTATTTGAACGAAGAACCAATTCTTCAAAATGCACCAACATATCTTCCTTTCTTTAAAGAAGATTTCGACTATATTCTTAACAACATTGAAAAGCTTGTCATTAAGGATGTTGCCGAAGCAGGTGGCTATGGCGTTATGTTTGGCCGCGATATGACAAAAGAACGATTAGAAGAAGTTAAAAACCTCATCATAAAAGAACCTCGTCGTTGGATTGCTCAGGAAGTTATTGACTTTATTGACCTTGATATTATTGACGAAACAGGAAATCCTTCACCAAGAAAATGCGATTTACGTGCATTCGTCATTTCTGGAAAGGAAACAAAAGTATGGAAATCTGGTTTGACACGATTTAGCAGAAATCCGAACTCTTTTGTGGTAAACAGTAGCCAAGGCGGTGGTTTCAAAGACACTTGGATTATGGAATAATTTAGAAAAAATACAATGAATACAGTAATAAGTGCAAATAAAGCAAACTGCCTATTCTGGTTAGGCAGATATGCAGAACGAGGATATTTAATGCTTCATCTTATGCGTCGTGCATACGACGAAGTTATTGATGTACCTGTAGGCGAAGTACCATATAGCGACTTCCTTGAAAAACTTGACGTATATGTTTCAAGCGAATTCACAACAAGTTATCAAATGATGGCACAAATCTATGATCCTAACACAGTTACATCGCTTCGAAGCATCATAGAATTTATGATGGACAACGCTATCATTCTTCGTTCAGAGATTTATTCAGAATCGTTCTCATACATAGAACTTTGTCGCGATTTAATTAGAAAAAAAGCTGACAGCAAAGAAATGAATATCACTGAATTGCAACCAATTACCGACTGGTTGCTTGCATTCTGGGGCTCTATACGCGAACGTACCTATGGACAAATTTATGCTCTTCTTGAAATAGGAAGACTGATTGAACATTCCGACATGATTATCCGTTTCGACTACAAAATCAACCGTTTAGAAGAATCATGGGATTTAATAAAGAAATACATAAAAGCAGAACCAGAATTGTTCGATATGGCAAAAGTTGAATTATTCGAAAAACAGATAAACGAAAAAGAAAAATACGAAAAGCACGACAAGGATTACAAAGATTTCATCTTGACAATTTTAAACGAGATTGTGCTTGTATAAAATTATGGAAGAAACGATAAGAAGATATACATATCAGTATGTTACAGACACACGATTTGTGCCTGCTGTAGGATACCATTTCTTCAAAATTCGTATTCTTCCTTGTCAGAATGAATTTCAGAAAATTATTGAGCACCATATTTCAGTTGATCCATATTGTAAATTAACACAAAGTATTGACGGTCAGGGTAATATTATTCATTATGGAAATTACAAAGATTTACATGACCATTTTATAATTGAAAGTAGCGGCATTGTGGAATGTAGCACATATCATCCAATAGATGTTCCCAAGCCGTACTACTTTTTCTCTACTCCACTTACTCAATATGATGAACAGCTAAAGAATTGGGCAAAACAATTTATTGCTGAAAATTCAATACAACAAACTGCCGAAAATATTATGCACGGCATATATAGTTATCTTAAGTATAACAAAAATGTAACGTCTAACACAACAACTGCGTTGGACGTTTTTAAAATGCAAATCGGTGTTTGTCAGGATTTTGCACATCTTATGATTGCCGCTTGCCGAAGTATAGGAATACGTGCAAGATATGTCAATGGTCTTGTAACCGGCGAAGGAGAAACTCACGCATGGGTCGAAGTACACGACGGAAACCAATGGTTCGGTTACGATCCCACCCGAGACAGCTGCATACGATGGGATTATATAAAAATTGCACACGGAAGAGACGTTAGCGATTGTCCGCTCAACAGAGGAATGCTATTTAACTTAACTTCCGAAACACTGAATGTAAAAACAACGATCGAAATGATATGATACAGAATGTAACTGCTTTAGAAATGCCTATTGACGAAGAATTTAGAATCGTCAAAAACCATCTTACAAATGGTAAAGGGAAAAGAATTTGTATTGTAACAGGTACTCACGGTGACGAACTTGAAGGTCAGTACGTATGTTATCTTATTGCTAAAATGGTGAATGAACATCCTGAAAAACTCAAAGGAACCATAGACATTTACCCTGCACTCAACCCCCTTGGTATTGACTCAATGCAACGAGGTGTTCCCGCTTTCGATCTTGATATGAATAGAATTTTTCCTGGTAATTCACGAGGTTCTATGATAGAAAAAGTAGCACACGACATCTATACAGACCTCAGCGGAGCTGATATGGTGATAGACATTCATGCATCAAACATTTTTCTTCGCGAAATTCCTCAGGTTCGCATAAGTGAAATGACTGCAGAGACATTAGTTCCGTATGCAAAACTTATGGGTATTGACTTCATTTGGATACATCAGGCAGCAACTGTTTTGGAATCAACTCTCGCTCATTCTCTTAACTCTACAGGAACGCCATGTTTAGTAGCAGAAATGGGTGTCGGAGGAAGAATTAGCCACTCTATGTGTCAACATTTAGTTGACGGAATACAGAATCTTATGTTTTCTATGGGAATTTGGGACGAAGCTCCAGATCCTTCTAAAATAAAAGAAAGTATTGTCAGTAAAAATGGAGATTCTGTTGCATTCCTTAATGCAAAAATAAGCGGCGTATTTGTTACAGAAATTCATAACGATACCACAATAAAAAAAGGGCAATCCATTGGACAAATAATTTCTCCGTTAACAGGAAAAATTCTTGACGACGTAATAGCACCTTGCGATGGACTTTTATTCACAATCCGTGCATATCCAATGGTTTACGAAGGTTCACTACTTGGCCGTATTTACAAACTTTAAGATTCGCAACTATGAAAATACAAACAATCTTCCACATGTCTTCGCCATATCGCGATGACTTTAGAATCAAAGCATATACATTTGGTGAAGGAGAAAAAACACTCTGCATTGTCGGTTCAATGCGTGGTGACGAAATCCAGCAACAATTTGTTGCAAGTCAAATGGTTGCGCTCATGAAGAAAGCCGAAGAAGAAAATCAAATCATGCCAGGTATTTCTATCTCTATTATTCCTTCGGTAAATCCTTTCAGCATAAACATTGAAAAACGCTTTTGGGCACTCGACAACACCGACATAAATAGAATGTTTCCCGGCTACGACCAAGGTGAAACAACCCAAAGAATAGCTGCCGGACTTTTTGAATTCATAAAGGATTTCAAATTTGGAATTCAGTTAGCATCGTACTATTTACCTGGAAATTTTCTTCCACATGTTCGTATGATACACACCGGCTTTGAAGACGTTAATGATGCGAAATATTTTGGCTTTCCCTATGTCGGCATACGTGAACCTGAACCGTTTGACACTGTTTTATTAAACTACAACTGGCAAATTTGGAACACACAGGCTTTCTCTCTTTATAGTGGGACAACAGATGTAATTGACCACAAGATGGCTCAAGGAGCAATTGAGGCAATCTCAAGATTTATGGTTAAAAAAAACATGCTATCACTTACCATTGAAAACGAAGGAGTTCAAGAGCCAATTGTAATAGAAGGCAAACAACTTATTCCGATACAAGCTCCTCATGCAGGAATCCTCATTATTGAAAAAGAAGCTGGACAGGTTGTTAAAAAAGACGAAGTTCTTGCCCGCATTGTTCATCCATATGAAGGTAGAGATGTATGCGAAATAAAAAGCCCTGTAAGTGGAACTATTTTCTTTGCACGAAACAAATCAATAACATTTCAAAATACATTACTTTTTAGAATTATAAACTTATGAAAAAACCATTAATCGGAATTATTCCTCTTGTTGACACAGATAAAGACAGTCTTTGGATGCTTCCAGGCTATATGAATTGCATTGAAAATGCTGGAGGCATTCCCGTGATGTTTCCCTTAACCACCAACAATGCTGTTCTTGAGCAATTATTTGAATGCGTTGATGGGATTTTATTTACTGGCGGACAAGACGTATATCCAATGTTGTATCGTCAATCTCCTACACCAGAATGCGGAAAACCTTGTTTTGAAAGAGACATGATGGAAGGTATTTTATTGAAATTAGCTGTAAAACATGACAAACCAGTTTTCGGAATCTGTAGAGGAATTCAATTTATTAACGCAGCTCTTGGAGGAGAATTATATCAAGATCTACCAACAGAAAATCCTTCAAATATTGAGCATCATCAAAAAGCTCCATATGATACTCCTATTCATAAAATTTTAATCAAAAAAGATTCTCCTCTTGGGAAATTATTAAAGAAAGATGTTTTATCTGTAAATAGTTATCATCATCAGGCAATAAAATTACTTTCGCCCCAACTGGAAGCTATGGCTTTTTCTGAAGACGGTCTTGTGGAAGCTGTCTGCCATAAAACAGCAAAATTCATATGGGCTGTTCAATGGCATCCAGAATATTCCTATAAATCAACCACTTACGACATGAAGATTCTCAAAGAATTCATAAAATCAACAAAGAAATTAGAGTAGCACTTTGTTAAAAACCAACAACCTTGTGTTCTTTACGCATAAGTTTTTCCGTGTCACTATATTCTTTTAATTTAGAAAAAGGAACCGATGTTCCTGTAAGAATATATTCAACAGTGCGTTTCCGTGCAACGTTTTCAATCTGACCTCCGCTTAGATTATACGTTGACGCCAACTCCATTGCTTCTGAATCTGAAATTTCAGGAATCATTACCTTCCAAATAGATTTTTTAGTTTCAATATTCGGATTAGCGAACTTTACTTTGTACAGAAAGCGGCGGTCAAAGGCAGAATCAATGTTGTCGGACAAGTTTGTTGTTGCTATTAGAATCCCATTTAAATTCTCAAGTTCCTGCAAAATAATATTCTGAATAGAATTTTCCATTTTGTCAATAGCATGCTGTGTTTTCTCTATTCGTGTATTAAATACAGCATCAGCCTCGTTAAAAAACAGGATTGGTGTGGTTTCGCATCGTTCTACGTACGAACGGTAACGGTCAAAAATTTCTTTCACATTTTTTTCACTTTCGCCAACCCACTTACTTTTGATTTCTGATATATTTACCTGCATTACATTACGTCCTGTTTGTCGTGCAATCTGAAGAACAGTTTCAGTCTTTCCCGTACCAGGAGCACCATAAAATAAACATGCGAAACCTGTTCTAAAGCCATTTTCCTTTAATCTCTTTTGAACTTCCCCAAAACGTTCCTTAGAAAGCAAGTCTGTTAACTGCGTTATCTGCGAAGCCTCATCTTTATTATAATACATAGGCTTTTCTGCAATCGAATCCGACAACATTAAATTCTTATCCCTTGTATTTGCAATCACATTGACATCAACAAGTAATTCATTTTTTGCTTTTTCCGTCAATTTAAAAAATGTATTGTCCGACATGCCATCATTACTTACGAATTCAACAAGATTCAAATCCATTAAAACATGTGCCCCCCTTTTCAACATTCGTACGGTATTCCCCTGGATTCTATGTGGAAGAAAATCAAAGCACGAACCTGAAAGTTCACTTTTACCAATAAAAATATAATGCAAACAAAACGTCATCAAAACAACAAAGGCATCATCTGTCAAATTGTATTCTCGCACTCGTTTTGACAAATTCAAATCCTTGTTTGCCAACAACATTGCACGCAGTTCCATTACAAAATCCTCCCAATCCATATTGGTATTATTGACATTAACAAACATTTCATCAGCATACTCAAATATTCTTTCCGACGTGAGATTGTTATACTCCTCTGCTTCATAAATCTTGTTTTTCTTAAAAGCCGCCATAACCTCCTTTGGAATCATATATGAATATTCACGACCATCGTCATTCTTTCGAATATATCTTTTCTCAAGCAATTTGTCGATATTCTCCGCGTAACGCATTACATGAAGATTTGAGCATTCAAAGAAATCGGAAAAAATATCCATACAAATTCTTCGCGGCGCATTGTTCGCAAGCACAGCAAGAAACATTGCCTGAATAGGCGTGATTTCAAGTTTCTTCGTAATAAAATCTATTGTTGGTTTTATCTTATCGAACACCGAAAGTTTTAACTTGCATCCAGCAGAAACCTCTACAATCTGATCCAAAGCCGAAAAGATTGTCAAATCTTCTGGCTTAATAGTCTCTATTTTTTTTGTTGATTTTCTTTTTCTTGTTTTTAATTCTGGAAAGTCTGTAAATTCGTTTTTCATAGCCTTTTATTTTTTTGTCCTCCTAATTATACTTCCCTTAAATAAATCGTCAAGCAGGAAAACAAAAAATATAAAAGAACTATTCGTTTACTGATATTGCCTTATCCGCACATCAATCTGAGTGTCGTTTAACAAACGTACAACTTGCTGAATTTCAGTATTTCCGTAATGGTATGGAAATAAAATCCGAGGTTGAATATTCCTGGCAGCATTTGCCAACTGCTCCGGAGTCATAGTATATGGCAAATTACATGGAAGAAACGCAATGTCAATGTTTTTTAACTGCGACATTTCCTCAATGTCTTCAGTGTCTCCTGCAATATAAATGCGTAACCCCTCAATTGTTAGCACATAGCCATTGTCTCTTCCTTTTGGATGAAACTGCAACTTTTCAGCAGATTTGTTATAGGCAGGAACCGCAGCTATTTCAATTGCTTTCTCTATATTTGATTTGTCTCCATTTTTCATTATAAACCCTTTCCCTCCCAACAATTCTGAACTTCGTGGATTCACAATTAGTTTTGTTGATGATTTCGTCAATTGTCTTATTGCCAACGAATCCAAATGATCAAAATGTTCGTGTGTTATAAGAATAACATCCGCTTTCGGCATAGTTGAAAAATCTGTCGCCGGAGGCAATACACTTACAGGATCAACATATATCCATTTTCCATTCACTTCAATACGAATACTTCCATGTTTTATGCAGAACACTTTCACTTTTGTGCCATTTTTTGTCTGAAAAACATCACACTCTTCCTTTGTAACCGGTTTGCCAGCAGTTTTCCAACCATTAATACCACTACCAAGTTCAATAACTGTGTAACCATGCTTTGCTAAAATATTAGCAGCATATTTACTACGATTTCCACTGCGGCAATACACTGCGACTTTCTTCTCTTTAGGCAAAGATTTCAACGCACGTTGCTCAAATTCGGGCTGTTTTACATCGATAAGCAAGGACTTTGCAAGATGTTCCACAACATATTCTTCCTGAGTTCTTACATCAAGAATTATCACTTCATCATTAGAAATTGCTTTCTCAAATTCTTCCACAGAAACTGTTTTGTATGCAGTTTGTGCGGTACATCCAAACAAACAACACATACACAATAAAATACTTACAAATATCGATCTCATATTATCACTTTATTTTTCTAATTATTTATGCCTCAAGCCATTTGCTTTACGCAATATTTCTGATGCAATTTACAAAATGTTCCGTTATTACCACTATTCATTTCATGTTTCAAGGATTTTTTCTGCGAAATTAGAATTGCACCTATATTTCTGAAATAAACGGACATCACTATATACTTAATTTGTTGTATTTTTGTCCATCAGCAATCAAATTTATGCTTTTCAATTCAATAGAATTCGCCCTATTTCTTCCAATAGTTTTTCTATTATATTGGTTTGTGTTTTCGAATTCCGAGAAAACACAGAACAGTATTCTTCTTGCTGCATCTTATTTTTTCTACGGATGGTGGAATTGGAAATGTCTTGGCTTAATTTTTCTGGTTTCCTTAATCAGTTGGTTTAGTGCCATTTACATGGAAAAAAGACTTCGACTATCAAAATATGTCTTTTCTACATCAATCATATTTCTTTTGGGCATTTTAGGACTTTTTAAATACTATGACTTTTTCATTTCTTCTTTTGCGAACCTTTTCAACTTTAAAAGTGAAAAACTATTGTTAAATCTCATTTTGCCCATAGGAATCAGTTTCTATATTTTTCAGGCAATAGGCTATTTAATTGATGTCTATAAAAGAAAAACACCTGCAACAAGAGACATTATTCTATATTTTACATTTTTAGGATTTTTTCCTCAACTAATTGCTGGACCAATAGAACGCGCCTCAAATGTAATTCCCCAATTTTCAAAGAAACGTTCTTTTAACTATACACAAAGCGTTGATGGATGCCGTCAAGTTCTTTGGGGATTATTCAAGAAAGTCGTTGTTGCAGACAACTGCGGATTTGCAGTTAACCAAATTTTCGAAACATATTCCAGCCAACCAAGTGGAATTCTTTTGGTTGGTGCCTTACTTTTTACATTTCAAATTTACGGAGATTTTTCTGGTTATTCCGACATGGCAGTCGGCTGTGCAAAACTATTCGGCATCAATCTTACACAAAACTTTAAAAATCCTTATTTCAGTAAAAATATTGCTGATTTTTGGAGACGCTGGCACATTTCCCTCACAAACTGGTTCCGCGATTATATCTATATTCCTCTTGGTGGAAATAGAATTTCAAAGACTAAAACAATTTTCAACACATTGGTAATCTTCTTGTTATGCGGAATTTGGCATGGCGCAAACTGGACTTTCTTTGCATGGGGACTATACAATGCTTTCCTATTCATTCCACATGTTATTTTTCCTCCTAACCAAAATCAGCAGACAGTTTTCCACACAATAGTTCGACAATGTTTCACATTCATTCTTGTAGTACTTGGTTGGATTTTATTCCGTTCTGCTACAATCAATGACGCATGGCACTATCTTATAAACATGTGCAATTTCGATGTTTGGAAAGCGTCGTATCTTTATTTCATGTATCCTTCACATTTCGGAAATATCTTTGCACTCATATTGCTTGCCATTGAATGGATGCAAAAAGAGAAAACACATGCTTTAGAACTGTCTTCTGTTAATTCAGTTTTTCTTCGATGGATTATTTATTTTGCTGTAATATTCACAATTATATTCTTTAAAGCTTACGAAAAGAATCCTTTTATTTATTTCCAATTTTAAATGAAAAAGTTTCTTTCTAAAATACTCTTGTTTTTAATATTGCTATTTATAAGTTCCTTAGCTTTAGATATTTATATCTCTTTACAAACACAAAGCTCTGAGGATTATAAATATAAAACATGGAACGAAATTCTTAAAGGTGATTTATCAAACGACATTGTTATCATGGGCTCGTCCCGTGCATACACACAGTATTCTCCACGAATTCTCGACAGCACTCTTCACAAATCTTCGTATAATTTAGGAATAAACGGTTGTAGTGTTGACCGACAGATTCCCCGCTTCAGTCTATATTGTGTAAAGAATCAGAAACCGCAACTTGTTATTCAGAATATCGACTGGGTGGCGACACTTGATCAGACTCCAGACTACGAAATGGAACAATATTTCCCGTTTTTCTATAATTTCGATTTCCGTAAAAATGTTATTTCCACTCTTTTTTCTTTTCCTGAAAAAAATATACCACTCTATCGATATTTAAAAAACAGTAATTTATGGGATTCCTACAAAACCTCCCAACATGTGTTTTTAAAAATTGAATACAAAGGTTTTTCTGGCGTCTCACAAAACTGGAATGGAAATAATTTTTCAAAAATTGACTCCATCACATTTAAATCTGACAGCGTTGTCATAAAAGAATTCTGTGATTATCTACAAAACTGTTTGGATAATGATATCACTGTTTTATTTGTTTACTCTCCGGTGTATTATAAAGCAAATGAACGAGTTACAAATATCTCCGAAATGTATTCCACATTCGAAACGATTGCAAACAAATATCATATTCAGATACTCGACTATTCCGATTGTTACATAAGCAAAGACACCACATATTTTTATAACGCAACCCATTTGAATAAAAATGGAGCCGAATTATTTTCCAACATGCTTGCACACGATATGGATTCCTTGCAAATCTTACATTAATTCGTACCTTTGTAAAGAATCATCGATATGGAAATTTCCAAACAAATATATTTCGCTTCGGATTTTCATCTTGGCTTTCCCAACGACGAAGAAAGCAGGAAACGTGAAAGTACCATTCTTCGTTGGCTTGACGAAATAAAACCTTCCTGTTCGGAACTGTATCTGTTAGGAGACATTTTTGATTTTTGGTTTGAATACAAATGGGTAGCTCCCAAAGGATTTGTCCGTTTATTAGCAAAATTGGCAGAGTTCGTTGATTCCGGAATTCCAGTGAATATATTTTCTGGCAATCACGATTTATGGTACGGAGATTATTTAACTAAAGAAATTGGCGTTACAATTTACACTGCTCCTATTGAACGGGAATACTTTGGAAAGAAATTGTTGATTCACCATGGACATGCTTTAGGGAAATACGACAAAGGAATGAATTTCCTTCATAAAATATTTTCTAACAGATTTCTACAATGGTGTTTTAAGTTCATTCCTGTAAACTGGTCGTTCGGACTGGCACATTCGTGGTCAACCCAGAATCGGAATGCAAAAGTGTTTGAATCAGCAAATTACATGGGTGATGAAAAAGAATTTTTGTTGATGTACGCCAACGAAGTTCTAAAAACCAAACACTACGACTACTTTGTTTTCGGACACCGACATGTTGCAATCGACAAAGAAGTTCAGCCTGGAAGTCGCTATATTAACACAGGAAACTGGATTACAACCTCAACGTATGCTATTCTTTCCGAACAAGGAATGGAAGTTAAATCTTTTCTAGGAAACGATTTAATTGTACATTAAAAACTGAAAGTAAACCGAACTCCCGAAGGTAACGGTGACGGATTTAGCCTGCAAACAGGAGCACAATAATAAGCAGGCTCCCAATGTAACGACAAATCGTCTGAAACATCAAAATCAAACAAATGTGCCTCTGTATAAGCCTCAAGTATATTTACTAAATACCATACGCTCACCCCAATAATACATAAATCGCGGTATTTCCTATAAAAATCTCTTCCCTGCTGAACATTCACCGGAGAATATCCTGTCTCGCCACGTACAGTTAAAATTGTATCGGCAGGAGGCGTCAATCCCTGTGCTAAATACGGATTTCTATAACTATTATACGCTGTTTTAAAAGATTTATAATAATCCTGATAGAAAGATAAGCCATAACCTATTCCAGCAAATCCTGCGTAAATTATTGGAGCTTTCCACCAAGAACCATTATACACTTGTCCTGCTCCCGGAATAACTGTGGAAAGCAATGCAGCAGTTTTTGGAGAATGCGTTTTCTCTATCGAAGACGATGACTCTACTGGCAAAGCCTCATCTACAATACGGATAGAAGCATCCGTCGTTTGGTTCCCATTTTGAATATCTACAGAATCCCGCAAATCTATTTGAGCAAATGCACTAACACACAATAGAAAAAATAGACTTATGAGAAACGATTTCCGCATTTTCTACTGGATTTTTTCAATCAGTGCAAGGATTGCATTTAATTCGTCAGCATCTTTAAATGCAATAGAAATTTTCCCGTTTCCTTTTGATGTTACGTTTAAAGAAACTTTAGCATTAAGCTTTGTTGCAATTTTTGTCTGAATATTTTTTTGTTCCTCAGACTTTGTAGTAGATTTTTTGTTTGCACCTTTGTTTTCTTTCAACTTACGGACAAGTTCCTCCGCAGCACGCACAGAAAGACCTTTGTCTATAATCTCAGAATAAATTTCTTTTTGCTTATTTTCATCATCTAGAGAAAGAAGTGCTTTTGCATGGCCTTCAGAAATATCTCCATTTATTAATCCTGTCTGGATTTCTGGTGATAATTTCAATAAACGCAATGAGTTAGCTATGGTTGCGTGGTTTTTGCCGACCTTTTTTCCTAATTCCTCCTGAGTAAGTTTTCCTTCTTCTAAAAGACGTTGATATGACTGAGCAATTTCTATTGGGTCAAGATCTTCACGCTGAAGATTCTCAACAAGTCCCATTATTAAAAGCTGCTGGTCATCAGCCTTACGTACATAAGCGGGTACTTTCGCCAACCCAACAATCTGCGATGCTCTAAAACGACGTTCACCAGATATAATTTGATATGAGCCTACACCAACTTCACGGACAGTAATTGGTTGTATTATACCTAAAACCTTGATTGATTCAGCAAGATTTTGTAACTCCTCTTCATTAAACGTTTTTCGTGGTTGATCAGGATTAGCAGTAATCTTCGAAATCTCAATTTCTGTAACACCTACTCTATTTGCTACCACTGTAGTCACAGGAGTTTTTGCACCTCCAAGAAGTGCGTCCAACCCTTTTCCTAGTCCAGATGATTTAGCCATTTTTATTTTGTTTCTGGTAAATTATTTCTACGTAAAATTTCTTTTGCTAATTCCATGTACTTATCCGCACCGACAGAATTTGCATCATAAGTTATTACAGGTTTTCCAAAACTTGGAGCCTCTGCCAATTTCACATTTCTTGGAATGATTGTCTCAAAAATCATTGTCTCGAAATGTTTACGTACTTCTTCCACAACTTGGTTAGAAAGACGAAGACGAGCATCGTACATTGTAATTAAAAATCCCTCGATTGACAACGACGGATTGAAAATATCCTGAACAAGTTTTATTGTACTAAGAAGTTGTGTAAGACCTTCCAAAGCGAAATATTCACATTGGATTGTCAACAAAACAGAATCTGCAGCAGCAAGCGCATTTGTAGTTAAAATACCCAACGAAGGAGTACAGTCTATAATTATAAAATCGTACTCGTTACGTAGGCTGTCTATCACATTTTTAAGATACATGTTGCGGTTTTCATCACTCGCTAACTCAAGCTCCAGACCAACCAAATCAATATTTGCAGGAAGAATATCTAGCCTATCTATTTCTTCACAATGATGAATAGCCTCTTTAGGAGAACATTTTCCTGCTAGACATTCATATATCCCCAACATATTAGCATCTTTGATATTAACGCCAAGACCTGTTGAAGCATTTCCCTGAGGATCAAAGTCAACAATCAAAACTGAATATTCAAGAACAGCAAGGCTCGCACCCAAATTTATACTTGTGGTTGTTTTACCTACACCGCCCTTTTGATTTGCCACTGCAATTACTTTTCCCATTTTCGTGTACTTTTTGAAATAGATTCCAAAAATACAAAAAAAAACATGTGCTGTTGTGGTGCCACTATCTACTTCAACCAAATTTCGCTCTAATCGGCTGATTTATAGTTATTAAAAAGTTATTAACAATGCAGCCGGTGGGATTTTCGATTTTGAAACATTTCGTATTTTTGCATGGCTTTTAATAATGAAAAATATATTTCTCATATTAACGTTTTTGTTCGCATTCGAAACAGTTTTTGCGGACTACCGACCATCAGAATCTACAAAGATTTCTGTGTTAGTTTGTTCGCCAGGCGATATTATCTATACTCAATTTGGACATGCTGCAATCCGTGTATGCGACACAGCAAACAAGGTCGATGCGGTATTTGACTACGGTGTTTTTTCCATAGGAAACCTATTGGAATTTGTCGGAAATTTCATGACTGGCAACATGGATTATCTGTTGGCAACAAGGTCATTTCGAAGCACATACAGGGAATATGACAGCGAAAAACGTGGAATTACAGAATATGTTTTAAACATAACACAAGAAGAAAAAGAAAAAATCTGTGAATACTTGCTTTGGAACCTTGAACCACAAAACCGTGTTTATCTATACAATTTCTTCGAAGACAACTGTGCTACAAGAATATACGACCTTCTAAATAAACAAATTCCGGAACTTCAATGGAATGAGGAATTTGAGACGACAACATGGAGAAAACTCACGTTTCAATATGCAAATCCAAAATCATGGACGGGCTTCGGAATTGATCTAGGCATTGGTTATCCAGCCGATACAGTCATGTCGTCCCAAAAGATGATGTTTATCCCCGAACTTCTTGGCAAAGGAATAGAAACAGCTACTGTCGGTAATAAAAGCTTGTGCCTAGAAAAAAATGAAATACTTCAACCTGAGAAAAAAACCTCACTTCCTCTTCATGAAAATGCAACTCTTCAATTGTGGATAGCAGCATTCATTCTATTTTTTGTCACAATATGGGAAATCCGCACCAAAAAACGTTACATCTGCTGTGATGTGCTATTCCTACTTTTTGCTGGATTTTTTGGCGGTTTTATTTGGTTTATATCATTCGCAAGCATCCACTCCATCGTTTTTCCTAATTTCAACACATTGTGGTTGACTCCATTTCACATTGTCTTTGCAATAATCTGGTTGGTTCCTAAATGGAGAAACTACACAAAATATTACTTCATTTTCTCTGCATCGATGGTAATTCTTTACTTCTTCACAACACTGATTGCAGGTCAGACAATCGCTGTTTCTTCATGGCCAATTATGCTGATATTTATATTAAGAGCAATCGGTTTTACTCCACTAAACAAAGTCTTATTTAAATGAGGTGACAGCAACGGAATCCATTGAATTCCGTTTTCCAAGGAAAATCACTTATAGACTTTTTTAAAATAAAAAAGCCCATCAAGAATAATCTTAATGGGCTGATTTTATATAAGAGTATTAATTAAAAATTCGCTATACGAATAATGTCAGCAAATACTCCAGCTGCTGTTACTGCTGCACCTGCTCCAGGGCCAATCACAATCAAAGGTTGAGTGCGATAATGTGCAGTTGTGAAAGAAATAATGTTATCGCTACCTGTAATGTTATAGAATGGATGAGAAGCATCTACAGCCTTGATTTCTGTTTTTGCTTTACCGTTTTCATACGTAGCAATGTATTTCAAATGTTTACCTTCTTTTTCAGCGTCAGCAAACAATTTAGTGTATTTTTCGTTGTCGTTCTTTTCAAGAGATTCCCACAATTCTTCTACAGTATTTGTGTTTTGACTTGCTTCAGACAAGCAGTTTTCAACAGCAACATCTTCAAGGTTAAATTGGCAACCAATCTCACGAGAAAGAATTAATATCTTACGAGCAACATCCTTTCCAGCCAAGTCAATCTTTGGATCTGGTTCAGTGTAACCTTTTTGACGAGCCTCTTTCACTGTTGAAGCGAAATCTTTTGTAGAGGAACAATTGCTGAAAATAAAGTTCAACGAACCAGAAAGAATTGCTTCGATTTTAATGATTTCGTCACCACTCTTAATCAAATCCTTCAAAGTACTGATTACAGGAAGACCTGCGCCAACATTTGTTTCGTAGTAGAAACGAGCACCTGTTTGTGAAGCAAGTTCGTGAATATGTTTGTATCGATTGTAATCGCTTGCATTTGCAACCTTATTTGGCGTTACAACAGAGATGTGTTTTTCCAACATTTCTTCATATTTGTCGGCAACGGCATAACTTGCAGTATTGTCAACATACACACTGTTTCTCAAGTTCAATTCCTTGATTTTTGCAACATAGGCATCAAGGTCTGGTTTGCAACCTTTTGTTTTAACTAATTCTTCCCAATTGCTCAAATCAATACCGTCAGTATCAATCAAATAACCATCGATATTAGAAATACCGACAACCTTTACATCAATCTTGTTTTGATCAATCAAAGTTTGGTGTTGTGCATTGATTTGGCGAAGAAGTTCACCACCGATTGTTCCTGTTCCAACAACAAATACATTCAATGTTGTTGTATTAGATAGGAAGAATGATTCGTGAAGAGAATTAAGTGCTTTAATCTTATCTTTTTCGTTGATAACAACTGAGATATTCAATTCACTTGCACCTTGTGCGATAGCAACCACATTGATTCCGTTAACACCAAGAGCATTGAAGAACTTGCTTGCAACACCAGGAATATTTTTCATATTCTCACCAACAGCAGCAATAATTGAAAGATTATTTTCAACCTTGATAGAATCAATCAAACCAGCTTTCAATTCAAATTCGAATTCCTTATTAAGAACATCTTGAGATTTCTTTGCATCGTTTGGCAACACAGCAAATGTGATTGAATGTTCTGAAGACCCTTGTGTAATCAAAATTACATTGATAGATTCTTGTGCAATTGCACGGAACAAACGCATAGAAATGCCGGCTTCGCCAATCATTCCGCTACCTTGAACAGTAACTAAACTAACTTCGTCGATTGAAGAAATACCTTGAACACGCAATTGAGAATTTTCGTTCTCTTTTGTAATAAGTGTTCCTTTTGCAGTTGGATTGAAAGTGTTTTTTATAATCACGGGAATCATTTTTGACATTGCAGGAATAACAGTTCTTGGTTCAAGAACTTTAGCGCCAAAGTGAGAAAGTTCCATTGCTTCGGCGTAAGTAATATGTTCAATTGGATATGCTTTTTTAACCTTGCGTGGATCAGCAGTCATCATACCGTCAACATCTGTCCAAATTTCAAGGATAGAAGCATTTACCGCACGGGCGAAAATTGCACCAGAATAGTCAGAACCACCACGACCAAGCGTAATAGTTTCGTCGTCATCTGTACTTGCAATAAAACCAGTTGCTATGAATAATGTTTTTGTATTAAGAACCTTATCCTGAATAAGTTTATCTGTTTTTTCAAAATTTACTTTTGCCGCACCAAATGTTTTATCTGTTTTTATAACTGTGCGTGCATCAAGGAATTCGCAGTCAACACCGCTTTGAGCGATAGTTTTTGCGATAATATATGCAGACATTCGTTCTCCAACACTTGAAACAATATCAAGAGAACGAGGAGTCAATTCACGAATTAGAGCAATTCCGTGAAGAATATCCTTTAATTCAGAAAGGATATTTTCTGTATGTTTTTCACAATCTGTCTTGTAATCACCCGACAACAATCCAGCAATTGTATCGAAATGAGCTTTTTTAATTTCTGCAAGGGTTTCGGTGAAGGTGGTGTCTCCTTTTACAGCTTTATTGCTGCATTCAATCAATTTATTTGTGATTCCACCTAAAGCAGAAACCACAACCACTAACTGTTCTTTTGCAAGATTATCTTTGATAATCGCAATTGTTTTAGAGATGTTTTCGGCATTTTTTACCGAAGTTCCACCAAATTTTAAGACCTTCATATATATTTACAAAATGTGTTCAAAATTAATACAAATGGAGTATTTATCGAAAAAGATAGGGATTTTTTTTATCTATTCTATTGAAATTTTAAACACAAAAAAGGCGGTTAAAAGAAAATCTAACCGCCTTTTTATTTTCTATGAAGTAAATGCTACTTACAATGTTCTTTGAACTTCTTTTTCTTCAAATGCTTCAATCATATCACCTTCGTGAATATCATTGTAATTATGAACACTCAAACCACATTCAAAGCCTTTTGTCATTTCTTTAACATCTTCTTTTACCTTACGTAATGAAGAAAGTTCTCCAGTATGAACCACAATACCATCACGGATTATACGAACTTTTGAAGAGCGTGTAATCTTTCCATCAGTAACGAAACATCCGGCAACCGTACCAACTTTGGAAATCTTGAATACCTGGCGAACTTCGCAGCTACCTGTAATTTCTTCTTTGATTTCAGGAGAAAGCATACCAGCCATGGCATCTTTAACTTCATTGATTGCATCGTAAATAATTGAATACAAACGAATATCAATACCAAGTTTTTCAGCAAGGCGGCGTGCATCGGCAGAAGGACGAACCTGGAAACCAACGATGATTGCCTTTGAAGCAGATGCCAACAAAACATCAGATTCCGAAATTTGACCAACAGCTTTATGTTTAATTACAATCTGAATTTCTTCAGTTGAAAGTTTCAACAATGAATCAGACAATGCTTCGATAGAACCACCAACATCACCTTTAACAATCAAGTTCAATTCCTGAACATTACCAATCTTAATCTTGCGGGCAATATCTTCAAGAGTTTCTGGTTTCATTGCACGTAATTCCTGTTCGCGTTGCAAACGTTCACGTTTTGCTGCAATATCACGAGCTTCACGTTCTGATTCCATTACGTGGATTTTATCACCTGCCTGTGGAGCGCCATCAAGACCAAGAACCATTACTGGTGTAGAAGGACCAGCTTCAGTAATTCTTTGTTCACGCTCGTTGAACATTGCCTTAATCTTACCTGAGTGCATACCAGCCAAAATCACATCTCCCACACGAAGTGTTCCTGAGCTTATCAAGACATTTGTTGTAAAACCACGCCCTTTATCAAGTTTTGACTCAATAACAGTTCCTTGAGCAGGTTTATTTGGATTTGCTTTTAATTCAAGCATATCAGCCTCAAGCAAAACTTTTTCCATCAACAAATCTACGTTCTTACCAAATTTAGCTGCAATTTCCTGAGACTGGTATTTGCCACCCCATTCTTCAACTAAATAATTCATATTAGCAAGTTGTTCACGTACCCTATCAGGATTTGCTCCAGGTTTATCAATCTTGTTTATTGCAAAAATGATAGGAACACCGGCAGCGGCAGCGTGATTGATTGCTTCAATAGTTTGAGGCATCACCTGATCATCAGCGGCAACCACAATAATAGCAATATCTGTTACCTGAGCACCACGGGCACGCATTGCGGTAAATGCTTCGTGACCTGGAGTATCAAGGAATGTAATCTGACGGCCGTTTGACAATGTAACACTGTAAGCACCAATATGTTGAGTGATTCCACCAGCTTCACCTGCAATTACGTTTGATTTACGAATATAGTCAAGCAAAGATGTTTTACCATGATCAACGTGTCCCATTACAGTTACGATTGGTGGACGTGACTGCAAATCTTCCGGTTTATCTTCTACTTCCTCGATAGATTCTTGAATATCAGCACTTACGAACTGAACTTCATAACCAAAGTTTTCTGCAATCATCTGGATTGTATCTGCTTCCAAACGTTGGTTTTGGGAAATCATAAGGCCGATTTCGAAACAAGCTTTTACAATGTCAAGAACAGAAACATTCATCATTGCAGAAAGGTCTGTTGCAGAAACAACATCAGTAACTTTCAAGATTTTTTCTTGTTCTTGTTGTTCCAATTCAGCCAATTCCATCTCTTGGCGGATTTTCTCCTTCTTGTCGCGAGTATGTTTAGAAGTGTTTGTTTTTCTACCCATACTGTCGAGTTTAGAACGTACGTCTTTAATATTACGATCTACTTCTTCCTCGTTAACTTCCTCATGCAAAAATCCATGTTTTCCATGTTTGTTTTTGCCGTTCTTTCCGCCTTTATCAAACTTAGAATTTGATTTTCCTTCTTTGCTTCCAAAATCATCGCGCTCGTCGAAATTTACTTTTCCGCTCTTTATACGTTCACGATGACCTTTCTTATTTGATTTCTGTTCAGAATCGTTTGATTGAGACAAATCAACATGACCAACAACTTTTGGTTTTTTGATTGGCTCAACATTCGTTTTTATGAAATTCTCTTCCTGACGTGGAGCTTTTTTCTCCTTCACTTCAGGCGTATGAGATTGTTTTTGTTGAGTTTGCTGAGCACTTGCTTTTGCAGCCTGCTGTTTCTTTCTTTCTTCCTCTTTCTCCTTCTTTGTCTTTTTGTCAGGACGAGTTTTTTGATTCAATGTTTCAAGATTTATTTTTCCTAAAACTTTCACGTTGTTCTCAACAACTACATTGGAAGGTTTAAAGATTTCGTCTTCCTGATTTTGTTTTGCTTCAACAACAGGAGCAGGTTCTTCAATTTTCTTTTCAACAACCTTAGGTTCTTCTTTCTTTACAACAACTTCCTCAACAACAGGAATCTTTTTAGGTTCCGGTTGTTTTTCCACAGGCTTTTCCTCAACAACAACTTCTTCTTCAACTTTCTTTGCTGGAGCTTCCGGTTTAGTTTCAGTGGCAAGATTAATTGTTCCTATAACTTTTGGCTTTCCAACAACAGGTTTGTCAGTTGTGAAGATTTCTTCTTTTTTAGGTTTTTGTTCTTCTTCTGGCAAGGAAACAGTTTCCTTTGCCTTACGAGTTCCAGACAAATCAACTTCCTGAGTCTTCTTCTTTTCAACAGCGTCTGGTTGAAATTCTTGTTTAAGCAATTCGTACATTTCATCCGTAATCTTCGCATTCGGATCACGGTCAATTTTGAAATTGTGCTTTTCGAGGAAATCCACGACAGTATCCAATCCCAGATTAAATTCTTTTGTTACTTTACTAATTCTTGCCATATTACTATTAATTGCTTTTACACTCTGTTATTTGTCTTCGACAGAAAATTAATTCTCAAACTCCTCTTTTAAGATACGAATCACATCGTCGATTGTTTCTTCCTCAAGGTCAGTACGTTTCAACAATTCTTCTTTGCTCAAACGTAGAACGCTCTTAGCTGTGTCACAACCAACTTTCTGGAATTCCTGAATTACCCATTCGTCGATTTCGTCGTTGAATTCTTCTAGATCAACGTCTTCTTCCTGTTCAACATTGTCACGGTATACTTCTATGTCGTAACCTGTCAATTGAATTGCAAGTTTAATATTTGCTCCACCTTTACCGATTGCCAAAGAAACTTGATCTGGCTGCATATAGATTTCTGCTTTTTTCTTTGCTTCATCAATATTGATAGAAGTAATTTTTGCAGGACTTAATGCACGTTGAATATAAATTTGTGGATTTGAAGAGTAGTTGATTACGTCGATGTTTTCATTCTTCAACTCACGTACAATTCCGTGGATTCTGGAACCTTTCATACCAACACATGCTCCAACTGGATCAATACGGTCATCATATGATTCTACCGCAACTTTAGCTTTTTCTCCAGGAATGCGTGCAATTTTCTTTATTGTGATAAGTCCATCGAAAATTTCAGGAACTTCACGTTCAAACAATCTTTCCAAGAAGAAAGGAGATGTTCTTGAAATAATCACAAGTGGACTTCCATTTTTCATTTCAACACGTGCAACAACACCTTTTACAGTGTCACCTTTGCGGAAGAAATCCGAAGGAATTTGTTCCGATTTTGGAAGATACAATTCATTTCTTTCATCATCAAGAATAAGAATTTCTTTTTTCCACACTTGATATACTTCACCAGTAACTTCCTCACCGATAAGTTCTTTGTATTTATCGTAAACATTACTTTTCTCCAAATCCATGATTCTTGAAATCAAGTTTTGGCGGATAGAAAGAACTTCGCGACGGCCAAAATCTTCTATGCTGATTTTGTCTGTTACATCTTCACCTATTTCGAAATCTTCATCTATTTTTTGTGCATCAGAAAGCGATATTTGACTCAAAGCATCTTCAAAATCATCGTCCGCTACAACTTCACGGTTGTGCCAAATTTCGAAATCACCTTTGTCAACGTTTATAATGATATTAAAGCTCTTTTTTATGGCTTCATCATCTTCGATGTTGAATTTACGTTTCAACAAATTGTTTAGAACTTCTTCAAGAATTTTCTGCATCGTCGGACGATTGATATTTTTCTCCGATTTGAATTCTGAGAAAGCCTCTGTCAAATTTAGATGTTCTACTTTCATCGCTTTACAATTGTTTTTTTGATACTAAATTTTAGATTATTTTATTTTTGAACATTATTACACATTCTGTTTTCTGAATATCGGAAAATGGAATTTCTGTAGTGAATTCCATTTCCTTCTTCTTGTTTTTAGGCGGAACTTTCACTATTTCCTTGTGCTTAACTGTAACTAACTCTTCTGTTACAGCAAGCAACTCTCCAACATATTTTCTGGCTTCTGTTGTCACTGTCACCATTTTACCTACATTCTTCACATATTGACGATACACCTTAAATGGTTCCGACAAACTAACAGACGACACCGTTAATTCAAAGTCTTCCTTGTCACGGTCAAGATTACTTTCTATATAGTTGCTCAAGTCAACACAGGCATCAATGTCTACCGAAGAATCTGCATCCATCTCAACCATAATGACATTGGCTGCGGAAATTGTCAGCGAAACCAAAAACATATCAGTTCCTTCTGTATATTTCTCAACCAATTCTGTTATTTTTTCCTTTGCTATCGCCATTTGTTTAATTTATGCAAAAAAAGAGGGGACTTAATCGTCCCCTCAAATCTGTTAAAATCACGTTGCAAATATAACTAAAATTCGCAAATGCACAAAAATTTGATAGTTTTTGTTTATTTTCGGCAAATCTTTTAAGGCACTTTAAGGAAATGAAACTACTTAATACTCTATTTTTTACGTTGTTGTCTATAAGCATTTTTGCCACAGAATATTCCATTTCTCTTGCCGTAAATGGATTTGGCGGACAGATAACATATCTTACAAAAGTTGAGGGTGATTTGTCAATCCTGACCGACACTCTTACTGCTGACCGCTACGGTCTTTTCAAAACAACTCTTTCCGACGAAAACGAAACTGGCTTCTATAAATTTATTTTCCCGCAACTAAATAATGCAGAGGTCCCTTTTATTTTCAATAAAGAAAATGTAGCTATTTCCACAGAAGCAATCAATCCTAATGCTTATATTCAGGTAATGCTTTCAAAGGAAAACGATCTTTATTATCAATTTTTAAATAAAAATGCTGTTTTTGAAAATCAGGTTCAACTATTGGAAATGATTTACGACAATTATCTTGGTGATGATTTCCGCTCCCAGGCTGAATCTGAATATCTCCGTTTAATTCAACAATATTCAAGCGACATTGCTAAACTGCATGAAAAAGGAAGCAATACATACGCATGGAAGGTTATAAAATCCTCTGTTTCTCCCGTTCCACCAATGCTGTTGTCGCAGTCAGAAAAGAATCTGTTCCTAAAATCACACTATTTCGACGATGTTGATTTTTCTGATACAACTCTTATCAATTCTGAGGTATTTACCTCTGCTGCAATTCATTATTTGTCTATTTATACGCAACAAATTCAGCAGGCTAATAAGAATACAATTTTTATGTCGGCAGTCGATACGATTTTAAACAAAGCGTCGATAAACGAAACAACTTACGAGTTTATCGTGAATTATCTTCTTGGCGGATTTGAATCGATGGGAGCTAGCGAAATCGTGTCGTATATCTCACAACAATATCTTGCAGAACATTCTTGTAGCACCAACGAAACAACAACACTACAAAGAAAAGTACTCAGCAATACAGAACTTGCAGTAGGAAAACAGGCTCCTTTGGATATTCTAAAATCAATGAACTACAAAAAAGACATTGATTTCTCTTCGGAAAATGTTGCTCTGATTTTCTGGGCAACATGGTGTACACACTGCGTAGAAACAATTCCACAAATTGTTGACCACTATGCATCTTTAAACAATCCAAAATACAAATTGGTAACCATGGCTTTAGACACGACAACAAACGACTGGGAAAAATTTATTGATGCTCATCCAAACTTTAACAAAACAAAAAATTTAATTGACACAAACGGATGGGACGGAGAACTTGCTGAGTCATATTATATCTATGCAACACCGACAATTTATATGCTGCAGGCAGGAAAAATTGTCGCTAAACCAATTGAATTCGATGAATTCAAGAAAACCCTTAAACGTTTGAAATGGGAATAAAGTTTTTACGTTACATACCGACAATTTTGTGGTTCATTGGTATTCTTGTGGCAAGTTTTATGCCTTCGAGCCACATAAGCAGCAAATTATATCTGTTTCCACACCAAGATAAAGTTGTACACGGCTGTATGTATTTGGGCTTAGCATTTCTCTTTTTGCTTAATAGCCGTAACATATTCTCAATCACAACAAAATTCCTTATTGTCTCAGTTTTAGTAATCGGTGCAATAAGCGGATTAATCGAAATTCTTCAACCGATTCTCAGTACAAGAACTGCAGATTTCGCTGATTTTATTGCAAATACAATAGGAGCATTTATTGGCGGCGGAATCGTTTTCTGGTATATAAGAAAAAAATAGCAATTTCGGAAAAGATACTTGTGAGATTTTCGCCTTCCTGAAACACCAAGAAAAACATCTTTGTTTTTACAAGATTTCAATGAAATACCGTAGGGGCGTATTGTATATTCCAAAACACAAGGGCGTACGCGGTACAACCCTACAGATGTTTCATAAATTCATCGGCGGGTATTTCCAATTTGGCAAACGCGAACATCTTTTTCCCTAAATCCTTAAAACTGGCACCTACAAAATACACCTGATTATCTATCAGAATAAATCTGTCGTGAGATTTTGCATACCGCACAATTTCTATTGGAGGATATTGATGGCGTATTTTTCCAAATCCTTTTCTAATTGATGCGAAACGTGATTTGTATAAATTGTTGCGGAAACAGCCGCTTCCCTTTTTGCAAGCATAGACAGCGTGGTATCATCCACATAATTATCTATCAAAATAATTCGTTTTTGTGCAGAACGAATTAAATCGTTGGCAAATTTGTAAGCATCAAAAATTTGACCATTATAGAACAAACCTTGAATTGGAGGTAATGAAGTTTGTACAAAGAAGTCTATCTTTTCCTTATGTTCTAACAAAACCGTATCGTGCTTTTGTATTTTCTGATGTAATATTTCTATTTCCTGTCTAACATTATAACCTTTCAACAAATATTCCCGCAAAATTTTATTTGCCCATCGCCTAAATTGAGTACCTCTTTGTGATTTTACACGATATCCAACAGATATAATAACATCTAAATTATAAAAATTACACGCTTTCTGCTGAAATTCGGAAATCCCGAATTTCTTCATTGTCTCCATTTCGGATAGTTCGTTTTCACGATAAATATTTTTTATATGTTCATTTATTGTAGATTTTGATTTTTCAAACAACAATGACATTTGATCCTGAGTCAACCAGACAGTTTCCGAATCACAAATGACATTTACCGAAATTTTAGCATCATTTGTACGAAATAAAACAACATTTTCCATTTATGTATGTGAATTGGTTTTATGTATTACAAATACAAACAATTAGACAATTATTTCTATTTACAATGAACAATTAATTAAATGATTATTGGTACAAAAATCATTTCTTTTTCCATCCTGACGAACCTATCGGGAAATCCGACAAGTTAAACATTCCTCCAACTCTCCTTCTTCATAAATATGAAGGATATGTTCCACGACATTTGTTCTTGATGTTTGAAACAATTCTGCCATTTGTGACTGCGTCAGCCACACTGTTTCATTCTCTATACAAACATCTAGACTAATTGTTTCGTTTAGATTGTACAAAATAATCTCGCCTTGTTTTATAAGCGATTCCTGCTGCAGTTCTTTCATTGTATTGTTGCTTTAATACAAAAATAATGAACATTACAACATATTGCAACCGCAACATTTATAACCAATTATCACAAAATAAATACAAATTAACACAAATAGAATTCCGTACGGGCAGGGCAGAGCCCTGCCCTGCCCCGTATATTCCATTATATTCACCAACATTTCGGGCGGAGCAGAGCCCCGCCGTACGGGCGGGTTTCAAACCAGCCCCGACAGGGATATCCATTTCATCCATAATAAAAAAACACCGCAGCCCCCAAACGGATTCTGCGGTGTTTATTACATATTGAAAAATCCGCAACAGTTTTGGGCCACTCCGTGGCTGGTAACTGTTGCAGTTTTTTGCGTTGGATGGGAAGACTTGATTATTCCAACGACAGAACGGGACGCACAGACTGACCGCTGTAGCGGCTGGTGCTGCTCCTGAGCACGTTGCCGGAATAGAAGAACACGCCCCACGCGGTGCCCGGGTTAGGCTCGTAAAGCGACGAAGACCAGTAGTGACCGTAGGAACCAGCGCCGTTAAGATACGATTCGTTGTTAAGAGAACCCGCAGCAGGAAGGAATATGGAATTGCCATTGGAAGCCTTCACTTCGTAACCATTCACACCATTTTTTGATTTCCATGTCCATTCGCATTGATTTCTCAATTCTGTCCACTCTGCATCGGTCGGCATTCGCCAACTGCCTCCAAGAGTAGTATATGCAACGTCGTCGGATTTCTCAAGCGTGGTTTTGCTATCTACTTTTCCAGAAGAACTGCTTGTGCAGTATTTTGTTTGAGTAACGGAACTACCATTGCAATATTTATATGTGATCCAATTGTATGTTGATTTTGTGGAAGTTTCTCCCCATGCATAGTAGTCGCCATATTCTTCTGGCTTGCTTGCTCCTATGTTGCACGTTGCCCATTTAACAGAAAGACCAAGGTCAACGTATTCCATGACATTGCTTACACCGTTACCTGAATTACCTTGCTCACCAGAGCCACATCCTTCGCCTATTTTACTTTCCAAATTTGCTAGCAATTCATCTATTTCTGCTTTTGAATAGTAGCCGTTTAAATCAACAGCTGCAGGTATTTCATCTTTTGTCGCATAGTTGCTTAAATCTACTGCGGCATTTCCTGCCTTTTCTGCATACAAAGCGTATGGTACACTCAACAATGGCGTAGTGCCTACAATAGCACTGGCACCACCGCCAAGGTTTGCAGTTGTCTGCAAATAGTAGTTGCCTGCAGACCAGTCTATACCAGCAAACGTGCCTTTTGTTGCTTTCCCTTCACCTATAACAAGCGTTGCCACGCCGTTTGCGTTGGTCGTTACACTTTGCGTTTCGGTGTAAACTGCCTCATTCGAGCCGTTCAATACGCTTATTTCAATAGAAATTGTCTGGTTGGTTACCAATTCATTAGCACTATTGCGTACCAATGCCTGAAAATTCATCTTTTGTGGTGCTTGTGCCATTGTTAGAACGGACATCACCACCATTGCGAAAAATAAAATTATACGTTTCATAATTGTTTTGTTTTAATGTTTACTATAGGGGCAACGGCTCTGCCTTGCCCATTTTTTTTATCCGGGCGGAGCAAAGCCCCGCCCCTACGATTTTATTTAATCACCACGTTTTGTTGTTTGTTACCGATTTTCACGATGTATGTGCCTACGGTACGCATTATTACCGTGGCGTTCATCATATCCCTGCACGAATACACACACTTGCCCGAAATGTCGTACACGGCACACGGCTCGCCGTTCATATTCGAGATATAGACGGTATATCCGACAACCGAAATCATCGGTTCGTTTGCTATCTCGTCTATCGCAGTCGGAATCCGCACATCCTCGTCGCCCTCAACCGTAATTGAGAACGAAAGTGTTGTCTTCTCGCCTTTTACGTTTGTAGCGACAACGGTGATTGTCACCGTTCCCGGCTTGCCAAGAACAAACGTAAGGTTCATTCCGTCAAGAAGGGGCTTAACTATCGCATCGTCGGTCGATGTGGCGGAATAGTCAAGCTTGCTGTCCGTAACGAAGTAATCCTCGAGATTCACGCTCCCAGCTTCGCCGTCCTTCGGCACTTCTATGTCGGGAATCGGATTGGTTGCAACGGCAGATTCCACAACGGAATAATCCTGCTGGATTCCGAGAAGCACACTGCCCGAGCTCTTCGAAAAGGTTTCAACTGCAAGCTGCCCCACGGTTATCCCCATGGCAGCACCCTGCGGATTCGAGGCATCACAGCCGCCAGCCACAACCGAACTTTGTGCCTGCACGGTCATTGCACCCAAGAGCAACGCCCCGAACGATAAATACATTTTTTGTTTCATAGGCTTTTATGGTTTTTAATTAAACAAAAAAACGACTCCCCGGCATTCGCCAGAAAGTCGAACATTAATTCTACAGTAAATAATAAGAAACTATTAAAGGAGTGTGTGTGTGTGTGTGTGTGTGTGTGTGTGTGTGTGTGTGTTTATACAACTATTTGGCATTTCCAA
>JAKSUA010000014.1 GCA_024409235.1 Bacteroidales bacterium | reverse complement strand
ATCAGCGAATTACGTAAGACATGGTTCAAGACTTCATACTTACTTGACTGCGAACAAAGCGGCCCTGTTAAAGCAAAAGAACGTTTTGAATCATTCGACAAATCACCATTGAAATACACATTCCCAGCAAACTTTACTGGACAAATTGCTCCTTACGGAATTGATTTGCACAGAAAAACAAAAACTGGCATTCACGCAGCAATCATCCGTGAAAAAGGTGTAAACGGTGACCGCGAAATGGCTTGGTGCATGCATGCTGCAGGATTTGACGTTAAGGATGTACACATGACAGACCTTATCACTGGCCGTGAAGATCTTTCAGATGTAAATCTTATCGTATTTGTTGGCGGTTTCTCTAACTCAGACGTACTTGGTTCTGCAAAAGGTTGGGCCGGTGCATTCCTTTACAATGAAAAAGCGAAGAAATCATTGGACAACTTCTTTGCACGTAAAGACACTATGAGTTTGGGCGTATGCAACGGTTGCCAACTAATGATTGAATTAGGTCTAATCAACCCTACTGACGCAGAAAAACCTCACATGGAACATAACGATTCACATAAATTTGAATCTGGATTCCTTGGTGTTACTATCCAACAAAGTCCAAGCATTATGCTTAAATCATTGGAAAACAGTTCACTTGGTATTTGGATTGCCCATGGCGAAGGTAAATTCAAATTCCCATACGACAAGTCTAAATATAATGTAGCTCTTACATATAATTATAGCACATATCCTGCAAACCCTAACGGATCTGACTGGGATACTGCCGGTATCACATCAAACGATGGACGTCATCTTGCAATGATGCCTCACTTGGAAAGAGCATTATATCCTTGGAACTGGGCTTATTACCCACAAGACAGAAAGAACGATGTTGTTACTCCATGGATAGAAGCATTCGTAAATGCTCGTAAATGGATAGAAGCAAATAAATAATCACTTTAAAAGAGACGTTTAACGACGTCTCTTTTTTTATACTATGTTTTTTAATATTTTAATGATAGGTTTAGGAAGTTGCTGCGGAGGAGTTCTCCGTTGGTTACTTTCGCAATATTTTCAAAGATTTTCATTTTACAATTACCCTATGGGAACCTTTGTAGTAAACATTTTAGGATGTTTCTTCATAGGTTTATTTTATGCACTCTTTGAAAAATACAATATAGGGAACCAATCCATCCGACTATTTCTAACTGTCGGATTTTGCGGTAGTTTTACCACTTTTTCTACATTCATAAACGAGAACGTAGGACTTTTTCAAAACGATAATTATATTGTTTCGTTAGTGTATTTAAGTTCCAGCATACTAGTTGGAATAGCCGCACTTTTATTCGGAATGTACTTAATTCGAAGTTAATTATTTATCACCTCACCTATTAAATCATAGGTATCGGCATTAGTAATTTTCACATCATAGAAATCACCAACTTTCAACTTTTCTGTTTCTATAAAAACTTCATTATCAACTTCAAAAGCATCATACTGAGTTCGACCTACATAGCCCTCAGATTCTTTTCGATCTATTAATACTTTAAAGATTTTTCCAACTTTTTCCTTATTTTTCTTTAGTGAAATCTCCTGCTGAAGATTCATAATAATTTCCTGACGTTCGTTTTTAACTTTTTCAGGAATTGAATCCTTATAGTTTTCACCGGCATACGTTCCTTCTTCGTGAGAATAGGTAAACACGCCCAATCTATCAAACTCAGCCTGACGTACAAAATCAACCAATTTTTGGAATTCCTTATCAGTTTCCCCTGGATGACCTACAATTAAACTTGTTCGTATGGCAATGTCAGGAACTTTCGTTTTCAACTCTTCCATTAGCGTAAATGTCTCTTTTTCAGAAAAATATCTACGCATTTTTGTCAAAACCTTATCTGAAGCATGTTGGAAAGGAATATCAATATAATGACAGATTTTAGACAACTGATTCATTGAATCCAAGATTTCTTTTGGAAAACTATTTGGATACAAATAATGCAGTCTAATCCACTCCAAACCATTGATATCCTGTAACTCTGCAACTAAATCTGCTAAAGCATTCTTTTTGTACAAATCATAGCCATAAAAAGACAAATCCTGAGCGATAAGAGACAATTCTTTTGCACCATTAGAAACAAGAAATTTTGCTTCATTTACCAGAGTTTCTATTGATTCAGATACATATTTTCCCCTGATTGAAGGAATTGCACAGAAAGCACAAGTCCGGTTACATCCTTCCGCTAATTTTAAATAAGCCAAGTGCTTTGGAGTAGAAATAAGCCTTTCATGCAGAATTTCACCTTTCTTTTCTACCTGTAATTCCTGCAGAATATCATCTATTCCCCTTGCACCGAAGAAAGAATCAACCTCTGGAATTTCTGCTCTCAATTCATCTGCATATCGTTGAGAAAGACATCCCATTACATATAGTTTCTTGATTTTTCCAGCATTTTTTGCTTGAACTGCATTAAGAATAGCCTCTATTGATTCCTCTTTAGCATCGTGGATAAAACCACATGTGTTCAGAATTACAACATCCGTAAATTTCTCAGAATCAAGTACTAATTTATAACCTACAGCCTGAAGTTGACGAGCCAAATGCTCTGAATCTACAAGATTCTTAGAACAACCAAGGGTTATGATATTTACGGACTGCATAAATGAATTTTAGCAAAATAAAAATTTGAGAAACACAATCGTTTTTTGAATTATTTCACTGAAACAATTCGAGTTCTAACATTTGTAACAGCAGAATTCAATGTTTTTACATCTTCTTCAGAAAGCACACTATCACCAAAACCTTCATACACTGTCACAATACTTTGTAACGATTGAATTATATCTGTAACAAAAACATTGTCACCTTCGTCAAGACAAACAACAGCTTCAAGAACTTTATTCAAATATTCTTTCTGTTCTATAATTTTTGTAATCAATTTTGATTTCAACGAAACAGATTTAGTATGCTCAAATATTTTTGTTGTTACATACATATTTTCAATCCAGCTTCCAACAATAATCAGAGAAGATAACATAAACTGTTCCTCATTTTTCAACATTCTTTTTGCATTATCATACACAACAAAAATAATATTGATTAAAGAGTCTTTATTTTCTACATTTGTCTGATATTCCTCCACAGTCTGTTGATCAAATGCCATTGCAACACCAATTAAATCAGCAATTTGCTTCGATGCAATCATATAGCGCATAGAATACTGCGTTTGTTCAAAATGAATCAAATAATTCAATTCAGCACCATATACTCCCATATTCACAGCACGAACTTTACTCGTATTGTAATATTTCACATAGTCCGTCGGATTCAATAGATTAACATCAAACAAAGATTTATCTTCCTCTGCAATTAAGCCAATCATTTCATCCGAAATCACAAGATTTTCAATAAGATAATCAAGTTTTTCAGGCATTCCCGCACGAATTAAATCTTCGCCAAGAACAACATCTTTGTATGGATCGCTGGCATTAATAGACTTTTTCTCATTGGTCGAACAGGCAACCAACGATATCGCAAAAACTAAATAATATAGGCTTTTCCGAAAATTCATTTGCGCTCTCTTAAAATTGAGTTAATGACTTTTAAACGTTTTTCTAATAAATTTATTTCCGATTTACCTTTTTCAATATTCTTTTCTACCGAAGCAATCAATTTGGAAGCATCCGAAGATTTACTGAAAAATCCCACATTATTTTCCAAAGATTTTATTTCAGATTGAACAGCTGCAAGTTTGTTTTTTATCTTTTTAACTTCTTGCATTACCTTGTCTTCGCCGCCTTTTTCCAACAACAAAGCTGAGATTTTAATACGGAAAGCCAAATCCTCCGCATCAGTCTTCTCAACATCAAGTTTCTGCAATAAACCATTAACGGACTCAGAAAAACGTTTTTGCAAATCGGCCTTTGCACTTGCAGGAACCTGCACTTTCGCCCATTCTTCCTGAATTGCAGCCAAAGCCTTCAATGCATCTTCTTTCACTTCAGACGAAATTTCAGAAACCTTTTGTATTAAAGATTCCTTTATTTCAATATTGTCATTTAAAGCTTTATCCTGAGCAGCTTCAAATTCTTTTTTTGCATCAAAAAACGCATTACATGCAGAAGTAAAACGATTCCATAATTTTTGAGAATCCTTGAAACCTGTAGAACCTATTTTTTTCCATTCTTTCTGTAATTGAATGAAATCAAGAGTAGCCTCCTTCCAATCGGTACGGTTCTGCATTGCTTCAGCTTTTTCACACAAAGCAACTTTTTGTTTCTTATTACCGTTTTCTACCTCATGAACTTCACCAAAGAAAGTTTTTCTAGCAGAGAAAAACACATCACAAACTTTTGAAAAACGTTCATAGATTAGAGTATTCTGTTTCTGAGGCGCATACCCTATTGTTTTCCATTCCTTCTGAATTTCCAATACTTGATTCGTAACAGTATTCCACTGTTTCTGCGTCATTTCAAGATTGGCAATAATAGAATCCATCTTCTCACAAAGAGCAGTTTTTTTCTTCAAGTTTTCTTCTTCCTGCAACTTTATATTTGTGAAATAATCCTGATGAGCTTTGTTTATAACAGTAGTAGCTGTTTTAAAACGTTCCCACAACTGTTCTTTAAATTCTTCTTTTACCGGACCTATTTTTCTCCATTCTTCGTGAAGTATCTGTAAATCAGCAAAAGCCTTAACAATTTGTTTTACTTCAGATAAATTTTCAGCTTTCTCGCACAGAGCAATTTTAGCTTCATAGTTTTTCTTTTGATCCAAATCGCGTAATTCTCTGTCAATTTTTACATAATCATAAAATTTTGCAACCTGAAGATGATATTTTTCCCAAATCGTTTTTTCTTCTGAAACCGCAACATTTCCTGAATTCTTCCATTCTTCCTGAAGATTCTTGAATTCAGCAAATGTTTTATTCATTGATTCAGGAGATTCAGTTAATTTTTCTATTTTATCTATTATCTGAAGTTTTACCTGAAGATTTGCTGCCAATTCTTTTTGTCTTTGTTCAGCAATACGGGCACGCAATTCCTTTATTCTTCCGTAAACATCCTTGAATTCTTTTTCTTTTGAATCAAATGTAAAACCTTCAGCAGAACCATTTTCAGCCACATAATTTCTTCGAGCCTCATCAAATTCCACTTTTTGTTTTTTATAAAATAACGAACGAATATCTTCAATATCTTTTCGATGTGCTTCTACCAAATCCATACTGCAGAATTTCTCCATTTCAACAATCAATTCAGCAGGAGAACAGTTATTATACTCAACACATTCTGCAGTTTTTTCTTCCTGCACCGACAGACTCTCCTGATTCACTGTTTCAGGATTCAATTCTTCATTATTAACTTCTTCTAATACCATAATTTATTAGTAAGCAGGTTCTACAAATTTTCAATTCTTTTTACAGCAAATTCAGCCGAGTACTAATTATATAGCGAAAATATATAATTTTGCATGATAATAAAAAGAAAACAGTCTTAATTTTTAGAAAAATCTCAAATGCGTATAGATATCATTACAGCCGTTCCGCAAGTAATTGTTAGTCCTCTTGAAACATCAATTTTAAAAAGAGCAAAAGAAAAAGGCATTGTAGAAATTGTTGTTCATGACTTACATGATTATTCAAGTGACGAGAAACATCATCACGTTGACGATTATCAATTTGGTGGCGGAGCCGGTATGGTTTTGCAGATTGAGCCTATTCACAAATGTATTTCAAAACTAACAGCAGAAAGACATTACGATGAAATAATATACATGAGTCCCGACGGAGAGCAATTCACTCAAAAGACTGCCAATTCATTGTCTTTACTTGAAAATATCATCATTCTCTGCGGACACTACAAAGGCATAGACCAACGTGTTAGAGACCATCTAATCACAAAGGAAATTTCTATTGGCGACTACGTAATTACTGGTGGAGAACTTGCAGCAGCTATAGTTACAGACAGTGTTGTAAGAATTCTTCCTGGAGCTATGGGAGATCTTGCTTCCGCACTTGACGATTCTTTTCAAGACAACCTTCTCGCCGCCCCTATCTATACCCGACCAGAAGTTTACAATGGCTGGAAAGTACCAGAAATCCTTTTGTCTGGAAACACAAAAGAAATCGAAAAATGGCAATTGGAGCAATCCTTGGAACGCACAAAGCTACTTCGTCCCGATTTATTGGAAGATTAAACTAATCTGCAAAACAATAAAACCCGTCAGTTTTTTTCATTGCTCCGCCGCACTGCGGACAGCCCATATCTGGTGTCCAAACTGATACCGGTTTATCGCAATTTCTACATTGTAGTTGTAATTGGGTTACATCTATTTGATAATTTTCGCCTGCCTCTACATTGACAACTTCTTTACATTGTTTACAGTAACATTGGGCGAATAATCCCGACATCAGCGGTACATAGGGAGTTGACGATGCCATAACTTCGTAGTTACATTTTTTACATTTGAATTTTTCTAATGTAGCCATATTTCTGTCCTTTTTTGAAACTCTAAATATACAACGAAATATACGAAAATGTATTTCTTTTGTCAATTTGTTTATGCTTCGTGTAGATATTACAATATAATTGTATCTTTGAGAAAAATAAATTTGAATGAAAAAAATCGCATTTTTTCTTCTGTTTGCATTTGTGTTGTCTGCTTGTACAAAGACAATTTCTACAACCGATATTGAAGAGTGCCGTACGGTGATTTCTCTTAATGCAGATTGGAAGTTTTCATTAGGACATTCTTACGATAGGGACAAAGATTTCAAAAATGGAACATCATATTTTTCGTATGTAACCAAAGCGGGCTATGGCGATGGTCCGGCAGCAAAGGATTTTGACGATAGAATGTGGCGTACGGTTTCGGTTCCACACGATTGGTGTGTGGAGTTGCCGTTTGCTGAAAATGGTAGTGTGAGTCATGGTTCCAAGGCAATCGGTCGAAATTACCCAGAAAATAGTGTTGGCTGGTATCGAAAGACATTCTTTATTGATTCTTCAGATTTGGGTAAGAAAATTTCAATTGAATTTGAAGGTGTTTTCCGTGACTCAAAGGTTTGGTGTAATGGATTTTATTTAGGAAATGAACCAAGTGGATACAATGGTTTTAGTTATGATTTGACAGAATATCTGAATTATGGTGGCGAAAATGTTCTTGCCGTTCGTGTTGACGCTTCGTTCGAAGAAGGTTGGTTCTATGAAGGTGCGGGAATTTATAGAAATGTGAATCTTGTAAAAATGAATCCTTTGCATGTCGTTCGATATGGAACATTTATTACAACGGATAACATCTCGGAATCAAAAGCGGAATTAACGTCAAGAATAACGGTCGTAAATGAATCAAATGAACCGGCAACTTTTATTGTTGTTGAGAAGATTATAAATCCAGACGAAACTTCTGCAAATACGGATAAAATTCCCTTTGGCAAAGATGTTCAGGTCGAAAAACACTCAAAAGAAATACAGCTTGCTCCACACAGTTCTACGCAGGTGGTGATGCAGTATTCGCTTTCTAATCCGCTGTTGTGGAATGTTTGGGACGAAGGTTTTCCATATTTATATAGAAGTGATGTATGCGTTTACGATGTGGAAAAAGGCATTGTTGTTGACACATACCAAACTTCTTTTGGAATTCGCACGGTTGCGTTCGATGCCGATAACGGTTTGATTTTGAATGGAAAACCTATAAAAGTTCGTGGCGTTTGTATGCATCAGGACCACGCAGGCGTTGGGGTAGCAATTACTCCAAATCTACAAGAATATCGTGTGCGAAAAATGATGGCAATGGGTTGTAACGCCATTCGTACTTCTCATAATCCACCAGCACCTGATTTCTTGAATACTTGTGATAGATTGGGTGTGTTAGTTATGGATGAATTGCGATTGATGGGAATAAATCAGGAGCATAAAAAGAATATAGAACAATTGCTGCTTCGTGACAGGAACCATCCAAGTGTGTTTATTTGGTCGTTAGGTAATGAAGAATGGGCGATAGAAGGAAATGAAAAAGGTGCACGGATTGCGAAAAATATGGAGCAATATGCTCATCTACTTGATTCTTCTCGAGCATTTACCGTTGCTACAAGTGGTGGTTGGGATACTGGTATTGGTGCAACAACCGAAGTATTTGGCGTGAATTATTTGAGTCACGGAGATGTGCTTGCTCATAAGGAAAAATTCCCAAATCAGCCAATGATAGGAACGGAAGAAGGAAATACGGAGAGAACTCGTGGTATTTATCAGTCGAATCACGAGAAATGCTGGATGGAGCGTACACAAATCCATAACGACTTTGGTATGCGTAATGCCTGGAAATTCTACGACTCTTTGAATTGGGCATCGGGATTGTTTTATTGGACAGGCTTGGATTATCGTGGTGAACCGACACCATACGAATACCCAGCTGTTGTATCGCAGTTTGGTATTACAGACTTGTGCGGTTTCGAAAAAGATAATTTCTATTATTTGAAGTCATGGTGGACTAAAGATGTGGTTCTTCATATTGCTTCAAATTGGGATTATGCAGAAGGAACTGATTCTGTTGATGTGATAGTCTATTCAAATTGCCCACAGGTGGAATTGTTTGTAAATAAGCAATCTATGGGCATTCAATCCATTGTGAAAAATGATTTTGCAACTTGGAGAGTGAAATATGTTCCCGGAATAGTTTCCGCAGTTGGTTACAATGAAAAAGGTGAACGTATTTGTGGGGAAAATGATGGAAAAAGTTCTGGTACTTCGCTTGTAAATGGCAAGGCTAAGGCTACAAAATTAAAGATGCTGGTAAATGGTACTATGGATGATGTTGCTATTGTAACCGTTTATGCATTGAACGACAATAATGAGATTGATATTACAGCAAATGACTTGATTCAATTTTCAATAGATGGTGATGTTGATTTGGTGTATGTTGGGAATGGTAATCCGTCAAGTCACGAACAAGAGGTGTTCTTTGCGGAAAATGTTGTTTCTCAAATTGTTGGATTAAAAGAATATACCGTTCCTAGTTTAGAAAATCGAAAAGAAACAGCAGAAGGCTATGATTATTCTTCGTGGATTCCTGCTTTTTCGGCAGAACCAGATGTCAGACATTGGGATGTATATGAAGATTCTTTGAAAGTGATTCGTGGCACATTCAATATTGAAAAATTTGATCCAAATATGACAGTTACTATGTATGCGAAAAGTATTGTTGATGGTCAGACTATCTATGTGAACGGCCATATATTGCAAGAAAATATGCAACGGGCAGATAAACTTGACGCAATTAAAATTCCATTATCATATTTGAAGCCAGGCAAGAATGAATATGTGGTAACAGGTCAAAAATTCCGTAAAAAATATATGTACGACGAACCAAATCAAGAACCGGGCAGCGTACAAATTCAGTATCTTGCACCTCGTGTTTCTCGTCATTTGTTCAACGGATATGCACAACTTATTGTGAAACCGAAACAACAAGGCAAATCAATACATATTACTGCAAAAGCAGAAAGAATGCAGGATTGTTCTGTGATAGTGCAATAGAAATTTAGCTGTTATTGGTTTTCAGATATTATTCTGTGATTTTAAATCCTACAGGATTTCTATTTGAGAAAATTTTTCGATGAATCTTGTCATTTTGTAATTCGGCAAGTGTTTGATTTATTAGCTCCAGCTGTGTTGCAGTGTCTTCGTTAATCTCGTTCTGATCATGAAGAATTTCTTCAATATAATTTTTTAGATTGTCAACTTTATGGTCAATCTGCTCAACAAGTAATCTATTCTGTGAAAGTTCGTTAATTGTATGTCGCATAGCAACAAAAGCACGCATGATGTTTATATTAACTTGTACAGCAATCTCACTTCTTAATAGTCCAGAAAGCATAGCAATCCCCTCTTCTGTAAACGCAAAAGAAGCATATCTATTACCTCCTTTTTTTGAGGTGCAATTTTTGCACCTCAAACTTTCGTATTCCATATTACTTATTTCAATCATAAAGTCATAAGGGAATCTTTCTCTATTTGCTTTTACCGACCGTTTAAGGTATTTTGTTTCAACTTGGTACAATTCCGCTAGATCTCTGTCTAACATTACTTTCATCCCACGAATTTCGTAGATTTTTGTTTTTATTTCTTCAATGCCTATTGGCTGAAGAATTTCATGCTCTTTCATAAATTTATTATTAGGTGTTTTGCAAAAATACCACGTCTATTTATTAAACGCAAACAACTAATAATAAGGAGTTTATGTTTATTTATCACTTTTAGTTCTTTTGTTAGGGTTATTTATTGTTATTTGGAAAAATAATTGAATTTAATAGCCTGAACTTCACATTTTATGAATGAAAATTTGCTGTTGTGGTATAGTATTATTTTATATCTTTGTGTAAAATTGACAATATGAAACAACTTATAAACTTCGCCAGTCTTGTGTGCGCTGGCATTTTGGCTATGACTAGTTGCTCAAAAAATTACGAAAAAACTGATTCCGGGATTATTGTTACAAAGGATACTATGCAAATTCGTTTGCAGGTAGTTTCTTCCGACATTATTCGTGTAACAAAAACAGTTGACAAAGCGTTTTCTACAAAGGAAAGTCTTATTGTGCTTCCACAATCAAAATACACAGATTGGAATGTGTCTGAAAATGGTGATGAAATCGTTGTTTCTACGCCAACAGTAAAGGCAACGGTTACAAAAGACGGAAATGTATTATTTACAGATGTTGATGGTGCGGTGCTTTTACAAGAAAAAGAACAATCGTTTGCCTATGTTGATTCATTTCCTTGGTTAGAACACGCAGATCAAAATGTTCACGAACATTGTGTTGCACAAGATTGTAAGGATTCATACTATCGTATTATGCAACGCTTTGATTCTCCTGAAGATGAGGCTTTTTATGGACTTGGCGGTCATCAACATGGAATGATGAATTACAAAGGAAAAGATGTTGAACTTGCTCAGCATAATATGATTCCTTGTATTCCATTCTTGTATTCAAATAAAAATTACGGTATTCTTTGGGATAATTATTCAATTACTCGCTTTGGTGATACTCGTGAATATCAGCAAATTACAAATCTAAAATTATACGATAAAAATGGAAACGAAGGCGATTTGTCGGCAACATATTCAATAAAAGGAACGGTTGTAAAAGAACAAATTGAGTCAAAAATTGACTATGCGTTTTTATCGTCTGATGGTGCAAATCGTGCAAATGTTACAGATTCAGTTATCATTGATGTGTTGAAAGACCACGATGGTGTTATTACTTGGGAAGGACAAATTGCTTCGGACGAGGCTGGTCTTCATAAATTCTTATTGTATGGATCAAGTTACTTTAAATTATGGATTGACGGTCAGTTGATTATGGATAAATGGCGTCAAAACTGGAATCCGTGGTCAAATCCATTTACTGTTCAAATGAATGCTGGCGAAAAACACGACATAAAAATTGAATGGAATACGAACTGGGGTTATCTTGGTCTAACTCATTTGAGCCCAAATCCATACCAAGATATGTTGACACTTTCTTCGGAAGCTGGTGATGAAATTGATTACTATTTTGTTCGTGGTAATAATGCTGATGAGGTAGTTTCAGGGTATAGAAAATTAACAGGTAAGGCTACTATAGTTCCAAAGTGGGCTATGGGTTTCTGGCAAAGCCGTCAACGTTACCAGACTGCTGACGAGATTTTGAGTACGGTAAAAACATTCCGTGAAAGACATATTCCGCTTGACAATATCGTGTTAGATTGGCATTATTGGCCAACAGACGGCTGGGGAACGCAAACATTTGATTCTGTCCGTTTTGCAGATCCCAAAGGAATGGTTGACTCTTTGCATAATGCGTACAATACTCGTATTATGATTTCCGTATGGCCAAAATTCTATGCTCATACCGATAACTATAAGAAAATGAATGAGAAAGGCTACATAATGACTCACAATGTAGATATGAAGCGTAAGGATTGGGTTGCCGAAGGATTTTTGAATGGTTGGTACGATGTGTATAATCCTGGTGCACGCGATATGTTCTGGGAAACAATTACAAGTATCTATGATAAAGGCTTCGATGCTTGGTGGCTTGATGCTACGGAACCAGATATGCACTCAAATATCTCTGTTTCAGATAGAAAAGTTGACATGACTCCAAATGTTCGTGGTAATGGTGAACGTATGTTCAACGCGTATGCAACATTGCAGGCAAAAGGTGTATATGAAAATCAACGTAAGGCCGACAACGATACTCGTGTGTTTATTCTAACTCGTTCGGCATTTGCTGGCCTGCAACATTATGGTGCAGCAAACTGGAGTGGTGATATTGTTGCCCGTTGGAGTGATTTGAAAGACCAAGTGGCACATGGCACAAACTTTTCGATTGCAGGTGTCCCATTTTGGACTATGGACATAGGTGGATTCTCGGTAGAAGACCGTTATAATAATGGAAAAATGACTGCCGAAAACGAACAAGAATGGAAAGAGTTGGAAACTCGTTGGTATCAGTTTGGAGCTTTCTGTCCATTGTATCGTTCTCATGGCGAATACCCATATCGTGAGGTCTTTAATGTGGCAAAAGAAAATGAGCCAACCTATAAATCAATTTTGTACTACACGAATTTGCGTTATGTAATGATGCCATATATTTATTCATTGGCAGGTATGACATATCATAACGATTATACAATTATGCGTCCGTTGGTAATGGATTTCACAGCTGATGCAAAAGTATTGAATATCAACGACCAATATATGTTTGGACCTTCGTTATTGATTTGTCCGGTTTCGGAATATAAGGCTCGTAGTAGAAAAGTGTATTTACCACAATCGGAAGGTTGGTACGATTTCAATACAGGTAAATTCTATACTGGTGGACAGGAAATTACTGCAGATGCTCCATACGAAAGAATTCCTGTTTTTGTAAAGGCTGGTTCTATTATTCCAACAGGAAAACCAATGGAATACACAAACCAATATCCTGATGATGAATTGACAATATATGTTTATGCTGGTGCTGATGGTGAATTTACATTGTATTCAGATGAATCAATAAACTACAATTACGAGAAAGGAGCGTTTGCAATGGTTCCAATGAAATACAATGATGCAGAAAAGAAATTGACAATTGCAGACCGTCAAGGTTCATACAAAGGAATGGTTGAGAAACAAGCAATTAAGGTTGTTTATTACACCAAAGACGGTGTTGAAGATATAGCACGGGAAGTGGAATATGCAGGAAAACAAATTATTATAAACTTATAATATCTTTTAGTATGTTCTTTTTAGGTTTTGACATAGGTAGTTCATCAGTAAAAGTTTCTTTAATAAATGGAGAATCAGGAACATGCTGCGCATCAGCATTTTACCCAAAACAAGAGATGCCAATTATTGCCAAACATATTGGCTGGGCAGAACAAGAACCAGAAGAATGGTGGAAAAACCTAAAAACAGCACTGAAAGAAGTTTTAAACACATCACAAGTAAATACAGATGATATAGCAGCAATTGGTATCTCCTATCAGATGCATGGTCTTGTATGTGTTGACAAGAATCACAACGTTCTTCGTCCGGCAATAATCTGGTGCGACAGCAGAGCTACAAAAATTGGAGAAAAAACTTTCAAGGAACTTGGAGCAGAAAATTGTCTTTCACATTTACTTAATAGTCCAGGAAATTTCACAGCCTCAAAACTAAAGTGGATTCAAGAAAATGAGCCGGATTTATATGCGAAAATCTATAAAATCATGCTTCCTGGCGACTATATCGCTATGAAGCTTTCTGGAGAAATTCAAACTACTATCAGTGGACTTTCGGAAGGAATGCTTTGGGATTTTGCAAACAGAGAACCTGCAAAACTATTGATGGACCATTACGGAATTGACTCTACCCTACTTGCCGACATTGTACCAACCTTCGGCGTTCAATGTAAGATAAGCAAAAATGCTGCGAAAGAATTAGGATTAAATGAAAATATAATTATTTCATACAGAGCTGGAGACCAACCTAACAACGCACTTTCTTTAAATGTTCTAAATCCTGGTGAAATAGCAACAACAGCAGGAACCTCCGGAGTTGTTTATGGTGTTACTGATGAAATAAAATATGATATAAAATCACGAGTAAACACATTTGCCCATGTTAATTACACAAAAGAATGTGCTCGTTTAGGAATTCTTTTATGTATTAACGGTACAGGAATCATGAATTCATGGCTTCACAGAAACATTTGTCCTTCGGCATCTTACGACGAGATGAACACAATGGCAGAAACTGTTTCCATTGGCTCCGACGGATTAACAATTCTTCCGTTTGGAAATGGAGCTGAACGTGTTTTGCAAGACAAAAACATTAATGGTTCTATTTCCGGATTAAGCCTTACAACTCACACTGCAAGTCACTTAATTCGTGCTACACACGAAGGAATTGCTTTTTCTTTTCATTATGGAATGGAAATTATGAAACAGATTGGTATCAATCCTTCTGTTATCCGTGCAGGAAAAGCGAACATGTTTTTAAGCCCAATTTTTAGAAATACACTTTCCAGTATATCCGGAGCAACGATAGAATTATATAACACTGACGGTTCTATCGGAGCTGCTCGTGGAGCCGGTATAGGAATGGGTTTCTATAAAAACTATACAGAAGCATTCGTCAATCTAAAGAAACAAGAAATTATTGAACCAGACACTAAAAACGCTGGTATCTACAGCGAAGCATATAATCGTTGGAAACAAGAGTTGGAAAAGAAAATATAATATCAACTGAAATATTGATATCAAATTCTCCAATTAAAACATCCGTGTTTTCTACACTAGTCTTTTTATATCTATTTCTACAAGATATAAATTACCGTCAATGTGCTTACTGATATTATAAACCAAAGCAAAACGCCTAATACCAAAGGTTTTACGCCAACAGTCTTCAATGTGTTCACCGTCAAACCACAACCTATTAGGAAAAGAGTAACACACAACATCTTCTTTGCAATCATAACTATAGAAGATGTCAATATCTCTGGCAGTGGAATATACGTGTTAAAAATCATTGCTAACACAAACAAGAAAATAAACCATGGAACAGAGATTTTTTTACCCTTTGAATGAAAGATAAAACTTGAGACTAACGCAAGCGGAATAATCCACAATGCACGGGTCAATTTTATTGTCGTTGCTACCTCTAATGCCTCATCACCATAAGCAGCACCTGCACCAACAACAGAACTTGTGTCATGAATAGCTATAGCAGCCCAAGTACCAAAATCATTCTGGCTCATTCCCAATTTTTCTCCTATAACAGGAAATATAAACAATGCAATTGCATTCAGCACAAAAATAGTTGCCATTGCTATTGATGTATCATGTTCATCTGCATCAATTACTGGAGCTACAGCCGCAATTGCACTTCCCCCACAAATTGCTGTTCCTGCTGAAATAAGATATGCATTTTTAGTATTTACTTTCATCAGTTTACCTAAACAAACGCCCAAAATCATAACGCCAATAACCGACACAATAGTAAAAATCATTCCTTCTTTACCTGCTTCAAGAGAGGCAAATAAGTTCATATTGAATCCCAGTCCTACAACGGCTACCTGCAACAAAATTTTTGAAACCTTTTTAGAAAATGCAGGATAAGGGTTACCTATTATCAAAGAAAATATTATTCCAGCGAAAAGAGCTACAGCTGTTGGAACAAAACAAGAAGCTATTAATAGAACTATAAAAAGACCTTTTGCAAAATTTGCGTTCATAGTCTCATTCTGAATATTTCATAAACAAAAAAGCCTGATTTCCATCAGGCTTCATGCGGTGCGGACGGGACTCGAACCCGCGACCCTCGGCGTGACAGGCCGATATTCTAACCAGCTGAACTACCGCACCAATTGTTGTCTTTTGACGTGTGCAAATATACATAATCTTTTATTCTCTCAAAGGCTTTACCTAGTTTTTTTTGAAAAAAAATATTACAAATCTTATTTTATTGATAATCAGACTATTCAATCTGCACTTTATATCTAGTTGATTTGATACATTCTTTCTCCCAAGGTCTTTTATACTCGAATTCGATTGTACAAGAGCCCTCTTTTTTTACAAGAAAAGACCAAATTTTCTTTCCTCCGCTACCAATAAATTCTACATTATCAATAACAGTCTCAACAGAAACCGAATCTAAAACATCTGAATTTTGCTTATTTGTCCAATACCAAGAATATCCTGTTCCTCCTGTATAAGGCAGGACAATTTGTATTGTATCGTTAATCTTGCTTACTGGCAATATTATTGAAAATGTAGTGTCAAAGTGTTCCGAAGTTTGGAGAGTGTCATTACCCGAAAAATTCTGATTGGAATCATTAGATTTTCCTTCAGTACATAGCATTGAGACAAACCCAATACTACAGAAAAGAACACATAATATATATATTGATTTTTTCATAAACTTTAGTTTTTTACAAATATAAAAAAAGCCTTGAACATCAATTCAAGGCTTTTACATTCAATAAATTAAATTATTAAAATTTCACTTCGATTTTGCTTCCATTATAAAGCACAACATTTGTTTTATTTTTTTGCTGTGCCGAAGAAACAAGAACTACGTTGAATATTCGTTCCTGAAGCATACCTTCAAACGAACCTTTTCTATCCCCTATTGTAAGAGTCTGATTTTTTTCATTCCATGAAAAATCAATTGTAGCAAAAATTCCTTTTTCATAGTTATAATTGTCATTTTCATCCTCATAAAGTGTGAAAGTTCCATCAGCTCCGGCATACACTCTTATTTCAAGAACATCATCAGGTGTTTCCGTTGCGTACTGTTTAACTTTTGCTAAAGGAAGTATTGAACCAGAGCGAACAAACAATGGCATTGTTTCTATTTCTGCATTTGCCTGCACGGTAATACCTCCATTATATTTTTCACCAGTCCAGAAGTCATACCAACAACATCCTTCAGGTAAATACACTGGACGTGTTTTATGAATTTCATCTTCACGAAGAGGAGCGGCATCTTCAGCTAACATAGAAGGCGTCTTCCAGCAAAGAATAGTTCTTGCCGCACCCGACGAAGAATTCTCTGTTTCAAGAAGAAATTCATATTTTTTTCCTGCTTCCAAAGTAACATATTCAGTATATTTTTCCGTTCCTCCTTCTGTCTGTTGAATTTCCTTTCCATCAATAAACATACGTTTGCTGTCGAAATTCTTTATATGGAAACGATATTTTCCAGTTTCAGGTACAGTCAAATAACCATCATAACGGATTGCAAACATCGAATCTGTTGCATAATATGGTCGTTCGCAGTACCAATGAACATTTATCTGTTCCACAACCGTATCACAGGCAAGGTTTTCATATTTATTATCTTTATAAAACATTGCATGCAATCCTGGTTTACCATCTTTTGTTGTAAATGCAGATACTGGAACTTCCACACTGCGTTGTGGAGCACGGTATTTTTGTTGCTCTGTAACTGGTGCAACTAATATCGACGGTCCAAACATATATTCATCTTTCAGGTTATATACGTTCTTATCCTTTGGAAAATCAAAAGCTAGACCTCGCATTAACGTGTAATCCTCGCTATAGATTTTCCATGCCTGAGTATAAATATATGGCAGCAAACGATAGCGTAACTGATCAAATTTCACCAAAGTTGGAGTAAATTCACCAAATTCCCATATTTCACGAGGCGTTTCCGAACCATGTGAGCGGAATATCGGACAGAATGTACAGAACTGGAACATTCTTGTATATAATTCCTGATATGCAGGATCTTTCTTTTCATTACTGAAAACACCTTCGTAAGAACAAAGAACAAAAGCACCAATATCAAAAGTCCAATATGGAACACCAGACATACAGTGATTCAAACCTGCAGTAATCTGATTTTGATAAATATCCCAAGCTGCACCTATATCACCACTCCATGTTACTGCCGCAGCGCGTTGCTGACCAGCAAATGTAGAACGGGTAAGAATATATTGACGTTGAGGATTTTCTTTTTTCAACGCATCGGCTTTCATTAAATCATGAAGTTGTGTCAGTTCAACCAATGAAAATGGATTCAAATATCTGTCAAAAGAACCAAGATGATTTTTTCCAGTGGTTTTCAAATCATATTCCGTAGATGGTTTTGTTAAAGCGTTAGTAATATCAGGTTCAGTAGAATCAAACCACCAACCGTCCCAACCATCAACAGCAAGACCATTTTTCAAATATTCGTAGTATAAATTCACTGCCTCTGGATTGTAAGCATCATAATATTTAAAGCCAGCCCAACCAACTTTATTGAAAAGGAATCCTTTTGATTCAAAATCATTATACATTTTTTTTGCATCTGGACCAATTGCCGGCCAAACCGATATCATTGAATGGAAATTCTTTTCATGCAATTCATCATTAAGAGCTTTGGCATCTGGGTAACGTTGTTTATCATAACTCATGCTTCCCCAGTCTAACTGACCATTCCAATAATTCCAGTCTTGAATAATAACGTCGCAAGGATAACCATATTTACGATATTTTCTTGCAATGTTAAGGATCTCTTCCTGAGTATGATAATGTTCCTTACACTGCCAGTAACCATAAGCCCACTTGCCAAACATCGGCGCTTTTCCTGTAAGAAAACGGTAACCAGAAATAACATTGTCTGCTTTCTCATCAACAATTACATAGTAGTCGAGATTATCTGCAACATCAGACCAGATTTTACAACCAGCCTCACTGTCGGAAACAATAGTTTTTGAATAATTATCCCACAATATACCATATCCTGCAGTTGACCATAAAAACGGAATAACCGCATCAGTATTTGTCTGAACCAGTGTAACCTCTTTTCCTCTATAGTTCATAAAACCATTTTGATGCTGACCCAAACCATAAAGAGCCTCATCTTGTGTGAGTTCAAAGTTTTGTGCTACACTATACGCCTTTTCATTTGCTGATTCATAGTTTGTAAAACAAGGATAATTTTTCTCCTTTAAAACTACATTGCCATTCTGCTTGTATGAAACAGCACCAGTTTTTGTACAAACTTCAACTATTAAAGATTCAGTTTCCAAAGAAACTGTTTTTCTTGTAGTTTTTAGCTTGAAATCTACAGCGGGCAATGTGTCAACAATAACAATCAGACTCTTTTTTTCAAATGAATCCGGAGTTTTCATTACACGCACAATGTTATCCTTATAGAACTGTATTTGTACTACAGCAGAATCCGTTTTCACTTGAATTCCGTTGTTGATGTTCGTTACCTCTGGGCCAGAACAACTAAATAACCCGAATAAGGCCGTAATAAAAAAGAATAATGATAATTTTCTCATATAAATAATTTTTAAGTTGTTTAATTTTTCTTCCAAAGATTAGTCATCTCTTCCAACGTTTTTCCTTTGGTTTCTGGAACAAGTTTCCACACAAATAGTGCGGCAATTATACACACTGTTCCAAATATCAAATAAGTACCCGAAGGCGACCAATTCAACATAGAAACAAATGTTGAACTTACCAAGAAGTTAGAAATCCATTGGAATGCAACAGCAATTGCCACTGCTCCACCACGAATTGTATTTGGGAAAATCTCTGCAATCAATACCCACGCAATCGGTCCCCAGCTAAACATGAAACTTGCGGTATAAATCATAATACTTGTTGCAGCGAAAAGTCCTGGCAAAGTGCCTTCAAATCCGCCCAACATAAAATACACCATAACACCCAACGCACCGACAGCCATACCTAACGAACCTACTATCAGCAATGGTTTTCTACCAAGTTTTTCAACGGTAAATACAGCCAACAATGTGAATGAAATATTTACAACGCCCATAATAACTTGAACCGTCATAGGATCATCCATTCCCATTTCTTCAAAAATACGAGGACCATAATACAACACCGCATTGATTCCAACCGTTTGCTGGAACACACTCACCATTATACCGACAAAAATCACAAGGAAACCGTATGTGAACAATTTTTCCTTCTTTTCAACGGCACTTTCATGAATTTCGGCAAGAATTTCTTTTGCCTTTTCCCCGCCATTTATGCGATTCAAAACCGACAAAGCCTTTGAATCATTTCCATTTAAAGCAAGAAAACGAGGAGTTTCTGGAACTGCCAATATCAATAAAGCAAAGACTCCTGCAGGGAAACCTTCGCTTACGAACATTGTTCGCCATCCTTCCGACATGTACCAATCTGCATCAACAACATCGGTAATCGTGTGGTTTTTCATAATGACAAAATTCACAAAATACACCACCAATTGACCAAAGATTATAGCAAACTGATTCCACGAGACCAATGTTCCACGCATATTTGCTGGAGCAATTTCGGCAATATACATCGGACAAATCGCCGAAGCCAATCCAACCCCTATTCCACCTAAAATTCTGTAGCAATTAAAAGCTAACAATAAACCTAATGTTGGTTCTCCATAGTTGAAAAACAAAAATTCCGGATACCAAGAACCAATTGCCGACAAGAAAAACAAAACTCCAGCAATGAACAACGATTTCTTACGACCCAAACGAGTCGCAAGCAATCCAGAAATTGCACTACCAATAATGCAACCGATCAACGCACTCGAACAAGTAATTCCATGCCAACCATCGGAATACACAAAATCAGACGCACCCGCAAAAAACGCCTGCAAGCCTTTTTCCGCTCCAGAAATCACTGCTGTATCGTAGCCAAACAAAAGACCACCAATAACAGCAACCAGCACAATACTAAATAGATATAATTTGCTTCCCAACATAATAAATCACAATATAAGGCGTATCGCATACGCCCGAAAATAAAAAAGAGACGATGCACGCATCGTCTCCACTAATTAACAATACATATTTACAATTGCCTCGTACAATTCTTGTTTACCACTCGTTTGCTTTGGTTCACCGACTTTCTTGCCATATTCGTAGGCTTCTTCGAAAGTCATCTTACCTTCTTCAAACTTCTTTCCTAAACCGCTATCGAAACTTGCATACCGATCGGCAACCATCTTACAAATTGGCGATTTATCCAACAATTCAGCAGCATTTTCCAACGCACGAGCCATAGCATCCATAGCTGCAATGTGTGCGATAAAAATGTCTTCTAAATCAGTAGAATTTCTACGAGTTTTTGCATCGAAGTTTGTACCGCCATTACCAAATCCACCATTACGGATGATTTGCATCATGGCTTGAATCAATTCAAAGTTATCGATTGGGAATTGGTCAGTATCCCAACCATTTTGATAATCACCACGGTTAGCATCTATTGAGCCTAACATACCTGCATCAACTGCACAAGCAAGTTCATGCTCGAATGTATGACCAGCCAAAGTTGCATGGTTCACTTCAATATTAACCTTGAAATCTTTATCCAAATTGTGTGCCTTCAAGAAACCAATAACAGTTTCTGTATCAACATCATATTGATGTTTAGTAGGTTCCATTGGCTTTGGTTCAATCAAGAATGTACCTGTAAAACCTTTTGAGCGAGCATAGTCACGAGCCATAGTCAACATAGTAGCCATGTGTTCTTTTTCACGCTTCATATCTGTGTTCAACAAAGACATATAACCTTCGCGACCACCCCAGAATACATAGTTAGTTCCACCAAGTTCAATAGTTGCATCAATAGAATTCTTAATTTGTACGATAGCACGGGCAACTACATCAAAATCAGGATTTGTAGAAGCACCATTCATATAGCGTTTGTTACCAAACACATTCGCAGTACCCCACAACAATTTAATACCAGTTTCTGCTTGTTTTTGTTTTAGGTATGCAACAATTTCTTTAAAATTTTTCTCGTATTCTTCAATAGTATCGGCTTCTTTTACCAAATCAACATCGTGGAAACAATAGTATTCTATGCCCATTTTTTGCATAAATTCAAAACCTGCATCCACTTTATTTTTAGCAACTTGCATCACATCATCACTATCGTTCCATGGGAAAGATTTTGTTCCGCCACCAAATTGGTCACCACCATCGGCACAAAGCGTATGCCACCATGCCATAGCGAATTTCAACCATTCGCTCATTTTTTTACCCTTTACCACCTTATTTGCATCGTAGTAACGGAATGCAAGAGGATTTTTACTTTCTTTTCCTTCAAATTTAATTGTACCAATTTCTGAGAAATATTCTTTTGTAGCCATTTTTAATAATTTAACTTTCATAAAACTTGGTGTAATAAATACACTTTGTAAAAATAAAATTTATTTAAGAAATGACACAAAAAAAAGAACAATTTTTTCCATGTCATTTTTTTACAAATCAGTTTTGATTATTCTTTTTCCGGTAATGAGGATTTTTATGTCCGTTTCTTTTAGGCCCGTAGAATTTTCTTTTTTTCTGAACCGGTTTTATATCCTTCCACACAGGGGCTTCACCTAACTGTTCCGGCAAAGAGATTTTGTCCACAGATTTTTCTATCAAACGTTCGATTCTGGCAAATCGAGGAATATCCTCCTCACTAATAAAAGTAATTGCCTCACCTTTTGCGTCAGCCCGAGCTGTTCGTCCAACACGATGTACATAATCTGCAGCATCGCGCGGAACATCAAAATTTATCACTAAGTTAATGCCTTTAATATCTATACCTCGGCTTAAAACATCGGTCGCGACAAGTATTTTTGTCTGTTTTGCCTTAAAACGAAGTAACACATCTTCACGTTCATTCTGTTCAAAATCTGATGAAATTCCTTCAACAGAAACACCAGAAATCTTCTTTTTTATAGCAGAGACAATCGAATGAATCAATTTTTTTGTAGAAGTAAAAATTATAATACTGTCATAATCTGGATTTTGTTCCAAAATATGCGTAATCAAATCAACTTTCTGATGTGGATAAGCCATATAAGCAGACTGTTTTACACCTTCGGCAGGTTTGGCAATTGCAATAGAAATCATCTGCGGATTCACTAAGATAGAATTTGCCAACTTTTGAATTTCCGGAGCCATTGTTGCACTAAACATCATTGTCTGCCTTTTTTCAGGAATATACGAAAGAATCTGGCGAATATCGTCGATAAAACCCATATCCAACATTCTGTCTGCTTCATCCAGAACCAAATGTCTAAGATTTTTCAATGTAACATATCCCAGACGCAGATGAGCAATCAAACGTCCTGGAGTTGCAATTATCACATTTGTACCTTCAACAAAAGCACGTTTCTGCGAATCCCAATCAGCTCCCTTATCTCCACCATACACTGCCTTGCTTGTTGTATCTGTGAAATATGAAAATCCCTGTAATTCCTGATCTATCTGAATAGCAAGTTCCCGGGTTGGCACAACAATTAAAGAAGTTGTTCCCTGAGAACCATTTTTTACTAAATCCTGTAAGATTGGAATCAAAAAAGTTGCAGTTTTTCCTGTTCCTGTCTGAGCACAAGCCAAAACATCATTTCCTGTCAGTGCTACCGGTATTGCCTTTTCCTGAATTGGCGAAGCCTTCTCAAAATGCATATACGAGATTGCTTCCAACAACTTTTCATCTATATCAAACTCATCAAATGTCATTCGTTCCCGTATTTATCCTCTTTTCTATTTCAACAAGTCTGAAAAATCAATGATAACCTCCGGATGTTTTACTTTCTCATCCAAACGTCTCTTTAGTAAATTAATCTGATCTTCTAAATAATAAATCTGCCAATTAGCGACACTACGTTTATTATATGCCAAATTATTGATTTTATTTACCACATCCGCTCTAAGTGCATTCGACTCCGAAGTAAGCGCGCTGTATCGACGTCCGTCTTTTTGTGCATATTCCACAACTGTCAGGAATTCAGCATACCAGTTATTATAATTTCTTAATAGATATTTATATTTATTTATATTTTCATCGTTAATACGTGCTGAATCCAAAATAGCAAGATTTGATTTTATAACCTCAACATCGCATTTTCTATACAACAAACCATTCAAATACTTTCTACAGTATTTTATCTTTAAAGATTCTGGAATATTTGACATTTTATTCAAAGAATCACGAAGCATTTTTATCTCTGCATCTTTCTGAGCCAACTGAGACTTATAGGAACTGCAATCCTGAACAACAACAGGCTCTGACTCCTCTGTTTTTACCGTTTTTGTATCTTTCTTTTTCGTAGATTTCACATAAACCTCATCGTCATCATCAGACTCAATAGCGGCAGATGTGTTTTTTTCGTGTTCTTTACCAAAGTAACACTTTATTCCTACAGACACACTACCATAAACATCTTTTTTACCAGAAACAATAGCATCAAGTTTATCCGAAGCAACAAACATGCGGTTACAATCCATCAAAATAGACCAGCTTGGCGTACAAGCATATTCAAAGCCAATTCCATGAGGTATTATTACTTCACAAGTTGGCTCAACAGATTTCATATTGCTGTAACCGTAACTTGCACTCTGAAGACTTAACCCGAAATAGTCTTCAAAAGCTCTTGATCTAAACCACATAAAACCATATCCAGCATACACGTATGGCTGGAATTTAGAAGCTGACAAGTTCGTAAATTTTAATGGCTGAACAGAAACACTCATTGCAAAATTCTTGTATAGATTTTCAAAAGAATACTTGAAATTTTCTGTATTTTTTTTTCCTTTTAAAGAACCCTGATCATATCCTAAATTTATTTGCACAGCTCCTTTAGAAGCCAACACATCTATTCCAACAGACACCGACGACATGCAACCAACATTTTTTGATTCCGATATATCACCAAAAAACAAAGTCGGTCCTGCAGCAACTCGAAGGTTACCTTGAGCAAACACCTGAAAGACACACAAAAAGAAGATTCCTACTGAAACTATTATTTTCTTCATCATTATTTATTTTATGAACAAATTAATCTACTAAAATACCTTGCAAGACTATTGATTTTCCGGTCTTGGTAAACTATAAAATCTCTGAGTTACTGAACTTACTCTTTTACTTAAATCGGCAATATCTTTTTTCATACCATACGTTGCTTGAGCTTTCGTATCGTAGTCATCCAAAGCAACACGAAGCTTAGGCATATCGGCAGAAACCGCAGTATATATTCTATTATAGTTGGCCTTTAAAACCTTCGACATATCATAGCGTCCCTTTTGACCTGAATTTGATTCACTCAGTTTTTCCAAAACCTGAATCTGCAATTCCATGGTTTCCACAGTTTCACTTATGTAGGCAAAATGATTATTATGCATTATACTCGGATAAGACGACAAAGACTGAGCTAAAGAGCCGCAATTCGACAAATATTTGTCATCTTTAAATTTATGGGCAGAAGCTACCCTACTTTTTGATTCTGTCATATTAGAAAACGAGCGCTGAGCCAATAAATTATTGGCAGAACGGTAATCCGACTCAACCTGTTTTATTGCTGCAACATTTGCCTTAACTGATGGAGACAACGAAGAACCAACAGAATCAAGCAGCCACGAAGCTCGGGAAAAACGCCATGATTCTTTAGCAAAATTCCATGGCTTCTTCATTTTAGCATCACTCGATTCAAAAAACTTTCCTGCATAAGCAATAATAAATTTATTCATCAATTCATCCTGAAGATTCTGATCTATTAGATCATACTTCTTGAAAATCATAAACTTGTCGCGTATTCTTACAAACAACTCTTCCGGATCATTTCCCTTTACAGAACAATCAAAAGAAGCCATGTCCGCAATATCCTTTTCTATATTTCCTACAAACTGATTTCCATTGAATGCCAAAGATGGAGTATTTGCCACTTGGGTTTGATAAAAATACACAGACACAGAACAAATTAAAACTATTGTTCCTGCTAAAATCAACAACTTTATTATCTTATTCATATTCTGTTATTTACAAATTAATCATCTGCTCCTTGACCTGAATAATCCTTTGCCGGTTTTGAAGACACCGCCTTTGTTGTGGATGTTGAAGGAGCCGTCACCGTTGCATTCGAAAACGATTTCACATACATATCCACATTTATTTCTTCTGCATTGCTATAATGACGAGGATGAGATTTTCCTGCCTTAAAGCAATCATCCAGAATATTTTTTACAGCAGCTACAGTGCTGTATTGTTTTATTTCATCTTTATCATACGCATATAATGCATCGAACAAATCTGGTGCAAACACATCCAATTCTTCCTTGAACCACGAAGTATTTGACTCCAAATACATCTTCAGCATTGTATTTTTAAAATCTTGAACAACAATAGATTGTTTTTTAATTTTTTCTCCGTCAGAAACTTTAAAACCAAGTTCTGCCGATTTTTCAATCATTGCAGCCAAATCTTTCAATCCATCATATTTCTTTAACAAATCGGCTTTTTCCTGCAAAGCCTTGAAATCGTATGAGGCAAGTAATTCAAAAACTCCTTTTAAATCTGAACAACTGTCCATTGAAGCTTTTTCCCACACATTTTTATTTTCCTCAAAATAGCGGACACAACTAAAAGGTCTTGCTTGCTGCACTGGAACTTCCACAACTTTCGGTGTTCTTGAAAAACCAATAACTAACCCAATTATTAAGCCCAACACTATTCCAATTATACCAAAGATTATTTTAGAAGAAGAGCCCTTTCCCGCTGCACTAACTCCCTGCAACGAGATATCAACTTTCGCTTTGGACAGATTATAATCCATAGGAAAATCTATTTCCCCATTCTTAACATCACGTCCGTCTATTTTCACACTAAAAGATGAAATATCCAGACCTTTTTCATCACGAATTTTAAACGATGATTTATTCATTATTTTTCTATATTCATTTTGTTCTATTTGAAACGAAGCGACACTACTTCCATTTCCTTTTTTTACAATAGTCTTGCAACCAGCTTTTTTCCAGTAAATCTCAAAAGATTCACTCTTTCCCACCAATAATGCCTTGTCTAAAATTTCATTTTTCACATTGTAAGGCAGCCAACCATCTTCATTTTTCAAAACTGGAAAAACAACCATTTCGTCCAATGGTTCCTGAGACAAATCCTTAACAGAAGACTTACACGTTACCGATTCCTTTTGTTTTTCATCCAAAAGAATTACCGCCTCATAATTCTGATATCCTGGCTGATAATAATTTTTTAAAAAGCCATAAATATCATTGGTTAACGACAAACCTCTGCATGCATACGGTTTTGTTCCTTCCGTATAATCTATAACCACATCGTCACAAGCATAGGATTTGTTCAACAAACTATCCAAAAACTTCCATGACTCAGGATTCGTCAACGCTTCTTTTTTATTAAGAACTCCTTCAATATTCGAAATCAAAGCACTCCAATCCGCATAAGCAGGAAAAACTCCCAAAGGAATCTGGCACCAAACAGAAACATTATCATTCCATCGGGATGTCTGTCCCAATTTCATAATAACAAGATACAAATACTCCCTAGTGTATTTAATAAACTTCAGAGGAGTTGTATCCTTCAATTTTTCACGCAGATCATTTGTAGAAGAGTCAAAGACTCCACTAATCCACGAAAGACGTATATCTGTAACAACTCCTTCATTCACGAAATTATTCGATTTATACAGAAAGTCGCTACTATAGCCGTCGTTTGTCTCCTTAATGCAAACAGCAATCTGCTTCATTACTTTCTAAAATTCTTTTTTAGTTTTGATAAAAATCTCTGATCATCTTCCTCAAATGTTGCTCTTGCAACAATTTCATTCAATATTTTTTGAGGAGCATCTTCTTTCAGATTGCAATAACTTTTGAAACAAACTTCACCAATAGAAAACGGAATCACCAAAATTTTTGGTTTTACTGCTTCTTTTCCGGCAATTGGTTTCACATATCCATTTAATTCACATTCACGGCATACATTTCTCACTGCAGTAACAAGTCCTTTGTAATGATTTTTCACATACTCGTTTGCTTTTTCCCGTCGTTCTGCCGCTGAATCAGCCTTAATTTTATCTGCTTTTGTCAACACTACATAAATAGCGTCCGTATCACGTTTAAATGGATTTTCCTTCGGATCTTCCACATTCAGAATGTCAATTACATTTTCAAGCAATGCATCCTGTCCCAATTCTATATCATTTCCAATCTTAATCTTCTTTCCCGCAGCACCATATTCAATCACAAAGAAGTGGATTTTTCTATTTCCTTCTTTATGGTTGTCTAACAAAACTCTACGAAAAGCTTTTGCAGCCTTATCGTATGCCGGATCGTCCAATACAATATTGTGAGCCTCCGCATAAATTGCTGTCAATAACTCTCCTGCTAAATCTACGAACGTCAACGGATAATATTTTCCCGAAGCCATAGTCATATCAAATCCCATTTCTGCAAAACTGTCGGTAGGAGTACCATTTGGCAGAACTGATGTTGGACGGGAATCATGCTGATTAAACAAATCCGACAACGCGTCGAAATACGGAATTCCCTGTCCTTTTTTGTTTGTTATTCCATATCCCATTCTACGGGCTGTATTCAAAATGGAACCAATAGCACATGATTTTCCGGAATTTTTTACACCCCAGAAATATATTTCCGTTGATTTTTTCTCTATTTGCTGTACTGCATCGCAATCAACAGAAGGAATATCGATATTGCTTAAGTTTTTCTGCAAAGAATGAATGAACGTCTCATCAATATGAACTTTCGATATTAAATCTTCATAAGTTATATACTGATTATCAAGCAATTCATTAATACAATCGGTATTAAAGAGATTATGGTCTTCTTCTATAATTTTTAGAATTTCCGTATTGCTGACAAGGCCGTCTTTAATCAGTTTTTCAACTTCAGAAAAATGTTCATTTTCCTTTTTCATCCGCAATTCATTAATGAATTCACCTAAATCGAACTGTGCGCGTCGTTCGGCTTCCTTCATTAATTTCTTTGCTTCGTAAGCAAACCGACCTTCCGGATATTCCGCAAGATACTTCTTTACATCTTCAATATTTTTCTTATCGGTTGCCTGCCAACGTAGATTGTCATTTTTTTGAGTACGTATTTTTCCAATTCTCACATTAGCCTCGATTCGGTTTGGACCTAAAGGATATTTACGTACATATTCCGAATAACTTTCTTCTGTATTTGCACGGACAGCAGCATCCCAATCCTTAGGTTCCTGCCCTGCTATTAATTTCTTGACTTCCTCACGTAATACATTACCAAACTCACCACCGGTGTTTTTATATTCACACAATTCATCAAAAGTCACGATTCCATCAATAATGAAATCAGCAATTTCTGTGGCCTGATAATCACTGATGTTATCAAATATTTCTTCTTTCGTTGGCATAATTATTTAATTTTCTTCTATTATTCTTTACTAAATTTCAAACGTATCATCTTCGTCATCAGCAACTTCCTTCTTTTCTTCTGCAATCATCTGTTCAGGAAGTTGTTCTTCATAATCAGCTTCATTGGTCCAATCCTTTTTTCCAAACAACATATTTGGATTCTTTACCGGACGTCGTTGTAACAGCCAAGGTAAAGCCAAAAAGAAATAACCGATTAAAGCCCATAGAACTGCCCTCCACTGGAACGCAACAGAAGCAGTAAATTTTTCTTTCAAGCTATCAAAGTTTGCCTTTATATCATACGAAGCTTTGTAAGCATCCATATCTTCATCATAAAAACTTTTAGAAGACCACTGTTCCAATGTCATTTTCCATTGCTCCACACCATTTTGTATCTGCGAAAGGTTTCCGATAACAAACACATTCCACACACTTGATTCCTGTGCATCAGCAATCCATTTTACTATTTCGGTTTCTTTCTGTTTATAATCAAAAACACCATTCTCGTTTTCCAACACCGGCTGAAGCTGGATTTGCATTAAATCAGCCAAAGCTTTTTTATCGGAAGATTTGCTCTGCATACATTTTTCTATCCGTTCTTCCACATAGGCATCATAATTTTCGAATATGCTTTTAGAAGAATCTATTGCCATGGCAAAATCCGCCGTAATCTCTGATTTATTGCCATACACAGTCCAAAAATGTTTAAATGGAGAAATCGAAACCATCAACAAAAAGACTACAACAGAAAGCACTGCTCCCAATCGTTCCAATGTTATACAACGTGAGAAGTTTTCCTCCGCCGACTTCAGCTGCTGAGTTCCAATAAAAACAACAAACATTACCACAAAAGAGCCAACGGCCCACAATGCAGCTTTAATCAAATTTGTATCATACAAATATGCCGCTCCCGTAAATGTGATATAAGAAATCATTATCATCGCTAGAAAAGCGAAGATATGTCCCCACGAGAATTTTAGAGTCTCATTCATTAGTTGTAACCTCCTATCATACTACTCAACATATAGTTGAGAACATTTTTTTATCATTTCCAACAATTGTGTATTTGCCTTTGAATCAGCAATAGTAATATCACTAACATACAGCAAGCCCATTGTCACAAAGTTTTCCCATTTTGGGAAATTATCCCAGAACGAGAAGTTCAGCAAAGTAACCATATTGTCAAAGTCAATTTTTTCACTTTGATCCAACACTGTCAATGCCTGTCTTACATCCATACGTTTATTTTGGGAATTCATAGCCAAAGGCGAAACATCTGCAATTTTCACATTGCATGCAGCTGCCTTTTCCTGAATTTTCTTAACTGCATCAAAATCCATATATGCACGGCCAAATGTGCTTACAAACTTATTCAACTCAAATGTTACATAATCAGCAATAACGTTCACTGAAGCTCTGCTGCCATACAAACTTTGATATTTTTCTATTTCTCCAGACAAAACAGAAGAAACATTAAAATGCTGATACAAAACCAATAACGCATTTGTAATTAATTCTGCATGTGGCAATATTTTTCCAATACATTGAACATTACTGTTAATATACTGCATCCAATACTGTTCTATATTTTTAACTACTACATCATTCGTAGATTTTTCTTTTTTACCGGCAGAAACAACATCTTTTACAGAGAATCCCTGTGATGCGTACAATGCATCCAATTCGTCCTGGCTCTGAGAATAATATCCAGTTAGTTTTTCTATATTAACCTCAGCCGAATCTCTTACATCAATTTCACACTGACGGCGAATAAGCTGAATAGCAGAATTTGTATTTTCCTCTTCTTTTTCTGAAACAAGATCATTACAAATAACATTGCGGATTTCATCGGATTTTACCATCATACAATCCTGTATTTTTCCAAATAACTCCTGATTGTTTCCAATGTTCAAATCCAACAATGCACGTATGTCTCCAATTGTTTTCTGTACTTTTTTATTATTGTCTGTTTCATTTTCTGAAACATAGAAAACATCCAAGCATTTGGCAATTTCATCTCGAATCTGCATTAAATCTGCTCCTTGAACATTTTCTGTTTTCCTTTCTTCCCCATCCGTACAGATTTTCATGACAAAAGACTCGAATATCTTTGTAAAAACTGCATTCTTGTTCCACGCATAAGAGAACAATTCCGACAAATTGTCGTATGAAATATTTTTGATTACTGGAGCAACTAGTTTGCAAAAATCTGATTGATAGAAACCCGCAGCCTTTATGCCTATAACCGAATGAACATAGTCACAAAGTTCAACAACCTCATCTTCGGTTATAAAACTTTGTTCGGTCTGTGTTTTAATGTTTGGCAACAGCTCACCAACTTTTTGATTTATAACATCATACGAAAGCTGCTCATCTTGTTTTTGCAGAGTATCATTATAATATGTTTCCAATAATGTCTTCAACACATCACAAACAGACAAACTATTCACTATTACGTGATCAACTCTTTTGTTACCAGATGTTTTCTCATCCGAAACCGACTCAGAAATTTTACACAGATTTCTACGGAAATTTTTGAATACCTCTGTCGGAAATGTCTGTACATTAAATGAAGCTGCCCATTCTAAAGCCTCATCTATTAAAGCTATATTTTCAGTAATATCTTGAGTTTTCATTGTTCTTCGATTAAAATTCAAACATTCCTGTTTCCATCCATTTATTTTCTTCTATGCCAAAATTTGAGCTCTGAATCTCTATACAGCTATCTGTAATTTCCACCCCATCTTTATCTATCACTGTTGTTGCAACCAAAGCATCTTTATTCATATAATTTCTTTCAACAGTTATTTTTAGCGGCATTTTTTCCTGTAATTCTGAGTTTACTTTTTCTAATTCTGACTGAATTTCCTCATCGGAAGGAGTCATATTTCCACTTGCAATAAACTGTCTTCGGATTCTTTCTACTTGTTTTGCCTTATCAACTGCAATTGTGTAAACAACTTTTACCGGATATGATTCCAAATCTATTTGTTTTGCACACAACTGCATAGGGAATGTTTTCACATCCACCATACCCTGTTTTATTAAAGGCGTCATCAAATAACTTGTTCTGGTACCAATCTTTTTACCTTCAACATACTGGACAATTTTTGATGTATCGAAATTCTTACCTAAAGCTTCTGTATCAACAAATGATTTTTCTTTGTCGTAATATGCAATCAATCCACCTATTGGAGCAACCGTTTTGGAATTTTCTATATAGCCAGTATTTTGTGAAAATGGATACCAAGTTCCTACATAATAATTGTTCATAGAAATCAAACGGTCCGGAGAAATCGCATAATATTTCAGGAATATTTCACGGATTGCCGGATACGAAGCTGGATTTCCCGTCAACAGAATAACATCGCAGGAATATGCATGCATTATTGTTGCTACTTTCTTCAACAATGGTTCATATACCGCAAAAACACAGTCTGAAACCTGAGCTGCATTATACTGCCATTCTATTTCTGTCAAATCAAAATTACAATCCTTTTCTCCTTTCTTTTGAAGCCATACGTTCACATTAGCTTTCAATTCATCTATGACTCTTTTTGCGACCGGATTTTCAGCAAAAACATCATCGTATTTAACTACGCTGTCACAACTGTTTTTACGTAACAAATGCAAGAAATATTTTGCTAAAGGCATGAAATACTGAACGCTAACATTCTTTTTCAGATAACTATATTGATCAAAATCGCCAAAGAAATCATGAAGGAACTGTTGGTACAAATCCGTTGACAAACCACTTAGTTTCTTTCGGAAAGCACTATTTACATCTTCCAGAATCACATTCTTTATCAACTCTTTCAACAATGAATCACCACCTTTGTTAAATGAATCGAAAAACAACGGCGATGGTGCAACTGTCAATGATTCATCGCCTTGATAGTTATATTCATTAACAAGGATATCTGTCGTTCCTGCTCCCAAATCAACAGAGCCAATTGTTAAAGGAACATTTTTGTTCTGTTGGTACAGATTAAAATATTCCTTATTACATCCTTTATACTTGCAATTTAGCTCTCCATACAAATACACCAGCTGAGCACAGGTACATTCATCGTAATACCATACATTTGCTTCCGCTCCACGTTTTGTATATTGAGGAACTACAGATATTTTAGTATCTCGTATTTCATGGGATTTTTCAAACAATGTTACCGCATCAGCTACACAGCCAAGCAACGCATCACGCTCCGACTTTAACATCGCAGGAGAACTTGTTACTATAATATTTTTGATTTTACGGGCACAATTTTCTTCTCCGAATTTAGCCCGGTATTCATTGCTGTTAATCTGGATAAACGCCTGATTGATTAATTCCACCAAGGAAAACATCATCAATGAATGTTTTGAAAAATGTTTTTCCTGAGAAACAATTCCACCTGCATTCAATTCTCCTGTTGCCGAAGTATAACGTGAGAAATTTGGTATTTCAGGAATTGCATTATTTTCCGGTTCACCATTCAAAACAATGTTTTTCCAATCCAATCCATTTGTCTCATAATCTGCCAAATAGCGTTTAGGATTCACAAGAGAATACATCGAACTGTCATTTACCGCACATTCCGAAGCCGCCGAAATCAATTCTCCTGCTTCCTTGCCTATTCTCACATAACTTGGATATGCAAACTGACGACTTTTCTTAGGTCCACAATCACCAAACATTTCTGTTCTAAAGGCTATCTGCATATCAATTGAATCACCTTGAGCATTGTTACCAAAAGGATTTGTAAAGTTCGTCAGCTGCAATGATGTTACAGATTTCAAATCTTCGTTTTCCACAAGCAACACCGATGTAGATTCTGTTCCTAGAGAAATCATCACATCAACATCTTGTGCTTCCTCAGGAGCAGAACGATATAACTTAACGTTTGGTAAAAAGTCTTTTTCCGCAAACAATTCAATCAAAAACAGATACGATGTTAAGAATGCATAGCGATGAATATCTTCATCAGCCATGTGGGCAACATCTACCCTATCTGGAAAAACCAAATTGAATAGATAGTCATAAATATAAGAGCTTCCCAACTGCTGTGAGCAATAATCCATTAAAAGCAGTTCATTCTTACAAAGACCAAAATCCATTTCTTTTACAGTTGCATTATCAAAGAATGGATTTTCATTATTTTTTTGTTCTACAACGCCTAGATTATCACGGTCTTTTGCACGTGTTTCAAAAGCTACCGCAACATCATACGTAATAAATTCATCATTGGAAGCACAAGGAATTAGTTTAAAACGGCTCCAGTTCAACGGACCTAGTTTTCTGAAAATAAACTCACCGTTCTGTTTCTTTCTTTGATAGAAATAAGGTAACGGCAACCACGTATTCTCAAATTTTCCTAGCACTTCCGAAGCTTGGTTCAAATCTATTTTATAGATTTTTCCGTTTTCCTGTTCCTCTCCTTCCACAAACACCGGACTAATTCCGTTTTGTTTCAATAAAGCGATTGAAATCGGCTGACCTGGTGCCAACCAACCATTTTCTATTAATGGACGTAAATTAAAATATGCTATTACGGATTTTTCTCCTTCAGAGGCTTGTTCTTCTAATCTATATACCGCCTCCAAACTACACCTTTTGTTGATTGGATTCACACTTTCGTAAAAATATCTACAGAAAGTTTCGTCTTTACGAATATTGACACGAGTCGTAACAAACTGAATTCCTGAATTCGCAATCAATGATACTGTATTCATCTTGTCTTTTTAGTTCGTTTAATTTCTTCTTTTTTCCGCTTTGCCTTATTTTAGGAAATCACACAAAATCCCATAAATAAACACACTACGAGAATTCCCAAAGATAGCTATTTTCCTATTCCTATAGTTGGGGAACAAACGAAAATTTCTTAACAAAAAATCCTTTGATTGTTAATAAGATTACCTTACGAAAATAAGTACCCCTGCCATTATTTAAATGACAAGAATATTCACTTTATTTTTCGGTAAATAACTTTGAGGTATAAACCTTTGCGACAATAGCGCCGGCAATATTATGCCACACACTAAAAATTGCTCCTGGAACTGTAGCCATCTGCATAGCAGTAAAATGTTGCTGTGCCAAAGAACACGCAAGTCCGGAGTTTTGCATACCAACTTCTATCGATATTGCAATGCTTTTTTTTATCGGCAGTTTCAAGAAACTTCCTATGCAGAATCCTAATGCAAAACCAAACAGATTATGCAGTACAACCACTAAAAGCACAATAATTCCAACCTGATGTAACTGCACGGAATTAGCAGACACAACTGAACCAACAATCAACGCAATCACAATTGAAGACATTGCTGGTAATACATCAACAATTTTTGCTGTTTGTTTCGGAAAAAAATGTTGGATAAAAAGTCCAAGCAATATAGGTACTATTACAACCTGTACAATAGACAAAAACATTTTCAACACGTTCACTTCTACCATTGTATCTGCTAAAAGCAGACATTCCAACGGAGTTACTATAGGAGCAAGAATAGTTGAGACCGCAGTCATTCCTACCGACAACGCCAAATCGCCTTTTGCTAAATATGCAATAACATTCGAGGCTGTGCCGCCAGGACAACAACCGACCAACACTACTCCAATTGCCAAATCTGCCGGCAAATCAAAAATTTTTGTCAGTAACCATGCTAAACCTGGCATTACGGTAAATTGTGCCAAACAACCAATAAAAACATTTTTGGGATTCGTAAAAACAATCTTAAAATCTTTTGGATTCAGCGTCATTCCCATACACAGCATGATTACCCCGAGCATCCAATTTATATAGCTCGTTTTTATCCACGAAAACGACATTGGTTCCACAAAAGCAACTACTGCAACCATCAAAACCAATACTGCCACATATCGTTTTATCAGATTCAAGATTTTCATTTTCAGGATTTATTTCTTGTTTTTAAAACAATGAGAAATACTGCCGAAAGTATTAATATGATTCCTACAGCTAATGTTAGTGTGAAAGCTTCGTCAAAAACTACAACTCCAACAATTACGGCTGTAATTGGTTCCAAAGCCCCCATGATTGCTGTTGGAGTCGAACCGATTTTCTTTACCGCCACTGCCATCAAAACTAAAGACAGCAATGTTGGCACCACGGCTAACAATACCGCAAAACCCAAAGCCCTTACCGATGAAAGCATTTGTATGTGTAAATTCTGAGAAAATAACGAATATACAGATACTATCGAACTGCAAAACAACAACACATAAAATGTCATTTTATACGAAGACATTTTTATCTGCGAACGGTTTATAACAACAATATAGACTGCGTAAGTTAATGCGGAAATCATTACAAAAACTGTCCCCAAAAAACTGATTGTCGCCGATCCGTCACCTTTATACAAAAGCGAAATTCCAATGACTGCCAACGTCACGGAAACAACTGTTTGCCAATGAATTTTTTCTTTATAACACACAGCCATTATAACTGCCACCATTATTGGATAGGCAAAAAGCATTGTACACGATATTCCTGCGTCCATTAACTTAAAGCTGTTATAAAACGTCAACGAGGAAGCTGCAAATAAACAGCCCAACACAGCTACAATTTTAAACTCAAACGCATTCAGCCGGAATGATTCTCTTTTTAAAAGTAGAATGACAGCCAAAATCAGCACGGCCAATGAATATCGATAAAACAACACGGTATTCACATTGTAACCGTCAGCATAAAGGAACAATGCTCCCAACGGATTCATTCCATAACAAATCGCCGCAAGCATTCCACATATCGTTCCTTGAATTTTGCTGTTCATGTTTTAAAATTCATGCAAAAATAACAAAACAACATCTTCATTCTTGAAATTCAAATAGAAATAAATATTTTTGTTTCAAATAATAGAACATGGCATTTGACGTACACGATTTATTGGTTAAGGCTTTGGATTTGCAGGATTTAAGCATTGAAGAAGGTGCATTTCTTTTTAGAAACGCTGCATTGCCGGACCTACAGATTGTGGCTGATTCAATACGAAAGAAGTTCAGAGCAGACAATGTAGTTACATGGATTATCGACAGAAATGTCAATATCACAAATGCCTGTATTTCTGGCTGTAAGTTCTGCAATTTTCACAAACGTATTAACGAAGACGGCATTTACATAACTTCTTTTGAAGAATACGACAAAAAAATCGAAGAACTTGAATGGTTTGGCGGAAATCAGCTTTTAATTCAAGGTGGAATGCACCCAAAATTAGGTTTAGATTTCTACAAAAATCTTTTTTCTGAATTAAAACGCAGGCATCCAAACATAAAACTGCATGCTCTTGGTCCTCCAGAAATTGCATACATAGCAAAAAAGGAAAAAATGACTCCACGTGCTGTTTTAGAAGAACTTCATAATTCCGGATTAGACAGCTTACCTGGAGCCGGAGCAGAAATTCTTTGCGACAGAGTACGAAAATATCTTTCTCCTGGCAAATGCGACACACAAACATGGCTGGATGTGATGAAGGAAGCCCACAAAATGAAGCTGACAACTTCGGCAACCATGATGTACGGCCACATTGAAACTATTGAAGAACGAATGGAACATTTAGTCCGCATCCGTGAAATTCAATATCAAAAACCGGAAGATTCCGACGGTTTTACCGCATTCATTCCATGGCCGTTCTGCAGCAAAGGAACTACATTGGAAAAATTGAGTGACCAAAAGTTTTCTATTAAACAGGAAGAATATATCCGCATGATTGCAATAAGCAGAATCATGCTGCCAAATATTCCTAACATTCAGGCATCGTGGCTCACCGTTGGTTTACCAACAGCACAAATCTGCCTGCACGGCGGAGCCGACGATCTTGGTTCTATTATGATTGAGGAAAATGTGGTTTCAAAAGCCGGAGCAACTTATTCTGTCCATAAAGACGAACTGCCAAACGCAATAAAAGAAGCCGGATTTATACCGCAGTTGAGAAACCAGCACTACGATTTTATCAACGAATAAGATTACTGAAGTTTTTCCTTGTAATCTTCTAAGCCTTTTCTGAAAACTTCTATAGCTTCGGACAAAGTTCCCTGATATTTTCCGCCGGCTGCGTTAAAATGTCCTCCTCCATTAAAATAATCTCCGGCAAATTCGTTTGCTGGAAATTTTCCTTTTGAACGGAAAGAGGCTTTCACTGGACCTTTCTCGTATTCCGTGAACATTGCAACAAACTTCAAATCTCTCATACACAAAGGCATATTCACAAATCCCTCGGAATCACCTAACTGAAAGTTGTAATCTTTCTTGTTTTGGTTTGTAATTGTCATATAACCAGCATGATATTCAGGAAGATAGACAAAATTTTCTTTCATAACTGTTGCCTGAAGACTAAATCTATCATAACTATACACCTGGTTTATCTTTTCGTGTATGAACGACTTATTCACGTTATATCTCAACAGATTTCCCATCACATAATACACTTCCGGATAATTTGATGAATAGTCCAAACGGCCGGTATCTGTCATTATTCCTGTATAAAGCGATTCCGCAACCGATTTGTCTATATAGTTTTCAAAACCACAGGCAACTAAAACGTGATACAACAATTCACAGGTAGAACTTGCTTCGTGGAATGAAACTGGAGCTTCTGCGTCAATTTGCAGATTGATATGATGGTCAACTACAATCCGGGGTTTTGTACATTCCGAAAAAATTGGTTCCAAAGCCTCTGTTCGAGTTAATTCATTTATATCCAAACAGATAAGAACATCTATATTTTTAACATATTCCCGAATTTCCTTTGAATTTCTGTCAAATGTTAGAATTTCTCTTGCACCGTTCATCCAACGGAAAAAAGAAGGATAATCATTCGGCAAAACAATCTTCACCGTTTTTCCCATCTGACGCAAAATTTCGGCAAATGCTGTTGATGAGCCAAGCGCGTCTCCATCGGAATTATAATGTGAAGTAATTGCAAATACTTGATTATCAGCAATAAGTTTTTGTATTTTTTCTACTATCTGTGGTTCAATTGTGAAGTCCATCCTCTTTTTATTTTAACTCTAAATCAAAAACAACCGGAGTGTAAGCAGGAACTGAACCGTCCGAAGAACCATATTCTCCCCAGGCATATTCGCTTGGTATCAGTATTTTTGCCCTCTCGCCTTTTTTCATTGTTTTTAACGCCAATTCTATTCCTTTAATCACCTGCAGCTCCGAACCTAAACAAAAGTCAAATGAAGAAAACTGACTGATGACTTTTCCGTCAAGCAAACCGCCCTGAAACGATATTGAAACATACTCGCCTTCTTCCGGATAATCTCCCCGTCCCTGTTTTATAATCCGCTTATATATTCCCGAACGAAGCAGTGTGTATTTCTCCTTCATCCGTTTCATATACTGCTGAATCAGGAATGTTTCATAATCATGTTTTGCCTGTTTCCACAGATTTTTTTCTCTCTGCTGCTCCGCATACGTCACACTGTCAACAATGGACGACACGCAAACGGAAAACTGCACTTCCTGAACTGTGTCGTTTTTAATTTCAGCAGGAAGAAACGACTGATCTTCAAGTAAATCTTTAGGAACAATAAAAGCAACACTGTCTCCAGTGTGAAGTCCCAGCAACAACAAGGCTAAATCTAAATTTTCTTTATCTCTTGCAACAACCTCATATTTCATTTCCTCCACAACCGAGTCGGTGTCCAATTTGAAAAATGAAAGACGAACAGACAGAACATCACTTGGATGTGCTGTTACGTATGTGTCGGAAAACCCTAAAAGTTTGTAGTAATAGCCTAATTTCTTATTGTACGTATATCCATCGTGTTTTGTAAAAACATTACAAGCACTAAGAAAAAGCGTACAAAAAATAAAGAAACAGATATATTTTGTTGAATTTCTCATGTCGAAATGAGTCAACAAAAGACTACTTTCTTAATTGTTTTTGTTGTTCTTTCGCCAATCTTTCCAAACGTTCCTGAAAACTTGACTTACGTCTTTTTGGAGCTTTTGCTTTGTTTGCCTCCAATTTTTTCAAGATTTTTTCATCGTCAATCAAGTTACGAATCAAAACAGTCTGGAGCATTGTTATAACGTTTGCCAACAAATAGTAATAACTCAAACCTGCAGAATAATCGTTGAACCAGAATATCATCATGATAGACATCATCCACATCATGACATTCATATTCGGCATACCCGGAGTCTGCATCTGCGCTGTATTTGCAGTATTTATTTTATTTACCACAATCATAGAAGCAGCCATCAGCAATGTGAACAAACTGATGTGATTTCCATAAATCGACGAAATCAATGGGATATGTGTTGACCATTCAAAAATAGAATCGTATGTTGACAAGTCGTCTGCCCACAAGAAGCTTTCCTGACGCAATTCTATTGATGCAGGGAAGAAACGGAACATAGCAACCAAAATCGGGAATTGTATCAATATTGGCAGACAGCCACCCATTGGGTTAATGCCTACTTTTTTATACAAATCCATAGTTGCCTGCTGTTTTTTCATTGCATCCTCTGGCTTTGGATATTTTTCGTTGATTTCTTCCACATACGGTTTTATCACACGCATTCTTGCAGTTGACAGATATGATTTGCAAGTCAACGGGAACAAAACCAACTTCAAGATGATTGTCATCAACAAAATTACTACACCCATATTGTCTATGAAACCACGAAGCCAGTTAAAGATTGGAACAATTGCATATTTGGTAATAAAACCAAACCAGCCAAGGTCAAGCATACTTTCCAAATCGATATTCTGTTCTTTTAGCACAGGCAAATGGTTCGGTCCAAAGAAGAACTTTAAATCGATTTTCTGTTCCTTAGCCAAAAACAAACTTGCAGTAAATTCCTTCATTGTTGTGCTGCTGTTTGTCAAAACTTTTGATGTTACATCGCCGCCGCGTTCAAATTTATCGTCGGCAATAAGAACTGCAGAAAAGAAATGCTGTTTAAATCCAACCCATTTCACCTGACCCGACAATTTTTCTTTTTCATCATCCTTAGAACGTGGATTTAATGTTTCTGTATCGTCTTCAAAATATTTCCAAACAACGGTTGTGTTCTGAGACTCTGCAGATTTTGATTTTTCCAATACATTCATCGTTGTGTTCCACAATAAATTGTAACGGGATTCACGAATGTATTTTTCCATTCCTTTGGTTGAAACCGACAATTCCAAATTGTATGAATCAGGACGCAATGTATAGGTATATTCAAGATACGAGAATTCATTTACAGAAAGGCGGTACGAAATTTTCTGAACCGGATCAGCTTTTGAAACCTTCTGATTCTGAACAAAATACATTTCATCTGTAGAACGGCCAATTTCGCTCAAAAGCAATCCGAAATGAGTGCTGTCACCTGCCAACAAAAATAAAGAATCGCCAGAGTGCGTTGTGTAGTTTTTGATTTGTACACGGTATGGCTTTGCACCTTTAGAACTTAAAGTAACTGCTATCAAATTGTTTTCAAGAGTAACAAATTCTTCTTCTCCCTGAGCTGATTTATAGAAACTTCCGTATTCACGCATCAAGGCTGATTCATTTATAGCAGAATCTATCAAGATTTTTGTTGTATCGTTAAGAACCTGCAACGCCATCAAAGAATCTTCCTGACGCTGTATCTGTTTTTGTAATTCCACATTTCTAAGAGAATCAAGATATTCAGCTCTTCTCTTTAAATCAGCTTCTGTTGGTTTTGTAAACCAATAATAACCAACAAGTAAAAGACATATTAGAACAGTACCAATTACCGAATTTTTATCCATTTCTATATTTTTAAATTTGTCGCGAAGATACAATTTAATTTTTTAAGAAAACCACAAAATCCATATTTAAGTTGATATCATTTTAAACTACGAACAACTAAACATTAATCATTAACTTGTTAATGGTCTTGGTCAGAGCAAAGCCCTGACCCTACGAAAAATTAATCACTAATAACTAATAACTAATCTCTAAACACTAAACTATCTTCTCTCATCACTAACCAAATAATTTTCTTATCTTTGTAAACAAAAATTTAATTTTATGAAACGAATTCTTATTCTCCTTTTTTCTTTTCTTCCTTATTTCGTATTTGCACAGTTACAATGTAAATACATTGTTATCGACCAATTCGGCTATCTTCCTGAAAGCGAAAAAATAGCTGTAATCCGTTGTCCCGAAGTTGGTTACGATTCAGCAGAAAAATTTATTCCAGGAAAAAGTTATGCAGTTGTTGATGCAAAAACTGGCAAAAAGGTCTTTAAAGGAACTATTCAAAGTTGGAAAAACGGTGCCATCGACAAATCAAGCGGCGACAAAGCGTGGAGATTTGATTTTTCTTCGGTAAAAGCTGAAGGCGATTACTATATTTTAGATGTAAAAAACAACGTGAAATCGTATGATTTCAAGATTGACAACAACGTTTATAAAGATGTTTTAAAACAAGCTGTCAGAACATTTTATTACCAACGTTCTGGATTCAAAAAAGAGGTAAAATTTGCCGGCGAAGGCTGGGCTGACGAAGCAAGCCATATCGGACCAAATCAAGATTTAGCAAGCCGCCAATGGACAAACAAGGAAGACGCTTCCACCGAAAGAGATGTTCACGGAGGATGGTACGATGCTGGAGATTTCAACCGATACACAAACTGGACTTGCGACTACATAGAATATCTTCTTCTTTCCTACGAAGAAAATCCAACAATCTGGAGTGATGATTTCGGTATTCCTGAATCGGGAAACTCTATTCCCGACATTCTTGATGAAATTCGTTGGGGCTTAGAACATATTCTCCGCCTGCAATTTGACAACGGTTCGGTTATTTCCGTGCTTCACGCAGGATACGGAACTCCACCGTCAACAAATCATGAACCTACTTACTGGGGAAATCCAAGCACTTCAGCAACTTTCTCTGCAGCTGGGGCATTGGCATACGGTGCAAAAATCTTTGCGAAATACGACCAGACGTTCTCAAACAAAATGAAAACTGCCGCTGAAAAGGCTTGGAAATGGGCAATGGAAAATCCTGAAGTTTATTTCTTCAACAATAGCAAAGAACATGGAACTGAAGGTCTTGCCGCAGGACAACAGGAAATCACCGATCCTATGCATAAATCGGAATTAAAACTGCTTGCAGCTCTAAGATTGTTTGATTTGACTCAAAAAGACGAATACAAAAATTATTTTGAAAACAACTACAAAAACACAAGATTAGTTGCATGGGGACTTGTATTTCCTTTTGGCGAGCTGAATCAGGATATGTTGCTCTATTACACTAAATTACCTAACGCAAACCCTGAAGTTGTAAAACAAATCAAATATTCTTATCAATTGGGTATTGATACAATTTTCAACTTATTCTCTATTAGAGACGACGACGATCCGTATTTTGCCTGCCAAAAAGATTATGTTTGGGGAAGCAACGGCACAAAATCAAAACAAGGCTCCATCTATTACAATTTGAGCCTGTACAACGTAATGCCTGAATTAAAAGAAAAAGCTAAAGACTATGCAGCTCGTTACGTACACTATTTACATGGCGTTAATCCGTTGAATAAATGTTATTTAACAAATATGTCTGCTTACGGAGCCGAAAACAGTGTAAGACAGATTTATCACGGATGGTTCTACGACGGAAACGAGAAATGGGACGAAGCTGGTGTTTCTCAATATGGTCCTGTTCCTGGTTTTGTTCCTGGTGGTCCAAATTTAGAATACGATTGGGACCAATGCTGTCCTAACAACTGCGGTAATGAATACAACAACTCACGTTGCTACGAAATTGATGTGAAACCACTTAAAAACCAACCTGCACAGAAATCATATCTTGATATGAATAACGGCTGGCCTATCAATGGCTGGTCTGTCAGCGAAGTTAGCGGCGGATATCAGGTTCAATATATTAGACTATTGTCGAAATTCGTGAAATAATATTCCCCTACGGGCGTATCGCATACGCCCCGGTTACATATGCCTGCATCTTCATGAACATCTACATTTAATGCATCATATTCAACATCATTGTGTTTGTTCATATTTTCATTAACGTTTACAATGGACTTACGCAGTATGTGCCCCAACAAAAAAAACGCATAACCCCAGATGGAATTATGCGATATAAAAAATCCGAAGTTTAGCGGTTTTGTGCCACTTCGTGGTTAGGAACCGCCAGCCTTCGGATTTTATTAGGTTAGTTGGTTGTTCTGGGCGTATGCTATACGCCCGTACTATAAATGGTAAATTCTACAACCCACGCACCAAGCGAACCGATCGGCCGTACATGCGGCCGCTGCTGTACATGCAGGCACCGTCGCTGTAGAAGGTCAGGTAGTACGCGTCGTAGTTGTCGTTAGCCGAAGACGACCAGTAGTACCCGTAGGAACCCACGCCATTCACGTCCGTACCGAGGCGGATGCCAGCAGCAGGAAGAAAAACCGCACCGTTCGCTTCCATTTTTGACCAGTCGCTTGTGGTGTATGTATTGCTGTTAAAACCGTTCATTCCATTTGTAAATGTTATTCCTGCAGGTGTTGTCCAATTATCCGGCAACAATACAATTCCCGTAACACCATTTACTGTTGCTGAACCTTTCAAAGAACTTGCATCGGTTCTTTCTGATAAGAGATAATACCACTCGTCATACGTTAAAGTTCTCCATTGTCCAGCAGCGTTTCCGCCGTTGCTTATCTTATTATATACGCCCCAGTCGTAGTTTGTGCCTGCTATATCTGCATAGCTGTCTCCAACAACACCATAATCATTATTATCTGTACTTGTCATATATGGATATTTTGAATTATAGCCGCTTGTTCCCCAGCCGAACAAGTCTATCCAACCACTGTATGTAGAAGAAATGTTTTTATTTGCTACTCCTATCATATCATATTGGTGTTCCGCAAAGCGCCAAGTATTTGTGCTTGCCTGGTACTGCAAGTTACCCATACTAAACTGGACTTTTGTATCTGCTGAAACAGAGAATACACTATTAATAACTTCAGGAAGCAGTGTTTTTACTCTCACAGACAAACCATAACAGATTCCGGCACTGTTTACGGCATACGCACGTACATAATATTCCGTTTCGTAGTCTAAACCAGTTATTTCTGCCGAGAATGTTCCTAAAGCACTGCCTACAGTTAGTTTATTTTCGCTAACGGTTGGATTTATATGTGTACTCCAGCAGAAACCACGTTCCGTAACTTCTGCATTACCAGTTGTTTGCACCTCACCCGCAATTATTAGGCTATTACCGGTAACATTCGAAGCCTCACCTGTTTTCACCGCAGGCACAAATACTTCGTTTTCCGCACGAACTAAACGCACTGAGTAACCTAGGTCACGACGACCATAGTGACTCGCGCGGGCTTCGTCGTAGCTGAAATTCAGGAACTCCACGAAGCTTCTGCTTATGTCGGTAGCCGAAGACGACCAATAGCCCGCTTCGGAATCATCGGAATTTAAATTAACATCGAATATTTCCGTCCCGAAACGGTAACCCGCAGCAGGAAGAAAAACAGCACCGTTTGCTTCCATTTTCGCCCATTCCATAACTGTATATATGTTACTAGCATAACCATCCTTACTGACACCGCTTTTGAAAGTTATACCTTCAGGCAAAGACCAATCATCCGGCAATAATATCATACCAGCAAGCCCATTTACCCTTGCTGAACCATTCAAAGAACTTGCATCGTTTCTTTCTGACAGAACATAATTCCACTCACTGCCCGTAAGAGTTCTCCACTGACCAGCAACATTTCCACCATTGCAGATTTTATTATAAACACCCCAGTCGGCATTTGCGTAACTACCTGTTAGGTTATTTTCGGACATAAAGCCAGGCACGTAGTCTTCAAAAGAGTTAGAGTTGCTAGGATGTGAATATGAATACGGCAGGTATGCTATCGCACCACTATTCCAACCACTTGTTCCCCAGCCGAACAAGTCAATCCAACCATCGTATGTTGCGGAAATATTTGCATTGTCTTCTCCTATTATATCATATTGGTTTTCTGCAAAACGCCAAGTATTTGTGCTTGCCTGGTACTGCAGATTTCCCTGCGAAAAATACACCTGCTTTCCTTCGGCAACAGAAAACGCCGCTTTTACCGCACCACCGCTCATTACAGCTTTATGTTTTCTATTCAGACTGGTTTCAGAATATATATCCATTATCATCTGTTCAACTTCAGCTTTGCTGTAGTAGCCAGTTAAATCAGGTTCTTTTATATCGGTTTTCTTTGCATAAGTTTTCTCCACATCGTTTGCCTTTATATAGGCATCCAATGATGGTATCTCATTTTTTCCCGCATAAACACTAAGCTGTTCTTCGGTAAGCATTTCGCTTTTTGTTGCAAAAACGCTCATGTCATAATTTTTCAATTCATTTTTCTTGGCATATTCACGTTCCAAGTCATCAGAATTCATCAAACCTTCAGTCGAAGGAATTTCATTTTTTGTTGCATAGCCGTTAAGCGATGGAACAGCATTTTTTCGTGCAAAAAGGCTTGTATCGGCAAGGTCTGATTTCTTTGCATAGGCACTTTCAACATCGGCAGATTTTGCCAAACCTTCGGTCGAAGGAACTTCATTTTTTGTAGCATAAGCTGTCAAATCAGGCAAATCTGTCTTCTGAGCATAACTACTTAAATCTGTTTCTTTTATGTCTGATTTCTTTGCATACGTGCTTTCTATTTCAGCAGATTTTGCCAAACTTTCCGTTGAAGGAATTTCAGATTTTGTGGCATACACAGTCATGTCTGGCAAGTCTGTTTTCTGAGCATAACTGCTTAAATCTGTTTCTTTTATGTCCGATTTTTTAGCATACACGCTTTCAATTTCAGCAGTTTTTGCCAACCCTTCGGTTGAAGGAATTTCAGATTTTGTGGCATAGACATTCAAATCAGGCAAATCTGTTTTCTGAACATAATTGCTCATGTCAACAACTGATTTATTACCAGATTTTTGAGCATACAAAGCATACGGAACACTCAACAACGGAGAAACACCCGAAACGGCACGAACGCCGCCGCCAAGGTCTGTAACACTTTTCACATAATAGTTTCCTTTCGCCCAATCGATTGTAGAAAAATCATCAGTCGTAGTTCCATTGCCAATAACAACTGTAACCACACCATTTTCGTTTGTTGTTGCGGTATGTGTTTCGCTATACACAACAGATTGATTTTCAGCAAGAATACTCACTTGCATAGTAACCTGTTTGTTCACAACAAGTTCATTAGAACCGTTCCTTACCAGTGCCTGATAGTTAAACTTTTGAGGAACCTGAGCCATTGCTGTAATGGACAACAGCAATATTGATATTATAAATACTATTCGTTTCATTTCCTTATTTTTCTTTATAGACAGACATATTGCCAATAAATGATTTAGTTCATTCTACAAACTGCGCACAAGACGCACAGACCGCCCGTAGTAGCGGCTGTAGTTGCTCATGTAGGCAGTGTCGCTGCTAAAGAACAGGTAGAGCGCGTTGTAGTAGTCGTTAGCCGTAGACGACCAGTAGTGCCCGCGGGAACCCACGTAATCCACGTCCGTACCGTTGCGGCCGCCAGCAGCAGGAAGAAAAACAGCTCCCGCAGATTCCATCTTGCTCCACTCACTCATACTATAATTATTTACCGTTTTATAATATTCTGAACCAGAATTGCTTGCTACTCCACTCTTGAAAAACAAACCGTCCGGCTGTGTCCAACCATCTGGCAAAAGTACCATTCCGTTCACGCCATTTACACAAGCTACGCCGTACAAAGATGAGGCATTTGAACGCTCAAACATTACATAATTCCATTCATCATATGTTAATGTCCGCCATTGTCCTGCTACATTTCCGCCATTGGATATAGCATTGTTTACGCCCCAATCGTAGTTTGTGCCTGCTATATCTGCATAGCTGTCTCCAACAACACCATAATCATTATTATCTGTACTTGTCATATATGGATATTTTGAATTATAGCCGCTTGTTCCCCAGCCGAACAAGTCTATCCAACCACTGTATGTAGAAGAAATGTTTTTATTTGCTTCTCCTATCATATCATATTGGTTTTCTGCAAAGCGCCAAGTATTTGTGCTTGCCTGGTACTGCAAGTTTCCTTGGCTAAAATATACTTTTTCTGTTGCAGAAACAGAGAATCCTGCCAGAATAGTTCCGTTTTCAAACATTTCATCTCGTTTTAAATTTGTTTTAAGTGCATTCAACAAAGAATCAACTTCAACTTTGCTGTAGTAGCCAGTTAAATCAGGTTCTTTTATGTCGGTTTTCTTTGCGTATGTTTCCTCAACATCGGCAGCAACCGCAAGTCCATCAGTGCTTGGCAATTCAGACTTCAACGCATAGCCTTCCAAAGAAGGTATTTGGTTTTTATAAGCATACAAAGTTGTGTCCACAATCTGTATGTCGGTTTTCTTTGCGTATGTTTCCTCAACATCGGCAGCAACCGCCCAACCTTCGGTGCTTGGCAATTCAGATTTCAACGCATATTCTTCTAAAGAAGGAATATCTGTTTTACGAGCAAACAAACTTGTATCGGCAAGGTCTGTTTTTTTCGCATACGTTTCTTCAACATCAGATTTTGTAGCAAAACCTTCAACACTTGGTATAGATTCTTTTGTTGCATACATTTCCATGTATGGAAGTTCTTCCTTCAACGCATAACCACTTAAGTCAACTTCCTTTATATCAGTTTTTTTCGCATACGTTTCTTCAACTTCTGTTTTTGTAGCAAAACCTTCAACACTTGGCACAGATTCTTTTGTTGCATACATTTCCATATCAGGAAGATCTGTTTTCAAAGCATAGCCGCTTAGGTCAACTTCCTTTATATCAGTTTTTTTCGCATACGTTTCTTCAACTTCTATTTTTGTAGCAAAACCTTCAACACTTGGCACAGATTCCTTAGTTGCATAATTTTCCATATCAGGAAGATCTGTTTTCAAAGCATAACCGCTCAAGTCAGTAGCCTGAGAATCGCCTGATTTTTCAGCATACAAAGCATATGGAACACTCAACAACGGAGAAACTCCAGAAATTGCATGAACACCACCGCCAAGATCAGTTTCTGTTTTCACAAAATAATTTCCTTTTGCCCAATCGATAGCAGAAAAATCATCAGTTGTTTTTCCGCCGCCAATCCAAATAGTTAGCACACCGTTACTGTTTGTTGCAGTTTCGTGCGTTTCGCTATACACAACCTGTTCATTTTCAGCGACAATACTTACAGAAACATTTACAACACGGTTTGAAACAATTTCATTGTCGGCGTTGCGTATCAATGCCTGATAGTTAAACTTTTGTGGAACCTGAGCCATTACTGTAATGGACATCATTGCTGCTGCTAAAATCAAAAATATACGTTTCATTTTTTTTTATTTTAAGGACGTATGCGATACGTTCCTACGTTATTATTTTACAATTACTGTTTGTTTTTCGTTATCTACTTTTACAAGATATGTTCCTGGAACAGAAACAGATATCGATGCTACACTGGAAGTTTTTTCTTTGTGAATACATTGTCCTGCAACATCATATACAGAAACTTTTTGTCCACGAAGATTTGATACATAAATTGTTTTTTCTACAACGGAAACAACAAAATTATTATCCACCACAGTAATAGCATCAGGATCATCGTTTTCAACTTCTGCTATATTACTAATAGCCATCACGAAAGGTCCGCTCTCAGCTTTCAATGGTTTTGTAATATCAATAGTATCCTGAAGCAAAACTGCAACATAATATCCTTTTATTTTTTTCGGTGGATTCAAATCCGTATAACGGTTCACGCTTGCAGGAACCTTTTTAAATTCTTCCAAACCTGTAGGTAATTTTCTATACAAGCAATATGTTGAGTGAGCAATACCTTCATAATTATCCCAGACCAAATTCACTTCGCCTGTTAAACCAAGATTTTTCTGCAAATGCATTGTTTTATGTTCACGGCTCAGTGGAGATTCATTTCCGCACTTGTCTGTAGCAGAAATTTTGTAACGCCATGATTGTTCGTTAATATCAGCTTCTTCATCACGGAATAAGCCTAACTCATTATAATCCACACGGCCAATTTCCGAATATTCCCCACTAACCCAGCTTTCACGCCATACAGTATAATAAGCAATCACATCCGTTTCTTCTTTTTGCCAAACTATCAAGTTTTTGCCAGATTCTTCACCAACCGTTACCAATGCAATTTCAGGAATACGGAAACTTTCCATCTCAACCACCGCATGGCCAACAGCCTTACAATTTTTAGAGTCAGTTACCGTAAGTGTATATTCTCCGCGTTCCAAAGCTGTACGTTCAAGCAACTCAACACCATCGTTCCAAACATATTGATAATCCCCTGCTCCACCAGAAATCTGAGCAGAAATCTCTCCGGTATTTTCACCACATTTTGTTTCCGTTACATTTAGAATCTCGACAACAGGCGATTCACTGTTATTCAACATTATTGATTTAGCAGTTTTACATCCTTTTGCGTCAGTAACAGTAAGTTGATATTTTCCTGCCAAAAGATTTTCTTTTGTCAGACCATCCATATTGTCATCCCACAAAATTGAGTATGGGGCAATACCGCCATTCACTGCAACAGAAATTTTACCGTCGGCATTTCCACACGAAGGAAGTTCAAGTTCTTCGGTAATCTGTATTGCCTCGTTCTGGTTAATTTCAATCAACTTAGTTACGCTACAACCAACTGAGTCCGTTACAATTACAGAATATGCACCTGCAGCAGAATTAAAAAGACAGTTATCCGTTCTTCCTGTGTTCCACATATATGAATATGGTTTCACACCACCAGAAACAGAAAGAACAATCTGCCCATTTTTATCACCATAACAGTTCACGTGTTCAATTTTTGCGGCAACATCAATTTTACAAACGACCTGAACATCAGCTATCACTTCAACAGAGAATACAACCGTTTCGGAAACACCTTTGCCGTCAGATGCTGTGACAGTAATTTCCGATGTACCTGCACCATACTGAACAAAACTCAAAACTGTATCATTCAACATCGTTTTAACCACACTCTCATTTGAAGAAGAAACTTCATACAACAACTTTGAGCGGTTATCAGTAAAAAAGAATTCATTCAAATTAATATCAGGCAAAATTTCTGACATTGTTCCATCAATGTCAGGAATCTGATTGACGGATATTTTTGTTTTTTGTTCAAAAAAATCCTGCTGAATACCCAAAAGCACCGAAGCATCCTCACTCACAAAAGATTCTGTTGCAGTTTGTCCGATAGTATAAGACTGCTGATAGCCTTCAGTATTAGAGCTGTTACCTCCGGAACTTGAAACTGCCGTCTGACTGTAAGCCGCAAGGCCAAAGCTCCACGCAAATATCAAAAAACATATTTTTTTCATTGTTTTCTAATCCTTTTAATTGCTAAAAAAAAACGCGTAAAGATAACAAAAAAAGGAAACTTAGAAAAGATAATTACGCACAGAATCTTACCTTAAAAAAAAGCAAAATCATTGCCTTCTTTTCTTATATAACTGATAGGAATTCACCGTGTTATGGCATATACTATACAATCCTCCGGCAACAGCCGTTACCGGATTCATAAAAGTTGCTCCCATCCAAATCATAAAAACAGTGCTTTTTTGCCCCAACGCCTGTCCACCGCTGATTCTGTCGTTGTATAATCCACCGATTTTCTTTCCGAAATAAAATTGAAACAAACAGCAGAACAACGTCACAACACTCATGCCTACCATACAAAGAACAGACACATTACTATGTACCAACGCTTTGGTTGTAACAGCAAGCGCTAAAACCAAAGCAACAATCCATAGATAAAAAGCCAAATCTTTTACCTTCAGTAAAATCTCGAGAAGCCGAGGAAAGAAAACACGGACCGCCCAGGCAAGAAAAAACGGAAATACCAACAAAGGAAAAACCTGCCTGATTATGATAAAAAAAGACTGGAAAAAAGACATCCCTATTCCTGGATTCACAATAGGCACCACAATAGGAACAACAATAGACGTAACCATGTTTGAAAGAATTGTATTTGCAACCAGCGACAATTTGTTTCCGCCTAACTTATCTACAATTACAACTGCCGCCGTTGCCGTAGGACAAATCATACAGCACATAGCACATTCAATAATAATCTGCGTATTTTCCCCGGGAAATATTTTTACAGCAAAAGCCAACAAAGTAAAACTCACCGACTGCAACAAAGCAAACCACAGATGCCATTTACAAATGCGTATTTTCTTCGGATCTATCTTACAAAAAGACAGAAACAACATGAAAAACAGTAGTACCGGCTGAACTACAGCAACAAAATCATTAGCGAAAGCTCTTACCTCCAAAGAAAAATCACACCATTGAAAAACGAAATAAGACAAGACTCCAATAATCATAGCTATTGGCAATGCCCAATCTTTCACAAACTCAATGATTTTTGAAAACAGAGACATCTCAGATTTTCTAAGTTTAACGCAAAAAAAAAGCGAAATCGTTTTGATTTCGCTTTTCATATTTAAAATTCAAAATATTAAGCTAATGCATTAACGTGTTTTGCAACACCTGATTTTAAGTTAGCAGCTTTGTTTTTGTGAATAATGTTCACTTTTGCAAGCTTATCAATCATAGCAGAAACTTTTGGTAACATTGCTTCAGCTTCTTTTTTATCTTTAGTAGCTTTTATATCACGAACAGCGTTACGCATTGTCTTAGCATAGTATTTATTATGCTCTGTTCTTGTTTTAGCTTGTCTTGCTGCCTTTGCTGCAGATTTTGTATTTGCCATTTCTAAATTAAAATTTAATTGTAGCGAGTAGCGGAATCGAACCGCTCTAACAAGGATGAAAA
>JAKSUA010000013.1 GCA_024409235.1 Bacteroidales bacterium | reverse complement strand
AGGGGCAACGGCTCTGCCTTGCCCATTTTTTTATCCGGGCGGAGCAGAGCCCCGCCCCTACGATTTTATTTAATCACCACGTTTTGTTGTTTGTTGCCGATTTTTACGATGTATGTGCCAACGGTACGCATCGTTACCATTGCGTTCTGCATATCCCTGCACGAATACACACACTTGCCCGAAATGTCGTACACGGCACACGGCTCGCCGTTCATATTCGAAATATAAACGGTATATCCGACAACAGAAATCATCGGTTCGTTTGCTATCTCGCCTATCGCTGTCGGAATCTGCGAATCTGTATAGTCATTCATCGCTTTTTCCAACTGGTCGCACAAGGCTGTTATTTCATCGTCGCCTGCGGAACTGGTAAGCATTGCTTGTGCTTTCTGGTTCAAATCGTACAAGGCTATATACTCCGTCAACGAATAATTGCCGGGATTCGTCCCCACCGTAGTGCTGTTCAGCAACGTGGTTGCCTTCCCGTACAGAGCAACAAGGCGTTCCTTCGGATTTTCGTACACAATTGGCGGAACATCCTCGTCGCCCTCAACCGTAATCGAGAACGAAAGTGTTGTCTTCTCGCCTTTTACGTTTGTGGCGACAACGGTGATTGTCACTGTTCCCGGCTTGCCAAGAACAAACGTAAGGTTCATTCCGTCAAGAACAGGCTTTACTATTGCATCGTCGGTAGATGTCGCCGAATAGTCGAGCTTGCTGTCCGTAACAAAATAATCCCCGAGATTCACATTCCCCGCTTCGCCGTCCTTCGGCACTTCTATGTCGGGAATCGGATTGGTTGCAACGGCAGATTCCACAACGGAATAATCCTGCTGGATTCCGAGAAGCACACTGCCCGAGCTCTTCGAAAAGGTTTCAACTGCAAGCTGCCCCACGGTTATCCCCATGGCAGCACCCTGCGGATTCGAGGCATCACAGCCGCCAGCCACAACCGAACTTTGTGCCTGCACGGTCATTGCACCCAAGAGCAACGCCCCGAACGATAAATACATTTTTTGTTTCATAGGCTTTTATGGTTTTTAATTAAACAAAAAAACGACTCCCCGGCATTCGCCAGAAAGTCGAACATTAATTCTACAGTAAATAATAAGAAACTATTAAAGGAGTGTGTGTGTGTGTGTGTGTGTGTGTGTGTTTATACAACTATTTGGCATTTCCAAATAATCACACCATAAATTATTCATTTCAGTATATTTCTTGAAATTCATTTGCATACACCACACTTTACAAAGATAAAAATAATTTCTGTAAATAAAAATGTACTTCTAATTTGAACTTATGATGAGTTGTAAAATTAGTTTGGCACAGCTTTTGCTTATCCATTAAAAACATAAATGTTAAACTTAAATTAATGGAGGATATAGTCATGAAACGTTTAATGGTTATTTTAGCAATTGTTTGTAGCTCAGCTCAAATTTTCGCATCACAATTAGTAATTAAAGGCAATATCGATGTTCCTTTCTCAGTTTTCATCAATGGTGAAAAATACTATTCATACAACAACAAAGTAAACGTTGGATACCTGCCAAGTGGAAACTACGGATTGGAAATTTACACAGAGGGAAATTCTTACGAATTGTTGTATGATTACTCTATTGACATCCCAAGAAATGCTACAGTGTACGCAACTTTCACAGGCGACAATAGAATGTATATTTCTACAGCAAAAGATGCACCTGCAGTTGTTATTAATTTAACTCCTTATCCAAAGAGAATCTGTACACCTGTTCATGTTCATCATCATCATGCTGCACCAAAACCTGTTGTACATCATGCAGAACCTGTACATCACAAAGTAGCTCCAAAACCAGCTCCTAGAGATGTTCATCACAATGCAGCTCCAAAACCAGCTCCTAAAGATTTTCATCACCATGCAGCTCCTACTGTTCATGACACACATAAAACTGCTCCAACTCCAAAGAGCCACAACGATGTGAAACCTAACACAACAACACATCGTGAAAGACCAACAGTTTCTACAGGAAGCAAACCTGCTCCTACAGCAAGAACAACTCCTGCAACAAGAAAATAGAAATTGTTATAGTTTTTTAGACAGAAAAGCCCGATAAATTTTATCGGGCTTTTTTATTTACCTCTTCACAACCTTTTTGGCATTTGGTTTTACCGCTGATTTCAATCGGTATTCCTGAATTTTTTCATTCAACTTACCGCTCTCTTTATCATGCAGCAACATTCTACTAATCTCTGCCGGCGTATAAGCATTCACATTTCCTTTACAAACAGGCGTTTGATTTTCTGTATTGCCAAATTTCTGAGGAACTTTTAAGGCTTTTAATGAACTAACCTTCATCTCATTTTGAACAACTCCATTAACAAAATCTAACGGTTTTCCATCTTTAGTAGTAATATAATAGAAGTTGTTTTCTTCATTGCCCTCTGCTATTACATCTTCTGCATCAACAATGATAGTCAAATAATATTTACCCGTAATTTCCGGCATATAATATATTATCTTCGTTCCTTCTCCTACTTCCTCTCCAGACGGAATATCTATATTATTCCAATAGCCTCCGCTAGTTGCAACTGTTTCTTCTTCTGGCAAAATATCATAATGATCTTCATTATCTCCATAATCCTTTGTATAGTAATCTTCATAGATTATTTCGTAGTCCTTTGCCTTATAAGCATTGTAATAACAGAAATATACCTTCCAGTTTTTATTTGCAGAAATCTCCTTAGTACCGGAGTTAAAGACTCTATACTCCATAACTCTCCAATTAGGATCGCTACTATCTTCATCGTCTTCGTCGTCATAATCATAATCATTTGCAGAATAAGCCATCAAATCATAACCTGAAGTTAAATCTGTTGAAGCAATCGAAGAACCTGCAACAGATACGCTTGTTGTATTTTGAGCAACAAAAGCTGCAAACACAAAACTCTTTAAGAAGAAATCATAATCAACCCAGATACTACCATTATCACCCCAAGAAGAACCCCATGAATTACGAACTCTGAAAGCATTTTTCTTGTCATCATAACCGGAAAGTACCATTGCATGATACGCATGCTGCATACCTTCCTGAAGATATGTGTCCGATTTAATTACCGCTGAACTGTTCCAAGACATGAAATTATCACCCAGTCTTGCACCAATCACAACCGGGCGTCCCTGATTCAAGTAAAACTTGAAGTTATTTACAGTCATACCTTCACTTCCATCACAAATCTTTCTATAATTCGCTAATTTGTTTGATGAATTTCCCTTAGCCGATGTGCTCGAACAATTGATTTTTGTATATGGAACTGTTTCCAATGAAGCTGCTCCTGTTGATATCAATGCTGTTAACGCAGGATCAAAATTAGTTCCATTACATCCAGAACCTCTTGAAGACGAAGGAATTGCAGCCCACAAATCAGCAGGACTTGTTTGGTATGATTTACTAGACAATTGCGATGTAGTCCATCCTTTATCTATTGCATCCAAAGCTGTCTTTAGATTGTAGCCACTTGCCCATGCAACACATGTTCCATAGCTACCTTGATCCCCAATTGGTGGAAATTTAGAAGACAGATCCACACTTGACTTCAACTCCGATTCGTCTGGATCGACAATAACAATATCTTCAGGTATGCTATCCATATCTTCAGAATCTGCGAGCCATCCTGACGCTGCTGACACTAATATGTTTATCAACAACTCATTTAATGCCGCATTTTCACAACCTTGTAAAAACATGCAGCTACAAAGTAAAACTGCAATGGTTTTTGATTTTAATCTACGCATAATAGTAAAGTTATTTAATTTTTAATTCCTCTATAGTTCGTGATGATGGATATACCACATCACCTAAATTAAGTTTTCCATAAAAATACGCTCCTTCGAAATTGACAGAATTCTCGTGTGTAGTTCCAACAAAGTCCACATCATCAAAAAAACGTGCCTGAATAAACGAGGCCTCTTTCCCAAAATTAGAATAATTGAATATTGCTCTACCTCGTACCGAAATCATATCAAATTCCGCAGACTGAAGACATTGCCATCCATTTGCCATAAATTTCCCATTTACAACAGCATTTTGCATAGAAATATTTTTCTGGAAATTTCCATCCATCATATATAAATTGCCATAAAAAGAGGCATAAATCATATATAAATCCCCTTCACTTTCTATCTCTGAAAAATAAGAATCTTTTGACCAAACAGAGAAATTATTGAAACTGGCATTCTTTCTGAATTTTGCTTTATTAAAATTTACATTCCCCTGAACTACAGCATTTTCGAAATTTACATCTCCTCGAAAATCGCAGTTCGTGAAAATCAAATTATTACAGAATTTTGTTTGTATCGGGAAATTATCCTTCATGCCATTTGAAGTAATATTCCCCATAAACACACAATTTGAAAAGAAAATATTTCCTTCAACAACATTCTGAAGTTGAGAATTGCTTAATAACTGTAGATTTTCTATTGAAGTGAAATCAACATCATCAATAATAATTTTATTTGCAATCGAAACAGACTTACCTTTTCGCAAATCTTTCATAAACTCCGATGCCTTAATCTCCTTCTGTTCTGCATGAGAACACGAAGAAATTACAATACCTAGAAAGAATAGTATAATTTTATAATGCTTCATACTGTATTTTTTTGAGATGTAAATATAACGTTTTTCTTTTTCAAAACGTCATTGCCTTGACTTTCAATATAGTGTTTTTCCCCTTATGATACATTTGACTTGAGTCAAACAACCAATCCCATTCCCTACAACAAGAACTTTCGGGTAAAGTACAATACAATAAATCTTTTGTTTGAATTTGATTATCAATTACCGTTTTGTTTTCCTCCCGATAGTCAAAAATCAAACAACTTTTTCCATTGGGAAGCTCGTTTATATGATTCTGCTGTACAATTCGTCTTACCTCCTTCAATTGCTCTTCAGACGCAGAAAATTTTTCAGAAAGAAAGTCGCACAGCAATATATCCAACTGATTTAAAATATTGACAGACACAACCATGTCAAATTGATTCCAATCAACACACTTTATCTCCTGTAAATAACTTAAAAACTGCTGAAAGGTTTCCGACTGTTCTGCCAGCTCAATAGCTCCACCAGTTAAATCTCTTTCTACAAGATGAACATTGGAATATTTCTTAGTCTTTACAACAACAGGCTCAGGATGAACTATATCATACAAATAAACATCATTGAATTTCTGAGTCAATTCTTCAATAGGAACATCAAGCAACCACCCGCTTCCTAAAACGGCAACAGAGTTCCGTTCATTGCAGAGAGAAATATTCTCTACAATAAAATTCTTTGTGTTTTCTAAATGAGATTTCCATAAACTATTCTCACGAACATAACGCTTCTGGATTCCCATTTGATCCGTAACATACCCAGCTTTTTTTGCAATAGAATGTAAAGACCTTTGTCCAAAAAGTTTCTTTAATAAATTCATATTGCAAACAATATTTATTATTGTGCGCGAAGCATTAAATCAGCTAAAACAATTGCTGTGGCACATTCAACAACAACAGGAACACGAACAGCTATACATGCATCATGACGCCCCACAATCTCAAGAGGTTCTACTTGTCCTGATGCGAAATTATATGTATTCTGAGCTTGAGAAATACTTGCAGTTGGTTTTACAGCAATACGGAATTCTATATCATTACCATTTGTTATACCACCATTTATACCACCAGCATAGTTCGTTTCAGTTTTACCTGAAGCATCAATAATTCTATCATTGTGTTCACTTCCAAGCATTTTTGCTGCTGCAATACCGCTACCAAACTCTATACTTTTTATAGCAGGAATTGAGAAAATAATATGAGCAATTTCCGACTCAACTGAATCAAAAAATGGTTCGCCAAGACCTACAGGAACATTTTTACATGTGCAAGACACCATTCCACCTACAGAATCCTTTTTCTGCATAGTTTCTTTTATACATTCATCTATATCTGTTCTTCCGCCAACTTCGGTTAATGTTGCAGAAATTTCAATTGGATCAATAATTTTTTTGGCAATAACACCTGCCGCTACAAGTCCTAAAGTAATTCTACCTGAGAAATGACCGCCTCCTCGAGGATCATTATAACCGCCATATTTCACCATTCCTGTATAATCAGCATGACCAGGACGAGGATGATCCTGTAGATTTGCATAATCTCCAGATTTTGTGTTCGTATTATCAAACAAAATAGTTATAGGAGTTCCACATGTTCTTCCTTCAAAAACACCACTCACAATGTGAGGCATATCGGCTTCTATTCTTGGAGTAGTTCCTAACTTTCCAGAACGACGACGTTGTAAATCTGTCAAGAAATCTTCTTCGCACAGCGCAATTCCAGACGGACAACCATCTATAACCACACCAACTTTAACACCATGACTTTCACCAAAGATTTCTACTCTAAAATTTGTTCCAAAACTATTCATTATCAATAACTTTATTATGCATTAACAACATATTCGTAAATACCATCAAGAAAATTCCATTCCTTAGCATTAAAACTACTATTATGCCAAAGACAGACGAAATTTCCATTATATTTTTTTACTGTTGATATTAAGGCATCAACCATATCCTTTGCCTCATCGTTTTTTCGCGCCTTTAAAAGAGAAACATCCATCAGTGTAAGAGGCAATTCTTTTATATTCATTATTTTACGAGTTTCACAATCAAAAACAGAATGTTCTATACACATTCCTGTTCTAAAACCAGGAAAATGTGGATAATACATACTGCTATCCTGGATAATACCATTCTGTTCCAGCATCCGTAACGTTTGAGGAAATCTCATCTTTAAAAAATGCTGTCTATTGTGAATTAACTCACGATTAAAGATTTTTGAATAATACTCTTTATCAATTTTAACTTTTTCTGAATCTGCCTCCAAATAATAATTTGAATGAATTCCGACATTATGATTCCTTTTCTGAATCAATGAAATTATTTCCTTTCCCTTTTCTGTATTTAATTCCCAGTCGTTCAGCTTGTTATTCAAAAAATAAAATGTTGATTTCAAACCATTTTTTTCACTAAGATCCATTAAATACGAATACATATCATACGGATCCTGACCGCTTTTACGCATTTTTAGCGACGACTTGAATGTTCTAACCGAAAATCTTTTAAATAAATCTGCACAGCAGCTTTTTAGAAAATCTTTTGACCGTCCCCACTTATAAATATAATCAACATCGTGAGTTAAAGTTTTTCTAAATATTTGATTTTGAGGTATTTCAAAACCATAGTCTGCAAAAATCTTTCTTAGTAATTCTGCATAAACATGCACTAGTGGTTTTTGAATAAAGCCATACTTTACTGCACATGCATCCTTTTCAGGAAATCTTCCCCATCTATCAAATTTTTCAGAAATTAACTCTTCCCAACGGCTTAACATAAAGAAAGAACTTCCTATTATATCACCGCCGCAATACAACGTTTTCGCATGTTCCGTATAAGTATTATTTCCATATAAAAACGGAACAACCTCATCACTTAAAACACCTTTTAATTCAGATATTTTTGAAGGAAGATATTTTGCAAAACAATAACCAATAGATTCTGGGATGTTAGTAAAAAAGCAATCTGCAAACTCTATGTATTTCCCATTCGGCAAAACAAACTTATAGACCTGACTTACCGAAGTATCGAAAAATTCATAATTTATTCCAAGAATTTCATTGAAAATCACTTGAAACACATATTTCTTCTCAGGAAGAAATTTTGATTCCGTATATATGATTATCTTGTCCTGCATACAAAAAAGCCGTCTTAAATCGACGGCTTCAGATTATTTAAAATTTGAACGAATCTTTTCAGCCATTTCTGCCAATTCCTCATTTGACGGCGAAAGTTTTGGACCACCAAAATTCATTTCTCCGACAGCATTTTTCAAAGGAATCAAATGAATATGGCAATGAGGAACTTCCAAGCCAACAACACCGACTCCAATTCGAGCACAAGTAACACTTGCTTCCACTGCTTTTGCAACACGTTTCGCAAACACCATCATTCGACTCAACAATTCATCATCAACATCGAAAATATATGAAATTTCCTTCTTTGGAATTACCAATGTATGTCCCATTGTCATAGGACTAATATCCAAAAAAGCTAGAAACTCTTCGTTTTCAGCAACTTTGTGTGCAGGAATTTCACCAGCAACTATTTTTGAGAATATTGAAGCCATAACTATCTTGATATTTCAACGATTTCGAATGAAGTTTTTCCTGCAGGAAGTTGGATTTCAGCAACATCACCAACTTTTTTTCCAATAAGACCTTTTGCAATAGGAGTATTGATAGAAATCTTTCCACTTTTAAAATCAGCTTCAGTTTCTGCGACCAATGTATATTGCATAGTCTTGTTCATCTTTATATTTCGAATTGTAACTTTCGATAAAATTTGAACGACAGAATTGTCCAATTTTGATTCATCTATAATTCGTGAATCGATTATTGTTTGTTGCAATTTTGCAATTCTTAATTCCAAAAGTCCCTGGGCTTCTCTTGCTGCATCATATTCAGCATTTTCAGAAAGATCACCCTTATCACGAGCCTCTGCAATTTGTTGAGAGATTTTTGGTCTTTCAACTGTTGTCAACTGTTCAAGCTCTTGCTGTAGTTTTCGCAAGCCTTCTTCTGTCACATAATTTGCCATAATTGAAACTTTAAATTATACAAAACAAAAGGAATCCCGACAAAACAGGATTCCCATATCTTTCTTGCAAATGTATTACTTTTTTTATTGTAAACCTAATGAAGAACGTCCAATTTCTTTTCCTCCACAGAAGATAGAAATCATATAATTTCCAACTTCAAGAGTTTCGTTAGAAGCATCATAGAAAATTTCAAACTTAACATCTTCGTTATTATACCCTAACTCCTTCTTTTCAGTGTACATAATTGTTTTTCCTTCAAAATCAAACTGATTTGCATTACTTGCAGTAAGTACAGTTCCACTTGGAGAGATTATTCTAATAAATAATGTTTTTGAACCAGATTCTGCCAAGCTATTTTTCAACAAAGTACCAGCAACACCAATTTTTGCAGTACGACGAGCTTTAGTAGCAATCTTTCCGCTCTTATTGTATCCTCTTGCAATAATATCACTGATTCGTAACTGTGAACCAAGTTCTACTTTTTCACTTAATTTCTCTATCTGTTGTGTTTTTTGGAAATCGATAATTGTCATCGTATCGATTTTACGTTTCTTCAAGCTATCTTCAAAACCTAAAGAATCAACTTTATGCTTCAACATATCATTTTCACGGATAAATTGTTCCGCAGTTGCACGTAAAATTTCAATTTGCTTTTTATATTTTGCAACTAATGCTGCGTCAGCTTTTGCTACAGCAAGTTCTGCACGAGTTTGTTCTATTTCAGCCAATCGTTCAGCTAACACTGAATCCATTTCTTCGTTTGCAGCAACTTGTTTCTTAATTTCAACTTCAAGTGAATCCAAATTACTTAACAATTTAGCTTTTTCCACCTGATTTACAGCAACCGTATCCTGCAAAATTTCTATTTCAGCTTTCAACTGATTATTCTGCCATACAAAAAATCCAAGTCCAAGTGCCAATAATATGGCTACAACAAGACTAACTACACCTAATTTTGAGTTCATTTTTACTTTTTTAAGTTGCTACAAATGTACACTTTTTTTATTTGCAATGGATTTTTGGCAAAAAATTTGCGGATAAGAAAAAACAAAAATTCATTTATTTTATCTTTGACAAATTTAAATTTATCGAATTATGAAAAAAACAGTTTTATTCCTGAGTGTTGTGCTTTTATGTTCATTCTCAATTAGCACAAGTTCCAGCTCTTCTAAACAGCAAAGTGTTTGGACATGCAGTTCATCAACATTGTATCACAGAGTTGCTTCATGCATTGACATTAAAAACTGTACAGGAGCTAAAAAACACATAACTTTAGATGAAGCAAAAAAATCAGGAAAAACAGCCTGCGGAATATGTTATCCTCAATCAACTACAAAATCATCAAACAGTAACAAAAAGCAAGCTACAAAAGTTAAAAAGACTTCATCTGAAGAAACTTCTACACAGCAGAATTCTACAAAGAAACAAGCTACAAAAGTTAAAAAATAACAAAAAGAAAGAGAGACGACAAATGCCGTCTCTCTTTTTCTCCTTCCTCTATTTACATACGACTATTTTACAATAGTCATTTCATCCAACAAATATCCCGCACCCGCGAATTTATCTATCACAAACAATACATAGCGAACATCCACAGCTATTGTTCGCTGAACTGTTGGTTCATAAATTATATCACCGCTCATAGCCTCCCAATTACCGTCAAACGCAAGTCCAATTAATTCTCCATTTGCATTCATAACAGGACTTCCCGAATTTCCTCCAGTTATATCATTGTTTGTAATGAAACATACAGGCATATCTCCATTTTTATCAGCATATTGTCCGTAATCCTTTTCATTGTATAGTTGTTCTAACTTTTCAGGAACTTGGAATTCCGGGTTTTTATCATCTTTTTTCTCCATCACTCCTTTTAAAGTTGTGTAATAATGATATGAAACACCATCTTTAGGTTCATAGCTACATACTTTCCCGTATGTCAAACGTTCTGTTGAATTTGCATCCGGATAAAATAACGAATCAGGATTCATTTTCATTATAGCATCAACATATAAAGTTTTTGCAGAGTCAATTGCCTTATTTGCAAGCATTTCCTTAATTCCAAAATAGTTTGATAATGTGTATCGCAACAATTCAAACATAGGATCTTCTACAAACTTTTTATAGCTTGGCGATTCTAAATACTGATAAAAACGATTTTCATCTGTAAATACAGATTTTGAATAAACAGCGTCTGCATATTTTGCTACATCACCTTTATATTTTTTATTTAAGATAAATTTAGGATATGAATACATATTATAATCCATATTGTATGCAGCACCAAGCGTTAACGTAACAAATTGAGCTTTATCGACATTTGTGTCAAAATCTTTAAAGAACTTCTTCGCCTTATCCTTTAATGCAACCTGAGTTTCCTTTATAATAACAGGATCAGCAGTTTCAATAGCGTCAAGAATATCAATACAATCGTAAGTAAACATTAATGCTTCAACTACATTCATAATGCCAATATTTAACATCACCATACGACTATTCTGAAATACTAAATCTGAATAATAGTTCTTCATTGTATCAAGAACATGACCGTATTTTTCTATACGCGCAGAATCAGAATTAATCCACTGCGACAACAGTTTTTCCTGTTCTAATTTTTTCTCAACGACGTTTAAATCTTTTATTCCCTTATTTTGACCAATACTGTATTTCCAATAATTACTCATTGAATCATACTTCGAGGCATATTTAATACGAATAAGGCTATCAACATTCATATATTTCTTATAAGTTGCCAAAGAAAGGTCTCCAACTAATTTAACAGTCGCATTATTAACTTGTTGGAAATACTTTATATCATCAGCCGAGCGATAACGATCTGTTGAGCCAGGGAAACCCAAAATCATTGCGTAATCACCTTCTTCAACACCTTTTAATGAAACTGGTAAAAAATGTTTAGGAGATAGATGTTTATTTTTTTCAGAATATTCTGCAGGTATTCCTGATTCATCTGTATATACACGCAAAACACAAAAATCACCTGTTTGACGAGGCCAAATCCAGTTGTCTGTTTCATCACCAAATTTTCCAATTGTTCTTGGAGGAGCTCCTACCAAACGAACATCCTTATATGATTCATAAACGAATAGAAAATATTGATTTCCTTCAAAAAATGACTTTACTGAAGCCCCATAAGAGCATGTATCTGTAACACTTTTCTTAATATCCTCAAGAACTGATTTCAATGACGGAGTAATTTCTTTTTCTTCGTCATCATCATATTCCAATTCACCAGAAGCTTTTTGAGGATTTAATCCTGCAAAAACTCGGTCAGTTACATCGTACATTGCAACAACACGTGTTGCCATAATACCTTCATTAGGCAATTCTTCCTCTTGACTCATTGCCCAGAATCCATTATCAATATAATTCTTTGTAATACTTGTGTGCTTCTGTATCATTTCAAAACCACAATGATAGTTGGTGAATACCAATCCCTGTGGAGAAACAATTTCCGACGTACAAAAGAAATTATATGGTCTGTCTGCTTCGGAAAGTCCTAAAATTGCATCTTTTAAAGAAGAATGATTTATGCTATATATCTGATCTGGTGTGAGTTTACATCCTTTCTGCTCGATATTTAATTTGTCAAGCATATTCAACAACCACATTCCTTCATCCGCAAAAATCGGATTAATACAACACAAAACGCAAACTGTAAATAGAAACTTTTTCATATTAATATTTTTAATGTGAGAACGTAATTTGATGTGCTTTTCGTATATCAGAAAAATTCCCCTCTGAATATACACAAGTACCATTCAAGAATGTTTTTTCAACTTTTGCAGATAAACAAGTACCTTCTAATGGTGACCAACCACATTTGTACAGAATATTATCTTTATTAACCAGTGTATCTTTCTGTAAATCAATTACTACCAAATCTGCGAAGTAATTCTTACGAATAAATCCTCTGTCCTTAATACTGAACAAAATCGCCGGATTATGACACATTTTCTGTACAACAAGAGGCAAGGAAATCACACCTTGTTTATATAATTCAAGCATTACAAGTAACGAATGTTGAACCAACGGCATTCCCGATGCTGATTTTGTATAAGGACGATTTTTTTCATCAATTGTATGTGGAGCATGGTCAGTTGCAACAACATCAATTCTTCCTTCCATCAACGCCTGGCGAAGTGCGTCTCTATCCTTTTGTGATTTTATTGCAGGATTACATTTAATAAAAGCACCCTTTTCTGCATAATCATTATCTGTAAACCACAAATGATGCACACAAACCTCAGCTGTGATTCTTTTGTTCTTGACATCTTCCTGACTAAACAAGTTCATTTCTTCAGCAGTTGAAAGATGTAATACATGAAGATGAGTCTCGCACTGTTTTGCCAATTCTACTGCCTTTTGGGTTGACTTAAAACAAGCTTCATTGCTACGAATTTTTGGATGACAACTAAACGGTATATTGTCACCATACATAGCGGAAAATTTAGCTATGTTTTCTTTTATTGTTATTTCATCTTCGCAATGAACCGCAACAGGAATTTTTGTTTCTGAGAAAATCTTTCGTAAAGTATCTTCATCATCTACTAGCATGTTTCCTGTGCTTGATCCCATAAAAACTTTTACACCGCAAACAATGTTTTTGTCCAAAGCACGAAGCTGATCAATATTAGTGTTTGTTGCTCCAAAGTAGAAAGCATAATTCGCAAAAGACGAATCTGACGCGATTGAAAGCTTTTGTTCTAAATATTCTATTGTTGTAGTTTGCGGAGCAACATTTGGCATATCCATAAATGTTGTTACACCACCAGCTAAAGCCGCACGAGATTCCGTTGCAATAGTAGCTTTATGTGTTAATCCAGGCTCACGGAAATGAACTTGATCATCAATAACTCCAGGAATAATGATTTTCCCTTCACAAGAAACGATTTCCACATTTGAAAAAGAAAAATCCTGCGGTAAATCTCCACGAAAAATCTCGGCAATTTTTTCCCCTTCGATTAAAATACTTCCTTGAAACTGCTCGCCTTCATTTACGATTATTCCATCACGTAAAAGTGTCGCCATATCTATTTCTTGAACAAACTTTGTAACTTTAGTGAAATCACTCCGAAAACAGCTTCCTTGATAATTCCGCCATTCATTTTTGACGTGCCTTCCTTTCTATCTGTAAATATTATTGGAACCTCAACAATTTTGTTTCCAGAATCCCAAATTTTAAATTTCATTTCTATCTGAAATGCATAACCTTTAAATTTGATATTATCTAAATCTAACGATTTCAATACTTTAGAAGTATAGCACACAAACCCAGCAGTTGCATCACGCAAAGGCATGCGAGTGACAAAACGTACATATTTTGAAGCAAAATATGAAAGTAACACACGTTTCATTGGCCAATTTACCACATTTACTCCTGTTACATAACGGGAACCAACAGAAGCGTCCGCACCTCCAACTGCACAAGCATTATACAAACGGATTAAATCATCAGGATTATGAGAAAAATCGGCATCCATTTCAAAAATAAAGTCATAACAATTTTCGAGTGCCCACTTGAAACCCGCAATATAAGCAACACCAAGTCCTTGTTTTCCAGGACGTTCAAGTAAATAAATTCTATCAGAAAATTCCTTCTGTAACGTTTTTACTATTGTTGCCGTTCCATCAGGAGAATTGTCGTCAACAACAAGAATATCAAATTGTTTCTCGTAGGAAAGAACACAACGAAGAATCCTCTCTATATTCTCCTTTTCGTTATACGTTGGTATTATGACAATACTATCTGATTTCATTCGGTTTATTTTTATGTCAAAAATTTAAAGTAGAGTCTGAATAAAATCAATGAACTTTGCTGTAGCTCTACCTCTATGACTCATTTTATTTTTTTGATCCAACGGCATTTGAGCAAAAGAAACATCAAAACCCTTTGGAATAAAGATTGGATCATAACCAAAACCACCTTCTCCCATTTCCTCAGTTGCAATATCTCCTTCTACCTCTCCGTTAAAAAGATACTCCTTGCCGTCGATAATGCACGCAATCACTGTTTTAAAACAAGCCTTTCTATTCTTTTCCCCTTCCAACAACGCCAAAGTCTTTATAATATTATCCTTTGGAGTACAATTTTCTCCAGCAAAACGAGCAGTATAAACACCCGGAGCCCCATTTAATGCATCTATTTCCAAACCAGTATCATCAGCAAAACAATTTTTACCTGTTCTCTCGTAAACCCAACGAGCTTTTTGCAAGGCATTCTCTGCTAAAGTTTCACCAGTTTCAGGAATCTCTCCCTCACAATTTGCCTGTTTCAAATTAAGTATAGAGAATTTATCTCCAGCTATTTTTGAAATTTCCTCAAGTTTATGACGATTGTTCGATGCAAAAATCAGTTCCATATTATTAAGTTTACGCAAATATAGTTTTATTTTCAATATGCCTGTTCAACTGCTTAACCGCAATTTTGAAAAAGCACTTTTTTAAATGAAAGATAATTCTATTTTTGCCACAGAATTACTATGACTAGAATTTCCGACATACAAAACAAAACTGTTATAATCTCTCCGCTTGACTGGGGATTGGGACACGCAACACGCTGTATTCCAATTATTAAAGAGCTATTGCAGAACAATAATAAATGCATTATTGCTTCTTCTGGACGCTCATTGGAACTTCTTAAACAAGAGTTTCCTGAAGTTAACCATGAACAGATTCCTGAATATGGCATTTCCTATAGTACAAACGCTTTTTCAACTTTTTTAAAACTTACACTACAAATTCCTAAAGCTTTATTAACAAAAAATAGCGAGGAAAGAATTGCAAATCAATTAGTTGAAAAGTATAATGCGGATATTATAATTGCAGACAACCGGTTTGGTATGCACAGCAATTTGTGTAAATCAATTTTTATTACACATCAAATTAGAATCCGCCTTCCTTTTATTTTTCGTTGGTTAGAATATCCATTTCATTTGGTAAACAAATCCATCATCAGCAAATTTGATGAATGTTGGATTCCCGATTATAAAGGGACGAAAAATATATCCGGTATCTTATCTCATAGTTGGAAGATTCCTAATTCCCATTTTATCGGACCGCTTTCAGGAAGATCAAAGATTCAATGTGAAAAAGAATATGACATTGTTGCTATTCTTTCAGGTCCAGAACCACAAAGAGGGATTTTTGAGACTAAACTACGGGGAATTTTACCCAAATTACCTTATAAATCCTGCATCATACGTGGTGTTGTTGCTCCAAGAAACAATTCCACAAAAATTGGAAACTGTAAAATACAAACATTTGCAACCAACGAAGAAATAACAAAATTAATCTGTGGAAGCAAACTAATAATTTCACGAGCTGGCTACAGTTCAATTATGGATTACGAGAAGTTAAAATGTAAAGCTATTCTAGTTCCAACACCTGGCCAAAGTGAACAAGTTTATCTTGGTCATTATCTTGAACATAAGGAACGTTACTGGTATATCAAGCAACGAAAACTTGCGAAAAATTTACCGAATTACCTTAACGAAATTTTAGAACAAGCCTAAATTTCGAAAATTCCATTTTTTATCGCATAGACTACCAAGCCTGCCGTATTTTTTGCTTCTGTTTTCAGAAGCAAATTTTCCCTATGTTTATCTACTGTACGTTTGCTAATATACAACATATCAGCAATTTCCACATTCGACAAACCTTTACAGATGTTATATAGCACTTCAATTTCTCTCTCTGTCAAGTCTAAAATAGGCTTCTCATTTTTCTTTTTATACATATTTGCAATAATTCGATCTAAGATTTCCTGTGAAAAGAAATTATTTCCTTCACTTACATCAATTATTGCTTTTTGCACATCACCAAATTGTGAGTTCTTCAAAAGAAATCCTTTAACGCCAACATCTATCATCTTCGAATAATACTCCTCTTCAGAATACATTGAAAGTGCAATTATTTTCAAATTCGGATATTTTTCTATTGCTTTCTGAGATGCTACAATTCCATCAATTTCAGGCATTTGTATATCCATAAGGACAATATCAGGAATTTCTTGCTCTATTTTTTCCAAGAATATTCTCCCATTCTCAGACTCATCTATTCTTTCAATAAAATCACAATTTGACAAAAGAAACTTCAGTCCTTCCCGAAACAAAGAATGATCATCAACTAAATGTATATGCAATTTCTTATTCATAATCTTACCTGTATGCTAACACTCATTCCATTGTTTGGAGAACTCACTATGGAAAACACTCCATTGATTGATTTTACCCGTGACTCAATATTAGATATTCCCATACCCTTAATCGGTAATTTTTTCACATCGAAGCCGACTCCGTCATCAGAATATTTCAAGCACAATTCATCATTCTCTTTCTGTAATTTTATAACAATATGCTGAGCATTTGAATGTCGCAAAGTATTTGTAATTAATTCGCAAACAACACGATACAAAACAGCTTCTATATTAAAATCAAAACGTGCCGCTCCAAGATTAGAATTATAATCAACCTCAGCATGTTGCTTTATCATTACAGTATCAAGAAAGGATTTTACCGCACGTTCAAGTCCGAAATTAGATAAAATATGAGGACTCAATTTATTAGAAATTTCTTTTATCGTGATAATCGCCTCATCTATAGCAAAGTTAGTTTTCAGCAAAATCTGTTTATTTGACTCAGTTACTATATCCTTATTCAAAGCCGAAAAAGCCATTTTCACCGATGACAATATTGGAGCAAGCCCATCATGCAATTCCTTTGCAAACATCTGCCTTTCATTCTCTTCTGTCTTGACAATTGCAGAAAAGACAAGGCTTTCATTCTGTTTCGCAAGATTTTCCATCTTTCTCGTATAATTAAACAACTTCTTAATGAAAATCGTTCCAACAAAAAGTAAAAGTGAAATTAAAACATTTGTCCAGTTTCTTATTACTGAAAATTCAGAGGCATCTTTGGAATATTGCAGATGATAAAAGATGTAGAGCAAATCTGACATCTGTTGAACTGCCATTAAAGAAAAACCTATGGAAAGTAAAATCCATGCAATGTTATATCGAGTCCTTTTTATAAGACTTACCGCAATTATGGAAGCTGTAAGCTGAAACACAACAGATAGGATTAAGGCGATGAAAATTAACATACTACTGATTTTGCCGTAAAGTTATTCATTATTTTTAAGAAATATTATTCATACATTTGCAAAGTAACATTTATAAACATGGTTCGAGTTTTAATCATAACACTTTGTATCGTCTGCGACATCTGGCTTCTTCACCAGATATGGGTAGCTGAAAAGAACATGCGCAGCACATCTGAAAAATTATTATGGTCAGCAATGATTCTATTTTTTCATGTAGTTACTGTTGCCATATACATTTTTCTTGACACAACAAACACTAACAATAAAGATAAAGACGATGAAAATACAACGATTTATATGTAACATTCTTTTTTTAGGACTATTTATTATGACTACAAAAGCTCAAAACATACAACTTCCTACGCCACAAAAAGACAACGGAAAATCAATTTCCTATTGTCTTCAAAACCGAAAATCGACAAAGGAGTTTAATGATTCTAAAAAACTAAGCAATCAACAAATTTCAAATATTCTTTGGGCTGCATACGGTTTTAATAGACCTGAGAAAAGAACAGTTCCTTCCGCAATGAATTGTCAGGAATTTACACTTTACATTATACTTGCCGAAGGAATTTACAAATGGAATGACAAAACAAATGAACTGATACTTCTTCAAAAAGGAGATTTCCGTGCCAAAGCAGGAGGACAGGATTATGTTGCCCACGCCTCTATGAACATTGTTTATGTTGCAGATTATAACAAAATGGGGACTATTGTTGCATCAAACCGTGACGTCATGGCATACGCCGACTGCGGATTTATTGCACAAAATGTCTATCTTATGTGTGCTTCAGAAAATATTGGCTGCGTTATAAGAGGTTATGTTGACAAAGAATTACTCTCGAAAACATTAAATCTTAAAGCGGAAGAAAAAGTTATTCTTTCACAGTCTGTTGGGTATCAGAAATAAAACGTAGCTGTTGCTCCAACATCTGTGTTTTTTTCATCTCGAAACCTTTCTCCTTAGCTATTTTTATGGGATTCGTGTACATTGTTTGAATCTCCATAGGACGGCGAGCTTCATAATCTAAGCGCATACTTGGAGAATAAGGAGTCATTTTTTCTGTCATCTCAATCATTTTCGACACAAAAGAATCCGAGATTTTTGCTCCACAAATTCTTCCCGCATCAACTACTTCATTCATTAAATCAATTACCAAGGAACGTGTAGCTGTGTTAAAAGTAAGTTCATCTGTTGCCGCATTCAAAACTACAGTTAAACCATTATATGGAATGTTCCAGACAAGTTTTTTCCAACGAATCGAATTTAAATCATCAGATAAATTCACTTGAATTCCAGCATTTATAAAATCGTCTGCAACCTGATTTAAAATCATATCGCAATCTCCACAATATTTTGCTATTGTCAATGTGCCATATTCTGCATGATGAATATGTCCCGGACCAACTTTTGTCGTACAAACAAAAGCTGTAGCTCCAGCAACAGACACATTTGTAAAAATGTCGGACAATTCTTTTTCTATACCCAAACCGTTTTGTACAAGAATTACAACCGAATTCTTATGCAAAATTGAAGGCAATAAATCTTTTAGAATTTTATTCTGTATTGTTTTTAAACATACAAGCACAACGTCACATACTGGCATTGCAGAGGCTTCTTTATAAACATTCGGTGATGATAAGTGAAAATCACCTTTCACCGAATCAATCTGCAAACCATTCTGCTTTACAAAATCATAATCAGAACGAAGGAGAAAGTGAACTTCATGTTCTGATTTCGCTAAAAATCCTCCATAAAGTCCACCTATACCACCACTTCCTATTATCGCATATTTTAACTGCATCTTATTTTATTACAACTCGTTGTGAAATTGATTTTACCTTAACAATATACACACCTACATTTTTAATAAAAATCTCATTTGAAGAAATCTGATTATTACCATTTCTGCTAACACATTGACCAGTAATATCATATATCTGAACATCAGAAATATCTGCATTCTCAACTACGACAACATGTCCTTTTGCATAAATAACAATTTCGTTCAATAGTGTCTCCACAGCAGAAGTTTCTTCTTTTACTACAGAGTTTACATATGCTTCTATAGAATTTCTTAATAATTCGACCTGGGCATCAACTTCTGATTTTTTCGCATTTGGATTATCATATATCAATGACGCATCCATTCTAACATTAGTTAAATTCCAGTTTTCCATTAATGAATACTGACCAGGTTTAGTACCCACACTTGTTGTGTCCAAAATATCACCAGCCTGTTTTATTAATAATGCTAGTTCTGTTTTATCAGGTATTTCTGGATTAACAGATTCCAGGAATACATTTATAGCATTTTCAAGTATTGTTACTTCATTATCAACAACAACTTGTTTTGTCGCATTTTCATAAACATCTAAAGCAGTTTCAATCATTGCCTGGAACTGTAAAACAGCAGATGCAGGATATTGACCGGCAGCATTACCAACATTACCTTCAGCCTTTTCCATTGCTTTATTTGCCTGTTCTATAGTATAATTCAACAATGTTCTATCTAAATTTACAACAACTTTTTCTGTGAATATTGCTTCAATTTGAATGTCGGCAGTAATATTTGAATAACTGTCGCTCCATCTTACAAAAGTATAACCATTCTTCACAGGAGTTGCAGGAGCCAACGCCGAACGTCCATACTCAACATCTTGTTTTGAAACAACTTCACCATCTACAATAAACGTAACCTCGAATGTTCTTAGAGCAAGATTTGACAAAGCATCTTTCAATGAAATTAATGCTGTATTAACAACAGACTGTTTATCTGAATACAGATTTCTGTCTATTGCTTTTACCTCTGTCAAAACTGATTGTAATTTCTTCAAAGAAGCCTCACTATAGTAGGAAACATCCACAGATTCAGCTTTTACAATTGCGGCATCCAAGGCTGTATAATCAGCTTTAGCTTTTTCCTTAAATTCAGCTACAATCTCTACATCTCCAGTTATTTCAGAATAATTGCCTATCCATTGTACGAAATCATAACCTTCTTTTTCCGGAGTTGTTGTAGGTAATTTTGCAGCTTCTCCATAGATTACTATTTGACTATCAACCTCTTTTCCTTCTACAACAAACGTTACAGTAAATGATTTCAATACAAGACTATCTATTGCATCATTCAAGTTGTCTGCAACAACATCAACCATAGACTGATTCTCTTCTTCAAGATTTCTGTCAATAGATTCGGCTTCCACAATTGCAGATTGTAACTTCTTCCATGTTTCTACAGTGTATTTATCTTCAGATAAATTCTTTGCTTTTGCTATTGCATTATCTAAATTAGTATAAACAGCTTTACCAATTTCTGTATAACCAGCCATTACTGTCACATTAGAAGTCACATTCTCATACGAACCAATCCAACCAGTAAATTCAAATCCAGAACGAGACGGATTTGCCGGTTTTTCAGCAGATTGACCATATTCTACAGTTTGTTTTTTAATTTCACTTCCATCGTAATCAACAAAAGTTACAGTAAACATTTGAATCGTGAATTCAGCCTCCACGGTAACATCTTTTATTACATTTGAATAATCACCTTTCCATCCTACAAACTCGTAGCCTTTCTTCACAGGAACAGAAGGTGCAGTAACCGTTTCTCCATATTCTACAATTTTTTCTGCAACAATCTCTCCATCTACAATAAACGTTACTGTAAATGTCTTTAGTTTCAACGAACCCAATACCTCATTTATAGACTCAACTGCATCATCAACTACAGATTGGTTTTCTGCCAGAAGGTTTCTATCAATTTTATCTGCCATACTCAATACAGATTCCAACAATTGTAAAGATTCATCATCATATTGCGAGGCTTCTATTGCTTCTGCTTTTTTTATTGCAATATCTAACTGAGTATAATCAGCTTTGCTCTTTTCTGAAAATTCTGCAGTTATAATAAGATCTTCTGTAACATTTGTATAACTACCAACCCACTTAACAAAATCGTATCCCTCTTTTGTTGGATTGAATGGTGCTTCTGCATCTTTTCCATATTCAACTATTTGTTCTGAAATAATTTTTTCGTCAGCAGTAAATTTTACCGTAAATGATTTTACCGACAATGTTGAAATTGCAGACACTAAAAGATCTTTTGCATCATCAATTTTTTTCTGATTATCCTTATACAAATTTCTATCAATAGCCTTTGCTGCAGCTAATGCCGACTGCAATACTTTCCATGTGTCGTCAGCATACTTATCCTTTTCTGCCTCCAAAGCTTCCGCACTTGAAATTGCCTTATCCAAAGAAGTATAGTCAGCTTTCTCTTTTGCAGTATATGTTGCTGTGATAGTAACATCTTCTGTTACTTTTTCGTAAGAACCTTCCCAAGCCGAGAATGTATAGCCGTTGCGACTTGGTTCTTTTGGAGCTACTGCCGAAGCACCATATTCAACTGTTTGTGCATCAATAACTTTCCCGTCATAATCAACGAATGTTACTGTAAATGTTTGAACTGCAAGAGCAGACATTGCATCTTCCAACGCTTTTGTTGCAGCATCTACTGTTGCTTGGTCTTCCGCCAACAAATCTGTATCTACTGCTTTTGCTGCAGTTAAAGCTTTTTGTAAGGCTGCAACTGTTGCATCAGTATAACTTGTTGTTTCAAGCTTTTCAGCAGCCGCAATTGCATTGTTTAATGCTGTATAATCAGCTTTGCCTTTTTCTGTGTAACTTGCTTGTACTGTTACATCAGCAGTTACATTTTCATACGAACCTATCCAACCAGAAAATACATATCCGTTACGAACAGGATCCGTTGCTGGTTTTGTTGCTGATTGACCGTATTCAACAGTTTGTTCATCTATTGTTGTTCCATCGTAATCAACGAAAATTACAGTAAATGTTTGAACTGCAAGAGCAGCCATCGCATCTGTCAACGCTTTTGTTGCAGCATCTACTGTTGCTTGGTCTTTTGCCAACAAGTCTGTATCTACTGCTTTTGCAGCAGTTAATGCATTTTGCAATGCTGCAACGGTTGCTGCTGTGAAACCTGTTGTTTCAAGTGCTTCCGCATCAGCAATTGCTTTGTTCAACGCTGTATAATCTGCTTTTGCTTTTTCAACATACACAGCCGTAACAGTCAAATCTTCACTTACTTTTGTAAAGTCTGTATCCCATTCTTTGAAAGTGTAGCCAGCGCGTGTTGGCTCTTCTGGTGCAACAGCATCTTCACCTTCTTCAACTGTTTGTTCGTCAAGAACTGTTCCATCATAATCAACGAATGTAACAGTGTATGTTGTAGCTAAAACAGAACCCCAACCTGGCATATCTTCCAAAGTAATAACTCTGTCGTCGTTCATTATTAAATCCCAGTCAGATGCTTTGTTATGGTCATCGGAAGACACATATTTTATATCACCTTCGTCGTACCAAGGCATAAACCACGACCACATTGCACCGTCTTCGTCCATATTTTGTGGATAAGGAACAGCGCCACATTCAGCCAAGGTTACAATTTTCTTACCATTAACAACCTTCGCAACAGCCTCAAATTCTGTCACTAACGAAGAGTGATTATAGGTGTTTGGCGCTTGATAATAAAAATCGCGGCCAGCAATATCTACATAATTATCACCTGGATACCAATCTGCATCTGTACCATCTGAGTTCCATACCCAAACTAAGTTATGCAAGTCATATTCCTTAGTCAATTTTTCAAACAACAAATAATATAATTGTTTGTATGGTTCAGCACCTTCGGCACCCCACCAGAACCATTTGCCACTTGCTTCGTGCAATGGACGCCAAAGAACAGAAACACCTGCATTTTGTAAATCCAACAAATGATTTGCAATCACATCAAGGTCGGCAATAATTCCTTTATATAAAGTAGAATTCGTATTCCATTTTGTACAACTTGCATCAGTAAATGCGTCTTTCAAACTAAATGACACACCACTTGTATTAAATGAGCTTGTGCTTTTTGTCGGGTCACGCCAGTGCCAAGTGAAATATGGTATACCACCTTCGTTCCATAATTCTTTTGCCATTGCAATCATAGTTTTATTGTAGGTAGTAGCCCAATCTGTTCCCTTACCTACCGATTGCATAAAGTCAAAACCAACCAATGCCGTATATTTTCCTGACTTATCATAGATGTATGAAACATCTGGTTGTTGTTTGAACGATGCATTGTCTGGCATATCCAATGTCATTACACCACTGATAGTTTTCTTGCCAAAATTCTTCTTTAAGAATTCATACAATTCAACAGTTCCCGATGTAGGGTTTTCTATAACAAGATTAGCATCAATATTGAATTTCACTGATTCGTGAGTTGATAATTCAATATAATCTATATCAACCCATCCCCAGCTATTTGTAATCGCTATAGTATTTGCACCTGAATTCAATGCAGCAGCCGCGGTAATACTTGAAAAAGTAGGATTTGCACTACCCGATTTATTGAAAGCCAAAGTACCAACCTGCACACCATTCACTTCCAAATTTTGAGCCTTGTAATCTTCTGTTAATGAATATACAATCGTAACATCATATATGCCAGCTTTTTCAACCGTCACATTAAATGTTAAGTTTCCAGATTGCATTTTTACGTACTTACCATTGGAAGCAGCAGAACTTGATGCAGTTGTTGTTCCAGAAGCAATTGCATCTTCGGCTTCATATTTTAACGATGACGGAACTGCTTTTTCTGTATATGTAGCTGTTACAACAACATCTTTCGTAATGTTTGTAAATGTTTTGTCCCAACCATCAAATTCATACCCTTCACGAGTTGGTTCTGTTGGTGCAAAAGCATCACTACCATATTCAACAGTTTGTTCGTCTATTGTAGAACCATCGTAGTCAACAAATGTAACCGTGTATGTATTGATGTCATACACCGCAGTCACTGTCAAGTCTTTTGTTACATTTGAGAAATCTGTATCCCATTCTTTGAATGTATAACCCGTTCTTGTTGGTTCTGTAGGTGCAGTAGCAGCATCGCCAGCAGCAACTTCTTCCGACTTCAATTCTGTGCCGTCATAATCTTCAAATGTTACTGTATATGTTGCAGCAGATTCCTCAATAGTGATAGTTACATCGTAAATCTTACAGTCTATCAATGTTTTGAAAGTAGTATCTTTCGTAAATTCTTCTTCATTAAAAATTACAGGAGCAGGTCCAGAAAGAGTTTCAACAACAACCTCAGGTGTTGGTTTGAAAATACGGAAGTTTCCTGTTGCGTGAAGCATAGAAAGCATATACACCATACCATTGTAATAACGCCATTGTCCTGTTGGAGGCGTTACATCCCAAAGTTTTTGAAGATTTTCTTTTGCCAATGCTTCATTTCCCGCAGTCAAACCAAATACGCCCACACCATTTGCTCCTTTTTGACCTTCTGAATAATAGCCATCAGCACCCGTTCCGTCAACATTAAAGTACGCGTGTGAATAACCATCTTTCTTAAAGAAATTCAAAATGTTGTACATCATTGTTTCCTGACGAGAATCAGCAGCAAACCAATGATAATCCATACCAACATTCATAGGACAACGGATAGCGTCATATTTGTAAATACTTGTATTGTATCCAGCCCAATTAGGATAATAACCCGATCCATCAAAGTTACAATAATCAGGATACAAACCTGTCGTTTTATGAGCTGAGTTGTACAACAAATCACGAGCTGCCTGTGGAGTTTTTACCCAGAAATCAGTATTTGTATTTATCCAACGAGCCCACAATTCCAAGAAACCTGGTAAGTTATATGAAGGGTCAGAAAAATCATACGAAGTTTCACCGAATGTTACAAGATAGTTACTCTTGTTGAACAATGGACTAACTTGACCATTACCTCTACCACTCTTATTCAAAAGACATTTTGCAAGATATTGTGCTTCTTCTTCATAATTGATAGCACCATCGTTACCCCAACGGTGAGAAGCGAAGAACAATGCTGTCAAGAAATACATTTCACCATCAGGAGCAGAAGAAGCACCTTTGATAGTACCATTAGTTTCGCATTGCCAAGCAAACAAACCTTCGCGGGCATCACCAGATTTATATTGCATATATTTCTTTGCCCAACGCCATAATTTGTCAAATTTTTCTTGGTCCCCCATTTGAACGCAGATCATCAAACCATATGACTGACCTTCGGTACGAACATCTTGGTTACCAGTATCATAGATATACGCCATGTCACTTCCAGCCTCATAATACACCGTGTTTTGACCATTTGGTGTATAGAAATGATCCCAAACGCTTTTCATTTTTGCTTGAACCTGCGCTTCTGTTTTACCAAGATATTTAACAAACAAGTTAGTGTATTCACCAGTATAATATGCACCATTAGTTACTTCCTCACCAGGAAGAGCATCGCAACTTGGTCCGATGTACGCCTTGTCAACAAAATATTTTTCAATTCCGCCAGAAACCTCTACATCGTATGATGGTCTGTCGCCTCCACCTTCTGAACTTGACTGATTTTCATAACCAAAGAACACCTTGTCAAGCATAACACAACCATCAGAACCACCAATACAGAATGTAACCTTTGAATCCATAGCAACATCAGATGGAGCTACCATAGTAAATTCAAAATCTTTGGCAGTTGTCGTCAAATCACATTCCTGATACAAGTATGTATCATAATCTGCAGCAATTTTTTGCACCATCACATACAATTTCCTTGCAGTAGAAGCTTTGGCGCTAAATGATAGCGTATATTCCACATCACCCTCTAATTCTACGTTTTGATATACTTGTATATGCCAGTTTTCTGTTCCATAATTGCCATCTGGGCATAATTGGACTGCATTTGCACCAGATAAACCTGCCGTTGTAGTCGCTGTCAAAGTACATTTTGCATCATCACCTGTTTGTGTTTGCCATGAACTTGTTCCTTCATCAAACTCACCATTTTCAATGAGATTTTTCATTTTTGGAACTTCAACAGTTTCACCTTCTTCTGTATATTCACTTTCGCGATCTTCCAAAGAATATGTTTTTCCAGGAACAACATCAAACTGAGCATATTTTGTTGAACCCACAGTCACTGTTTTTACCGAAATGTCCTTTCCACCAGTTGAAGCCGCAAAATTTTTCCAACCACTTGGCATTTCACGACGAACAGTTATTGGATAATCGTATGTAACAACTGAACTTGTAATGCCTACACTTGCAGTAAGTTGGTAGTTTGTAGAACTTACTTTTTTCTCTGACAACGATAGCGCATCGCGTTCTTTTGCATACAAAATTGCATCGCGGAAAGTAGCAACCCATATTTTAGAATCGTTTTCCTTCGCCCAATCAAGTGCACCAGTAATGGCATTAATAGGAGTAGGGGAATATGTAGCATTACCATTGGTTTCGCCAGTAATTCCGTGTGTTAGAAACACAACCCAACCACCTTTACTTGCAGCAGATTGCATTGATGACGTGAAGTCATCAGCTTTTGTGAAACCTGTTTCACTACCTGTTGTGATAGCAGATATTCTGAAATAGTCACTTGGAGTTTTTCCCATTATTTGACCATCGCAAATACGGCCACCAATATAGTTTGCAGCCAACGCACTTGCATCTGACGGAACATTGCAATATGGGTACGCAATGGTATTACAATCTTGTCCTGTGATTTTTTGATTGATAGTTGTTTTTGAACTACTTAACTCCGACGATGGTGTGTTTTCCGAGTGAGTAACCGTATGGCTCGCAATTTCGTGACCTTTCGCTGCCATTTTTTGAAAATCAGACCATTGACTAGACTGATTCATCCAATTTACAACGACATTGAATGTTGCATTGAAACCACGCTTATCAAATTCCGGTGCAACCACCGACACATGACTCGGAGCATCATCATCAAATGTGAAAGACGCTGCCGCAGAACGGAAACCCGACCAAGTTCCTACCGTATAACCCGTCGCAATTGACTGCGAAAATGCCTGATATACAACAACTAACAAAACAAATAAGAACGAAAATCTTTTCATATTTTTTTATTTAGAAAAATCACATTATAAGCACTCAAAATTAGATTAAAAATAAATAAAAACAAAATATAATTCACTGATTTGTACGTGTTTATATTACACTTTGGAATCAGTCTTCTATTGAAAACAAACACAACCATTTAAAACAAAAAGAGGAACTTCGCAACTGAAATTCCTCTTTAAGTTATAACGATTTGTAATGCTTATCGAACCAAAGTAACACTACCGAATTTCGATTTTTTACCATTACCATTATCAAATCCTTGCCATTTTTGACCATCAAGGAAGGTTGCTTCCATCTTCCAGATATAAATGTCAGACTTCATCATCTTACCATCGTAACGTCCATCCCATGATCCTACAAACATACCATCCTCTACTTCATCAGAATACCACAACAAGTTACCCCATTTGTCATAAACTGATACTTCGCAGCTTGCAAGATTGAAACCTTTTGGTTGGAACATCCTTACACTATGTGCAGGGTTTGTAGGTGAGAATGCCGTTGGTACATATATTGATGACGCAATATTTACAAAAATACATTCTGTATATGTACTCTTACATCCAAAGTCGTTAGTTACAGTCAATATCGGGCAATTGAAACCATACAAATAACCACCTTCCTGAAGAGGGTAATTTCTTTGATTATATGGAACCAATGTATCTATCTGACTATCTGGAGTTCCTTGGTGTCCATAGTTCCATGCCATAGTATATGTTACAGGCAAAGCAAGCGGTTCACCTTTTTCATCTGTAGTCCACAAACTATCCTGAATTGTACTGTCAACCAATTCTATAATATTTGAGGCACCAGGCATAGACCATGAGAAATGAGCTTTAGGAACAGGAGCAACTTTTACAATCAATGTATCAAAGCCCTCACAACCAGCCCAAGTTTGTTCGTACACCATTAAAGTATCAACTCCAGGAGTTAGCCAATCTATATAACGAACTGACATTGAAGCTGCGTCTTTAGAATAGTTCAAGTTATCACCAGTTACAGTCCAGAAGTACTGACTTGTGCTTTCATATTGAGTATAATAACTTTCTCCAACAGAACCAACACAGATAGAATCTTTACCATACAATTTAGTGTGAGCACCAGGTGCAACAACCATTTGTACTGTATCATGAATACTTTCACATCCCAACAAGTTTTCTTCATCATACATATTCAAATCATAGATTTCGTAGTAATATGTACCTGTATCCAAAACTTGACCTGGTTGGAAATGATATTTAACACCATGATAATCCTCAGGAAGCGTACCACTTAAACTCTTCCATACAACATTTGGACTACCCAATGCCTGAAGATCTGTAATCTGATCACCCTGGCAAATTGTTTTTGTGAACACAATTGGTTTACGAGCACGTTCTTTCAATGTATATGTCATTGATACAGGTTCACTTGTACAGAATATTCCATCATATACATACTTATACGAAGCATTAATTGTATATACAGTTGCTTCAGTCAACAAGTCTGAAGGAGTAATAGAATGGTTTTCTCCATCAGCAACAGCCTTTGAAACTCCATCTTTAACAACTTGCCATTTTACAGAAGAACCCTCGTTCATTTCTGGTTTAAAGTCATCTGCTTTTATTTCTTGTATGTCTTCATAAATACATGCTAAAACATCCTCACTTATTGTCAACGAAGGTGTTGGAATAACATGCAATGTAACAGGTACGGTATCACTAATACAACCATTTTGTGTACGAGTAATGTAATATGTTAAATCTGTAGCACCAACTTCTTCAACTTTTGGTGTATATGTATAACCTTCCGTAACCTTAGTTGTCATCATGTCATCAGCCCACCATTTATCTATACTTAAGTTTGTAGATAATGTTGGAATATCAGTTTCTCCTTGACAAATACTTGCACCAACTACTTTTGGAGATTCTGGTTTCACATACACATTAAACGTAATCATTTTTGAATGACCTTCGCAACCATTAACGGTTTGTGTTGCATAGAATCTCTTGATACCTGCAAGCATTACATCATCTTCTACAGTATATGAATTAGTATATACACCATCTTCTAATGGTTCTGCTAAATCTGCAGTTGCATACCACAATACGCTATCAACTGGATTTCCAGAAGCTGGATCCGAAGCAACCATTACCTGATTTTCATCATATTCACAAAGAGATGTTTTGTAATCAACATTTGGAGGTAAAGGTAATGCAATGATAGTATAAAGAGCTTTTGCTATACCTGTTGTTTTCATACTACTTTCACAACCATCGATTGTTTGTGTTGCATAGTAAGAATATGTTTCAGGTTCTGTTTCTTTTGAAATATATTCTGCACTATTCTTTAGCAATGATTTTGTTGCTTTTTCATCAGCATACCAGTTGATTACTGCATCTTCAGTAGAACCTTCTGCTGTTACAGCAACATTATTACTTTCCTCACAAACCGAATTGTTTGTAACTTCAGGTGCATCAGGAATTGGTTTGATTGTATATGTAGCAGTTACTTTTTGACTATAACAATCATCTACGTAACGTACTGCATATATTGTATATGTATCCGGAGCCTCCTGTTTTGGAGTGTAATACATTTGCTGCTCAACAGTTCCTTCTGCAGTTGGAATACCATAAGCACCTGGATCTTCCTCATACCAATATGAAGGTGTTACATTAGAATTCAAAGTTGATTTAAATTTAAGCTTATCATTCTGTCCTTCACATACAGCATCACTCTCTGGAGAAATCTTAGGAGCTTCAGTCTCCTTCACAGTTACAGTTGTTTTAACCTTCTGGCTTTCACATCCTTCATTGAATGTCAATCCTGCCAATGGTTCAGAATTGTATTCTGTTACATAATAAGAATACACGCCTGCAGCTGTTAATTCATTCTTAGGATCATATTTTTCACCTTCAGAAACTGTTGCACTATATGCAACATCTTTATCTGTACTTGTATAGAATCTAAATTCAGATTTTGCTGGATCACGTTCTGTCCATTCTTCACTACCTTCAGGAGCAACTCCAGTTGAAACGGTCATTGCAACAGCACCACTGGCAACATCATAGATACAAGCTTGTGGAGCATCTACAATAACATTTGGTATAGGACATGGAACGATTTTCACAATAGCTTCCGTTGGCTCTGAATAACAGTTTGCCGTAGCATCATACTGACGAGCGAAATATGATTTCAAAACGGTTCTATTATATGCATCACCAGTAGCCCATGTTTTTCCTTTATCTGACGACTCTGCAACATTTTTATTCTTTTTCTCAGAATCAGACATTGTTGTAGCATCACCAAACCAATGAATAACAGCTCCATCTGCAACAGCAGTAGTCACTTTTACTTCAACATCATGTTCCTGACTTGTCATTGAGTAGAATCCTTCAGTTTCTGGTGCATCCAAATAGATTACCTCCAAAGTACGTTTTTCAGCATCTATTGTCGTTGTGTTATCACAACCTTTGTCATCTTTTACATAAAGAGAAATCTCGTAAGTTTTTGTTGCTTTATCCTGAGCAAGTGTGTTGAAATATGCATAGCTTGACTCTTTTGTTGTGAACGATTCAGAACTTCCATCAGTACTCCATGTCCATTCTTCCAAACTATTTGTATTTCCACTTCCATCATCGCCTAAGTTAACCTTTACATTAACTTTTACAGCTCCATCTGTAAAGCAGACAGCCCCAGATTTTTCAGCAAATTCAACCGTAGGATTTTTGTACACTGTAGATGTTGTTGTAGCTACTTCAGACCAACATTCTTTATCAACAGTTCCATACTCATATGATGCCGCATCGTACTCTGCACTATAACGTACATAGTATGTAGTTCGACCAACAGTATTGTTGTCTGTTTGTTTATATGTAACAGGAGAACCCGACAATGTGCCTGTTGCAGATGTTACATCAGCATCAGTTGACCAACTCCATTTTAACGGAGCAACAGTCTGTCCATTATATGATTCCATTGCAGTCGCTGTCATTCCTGAGAATTCCGTTCCTTCACAAGTTTCATCTGGAGTAATATCAACTATTTTCCAAGGACATGCAACGATCTCCACTATTGAAGGAACTCTTTCGCTTGTACATCCATTTACCGTTTGTGAAACATAGAATGTTACCTCTCCATCTGTTACAGATGTAGGGTCAAGAACAGAAGTTCCTATTTTCCATGGATTTTCATCACTTAACTTATTCTTAGCATTTGCACTTCTGTACCAAGTTACTACAGTTGCAGTCTGAATATCTGTTTCATCAATATTTCTTGCTTCAACAGTAACCTCAACTGCATCTGGTTCTGCAATGCCTGTATATTTAGCAGTTTCTGGATTTTCAGGATATTCTACCCAGAAATCTTTTTCTTCTGAGTTATAGCAGGTATTACCATCAGTGTACTCATACTTAACAGTATATTTCCCATCAACTGGTTCTCCAGCATTTTTACTATTTGTAGGATCAATTATACCCGATGCATCTATAATTCCAGCTGTTTCGGAACTCCAAGTTCCACCAGCAGCCGCAGCACCATTTACTTTTGCTGTTGCCATAAATGTACCACCATTGTAACATAATACACCTGGTTTGTCAGCTTCATATGAAGTACCTATTTCATCAATTTCAATAACTGGCAATGGATTTACAGTTACCGTTACTTTTGTTTCAGGACTCCAACATTCGGCCTTACTATTTTTTTCCTCTGCCTTATAACTTACCATATATTCTGTTACAGAAGCAGTTCCTGTTGCTACATTTGAAAGTCCTGTAGAATATTCATTCTTATCTCCAGCTGTTTCTGTTGTATTCCACTTCCAACCCGTTACCTTTCCACCTGTTGCCTGAGTTAAATCTCCTGGTGTTCCTATCAATGTTAATGGATCGGTATCACCACTACAGATTACAATATCCTCAACCTGAGGTGCTGCCCATGGACATTCTGCAAGAATAAGTTTTACTTCAGCAGGTTCACTCTCACAACTCAAATCAGAACTTACTACTTTTGTTCTTGTTACCCAATAGCTTACGTTGTAATCTGTTAAACCTGCCACAACTGAAGACAAATCACCAGGTGAATATGTTTTTGAAGAATTGTCATCTCCAATTTTTGAGGACATACTAGATGTTGAATACCAAGTTACAGGTTCAACTGGCTTGTTCTCAGTATAAGCAGGAAGATCAGGAATTTGATCTGCAAGTTTTATCAACCAATTTGTAGTGCTTCCCTCTGGCTTATCCATATAATGTGCATTAATCTTGAATTCTGGCACAGATGTACATTGTGTTCCATCTGCATATGCAGAACTTACAACACTATATGTAAATACGCCCTCTAACTCTGAACCACTATAGTCTCCTGGAGTCCAGTCAAATCCACTAAGACTTCCCATTGATGTAGAACCACCCTTGAATGCTAATGTACCTGTTCTTGGCGCCACATCAATAGAAATAACATCTGTTCCATACGCACAATAATCAGGATTCATAGTAATTTTTACAGAAGGTGTATCCACAACATGTATTGTTACCTTTGTTCCTGCAGACCAACAATTACCTACATTATCATATTCTGCAACATAGTAAACATAGTCCTTAATCTTATTTAAGCTTCCATCCTTTTCAATAGATGGAGAATAAATTTTTGTATCAACACCTTCTGTTGTTTCAAGCAATGTTTTTACTTCATCATTTGTTTTTGCAACAGGATCCTCACTCATCCATGCTATATAAGAACTTTCCAACGTGGAAACTTTAGTAGCAGTTAATTCTGTTTGTGGATTATTGTCATTAGTACAGATGTATTTATCCGATGCCTTTGGTGCAATTGCAGAACATTTTGTTACTACAACTCTTGTCACAGCAGAATCACTATAACAACTAGCACCTGTTGATAACACTCTATATGAACGTACTGTATATGGATAAGATCCCTCCGGAGTTGTCTCTACAACTGTTTTTGTATAAGTATCATCTCCGTCTATACCTACCTGTGAACCTGCACTACCTTTATCTCCTTCAAACCATTGTAAAACATCTGAATCTGAACTTACTGCGACAGTAGCGGTCATAGTTCCCTCTCCATCAACGGTATGGCTTTCTGTATTTATCATTACCGTTGCAGTTTCACTTACTGTAGGTGCATCAACTTTTACAACATCTATATTTTCCTCTGCACTGTTTGTACAACCATTTGGATCAGTATATGTATATGTTACTTTTTGACTTCCAGCAGCATACGATTTAGGATCAAATTGGTTACTATTTGCAGAAACAGTTCCTGTCCATGTTCCTTTTCCGTTTGCTGGAGAAACAACAGGTTCCAATTCTGATTTTGTCTCATTATTATAGCATACCTCAGAAGGAACAGTTATTGACACTGTTGGTTTAGCATAAACAGTTACATCATCAGTTGCCGTATTTGTACAACCATTTGCATCTGTATATGTTAATGTTATTGTATATGTTCCTGCTTCATTTTCAGTTGGATCAAAACTTCCATTTGCAGCATCAACACTACCACCATTATTAACAGCATAGCTGAATGTTCCAGCAGGAATTGTATTCTTTGTTGTTATTGTTACTACATCTTTATTTGTAGTTCCATCTTTACAAACAACAGCATTGCTAACTGTAATTTCTGGTGTTGGCAAAGCATTTACAATCATTGTCTGTTCTGCATCTTTTGCTGTCGAACATCCATCATTACTTACAAATGAGTATGCAACTTTATATGTTCCAGAACTTTTTGCACTTGGTGTAAATTCTGCAGTTTTATCTGTTTTCTTATCTGCATTTGTCCAAGTTCCAACTCCATCCATTGAAGGAGTAATTGTTGCTGTAATTAATTGAACTGTTGTTTCTGTTATACAGTGTTCATTATCAGGAGTAGAAAGTTCAGCAACAGGTATTGCATTTACAGTAATTGCTTTACTTGCTTCACCCTTACAACCATTTTCATCCTCAACTTCCACTTTCACATTATATGTTCCTGCAGGTGCAGTTCCCAAGAATGTTTTTGCATTCGATGTTACTTGCAGATATGTGCTTCCACTTCCCTCTGCAAACCATTTTTCTGTATAATTTCCACTTGATTTAAGAACAATTGCTGTTCCAGCACAAACTATACCGTCATTTTCTTCCAAACCACTAGCCTCTGTTGCTGTGATTACAGGTTCAAGATTAGCATTGATAGTAACAGGAAGAGCAGCTCTTGCTCCTTCACAACCATTTATTGTCTGTGATACATAATAGTTTTCTGCAGGAGACACAACTTTGTTTGTTGCACCCATTGGTGCTGTACTGCTTGCCGTTCCTCCTGTTTCATTCTTTCCATACCAATTTAAAGTTGCTCCCGCAGCCTTTGTAACATAGTTATCCAATGATTCTTCCGATGCATCAAGACACTTTGTATATGGTTCTGTTACCGGAGCCTGTGGTGTAGCACGAACTGTTACCGTTGTTGTTACATCCTTAGCTTTACAACCATGACTACTTGTATATGAATATGAAATAGTTTCTGTCTTATCTGTAGCTGTTGTATTTGCACCTGTCAACGCTCCGCTTGTTTTACTTTCTTCTTCAGCATTTTTCCATGTATATACAGTCTGACTACCAGTATTATCATCTCCAGCTATTGTAGCTGTAATTGTAGCAGTTTCACCGTCACAGATATCATTGTCATCAACCGCCAATGTAACAGTTGGAGTTGGATGTACTGTTATTGTAGCTTCGTTTTCACCATCACATTCTGCATTTTCAACATAAACATGTACAGTGTATTCAGTCTTTGATGCAACTGACGGAGCTGTAAATGTCGGAGCTTTTGCAGTTGCAGTACTTCCAAATCCTGCAGTAGCTGCTGTTCCCGACCATGTTACTGAATATTTGTTTGCATCCTCCACAGTTACTTCTGTTGTACCACCGATACACAATTCATCAGTGTTTATCGAAATCTTTGGTTTTAATTTGTCATTTACAACTATTGTAATATCAGTAGGATCACTTTCGCAACCTTCATAAATCTGAGTTACACTATATGTATATGTCTTTGCACTCTTAATACTAATTGTTGGTGCCTTTGTCAATTTTGTTGTACCATCGTACCATTGAAGTGTACAATTCTTTTCTGCATTTGCATCCAATGTTACATCAGCTCCAGAAGGGTTCATACAATATGAAGCCTTGTTGCTTTCTGTTGGAGCAGTTGGAGCAGGGTTGAATGTTACCGTTATAGGTGCAGACTGATCAGCCTTACAACCTGCTTTTGACTCATAATCAACCATTACCTTCACTTCTTCCGGATTAGGCCAAGTTGCTGTTTTTGTTACAGTAGCAGTAGCACCTGTTCCTGTAGCACCAGTCCATGTATATTTACCATCTGTAGCTTTATCCGTACCAATTTTAGCGACAGCAGTAACATTGATTGTTCCATCACTACATACAGCAGTCTTGTCAGATGAAATCGTAACAACTGGTTTTGCGTCAATTTTCACTGTTTGTGTAGCAGTTTCACTCTTACAAACAGCTTTACCGACAGTATTTGTAGCTACTAATGTATATGTATATGAACCTGCACCGTCAACAGTTTGAGTAGCAGTAGCACCACTGCCATCACCACCCCATGCCAAAACAGCACCTGTAACGTTTGAAGATCCTGTAAGCGTAATTGTTTCAGGAGCACAAACTTCCTCATCCGATGCCTCTATTGTTGCAGTAGGAACTGCAGCAATGTTTACAATCGCACTTCCATTATACGCATCTGCAGTACAATATTTATCTGTTAATGATGCTATTTTATATATGTATTCTGAAGAAACTTTTCCTGCAGCTACAGTAGATGCAGGTTCTATTTTACCTGTCGCTGTTGCAGCAAGACCTTTTTGTTCCGTACCACCATTTTCCGTATATGTGAAATTAAACGGAGCGGAACCCGTAAATGTTAGAGCAATGTCTTTAACAACATCACCAGCACAATAGTCTCCACCAGCACCGATTTCAACTGTTGGTTTTGGTGCTTCAGTAATTTCTATTTCTGCAGTAAACTGGCACGAAGCTGTATTAGGATTATCCTTATCATATGCATATAATGTATATGTTCCTTTTTCGGCAACCTCCAACGATTTCTGGTTATCATTATCTAATTTCTTAGTTCCCTTATACCATTCGTAAACAACCTTAGTTGCATTATCTGGTTTAGAAACTTCCTTGAAAGACAAAACTGCTGTTTCATCTGGACAAATGTATGTTTTATCATCTGCTGCAACAACCTTAAATTCTCCAGGTTTGTTACAAGGACAACTTTCTACTAATTTAACAGGAACCAAATCGCAGTAACCTTGTTCCGAATTTAATTGGAAATTAAACAGCGGTCCAGATTTTTCATTAGTATAATTACCATAAGAGTCGGCTCCATATATAGATACTTTTCCAGACAAATCATCTACCGCTCCAACCAAACTACTATTTAATTCATATAGTTTTGTGTTATTTGAGTTCATACTTCCTGTTGTAGAACCAGAAATAGCAAAATAATATGTCCCAACTTCCAATGTTACATCCAACGGAATCTCAATCAACTCTATCGGTAAGTTTACATCACCGCCATTCCAAATTGGTTGATATCTCGTAACATTCGTTTGGGTTTTATTATCCCATTGACCTTGAGACTGAATTTTATCAGGTTCATATTTATATGTATAAGGAACCGAATATGTTATCTTCTTCTTAATATCAGACGAATTTGCTACAAGTTTAGCATTTACCATCTTTGTTCCATAAACGGTAATTGTAAACGTAACAGATCCAGTCAAAGTTTTATACTGAGCAGCAGCTTCTTCGTTGGTATCATAAAAATTTCCCTGATCATTACCTCTAGTAATAGCTGGTAGAAGATATACCGAAGCACTTACAAATGTCGTCTTCGTTGAAGCTTCAAGACCCAAAGAAGGGAACGACTGACCAACAGCATTACTTGCTGCTGTTCTGCTTGCTTGTGTTCCTGGAATTAAAGAACCACTTCCCAAAGCAGTTTCCTGAACATATATTGTTTTATATGTCTTCTTAGTATCTGAATAAGGAACTGCCGACACATCGATTGTGCCTGTTGCATTTCCTGTTGTTTTCCCAAGAAGTTCTGTTCCATCTTTATCTCCCCACCATGAATAAACAGCCTTCGTATTCTTTGTTGTTACTCCTGCAACAACCTCGTCATTACAGAACTCCATTTCTTCCACAACATCAAATTCCTTTTCGTATGCGGAAATCACAATAGAATCACGTCCATCCTTATAACTTTCACAACCACTATTCTTTCCAACATACTGAATAACAACTTTATACTCACCTAAACCTTTTTCCCCTGCTTCTGTTGTATATGAGGTTTTTGATCCATCACCCGTCAATACAACATTTCCATCCTTATACCATGTAATTTTATATGCGCTCAACAAATCTGTGGAACTTACCGTAAAACCACATGTCAATTTAGTTTTTTGAAAAGCAGACTTACACACTGACATGCTTCTTGGCGACAATGTAGCTACCGGCGAAGGATCACGGAAAGCACAACCCGAAGGCGGATTTATCTTCTGCGCATACAAAAGAGCTGTGGTTGAACCGTTTCCTAACTGTCCGTTCTCAGCACAGCCCCATGCATACATGGAACCGTCCGAACGGCCATAAAATCCCCATGAATCACCACGGTTAATCAAAATCACATCGTTATGAACAGCACCCTTTGCATATTGTACGTAAACTGGCAATTGAGAAGTAGTTTCAGTTCCGTTACCAACATAACCACCCTTACAGCCACCGCCACCCCATGCTACCGGTTTTCCGGTAACAGTTACTGCCATACCAAATGACTGACCTGCACCTACAGCTTTTGCCAACAAATAAGTTCCGTCATTATCCTCATCATCCGTATCTCCAGCCAACACACGTCCTGGAGTAGTACCTCCTTCGCCTTGTCCATTAGAACCTGTACCACCGCAACTATTCCACCCATCATTACCCCAAGACCAGATATATCCGTCACCGTCAAGAGCTAAATAGGCACCGTCACCGCAGGCAATCTCTTTAATGTTTGACAACGGTTCGCCGTTAGCCAAATACACCATTCCAAATGCATTGCTGGCACCGCCGGAACCTGTATATTTTCCTCCTCTTGCATTTCTGCCTAAAAAATCTCCATGAGCCGAGTCACCACATGTCCAAACTGTTCCATCTTCAAGAAGAGTCATTGTAATATGGTCACCTGAAAAGATTCTTATAGCCCCTTCCACATAGGAACCATCCAATTTTTTACAGAATGTTGGATAATAAGCCTGAGCATTCGAACCTGTACCCAAACAAGACGTGAAATTATCATTTGCAATATTTCCTCCCCATGCAACTATACGTCCTTTGTATCTACCTTCTCCTAAAATAGCAAACGAGTTTGCATTTCCCGCATACACAACCTCAACATTTGTTAAATGTCCGTAACCGTCATCGTACTCAGTATTTTTTAACGGAGAGTTTCCAAGCTTTACTTGCGTAGGTTTGTCAATCACAGAAGCAGACCCTTCACCCGCTCCCGTTTGCCCATAAGCATTTCCTCCCCATCCCCAAACTTGTCCTTTACAGTCCAACGCAACAAACGAAGCTCCTGATCCCGAGTTTACCTGGGACATATTAACAATCACACCCGAAGCATCTTTAGGAGCTTCGACACGAATCCATTTTGTTTCCATTTTAGCACTCGAACCAGCACCTAAAACACCTGTTCCTTCCTGAACGCTATTTAAACCGGTAACATACACATAGTTATTACTACAAACCAAACTCGAAACCGCATTTCCTCCGGAAATCAACAAATCCTTCTGAGCATAAGAGAATGTACTTACTGCCAATGCAGCGATAACTAATGAGAGTCTTTTAAACTTATACATAAACAATATATTTTGCAAAATACTATTCAACAAGACTATTTCTACTGAGAAAAGGTTACACACTAACCCTTTTTTGCAGTATATTTTGCAAATATAAACGATTTTTGTTTTCAACAAGAAATTAACACAACGAAAATGGCTCAATGTGTATAAGAAACACCCTGAGCCATTTTAAAAATTTTATATAAAATCCCTATCGACGGATTTGTCCTTTCTTCTTATTATTGTTATTGTTGCTTGAAGAAGGTTTTGCTTGCGTAGAAGTCGGCGTTTTGCTCGCTGTTGTTTTTGTTGTTGTGGATTTTGCCGCAGGCTTTACTTCCTCGTCTTTTTCCGTAGACATAAATGTCTGGCGACGAATTGTACTTTCGTCCGATTCAAACGCATCCACCTGGGAATCTTCTACAATCATACTTCCGATAGACGAATTTTCAATCAAAAAATCTTCTATTTTACAATTTCGAATAGTTAAATCAGAAATTGTCGCATTTGTTAATGTTAAAAAGTGACAAATTACATTTTCTATCAACACATTAGTAATAACAGTCTGCTCGATTGTTATATCTGTGGCAGTTACATTCTGAACAGATGATTCAACCGTTACCACATTCGTGATTAATACGTTATCTGGTCCGTATTTCCCGGCAATAGAATCTGCAACACGCTCTGCATAGGTTTTTCTTGGAGCCTGAGCTTCTTTTGCTGTTTTTGCAGCGGCAGATTTTGAACTTGGAGTTGGACGAGATTGTGCTTCCACCTGCACAACAGCAAACATACATATTAATATGAATAATAGTTTTTTCATCTCATTAAGTTTATCGTAATGAATACCACAAAAATAAGATATTATTTTTTATAAAAAAACGAACTTACTCATTTCAGTCTTGTAGAAAGCAATTTTGCAAGATTAAATTGTTTGTTCCAAATAAAAATAATTACCTTGCGTCAAAAATCTTAAAGATATGAGCGAAAAGAAAATACTTACAATTCAGGACATTTCATGCGTTGGACAATGTTCTTTAACAGTTGCTTTACCTGTTATTTCCGCAATGGGAATAGAAACAGCAATCCTTCCTTCCGCAATTTTGTCAACTCACACTGGTGGTTTTACAGGATATACCTTCCACGATTTAACAGAAGATCTTCCTGCTATCAAAGAACACTGGAAAAAAGAAAATATACTATTTGATGCCTTTTATACAGGTTATGTAGGAAGTGTAAAACAACTTCAATACATCACAGAAATAATGGACGAACTGAGAAAACCAGAAAGTCTTATTATAGTAGACCCTGTTATGGGTGACAAAGGGAAATTATATCCAGGATTTGAGCCAAGTTTTGCGAAAGAAATGGCAAAAATGTGTAAGAAAGCTGACGTTATCGTTCCAAATCTTACCGAAGCAGCTTTCATGCTTGACGAGGAATATATAGAAACAGGCCATACAAAAGAATACATAGAACGAATTCTAAAAAAGCTTATGGGACTTGGTTGTAAGAATGCATTACTTACGGGCGTAAGTCTTGAACCAGGAAAATTAGGAATCGCAGCATATAATGGCGAAACAAATCAAATTACTTATTATTTCCGTGACCTTATTAATGGAATGTTCCACGGAACCGGAGACGTATTTGCAAGTAGTTTTGCGGGAGCAATGATTCTTGGAAAATCTGTTGACGAGGCCGGAAAAATCGCTGTTGACTTTACAGTTGATGCAATTGCAAAAACAATCAATGATAAAAATCACTGGTACGGAGTTAAATTTGAGCTTGCTTTACCAGGATTAATCGATGCTATCAGATAAGTTCGGATATTCATCTAAACAAAAAAGACGCTTTAAAGCGTCTTTTTTTATTTAATAACTGTTCTGTTTTACTTAACTAATACAAGAAATTATTATATGGATAACGAATTGCATGCATTTCCTTTACTCTCTCATAAACCATCTTTCTGAATTCTTCTATATTTTCTTTGTTCTTCGCAGATATAAAGATGCAAGGTTCCTGTTTTGCGAAATACATGTTTTTAAAATCGTCTAACGAATAATTTTCATGTGTTTTAGGACTTAAATCATCTTCGTCCTTCTCTGTATATGTAAAAGCATCTATTTTATTAAACACTAAAATCACAGGTTTGTCTCCAGCTCCAATGTCAGCAATTGTTTGGCTGACAACCTGAATCTGCTCCTGAAAATTTTTGTGAGACACATCAATTACATGCAAAAGCAAATCAGCTTCACGAACTTCATCCAAGGTTGATTTGAAAGATTCAACAAGCGTTGTTGGAAGTTTTCTGATAAAACCAACTGTATCGGACAACAAAAAAGGAAGATTTTCTATCACAACTTTTCGGACAGTTGTATCAAGAGTTGCAAACAATTTGTTTTCAGCAAGAACCTCCGATTTACTAATCATATTCATTATGGTAGATTTACCAACGTTAGTATATCCAACTAAAGCAACGCGAATCAGACTTTGGCGGTTTTTCCTTTGCGTTATCATCTGCCTGTCAATCTTCGAAAGTTCATCTTTTAGAAAAGCAATACGTGACTGGATGATTCTTCGGTCAACTTCAATCTGTGATTCACCCATACCACGCGAAGTGGTTCCTCCACCATGCTGACGGTCCAAGTGAGTCCACATTCTGGACAAACGCGGCAGCATATATTGCAAACGTGCCATTTCCACCTGCGTTTTTGCGTATGCAGTCTGCGCACGCTGGGCAAAAATGTCAAGTATCAACTTTGTGCGGTCAACAATAGGATGATTCAGTTCTTTCTCAAGATTTCGCAACTGAGTTGGTGCAAGTTCGTCATCAAAAATCACCATATCAGTCTCATTATCTTTTAAATATTCTCTGATTTCCTCTATTTTACCTGACCCAATGAACGTTTTTGAAATCGCCTGAGGCAATCGCTGCAGAAATTGTTTTTTAACAATTATGCCCGCAGTTTCTGCCAAAAAAGCCAATTCATCAAGATATTCCTTTACCTGTAACTCTGTTTGTGAAGGCAGCATTACCCCCACAATTATTGCAGTTTCCTGTTCTATTTCTGTCGAAAAAGGTTCTACCATACATTATTTTTAGATTACAAATCTACGAAATAAAACAAATGTAAAAAACACTGCCAATAAATTATTGGAATATGCAGGCTGTTCACAATTATTTGAAAAAAAGAAACGTGATACATGTCATAAAAACATTTGATTCTTATCTTTGTCACGGATTTTAATGCGATTAGATTTGCCTGAAGTAACAAATACCGTCGAAAAGCAGTCTATTGACTCTTCGAACATCTCCAATAGTTTTGGAAGTATCTCGCTGTTTCAGGATGCAGATACAACTACACGTATTGAGCTTCCTATGCAAAAAGGCTTCTCCACATTAGAAGTCACGCCAGAAGATTTATTAAACGAAATTGATACGACAGCAAATCAATCTGCTTCGCAAAAAAGTTCACAAGCAGAAGATACTACCACTTACGTGTCCGTAGATACTTTACAACAAAAAGAAAGCGTCGTAGAAACACAGGAAACAATCAACACTTCCCCGTTCACCGAATTTGACGAAAAGGTTTTTAGAATCAACTACACAAAAATCGGTCAGATAGAAAACGGATGGATGTTCTGGACACTTTTAGCGAGTTTAGTAGTTTTTGGAATCACAAAAATTGTATTCCACAAAGGAGCTAATTCCTTGTTCAGCCATACATTTAATTTCAGCTTTGCTCAAAAGGAATTTCATAAAGCTGGGGAAAACTCTCAGCTTGCATCGTTTATCTTACAGTGCCTATTTGCATTTAACGCAGGTTTGTTCGCTTTCTTTGCACTGAAAGTTAATCTTAATTGGGAAGAAATTCCAACAACACAGGCAATTCTATGCACAGGAATTCTAACAATTGGCATACTATTGTTATATTTCTTCAAGAAGATGTTCTATTACTTCCTCTCAGGCGTTTTTGACCGTCGTGAATATGCCTACGAATGTGTTTTCAACATATATCTTTTCAACCGCGTTTTAGGAATTTGTCTGTACCCAATTGTTATAGCATTAGCATTTGTAAGTTCTAATGTGATTTCTCCAAATTTACTGCTTAACATCGGCTACATTCTCATCGGATTATTTTTCGCATTCCGTATTTATCGTGAAATTCAAATCAGTCTAAAAAATAAGATTTCTATTTTTTACATTTTTTTGTACTTTTGCACACTCGAAATTTTACCGATACTTTTGTTGGTAAAAATTCTTTCGGGCATTGTTTTATCTGAATTTAATATCCTATGAAGGTAAAGAAAATATTAGTCTCTCAACCAAAACCAGAAACAGAGAAATCTCCATATTTGGATTTTGCAAAAAAATACAATATCCAAATTGAATTCAGACCATTTATACACGTTGAAGCAATCTCAGCAAAGGATTTCAGAGAACAGAAAATTTCTATTCTTGACCATAGTGCTGTTATGTTCACAAGCCGTACTGCAATAGACCATTTCTTTAGTTTATGCGAAGAACTGCGAGTTGTGATGCCTGCGACAATGAAATACCTATGTATCTCAGAATCAACAGCTTTCTATCTTCAGAAATATGTTCAGTACCGCAAAAGAAAAATTGTTTTTGCAAACGGAAAATTCGATGATTTGATTGAAATATCAAAGAAATACATTGACGAGAAAATTCTTGTGCCCCTTTCGGATATTCACAAAGCTGAGATTCCAGAAAAGCTAACAGCAGCAAATTTCAATTATACAAAAGCAATCTTCTACAGAACTGTTAGTAGCGATCTTTCTGACGTGAATATTAAAGATTACGACATCTTGGTATTCTTCAGCCCTGCAGGAATTGCATCTTTAAAGAAAAACTTCCCTGACTTCAAACAGGAAGAAACATACATAGGTGCATTCGGTGCCACTACAGGAAAAGCAGTTGTTGACGCAGGATTCCGTTTGGACATACCAGCTCCAACTATCAAATGTCCATCAATGACATCAGCACTGGAAGATTTTGTAAAAAAAATAAAATAATTCATCGTGGGGTTTCTTCACGAACATAAACTTGCACTTGAAAACGACTTTCAAGCATTATTAAAAGGGGGAAAAACTTATACAAGTTTCCCCCTTAGATTTTTATACACAATAGAAAAGACCGAAAAAAAATCTTTTCAACTCGCAGTAAGTGTTCCCAAAAAAAGATTTCATCATGCAGTTGACCGAAATTTAATGAAACGAAGAATCAGAGAAAGTGTACGACACATCTACAACAAAACAGAAATGCCAGATATTTCCTTAAAACTTTTGATTGTTTACTGCAACAACACCTTTTATTCTCAACAAAAATTAGAAGAAATAATAGAAATAGGTATTAACAATATTCTTGACTATGCGAAAAATCATTAGTTCTATTTTTATTATTCCTATTCGGTTATATCAGTTGTGTATCTCACCTCTTCTTCCAGACTCATGCCGTTATACCCCAACCTGCTCTCAGTATGGGATAGAAGCAATCCAAAAATATGGCATTTTTAAAGGAGGCTGGCTACTATTAAAACGGTTACTACGTTGCCATCCTTGGGGAGGTTCAGGATACGACCCAGTTCCTTAATCAACTTAAACTCAACTATGAAAAAAGGATTTATATACAAATTCGCCGTCATTATTTTTATGCTTATCATATCACTTAATTTGATGAGTTACGATACCAGTAAAGATTTTGAGACGGCAAAAAATCTTGATATTTTCTACTCTCTATTCACAGAAATATCGAATTCTTATGTTGATGAACTTGCACCAGGTGATTTGATGGAACGAACTCTCACCGAAATGCTAAAAACTCTTGATCCATACACCAATTTTATTCCAGAGTCCGATGTTGAAAGATATACAATATTAACCAAAGGTGAATACGGCGGCATTGGTGCAACTGTTACCGACCGAGATAATTCCCTTATGATTATTGATATTAGGGAAAATTCACCCGCACAAAAAAGCGGACTTCTTGTAGGAGATTTTATCACATCAGTTGATGGCCACTCTATCCTAAACGAACCTGCTAAAGAAAGTAGAGAATTATTACAAGGTGAAGCAGGAACAACGCTTCATTTAGGAATTTTGCGAAACAACGAAAACTTAAATATCTCAGTAGTTCGTGAGAAAATAAAAATTGGAAGTGTACCTTACTACGGAATAATAGATCAACAATATGGCTATATCAAACTGAACGAATTTTCACAAGAATGCGCAAACGATGTATATAAGGCTTGTACAGAATTAAAGAAAAAACAAGCAAAAGCATTCATTCTTGATTTGCGCGACAACCCCGGAGGTCTGCTAATCGAAGCTATTAAAATTGTAAATATGTTTGTTCCAAAAGGCGAACGCATTGTTTTTACCAAAGGACAAAAAACAACCGAGAACTCAAAATTCTCAACCATAAGCGATCCTTTCGACACAGAAATTCCACTTGTTGTTTTAGTTAACGAACATTCTGCTTCTGCAGCAGAAATCGTATCTGGTTCACTTCAGGATTTAGACAGAGCTGTTGTTATTGGTTTGCAGACATTTGGGAAAGGCTTAGTTCAGACTCGTAAAGAACTGCCACACAACTGTTTATTAAAAATCACAACGTCGAAATACTACATTCCAAGTGGACGATGTATTCAAAAGCTTGACTACAGTCATAGGGATTCAGATGGAAATCCAACATCAGTACCCGATTCATTACAAAAAACCTTCTATACACGCAATCATAGGCCTGTAAAAGACGGAGGCGGAATTATTCCCGATATTATCGTTACAAAAGATTCCAGTTCTTCGCTACTTGCAGACCTAAGAAATAGATTTGTACTCTTTGACTTTATCAATAAAAACTACTCTCATAAAGATACCATTAACATTAAACCGGAGACCTATATTTTCTCCGAAAGCGATTACTCGAAATTCCTATCTTTTTGCAAGGAATCAAATTATTCTTTTATTTCGCCTAGTGAGAAATTACTTCTGCAGTTCGCTGAAGCTACTAATAATGAACAGATTAACGTAGATAATGAGGTACAGCATATTCAAGAAAAAATAAACCTTCAACAAGAAAAACTTTTTGAATTAGATAAAACTGCAATAATGCAAGAATTAGGATTATTCATCATCCGTCATCTTTATTTTGAAAAAGGTCAGATTGAATACTCTATCCGTGATGATGAATATATTACTAAAGCAAAAGAGGTCTTGAATAATAAAGACCTCTATGACAATATTTTGCAAAAAAAGTAGCCTCGTAGGGAATCGAACCCTAATCTATAGTTCCGGAAACTACCATTCTATCCATTGAACTACGAAGCCGTCGTTGCAAATATACGTTTTTTAGCTATCACCTAAAAAAGCTCAAGTTAATTTATTACCTTTGCGTTTAGTGAAACTGATATTTTAAAAGAGTTAATGCGAAAAGTCATCGCTTTTTTTTCAATTCTATTTGCTGCTTTCATTGCACATGCACAAAAAGCAACCATTATTGGATGCAATGAAGAATATGCAAACCAAACTATCAGCGTATATCAATATTCAGATTACTTTACAAAAAATGAAGAACTTATCGGTACGTTTACAACAGACGGAACTGGATATTTCTCATTCACGTTTGACTGTACTACAACACGTGAAATCTACATGTATTTAGGCATTTACAAAGCATTTTTGTTTGTTTCGCCAGGCTCAGAATATGAGTTAGCAATGCCTCCTTATCAAGAAAAAACACTTGCCGAAGAATTAAATCCATACTATGAGCCAACAGACATTAGTCTTGGCGTCATAAATAGTTTATCTGAACGCGACATAAACATACTAATTCTCTCATTTAATTCTGTTTTTGAAACCTTTTTAAGTGAACACGGTCAAGAAGCATTTTTATATCGTGACAAAAATCTTGTTGAAAAATTTGAAAGCCGAATAGATAGCATCTTTTCACGCTACGACGACGATGATTTCTTTAGAATTTACAAGAATTACCGTCTGTATTCCTTACGCTATATGGTTTACCAAAGAGACAACATGAGCGTAACGCGAAAACACTATCTAAATCAACCTTTCTTCTACTATAATCCTTCATACATGAACTTGTTTAAAATGATGTGGAAAGATTATATTATAAACAATCATACCCGTGACATGGGAAAAAACCTGAAGATTGACATTATCTATGGAAAAAGTCCTAACATGTTTAAGAAAACGTTAGGTAAAAATATTGCTTTTCGCAACGACACACTTAAGGAGCTTTTTCTACTACAGTGCTTGGATGACTGCTTGAAAGACCCCGATGTATTTCCGCCAGCTCCAGTTTATCAAACTCTTGATTCTGTGATTATTATATCGACTATTCCTGAACACAAAAGTATAGCTGAAAACATCAAGAAAAAATATACTGCTCTTGAATTTCATGATAATGCACCTTACTTTGAATTATACAATCAAGACAGTGTATTATATACTTTAGATAAATTCAAAGGGAAATATGTATATTTAAATTTCTGTCGTTCAGAAAATTACGCTTGTATAAAGGATTACAAAGTATTAAAAAAGATGAATGAAAAAACTAAAAGAGATTTGAGTATCGTAACACTTAGTTACGAGAAAACTTTCGAAGATTTCCGTTCATTCAGAAAGGCAAATCCTCAATACAATTGGACGTTCCTTTATGCTGGAGACAATCCTGAAATCGGCCGTCAATATAAATTACGAGGCATGCCAACGTACATGTTACTTGACAAAACAGGTAAGATAGAAATGATTTCTGCACCTACTCCTGCCGACAATTTCCAGGAAACGTTTTCAAAAATGATGATTAAGAAACGTAAAGAAGAAGCTGCCAAAAAGAAACGTCAAGGTCAGGGAAGCAAGGGAAGAACATGGTAAGTGTACAAGATTTCGTTGAAAAAATGCTCCAAGATGGAATCCAAATGGACATGCAGCAAATGGTTGGATTCCTTGAAAATGGAGAAATTTCAGCATTAGATTTATTTGAAATAGTACTGAAAAACGATGATCCACAATCATGGTATGCCAGTTGGATTCTGAATCACTATATTGACAAACACCCAGATGCACTAGAAAAACACCTAAACGAAGCCGTTGATTTACTTCCCAAAATCACAAGAACTGGTTTTCTACGGTTAGTTCTTCGGTTTTTTATTGTAACTCCACAGTGGAACATAGAAAATCTTGGATTACTCTTCGACTTTAATCTTAACCTACTCACAAACATGACAATGCCTGCCGGAGTAAAAGCAAATGCAATGTCTGTTATTGAGAGAATTACAGAAATAGAACCCGAGCTAAAAGAAGAATTCCTTTTAGTTATAGAAGAAATTCTACCGTATTTGTCTGCAGGCGGACTAAGCAGAGCAAAAAAAATATTAAAGAATTTGTCATAGAGCAAACTAAAAGTATTTCCGAAATAAACACATCTCAATATTTTTATCGTACTTTTGCAGTTGAAAGGAAAAAACTATGCTGACGATTAAAAATTTACATGCTTCTGTTGATGGCAAAGAAATTCTTAAAGGAATTAATTTAACTGTAAATCCTGGTGAAATTCACGCAATTATGGGCCCTAACGGTTCTGGAAAGAGTACATTGTCCAGTGTGCTTGCGGGACGTGATATTTACAATGTTACCGAAGGAGAAGTTATTTTTAACGGAAAAGATTTACTTAAACTTACTGCCGACCAACGTGCCTGTGAAGGTTTATTTCTTGCATTCCAATATCCAGTGGAAATTCCAGGAATTACAATGACTAACTTTATGAAAGCAGCAGTTGAAGCAAAGTGTAAATATCTTGGCATTGAACCGCCTTCAGCAACAGAATTCCTGAAAATGATAAAAAAGAACAGTGAACTAGTTGGTCTGCCAAACAAACTTTCTGGCCGTTCTGTAAATGAGGGATTTTCGGGCGGAGAAAAAAAGAAAAATGACATTTTTCAAATGGCAATGCTTGAACCAAAAGTTGCTATTCTTGACGAAACAGACAGCGGTCTTGATATTGATGCATTACGTATTGTTTCGGAAGGAGTTAACAAACTAAAAACTCCAGATAACGCTTATATTGTAATTACACACTATCAGCGACTGCTTGATTATATTGTTCCCGATGTTGTACATATTCTTTACGATGGAAGAATCATAAAGACCGGAGATAAATCGTTAGCTCTTGAACTTGAAGAAAAAGGCTACGAGTGGATTACCAAAAACAGTTCAGAATGGGAAAAATAGACTCATCTCTTGCTGAACTTTCAGCCAATTTGTTTGGAGAATCCATTCAGTTCAACACTCTTTGTAGCCTTGAGAATGAATGCCAAAGTAAAATTTATTCCTTTAAAGGAAAACAACATGTTTTTTTATACTTCTCAAGTGTAAAGCAAACTTCTTATACAATTAATGTTGAGAAAAATTCTCAGATTTCACTTTACAGTTGTTTCTCTTCAGACTCCCAAAGCGAAGTTTATATTAATTGCGACGAGAATTCTTTGTGCGAACACTATATTCTACAATTGGAAACATCTTCTCAGCTAATTACTGTCAAACAAAGCGCAAATTCTTCCTACAATGCAAGAATTTTCCAATTAAATGGGAAACAGGATGCGATTGAAATGTATATTGATAAATCAGGAGAAAATGCAAATACGTACCTTTCGGGCGTATTCTTTCCTGCTGAAAATGAAAAGTACTCTATCAATACAAAAGTCACACACAATAAGCAAAACTGCGAAACAATAGAGTTATTCCGCGGTATTGCTGAAGAAAATGGCAAAGGTTCATTTTCCGGACTTATTTATGTCGCAAAAGGAGCTCAAAAGACATCGGCAAAACAACAAAACAGAAATATTTTACTGTCAAAAGATGCACAAATTCACAGCGAACCACAACTTGAGATTTATGCAGACGACGTAGTTTGTAACCACGGTAGCAGCACAGGGCAAATTGATGAAGAAGCATTATGGTATATGCAGGCACGCGGTATTGACAAAATCACAGCAACGAAACTTCTCGTTTCCGGATTTGCAAACGATGTCCTACAACAAATTAGCAATGAAAGTTTAAGAACTCACATTGCTAATTACATTAACGAAAAATTACAGAAATAATTATTTCTTCTTTATTGGATCACACGTAAAGTCAACTCCCAATTTCTGGAATATTTTACGATCGACCTCACTCAACATTACTGTTGTGTGTAACTGACAACCTTTCAATTTTGGAAGCTGAGCCAAAGCCTTCTTACAATTTTCATCATTCAAGCTTAACATTGCAAGTGCAACCAAAACCTCATCAGTATGAAGACGAGGATTGCTTCCATGAAGATATGAAACCTTCATGTTTTGAATAGGTTCAATCATTTCTGCAGGAATTAGATTTATTTTATGATCAATTCCAGCCAGATATTTTGTTGCGTTAAGGATAAGAGCCGCACTTGTACCAAGCAAATCACTTGTTTTTGAAGTAATTATAGTTCCATCAGACAATTCGATAGCTGCAGCTGGACCTTTAGCCTTTTCACTCTTTTCAAGAGCTGCTACAGTAGTTTTTCTATTTTTAGTAGAAATCTTTGTCTGCTGCATCAACAAAGCAATTTTATTTACTTCATTCTCATCACTTTTACCCTCAACTAAATTATTTCGAGCATTATAGTAACGTCGTATAATTTCCTGATTTGAAGCCTCACGGCATGCATCGTCATCAATTATGCAGTTACCTGCCATGTTAACGCCCATGTCTGTAGGTGATTTATATGGATTTTCACCATAAATTCCCTCAAAGATAGCATTCAAGACAGGGAAAATTTCAATATCACGGTTGTAATTTACCGTTGTTTTTCCGTATGCTTCCAAATGGAATGGATCAATCATGTTAATATCATTCAAGTCTGCAGTAGCAGCCTCATAAGCAATATTTACAGGATGTTTCAACGGCAAATTCCAAATAGGAAATGTTTCAAATTTTGCATAACCAGCCTTCACTCCCTTTTTATTTTCCTGATACAACTGACTCAAGCAAACAGCCATTTTTCCACTACCAGGCCCTGGAGCAGTTACAACTACCAACGGACGAGTTGTTTCAACATAATCATTTTTACCAAAACCCTCGTCAGAATCAATCAAAGCAATATTTGATGGATAACCCTCTATCGTGTAATGGTAATATGCTTTTACATTCATTCGTTTCAAGCGATTTCTGAATGCCTTTGCGCTTTCCTGACCGTTAAAATGAGTGATTACGACTGCACCCACCATTAAACCACGTTTTTCAAATTCGTCCTTCAAACGAAGCACATCTTCGTCATACGTAATTCCTAAATCGCCACGCACTTTGTTTTTTTCTATGTCAACAGCACTGATAACAATAATAATCTCTGCATAATCGCTCAGCTGCATCAACATCTTCAACTTACTGTCAGGCTGAAAACCTGGCAAAACACGGCTTGCATGATAATCATCAAACAATTTCCCCCCAAACTCCAAATACAATTTATCACCAAACTTTGTGATGCGTTCCTTGATGTGTTCTGACTGAATTTTTAAATATTTATCATTATCAAATCCTATTTTCATAGACTTTCCGTATTAACTGTTGTGATTTCTGATGTTTCTTCACTATTTATTTCTGCAGCCTTTTCGTTATTCAGTACAGCAAAGATAGAATTCCAGGACGGGAAAATTCCAACCTGCCAAACAATTGAAAAAACAACATAAATTAAATAATATAAATTTCCTGTAAAAAAAGTAAGTGCAACTCCTATAATGACGATTGCAAACAAAGTAAAATAGCGTCCATAGGTTGTTGACTGAAATATCTGTTTACGAGCATCTTCGTCTGCGGTTTTTCTTAGGTTTCTTTTTCGACCAATAAGCAACACTATATTCCAAACAGAGAGAATCAGCGTAGATACAAGCATTATAATGCCAAACAGACCTGTTGCAGCAGACAAATCAAAAGAAAAACTCTTTTGCAGATACAGCAAAATAAATACTATAAAAAGCTCGGCAGCAAAAATCACTCCCACCAAAGCCTGCATCGGCAAAGAATATTTCTTGCTTACTTCCATTAGTTCCAAAGTTTTTCTAATATATCAGCATATTTTGTATGCACCGCTTTACGTTTTACCTTCAAGGTTGGTGACAACAAACCATTTTGAGGGGTCCATTCATCCGCAATTAAAGCAAAACGTTTAACTTGTTCGTAATCAGCGAAACTTTCGTTAAAAGCTTTCACTTCTTTTTGTATTCTGGCAATTACCTCAGGTTGTTTTATAACCTCTTCGTCGGATTCATAAGGAACCTTGTGCGTAGCACACCATCCTTTTAAAACTGAAAAATCAGGGACAATCAAAGCAACTGGATACTGACGATTTTCGCCGCATACAACAACTGTATTGATGAAAACTGAAGTAACAAATTTTGCTTCAATCAAATCTGGATTAACATATTTTCCAAAAGAGGTTTTGAACAAACTCTTCAAACGTCCAGTAATTTTTACAAGGCCTTTATCAGTAATCACAGCAGTGTCACCAGTATGGAACCATCCTTCTGCATCAATTACCTCTTTTGTTCTTTCCTCGTCATGATAATATCCCAACATCACATTATGTCCACGGCAAAGCAACTCATCATTTGCACCCACTTTTACTTCGATTCCAGGTAAAGGTAAGCCAACCGTTCCAGGTTCGTGCGTATAAGGTTCATAACTTGCAACAGCAATTACCGGAGAAGTTTCCGACAAACCATATCCTTCATAAATCATCAAACCAATTGCTTGAAAGAATGCAGCTAACTGAGCCTGTAATGCAGAACCGCCCGAAACTACTTCGTAGATTCTTTGTGCACCAAGAGCTTCACGGAATTGAGAATAAATTAATTTGTCTGCAATTTTATGACGGATATTGTACCAGCAGCTACGTTTTGAAGGTTCAATCTTGTATTGTTTTGCCAAATCTATAGCCCAATAATACAACCATTTCTTAGGGCCGGAGAATTTCTTTCCTGCCGAATACAATTTCTCATAAATTTTCTCTAACAAACGAGGAACGCAACACATTACCGTTGGTTGAATTTCCTTCATATTCTCGTTTATTAAAGCAATATTTGAGTAATAAATTGAACACGCATTATATTGATACACATAATTCAACATTCGTTCGTACGCATGACATAAAGGCAAGAAACTCAATGCAGTATGACTCGCTTTGTTTAACAAATCATATACACCTTTTACCTGCATAACAATATTGTTATGCGACAACATTACACCTTTTGGATTTCCTGTTGTTCCTGAAGTATAAATAATTGTTGCCATATCCTCAGGTTTTACAGCAGCCTTAAATTCAGCTAATTTTTCAGGATTGGCATTTTCTTTTCCTAAATCAACAAGGTTCTTGAAAAATCTATATTCTTTCTTTTGTTCAACAAAAGTAAAAACCTCCTGAAGATATTTTAATTCTGGAATAAGCGGTTCTATTTTCTTTCCCAATTCTTTGCCTTCGATGAATAATATTTTCATTTCGGCATGATTGAGAATATAACGATATTCTTCCTGGCTAATAGTTGGGTAAATTGGCACAGGAATAATTCCAACCTGCATAGCACCCATGTCAAGAAAATTCCATTCAGGACGGTTGCCGCTCACAATACCAATTTTATCACCTGGCTTCAGGCCTAAAGCCAACAAACCATAACTTACATTATTTGCATTTTCAATATATTCATCGATGCTGAAAGTTTCCCACTTACCATCTACTTTATGAGCCAAAGCCACATCTGGGTTTAACGTAGAGTTTTCTACTTTCAGAGCTTCTGGCATAACAGCCTTATATCTGTCAAGGACATCAAAAATTCGAGTAACCTCCATCGTTTTCATTTTTTTAGTTTTCGCAAATATATAGAAATTAAACAAAAAAGATTTCAAATTTTCGACACAACCAACGTTAATATGTAACAAATTATCATGCATTAAGTCATATTTTTCGGAATTATCCCTTTAAATCTTGTAAAGATATTTTCTACCTTTTCTCTTGAAAGAAAAGGTAGCGAAATAGGAGTTTTTGAGAAAAAATCTGCTTTTGGATGTATTGACCGTACTGCCTACTGTTGGTATATTTGTGAAATCTGTTCTCAAATTGAGATACATGGCAATGAAGAACTTTTAAACTTAGAAAAAGACAACATAATAATGGTTGGTCTGATGCTTCGTTCAGAATCACAGATAATGGTGATGTTAGAATGGCTCTATCAAAATTTTCAAAAAAAGATAATGCCAACTCAGGAGCAGGTGATGGACAAGGCACAGGAAATAATGGAACAGGTCAAGTAAAAACTGGGGGGGATGGAACAAATGGTCCACGATATGTCGAGCTGATGGTAAACCCTGATACTATGGAGATTTACGGATTTGCTCATGAGGGGCAGATTTATATTGATAAGTCCAAGATAAATCCTAATACTCTTATTCATGAATACACTCATTTGTGGTGCAAGGCTGTTCAGAGTTGGAATCCGTCAACAGGCAATGCGAATATCAAATATTCTTTAGTAAATTATTTATTCGTTATCACCTAAATTTCTCAAAATCTTTTATATAGATAAAAAAGTTTTCTTTAGATTTGCAGTGATTAATTTGCGTTTATTATGCCCTATAGAAGACTTCCAAATACAGATGCAGCACGAGTCCGTGCCTTGCAAACAGCCATAGACAAAGGTTCCAGTTTGCCAATAACAGAGAGTGCTATATCCTACGATTTGCTCTTACGTGCTAAATTTTATCTTCCATCTCTGCGAAATGGTATTTTACAATGTCGTTCTTCCTATTCGCAGTCTGTGGAAAAAGGTGCAAATTTCTCTTTACTGCAGAAACGTACCAAAATGTATATTTCACATTTCATTCAAGTGCTGAACATGGCCATTTTACGAGGAGAAATGAAACCAAACTCCCGCGATTTCTATGGCTTAAAAGGGAAAAAACTACCAAATCTTGAAACAACGGAAGAAATTCTTGAATGGGGCAAGAAACTTATTGAAGGTGAAGCAAAACGTGCAGCCGCCGGAGGAATCTATATGACAAATCCAAGAATTTCGATGGTAAAAATTGAATATGAAAAATTCGCTGCTGCCGCAAGAACAAACGAATTCCGGCTAACAAACAATCAAAGAACAGCTGAATATATTGACGACTTGCGTAAACGTGGTGACGCAATCATCGTTGAAATCTGGAATGAAGTTGAAAATCATTTTCAAGATCTTGACCCAGAAAAAAAACGTGAAGCTTGTGCTGAATATGGAATCTCCTATGTTTGGAGAAAATCCGAACAAAAAGATTCTGACAATCAAGAAAACAACGAAAATCAAGAAAACACAAACGAATAGCTATGAAAAGAATACTTCTTGCACTTTGTGCTGCATTATTACTTTTTTGTGGATGTAATAAGTTCAAGTTTGATGAATCCGATCTTTACGGAAAATGGAAATCGGGAACTTTATATGAAAAATACTCTTCAAGTGGTACAGGATATACATGGAATACTGCTGACGATGTTGACGAAAGCGAAGCTCAAAGTTTCACTTGGGAACTTAACGGAAGCACACTAACTCAATATCATCAGATGGAAAGTAGTTCAGGTGTTGTACCTAAACAATATACAATAACTACTTTGAATGCAACCACTTTGGTTTACACAAAAAACGGAAGAACATACACATTTTATAAGCAATAACCCATGAAAAAAGTTTTTAAAATCTTTGGAATCTCCCTTGGTTCCATTATTGGTATTGTTTTAATAACAGTCTGCATTGCCGTCTGGTTTGTTTTTACTCCAGCTAAACTTACACCTATTGTAAAAAAATATGTTCCTGAATTTATCAGTTGTCAGACAGAATTAGACACGGTTGATTTAACATTCTTCAGCACGTTCCCTCACTTCGGAATTCGTTTACACAATTTTGCATTAATAAACCCAATGGAAGGTGCTCAGTCGGACACGGTTGCTTTTGTTGACAAACTTATTGCTACTGTTGATGTTAAGGAATATTTATCTAACAGCAATGTTGTCATCAACGGTTTATACCTTTTAAATACAAAAGCAAACATATTTGTAAATGCTGATTCTCTAGCAAACTACGATGTCTTTGTTTCTGATACAACAGCCGAGGAAGATACTAGCTCGACTTCTTTGTTTAACATGTTGAAAATAGAAGATGTTGAACTGAAAAATATTTCTGCATCATACATAGATATTCCTTCGCATTTAAATGCATCGATTAACAATATCAATGTTGCTACTAATATTCTTATGAATGGCGATGATATTACAACAGATTTGTCATTAGATGCCCAAAACGTGCTCTTTTCGATGACGGATTCCACAGATATTAAAGCCTCTGTTAATTCTATCGAAGGAAATTTCAATGGAAATATTGGCGATTTCAATACAATTGACGGAACGTTAAATCTTTTGCTGTCTGGCGTTTCTGCAACAATGGACAGCACTAAATATGCTGACTCTCTCAATATTTCATTCGCTCTGCCAATTGTTGCTTCTATTGATATCTTAAAAGTTGCCCTATCCAATGCATTAATTGGTATTAACGAACATCAAATTTCATTAACCGGAGATGCTGAGATTGGCGACGACATCCGTATGGATATGAATTTTGCCACGAACAATATTATTCTTAATAAACTTTTACCTCTCATTCCTCAGGAAATGTTGAAAGAATATCTTGATGGTATAAATCTTGACGGAACAGTCCAGTTAACCGGCTCAGTACGAGGAATTATGAACGATACTCTAATGCCACTAATTTCAGTTGATGCAGCATATTCCGACGGTTCCATTGTAATTGATGGCCTTGGACATGATTTATATGATGTTGCTGCAAATGCACACATCAATCTTGACATGAACGAAGAAAAAAATTCTTCTATCAAACTGAATTCTTTCTCTGCAAAAACGGGAAAATCTTCCGTTTCGGTCTCGGGCGACATTACAGATTTATTGAACGACATGGACCTTGATGTTAAACTCAACGCACGTCTGTGGTTACTTGATTTAAAGAACGACATACCTGAATACATTTTTGCTACAGGCTGGGCTGATGCTGCTTTCTCAGCTAAATGCAACCTTGAAGATTTAACCAACGTTGATTTAAATAAAATCAAAGCTAACGGTACAATAAATCTTACAGACTTTGATGCAGTTTACGAAGATTCAACCTTTGTAAATAGTAAAAACATGCTGGTAAAAGTTACACTTCCAAGTACTCGTAACACAAAAGAATTCAAAGAATTAATTGAGGTTGGCATCGTAAGTAACTGCATGAATGTAACTATGACTGATTTCTTTAAGACATCATTAAATAATACAGATTTAATATTAGGACTTTCAGACGTGATGGATACAACAAAAGACGTTGCCATTGCCTGCGATTTCGACATTAAAAATGTTGATTACATTATGGAAGCAGATACTATTTCAGCAAACATACGTACACCAAAAGGAACTGTAAAAATGTATCCAAAAGGAAAAAATACCGGATATGTATGTGTAATGAAATGTGACAGCGTTTATGCAAAAATGGCTGAAGATATTTCTGCAAGAACAGGAATGATCAGCATTGACGCAAAAGCAGAATACGACGAGAACCAGGAAGATGCCCTATTACAATGGAATCCTGATGTAAAATTTAATTTTAATCAGGGACAAGTTGCTGTAAGTGCATTGGAAGCCCCTATCAAAATATCGAAAATCCAGTGCGAATTAGATAGAAATCAGCTACACATAGGACAAAGCAAGATAATTCTAGGTAATTCAGATTTTCAACTTACCGGTATCATTAAAAATATTGCTGATTACCTTACTGGTGAAGACATTTTAAGAGGTGAACTGGAATTTATTTCCGACTACACTGATGTAATGGAATTAATGGAACTGGTCAGCGGAGCTGGCGACACAACCGAAGTTGCTGAAAATACAATAGTTCAGGAACAACAGGCTGCCGACACTACTTTAGAAGAAGACAATCCATTTATGGTTCCTCTTGGTGTCGATCTTGTATTAAAAACAGACATTAAAAAAGCGCTTGTTGGTAAATCTATTATTGAACATGCCGGAGGTGGCGTAACAATCCGTGACGGAGTGTTAGTTATTGAAGAAATGGGTTTCACGTGCGATGCGGCACAAATGCAACTTACAGCCATTTACCGCTCTTCGAGAAAGAATCATCTATTCGCCGGGCTTGATTTCCACTTAATTGACATCAGTGTAAATGATTTGATAGAAATGATTCCAGACATTGACACAATCGTTCCAATGTTGAAATCATTTTCAGGAAAAGCAGAATTCCACTTAGCGGCGGAAACTTATTTAAAATCTAATTATGATCCTAAATTTTCTACACTCCGCGGTGCTGCAGCTATCAAGGGTAAAGATTTAGTTTTAATGGACACTGAAACATTCGAACAAATTTCCAAAATGTTGTTGTTCAACAAAAAGAAAACAAAGAATGTAGTTGACAGTCTTGATGTTGAAATGACAGTCTTCCGAAACGAAGTTGAATTGTATCCTTTTGTTATTTCAATGGACAAATATCAGGCAGTGCTTTCTGGATATCATAACCTGGACATGTCTTGTAAATACCACATTTCATTAACCAAGAGTCCTTTATTATTTAAACTCGGACTAAATGTTCTTGGAAATCTTGATGATTTGAAATACAAACTTGGTAAATGTGAATACAAGAAACTCTACAAGCCACAAAAACGAGGCGTTGTTGACGAACAGATACTTTCTTTAAAGAAAACAATCAGCTCGTCATTACAAGCAGGAGTAAAAAATCAAGAGGTTTTGATTAAAGATTAGGCCTGAAAATAAGTTATACGAAAAACGGCTCGCTGGAAATACCAACGAGCCGTTTTTTTGTAAAGACTCCTTTTTACGCTCCGCTGATTTATTTGAAACACCGTGCAGCTAAGTCCAATTATGGAAAGGTGAAAATCATAATAAGTTGTTGTTTTTATTATCACCTTGCCGGACTCAGCCGATTTCACAGCAGAAGGTTAATCTGACATAGTAAAATGCTAAAAACAAGCTACTTTGCGGCGTTTGCATTATGTGCAGGAGCAATCCTTACCCATTTAGCGTAACGCAGGCATATTTTAGTGAGGAGTGGCATCGACAACTCTTATGTTCCTTTCTTTAGCTGTAGAAAGAAAGGAACATAGAATTTATTTACAAGATTGATAGTTGTTATTTTACCATTACCGTGAATGTTTTGTCTCCTACCTTCACGAAATATACACCTTCCAATCTTACGTCGAAACTTTGCATTACATCATCAACAGAAGATGTGTGCAAGACTACTCTACCTGAGTTATCATACACTACAATAGATTTGTCTCCAGCATTCTTCACATTGATTGTATGATCAACAGCATATACAACCACTGCATTCTCTACATCTTCTACAGCTGTTGGTTCATCGTCATTTTCTGCTTCTGCAATATTAGACAACGCTAATGAGAATGGTCCCGATTCTGCTTTAATTGCAGAACCTTCAACCTTATTGCCATAAATATCACGGTAGCAGTTTTCGTTTACTTCATTTTCAAGAACAAACAACACCTTGTAATACATCTTGCCATCAAAAGATTCAAGCTCATCCCAAGTTTCTGTCAAGTTACTTGCTGGTACACGATCAACAGTATCCATTGCAGTTGAATCAGAGCCACGCAAAACAAGATATTGAGAAACTAATTCCATTGGCTCGTATGCGTTCCAATTCAAACTTGGCTTATCGTCAAGTTGTTTTTGAATTGACAAATGCATTGAACGATGTGTTTTGCTTATAGCCGAGTTTCCACATTCGTCAATTGTTTTTAAACGATACTTATACGCACGATTTGCAGGAACGTTATAATCAACAACTAACGCTGGTTGACTGATTAAAACTGTGTCATCAACAGCAACCCAATTGTTTGTAAAATCAGTTTCACGTTCTACTATATAACCAATAGTTCCAACATCAACTGTTTTTTCCCAAGCAATGATCATGTCTTTTGCATTCTCACTGTATGTTACAACACCAAGTTGCTCAGCGTATGGCTTCTTAACGGTAATTGCAACTGTATCGTATGCCTTACAACCATAAGGAGATGTTACCATAACAGTTACAGTATCTGTTTCACCAAAGTATATTGATGAATTTACAGAAATAGAGTTTTTCTTGCTTTGACGGAACCAAACACACGAGTTCTCTTCTTCTGTCTGAGCATCAAGATAAGCAAGTTCACCTTTACATAATACTTGGTCTTCACCAACATTAACAGATGGCTTAGCCGCAATAGTAACTGATGTTGCAAGTCCATAAGCTGTTTCAGAACATTCAGCATCACCAAGAGATGTCAAACGATATGAATAAACACCTTCTGAATGTGGTACATCAAGAACAAATTCTTTTTCCTCTACCGTTTCAGTAAATGATTGTTCACCATCATTATATGTGAATGTGAATGGTGCAACACCATCGAATTGGAACGATGCAGGTTGAACTTCTTCGTCACCACAATATACTTTTGCTCCCGAAACACTTGCCGTTGGACGAGAGCGGAATGTAACATCTATCGTATCTGAATTTGTACAGCCATATTCGTTTACAATCGTAGCCACAATCTTTTTATCGTTAACAACTGGCCAATAATTTAACACAAGACTTTCATCAACATTCAAAGAACTTGCTTTACCGACTACAGTTCCATTTGAACTCCATTCGTAAGAATCTGCATTTCCGGCATTCAAAACAAGAGTTTCTCCATAACAAAGAGTTGTATCTGCACCAAGCGATAGTGTAGGAATTTCAGAAACAATAATTCTCGCTTTCGCTGTTTGTCTGTTAGAAGAACAATATGCATCCTTCAACGAAACAATTGAATAGTTGTACACACCTACTGACGACGGAGCCGCTGTTTGAAGCATTGCTTCCTCCAGAGACTCTATGCTTGTTGTGTCGATACCGTCTGTATAAACGAATGTGAACGGTGCAGTTCCTTTCAGGCTGATTGTGGCACCTTCAACACCTTCTGTGCCGCAGTATGTAGCGTTACCGGATATCGTTGCACTTGGACGTTCAATGAATGTTACCATCATTGTATCGCTTGCAGAACAGCCCTCAGCATTCGTAACAACAGCAACAATCTCCTGTTCGTTTTTGTTTGGATAGTATGCGTATATTAAGGCTGTATCCACTTCCATCGACGATGAGCGGCTTACATAGTTACCGTTTGCGTACCATTTTGCTTCAGAGCCAGCATTTAACACAACGCTTTCGCCATAACATAATGTTGTATCCATTCCCAATGAAACCGTTGGAATTTCGGCAACAACAACCTTTGCTTTTGACGACTGATAGTCCGCACTACAGTTTGCATCCTTCAATGACACAATTGAATAATTGTACACACCTACTGACGACGGAACTGCTGTTTGAAGCATTGCCTCCTCCTGAGATTCTATGGATGTTGTATCGATACCGTCTGTATAGACTAATGTAAACGGTGCTGTTCCTTTCAAGCTGATTGTGGCGCCTTCAACACCTTCTGTGCCACAGTATGTAGCGTTACCGGATATCGTTGCACTTGGACGTTCCTTGAATGTCACCATCAATGTGTCGCTTGCGGAACAACCATCAGATGTTGTTTTTGTTGCAACAATTTCCTGTACTTTTGAAACAGGGAAATTATTGTTTACAATTGCTGTGTCAACAATGAATGAAGCAGAAGTAGTAATGTGAATACCATCACGACGAGGACTCCATACATACGATGCACCTTCTTCAGCATTTAATTGTAATGTAAGTTCTTCACCATAACACAATGTTGTATCTTCTCCAAGAGAAACCTCAGGTACTTCGGCTACAACAACGCGTGCTTTAACTACCTGAAGATCGGCAGTACATGTTGCATCTTTCAACGAAAGAAGTGAATAATCATACACACCTGTTGTTGTTGGTTTTTGTGCCTGTAACGATGCTGTCTCCAACGATTCTACATCTGTTGTTTCATCACCATCGGTATATGTAAATGTAAATGGTGCAGTTCCTTTAAAGTTGAATGTTGCACCTTGTGCTTTATCAAGACCGCAGTATGTAGTTGAACCTGTTATAGAAACAGTTGGACGTTCTTTAAATGTCACCACAACCGTATCCTTTACAACACAACCTTCTGCACTCGTTACAGTAGCAACAACTTCGTGAACATTTGAAATTGGGAAATTATGATTTACAATAGCAGTATCTACAACATATGATTCCTTCAACTCTGCGTGAACACCATCACGTAATGGCAACCACGAATATGTTGCACCGTCATTATGAACATTTAACGTAAAACTTTCACCATAACATAGTGTTGTATCTACACCTAGCTCTACAGTTGGTAACGCAACAACTTTTACTACAGCTGTCTGACTTGTAGTATCGGCCGAACAGTACGCATCTTCCAACGTATTCATTTTATATGTGTACTCACCTATACCCGGAGCTGTAGGAGTAAATGTTTTTCCGCTAAAGTCTTCAATGAATTGTTCAACACCGTCGGTATATGTAAATCGGAATGGTGCAACACCTGAAACAGTGAATGTAGGTGCAACTGATTCTTCCACACCACAATATAAACCTCCTTCACCGAAAGTAATTGTTGGACGGGAACGGAATGTTAAGACAACTGTATCGCTGTTCGAACATCCAAATTTGTCCTGCACCTCAACAGAAAGTTTACGTTCGTTGCCTAAACCTTGAACTGTATGCAACAAAATAGTATCGGCAATAAATATCTGGTCTATTTCGGCAGTTTCAAAGTCGCGGGTTGCAGACCAGGTATATTTCAAGAAACCAGCACCTGCATCAAAAACAATGGTATCTCCGTAGCAGATATTTCTATCCTCACCCAAGTCAACTACTGGATTTGGTACGACATCCAAATCAACACTTTTGAAAGAACTACAACCAAGTGTATCTACTGCAGTCAAACGATAGGTATTTGCTTCGTTGACAATGATGCTTTTCTGAGTACTTATCACATCTGTTCCCTCGCCATTGTCCCAACTGTATGTTGCATAATCGGCAATAGGAGAAATAGTAGTTGTTACTCCGGTACAAATTGCACGCACATCGTTGAATGATACAGGTTCGCCAACAACAACCGTTACCGCATCAAGATATGGAACACCATTTTTATATGAAGTTGCAGAAACAGACTGGGTTTCTAACAGATAGTTTATCGAAAGAGTTTCACCATGTGTTGCGTTCGCGTCATTCCATACAACGCTGTCCATAGAAGCTGCCGCATTCAAAGTAATACCTTCACCGTAGCATATAGCCAAATCTGTGGTTGTAATACCATATACCGACACTTCTGTTGAAGCGTTACTTGTACAACCAAGTGCATCTAGAGTTTCAACAGTATATCTACCAGGATTAGAAACCGAAATGCTAGAAGTTGTTTCGCCTGTTGACCACGAATATGTTTCGTAGTCTCCCATTGCTTCAATCTCCATTGTATTTCCAACACGAAGACATGAATTTGGAGTTACGCTAACTGGTACAGAAACAATAACCGTTACCGAATCTGTAAATTTCGAAGCACCTGCAGAAAGTTTTGACATTTCAACTACATATGTAGTTGTTTTTGTTGGACTTACAGTAATTGAAGTTAAAGAACTTCCATTACTCCAATCACAAAAATCAGCACCAGAAGTTGCCAACGAGATAGTTTCACCATAACAAACTTGCGGTGTACGGTTGGTTATACCAATAACACTAAGCTCCTTAGAAGCAGAGAATGTCTTTCTTACATGTTCTTCATCTGTACTTGTAGCCGTAAAAGTCAAAGTATAATCACCAACATCTGGAATTTTAAAATCTTGTCCCAATGTGGTTTGACTCAATATTACATTCGTATATTCTCCTGAGGTACCTTTCTTAACAAGAGACCAGCTATATCCGTCGCGACGACCAATAACTGTAGCAACAACACGGAACAAATCATCAGGCGTACCTACAGTACGTAATGTTTCCAACTTCACTTTCAATTCTGTTGAAGCATCGGCACTAATGAATTTCTTTTCATATTTTATAGGTACATCAATCTGAATAATCGTTCCATCTGCGTTTTGCATTGTAGTAGAGAATGTTATTACTTCTGTACCCATCCAACCAGCATGTTCCTCGTCGGTTTTTGATGTTACATAGGCATAACCATTCTTAATTGAATCTACTTGGAGATATTCTGTTTGATTGATAGTCCATACAGCATTTTCTGACGCAAAAGCCAACAAGTTTGCAGCTGCGAATAATGTATCCTTTGGAGCATTCGTAATGTCATACACTATATATTCACTCAAAGTATATTCACCGTCAGGACGAATGTTTGTAAATGCATCCGTACCATTAGGATATACATATAAACTATTGAATACAGGCCAAAGTTCACCAGTTTGTGGATCAAGATTTTGTGTAAACAACACATCCTCGCACTGACTACGTGTTTCAGGTTTTCCGTTTAGCATCCAACATACTTTACCATTATTAAAGTCTGTTTCCGGAACACGAGTTAAACCAGTTGTTACTGTATTCAATGTTGTTTTAGTAATATTTATGTAACAGTTGGTCATTTTCGTTGCATTATTTGCAAATGCATTACCTCCCGCTTTTAACACACCGGTAATCGCACCATAGTTATGTACGTTTTCTATAACCAACACACCAGTTGCATTATCTGGCTTATTCGCAACTGCTGCCAAATAGCCATCTGCCGAAGAAGAAATTGCAGCTGAATTGTAGCAATTGCGTATAGTAACATTCGCATTTCCTGCATTACCGACAAAGGCGGCTGTTCCACTACCTGTGGTTGATGTAGTATTCACTATGACATTGTTAGAACAGTTCTCAATAGTTAACGACCCCGATCTAATAAGTCCTACAAAACCTGCAGCTGTGCTTAATGCAGTTATAGAACCATCTATACTTAGGTTCTTAATTACTACACCATCAGATGCCACACCAAACAAACCTACATTTGAACCTGATGTATTATTATAAATCAAACCTGTTATGCTGTGACCATTACCATCGTATGTTCCGTTGAATTTATATGTATCATTACCAATTGGAGTATGAACACCGCGTTTAATATCGCATGTTTGAACGAAACTACATCCTGCCGCATATCTTGGCAAAGTTGCACCGTGATACATGAAACCACTCGCTGAACCAGCATTAACACCTGTTGCCAAATCTGCAAGATCTTGTGCAGAAGATACTGTCAATTTACGGGACTTATTCCATGTAATAACAACATATAGGTAACGTTTGGCATCACCATACTTAATCCAGATGACATCTTCACCTGCAGCATCATACGTTGCCGTACCACTTTCAAAATTAATATAGCCTTTTTCTGTACTAAATTCAACATCGGTATTGTATGCAAACGATGTTGATTTAGAACCTGCTGTGTTGTACATTTCACCTTCTTTTAAATTGATAGGTGTAGTGGCAACACGAACAATATCGCTCATTTCTATGCCCTTTGGACAAGGATAACGACCTTCTTCAAAATGGAAATATTCGTCTTGACCTCCCAATTGTTGAGAACCGCGTTGTTTCAGACCAACAATGCTCTCGGTTGGCAAAGCAACAAAACCACCCAAACCCCAGGATGCTGTTGTTGCATCGGTTGAACTACCGCAATTTGCAAGAACTTTAACCTGAGAGTTGGTCATACCAGCACCAATTTGCTTAGATGCTGAATTTCTACCAACAATGGTACCTGCATAACTTCCTGATGAAGAAACATCTGCTATGTTCAAATTTCGTTGTACGGCATTATTATAATACTCTTCACTTCCATATCCAACACAACCAACAATACCACCGGTTTCGCTCACAGCACTTGGCATTGCAATATTACCAGCATTCAAGTTTCCATATAGGCCACTATTATTATATCTCATAGAACCAACGATACCTCCATATCTATATCTCGTAGATTCGGTAGAATAGTTACGGATAGAACCAATATTCACACAGTAATTAACTAGACCATATGAATCTACCTCACCAACTATACCACCGCCAGCACCGTTTGCAGTAATAGTACCAGCATTCGCACATCGTTCTACATAAGCTTTATAGGAACTAGTAAATTCGTTATAGAGAGAACCTACAATTCCAGCAACTTGAGAACCTGATGATGTGATATCACCATAGTTACGGCAATCTTCAATATGGGCGGCAACCCTAGATGAATAGGGATTTGTAAAACCATTCCAGGTCGTACCAGGATAAACACGACCTACAATACCACCTATGTGGCTCGTATTAGATCCTGTTGAAGATGTAATATTTATGCGGTTAATACAATTCTTAATTGTTCCACCTGTCAAACATCCGACTACACCACCATTTACATTATCATAACCAGTAGTAATAGTTCCACTACGAGCCTCGCAGTTTTCTATTATAGCATAGCACGCACGGCCGACTACTGCACCAGCAAAAGAGTAGCCTTCGTTAATAGGACGAGATATATTGACATTCGTAAGAATAACATTTCGTACTTCTCCCGAAATAACCATAGCAAACAAACCAGATACACCGCTTTGTGTTGATGGAATCGTCAAATGATCTATCACATGGTTTCCACCATCAAAGTATCCACTAAATGGTTTTGTATCGGTACTTGAAGTAAATCTACCAATAGGCGTCCAAGATGATGTTGTTAAATCTATATCGTTCGCAACAATAAAGTAGTAACCTTTATAGGTAATACCCGAATTAACCTTGGTAGCAAGTTTTGCCAAGTGCGCACGAGTTTTTATAACAAAAGGGTACTTCTCAGAACCTGTTCCCCCACCATACAAAAAGTCATCTGTAGGTGTGTTTGTATAAACACCGCTGGTAAGATATACATTATTATCTTGAGTTTCATTAAAATGAGGGTATGCATCGCTTCCTATTCTTTGAAACCAAACAACACCACCTTGTCCATTATTAAGCAAATACGTTACTTCACCGCGGGCAAATACCTCAGCAGATTTTTGAGATGTTCCAGATGGAGAAGAACCTCTACTTGGAGCCATTACACTATAACTATTATTAAATGTTGCCGTAACAGAGTTAGTGGATGGAGTGTATCCCACAATACCACCAATATAAGAACTACCACAAGTAATAGTACCAGAACTGTAGCTGTTAGAAATAACAGAACCTGCTCGTAACTCACCAGCAATACCACCGGTATCATCGCTACCACGAACAGGACCTTGGTTGTAGCAATTGTTTATCATTGCATAACCATAGCCTAAAATACCACCAACATCAGAATACGAACTATAAATTGTACTTGTGTTGTAACAATGCTGTATAACAGTGTTTACAGAAGCACTATTTCCCACGATACCACCTGTTCCTGCTGATTTTGAACCGACAACATACGAATTCTCTACTGCGCAATTTGTAATAGTAGAACCATCTGCATTTGCCGTAATACCACCACAAATTGCACCACGAATGTATGAATCTTTTATAACCACATTAGAAATAGTTGAACCACTTCCTGCTTTGGCAAATAAACCAGCACGCAAACCTGTAGAACTTTCATTGATATATAGTCCCGTAATGCTATGTCCTTGTCCATCAAATGAACCAGTAAAACCTACGGTATCTATTGGTATCCATTTATTAACCGTAGCTCCGGCATTTACGGTTGCTATATTACTACCGTCTAAAGTAATTTTGCTCAACAAATCAGTATTGTAAACAATATCTGCAACAAGCACCGCTTTAGCCGATGAATGATTGGAGTTTACGTAATTACTGAAGAAATCCAAATTCGCTTTGCTAGCAATTTGGAACACACCATTGATTTGCACACAACCAGCAGCACCACAAATAGAACAACGTCCATCGGATCCATACACATGGCCCTGTTCTACTAATGAATTATTTGAATATTTACTTATATTACATTGCGACCGATATACACGTGGTCCATTTCCATTTGGTCGAGGAAATGCATCTACATCTATATTCTGACGCCAAACAGTATTTTTTGCATACATTGCATAAGCAAGCGCTCCATTGGTAAGGTTAAGTGTAGAATTTGCCGTACAGTTAGTTATAGTTCCTTTAAGAGCGTCCGAAGTAGTACCTTCTATTTTACCGTCACAAATACAGTCAATAACAGTTCCTTTTAATGAACCAGCATCGTTACGGTTATCACCAACAAGATTACCAATTCTGCTATGTGCACGCACAGTATTTTTATATGAATAACATGCCCGTATTGTACCCCCATAGTTGGCACCTGCCACAGCACCTCCAATATGGTCTGTTGCATTCACAGTAGAATTTATAACACCACAATTTTCTATAAGACCACCAGGCTGAACAACACCGGCAATAATACCGTAACGACCGTCTTGAGACAATTGGTCGTAACTACAATTAATAAATACCGTATTTTTTACTGTACCCGAAAGATTACCGACAAAACCGGTAATCACTTCACCCATAGTTGCATCAATAGTAAGATTACTAATTGCATACCCTTGACCATCAAAAATACCGGCAAATCCTTTTTGAGACAGTGTTGACGTATTATATTCCAAGACAGTACCAGCAGCTATAGGCGAGAAATGTTTGCCAGTCATGTCTATATCGTTCAACAAACGTCCCTTAATGGTAGTATTACCCTTATTTACTTGATTAACAAACCACTTAAGTGTGTTTTCGTTATAAATATTATAGTATCCACTTTCACTAATAGTAGGAATCTCTGTTTTTTCGAATACAGGAACAATAACCACATCACTCGCTGGCATAGAGAAACTATACGTTGTACCATTTTCAGTAACAGAGACAAGTCCCAAAGCAGATTTTACTGCACAACGCACCAATTCACTACCAGAATCAGGAGTAACAGTAAAAGAAACCGATGCTCCTTGAGAAACCTCAACAGAAAAAGCATCACCATTTGGATCCATTTCAGTTGTACCCTTCCATTTTACCGAACCATTGGAATACATTGCATTGGTAACAGTAAACTTAAACTCATCGCCTGATTGGCACAAACGGACAGACATACCAGTAAAGTTTGGTCCGTACTGTCCTGCCCAATATTTAGCATCCTTACCTGTGATTTGGTACCGAACATATCGCGTACCCGCCGGCACAGTAGTCTTTTTATCATATCCAGTCCAATCTGGAGCTGTGGTAAAGTTCATGTCAACCAACGTTACTGTCTGCAAAACATTTTTGTCAGCATCAAGCATATACACTATCATTTTCATGACACCGGTACTGCTACCAGAGACACCACCGTTAGCATAACCTTGCAGCAATGCTTTACAACCACCGTCAAGTTCACTGGCAGAGAAACCTTTCGCTTCAAGATCTATATCTTGCGTAAGCACACAGTTAGAATAACTTGAAGAGAAAGTAGTACCTCCGTCAGGAGTATTACCAAAACCCCATCCGGAACCACCGTTTGTCGTTTTAGTCCATCCGTCAAAGTTACCAGTTTCTGCGCTACCGTTTGTTAAAAGATTTGTCTTCCAAGGTGCTTGTGCAAAAGCTGTTGCACACATTGTCAGCACCACTATAAGAGATAAAAATTTCCTCATAATTTTTCAAAAAAAACGTGGCAAATATAATATAATATTATCGTTGTTGTTCTCTTATTATAAGATTGTACACATTTTGTGTTGAATGAATTTTAGGTCAGACTAGTGTTTAATTGGATTTGCCTTTCCTTGACGAGGGAAAAAGTAAAAAAATAATTTTTCACAAGACTATAGTTCCGTAGTATATACTATGATAATAAAAGAAAACCCGTAAGCACTAAAAAAGAACTTACGGGTTTTAAGAGTTGTCGTACAAGGATTCGAACCTCGACTAACTGGACCAAAACCAGTTGTGCTGCCATTACACCATACGACAATTCCGTTTTGGTGCTGCAAATATACACCTTTTTCTTATTGTGCAAGAGGTTTAACAAAAAAATTATAGAATTGCATCTGCAATCAGGGGACAATTGCTTTAAAATTCTTCTCAAATGTTTATAAATTAATAAACAACCACATTTTCAATTCATTTTTTTTATACTTTTGAAGGCTTTAAGCATAAATAGATTGTATAATTAAAATAAAGTAAAAATGATTTATTCAAACGAAGTACAACACATGTGCGTTGTACAAAAAGGTCCAAAACACGG
>JAKSUA010000012.1 GCA_024409235.1 Bacteroidales bacterium | reverse complement strand
AAAATTTTATAGTATAATGATACAAATAACTTTTCCTGACGGCAGCGTTAAGGAGTTCAACAACGGAACTACTCCGTTAGAAATAGCACAAAGTTTGAGTCCACAACTTGCTCGCGAAGTTGTTGTTGCAACTGTAAACGGTGAAGCATGGGATTTAACCCGTGGCATTAACGAAGATTCTACAATAGCTCTTCATAAATTCGAAGATAAAGAAGGAAAGCATGCTTTCTGGCATTCATCTGCACACTTGTTGGCAGAAGCACTACAAGCACTCTATCCTAACACAAAATTCGGTATCGGCCCAGCTATTGAAAACGGATTTTACTATGATGTTGACCTCGGAGATGTTACACTAACAGAAAAGGACTTGACTGCAATCGAAAACAAGATGTTAGAACTTGCACGTCAAAAAAGTGAATTTGTACGTAAAGATGTTCCAAAAGCAGATGCTTTAAAATATTTCGGTGATAAAAATGAGACCTACAAAGTAGAATTAATCAACGACTTAGAAGACGGTTCTATCACATATTACACACAAGGTTCATTCACCGATCTTTGCCGTGGTCCCCATATGCCAAATACTGAACCTATCAAGGCTGTTAAATTAACAAGTATTGCAGGTGCATATTGGCGTGGTGACGAAAAACGTAAACAATTAACACGTATCTACGGTATTACATATCCTAAGAAAAAAATGCTTGACGAGTATCTTGAATTACTTGAACAAGCTAAACTTCGTGACCATAGAAAAATCGGTAAGGAAATGGAACTTTTCATGTTCTCCGATTTAGTTGGTAAAGGTTTGCCAATTTGGTTACCAAAAGGTACAGATTTACGTCTTCGTTTGGAAGATGCATTGAAGAAAATCCAAAAACGTTTTGGCTACCAGCAAGTTATCACCCCACATATTGGAGGAAAAAATTTGTATGTTACTTCAGGTCACTGGGATCATTATGGAAAAGACAGCTTCCAACCTATCACAACTCCAGAAGAAGGAGAAGTGTATTTGTTGAAACCAATGAACTGTCCTCATCACTGTATGATTTATAAAAACGCACCTCGTTCTTATAAGGATCTTCCATTCCGTTGTGCAGAATTCGGAACAGTTTACAGATATGAACAAAGTGGTGAATTACATGGACTTACACGTGTACGTTCTTTCACACAAGACGATGCACACATATTCTGCCGTGCAGATCAAGTGAAAGATGAATTTTTGAAAGTAATCGATATTATTCAGATAATTTTCAAGGCTTTGAAGTTCGACAAATTCGAAGCTCAAGTTTCTTTACGTGACAAGACTAATACTACTAAATATATTGGTAGTGACGAAGATTGGGAACGTGCAGAAAATGCTATTATAGAAGCAGCAGCAGAGAAAGGATTGAATACTATTGTAGAATACGGAGAAGCTGCATTCTACGGACCTAAACTTGACTTCATGGTACGCGACGCACTTGGAAGAAGATGGCAATTAGGTACAATCCAAGTTGATTATAACTTACCAAAACGTTTTGACCTTGAGTATATTGGAAGCGACAATCAAAAGTACCGCCCTGTAATGATTCACCGTGCACCATTCGGTTCAATGGAACGTTTTGTTGCTGTATTGATTGAACATACAGGTGGAAAATTCCCATTATGGTTAACTCCTGATCAAGCTGTTATCATTCCTGTAAGTGAGAAATATAACGATTATGCGAAAAATGTTTTGAAATTATTAAATAATTACGATATTCGCACGATTATTGACGACAGAAACGAAAAGGTTGGTAAAAAGATACGCGACAACGAAATGAAACGTATTCCTTACCTTATTGTTGTTGGAGAAAATGAACAAAACGAAGGTACAGTTTCTGTAAGAAAACAAGGCGAAGGAAACGGTGCTAATGTTATGAAAATAGAAGAATTTGTGAAGCTAATTTCTGATGAAGTAGCAGAACAAATGAATGAATTAAGATAAATAAGTATAAACGAGACAAAACGAATACATGGCAGCTAACGAATTAGCAGACAACTTTAAAATCAATCACAGCATTAGAGCACGTGAAGTACGATTAGTTGGTGATAACGTAACACAAGGAGTTTACTCTATTTTTGATGCTCTAAAAATTGCTGACGATCAAAATTTAGACTTAGTTGAAATCTCGCCAAACGCAGACCCTCCAGTTTGTCGTGTTATTGATTTCCAGAAATTTCTTTATTCAATGAAGAAAAAACAGAAAGAAATCAAAGCAAACAGTGCAAAAGTCGAAGTTAAAGAAATTCGTTTTGGTCCTCAAACAGACGAACATGATTATCAATTCAAATTAAAACATGCTCAGAAATTCCTTGCAGAAGGGGCAAAAGTAAAAGCATACGTATTCTTCAAAGGACGTTCTATTTTATATAAAGAGCAAGGAACAGAGGTTTTAACTCGATTTATAAAAGATTTGGAAGAAGTTGCCCGTTTAGATATGGAGCCAAAACTTGAGGGAAAAAGAATGTTTATTCTTATGTCTCCTATTTCAAAGAAAAAATAATTGTTTAACTAAATAAAGTGAAGTAAAATGCCTAAAATGAAATCTAAATCCAGTGCAAAAAAACGTTTCACATTAACGGGTACTGGTAAAATTAAACGTAAAAAAGCGTTTAAGAGTCACTTGTTGACAAGAAAAGAAACGAAGCAAAAAAGAAATCTTCGTTACTCTACAACAGTTGACAAGACAAACAAGAAGAGCGTAAAAACAATGCTCGCTATTTAATTTATTGTGTAACAATGATTCTGCAGCTAAGAACTAATGAAACAAGTAGTCGCGAATCGTTAAAATTTTAAAGGTATGCCAAGATCAGTAAACAATGTTGCGTCAAGAGCACGCAGAAAAAAAATCTTAAGCCAAACTAAAGGTAACTTTGGTGCAAGAAAAAATGTGTACACAGTTGCGAAAAACACCTTAGAAAAAGGTTTGCAATATGCGTACAGAGATAGAAAAGCTAAAAAGAGAAGCTTCCGCGCATTATGGATTCAAAGAATCAATGCAGGTGTTCGCACTTACGGAATGACTTATTCACAATTCATGGGCGCTTTAGCAAAGAACAACATTACATTAAACCGTAAAGTTCTTGCTGACTTAGCTATGAATAACCAAGAAGCTTTCGAAGCTGTTGTTAAAGCAGTAAAATAAAATTATTTTAAAACAATTATTTTTAGGGAAGTCTCGTACTTCCCTTTTTTATTTTGTAATCGCTACAAATTACTTACTTTTGTATAGACAATTAAAATAATAACTCTATGAAAATAGCACTTATCGGATACGGGAAAATGGGTAAAGAGATTGAAAAAATCGCAATCGAACGCGGACATTCAATCGTTTTAACAATAGACATCAATAACCAACAGGACATGACTCCTGAAAATCTGAAAAAAGCAGATGTTGCAATTGAATTCACAACACCCAAAACAGCAATTGACAATTATAGGAAATGTTTCAATGCAGGTATCCCTGTTGTTTCCGGTTCAACAGGTTGGACAGAAAAATTCGATGAAATAGCTGACTTGTGTAATAAAACAAACAATACGTTCTTCTATTCATCTAACTATAGCCTTGGAGTTAACATCTTCTTTGAACTAAACAAAAAACTTGCTGCTATCATGAACAAGTTTGAACAATACGATGTTTGCGTTCAAGAAGCACACCATAATCAGAAACTTGATGCACCAAGCGGTACTGCTATCACTATTGCACAAGGTATTCTTGAAAATATCGATAGAAAAAAAGACTGGAGATTAAACGAATTCAAATCTACTGATGAATTACAGGTTGTCTCGACTCGATTGGGAAGCATTCCTGGAACTCACATCGTTACATACGACTCTGCAGACGATACATTAGAAATAAAACATGCTGCGAAATCACGCCGCGCTCTTGCTTTCGGTGCTGTTATTGCCGCCGAATTTGTAAAAGACAAAAAAGGCGTTTTCGGAATGAAAGACTTATTGGATATTTAAGACCATCTTTTGGTAAAAATAGTTCACCGTTTATTTTATGAACGGAGATGTCAAAAACAAATAAAGCGGGATATTCATACAATACCCCGCTTTATTTTTCTACAACAATACAAACGATTGTTCTGTTTATAACACGAAAAACAATATATCCCCTCTTTTTCTATTTAGAATAGAATTATAGTATCTTTGTACGCAAAACAAAACAACTTGAGATGAAAAAGATTTTAGATTTCATTAATAATAAATGGTTCATATTCGGAGTTTCTGCAGTTTGTTGGATTTTATTCGTTATATGGCTTGGAAACTTTTGGTGGTTACTTGGTTTAGGAATTGTATTTGATCTTTGCGTCACAAAGAAAGTTCCTTGGGCTTTTTGGAAAATATACCAACCCAAAACAGCTTTCGGGAAATGGTTATTAGGCTGGATTGACGCTATTATCTTCGCCGTTATAGCAGCTTCATTTATCAGAATATTCTTTTTTGAAGCTTACACCATCCCAACATCTTCCATGGAAGGAACAATGCTTGTTGGTGATTACCTATTTGTAAGCAAATGCAACTACGGTCCACGAAAACCTATGACGCCATTGTCGTTTCCGTTTGTTCACCACACAATGCCATTCTCAACAACAAAAAAATCTTATTCTGAAATTTGGAAGAAACCTTACGAACGAATGGCTGGATTTGATTACGTTAAAAATGACGATATAGTTGTCTTCAATTTTCCAGAAGGAGATACAGTGATTTTAACAAGACAAAGTCAAAGTTATTATCAAATAAAAAGAGATTTCTTAGAAGACACTACCCTTTATCCTATTTCACAAAGAGATTATATTCGCCTAAATAAAATCTGTGCAAAAAATCAAAGTTTAGAAGAAAGTTTCTTTGAATATTTCAAAGACTCCATTATTGTAAGACCTTTGGATAAAAAAGAAAATTACATTAAACGCTGTGCTGCCGTTGCCGGTGACACACTGCAAGTAATTGGCGGAAAAGTATTTATCAACGGAAAACAACAAAAAGAAATTCCAAACCTACAGTTCCGCTACGATGTTGAAACAACAGCTCCATTAAAACAAGCGATTTTTGAAAAACTAAACATACGTGAGTTTGGCTATACACGAAATGGTTATATCATGTTGTTAAATCAAAATCAAGTTGATGCATTACAAAAATATTCTTCAGTAAAGAAAATTACAAAAGGCGAAATGCCTAATGGTTTCCGTTACAAAGAATGTTTTCCTCAAGACGAAAATTTCAACTGGAACAAAGATTATTTCGGTCCTCTTGTAATTCCTCAAAAAGGAACGTCTGTTGCAATTACTACGCAAAATATAGCTCTTTACAAACGAATAATCGAGCTTTATGAATCAAATACATTGCGAATAGACGGTAACGACATTTACATTAACGACACGCTTACAACGAGTTATACATTCAAACAAGATTACTATTGGATGATGGGTGACAATCGCGACAATTCACAGGACTCACGTTTCTGGGGATTTGTTCCTGAAGATCACATTGTTGGAAAAGCTGTTTTAATCTGGTTCTCTTCAGAACAAAATAAACCATTTCCAAGCAATATCCGTTGGAATAGAATGTTTAATATTATTCATAAGGACTAATTCCTATTTTGAACACTTAGGACAAATTCCTTTTATAATATATTCAGACTCCTCCACTGTCCAGCCTTTAGGAACTGGAACATTGGGAATTTCTACCTGATTAAGGCAAAATGTTTCGTGACAGACAGTGCATGTTACATGTATATGTCCGTGATGATGATGTTTATCCGAACATTGACAGACACAATATTTTTGCATACCAGAGCCATCATCAATCAAGTGAAGCACATGTTTTTCGGCAAATAGAGACAATGTTCTAAATATTGTTGAACGGTCAAGCGAAGGCATTTCATTTTCAACATCAGCAAGAGAAAACGCCCCCGACATCTTTTCATTTATTGTTCTAAAAATTAATAGCCGTACTGCTGTTACACGAATTCCAGCTTCCTCCAAAACAACCTCTAAGTTTACTTTTGAATCCATCATCCTTTATATAATACTTTCCAAAGGTAACACTAAATTCGATACCCTGCCACACAATCAACGATTTCACTACAAGAGCATTGTTTTATCAATTTTTATTCTTATATTTGATTAATTAAATCTTTTTTTTTATGAAAAAATTACTTTTAGTATTCTCTATTGCAATGAGTCTTTTCAGCTGTTCTTGTTCACAATCTATAAATATTTCCGGTTCATGGCATATTGACGATGCTTACGGAATAAGCACTGAAAAAGGTGAAAATGAAGCAGTTATCACATTCCAATCTAATAAAGTTAATGGAAATACTTCTATTAATTCTTTTATGGGATCTTATAATTTAACTGACAACGACCTTACAATCTCTAATTTAGGAATGACCAAAATGCTTGGTCCTAACATTGAAATCGAAGATGCGGTTGTAAAAGGCTTAAATTCAGTAAAAAAATGCATGGTAGAAAACGACAAAGCCACTCTATTCGATGAAGAAGGCAAAGAAATCATGCATTTGACAAAAAAATAAAACTGTTTTCACAAAAACTCTTCTAAGACAACATTTTCTACACATATAATGTTGTCTTTTTTGTAACATTATGAAAGTATTACTAACAGGAGGCACAGGATTCATTGGCTCACACGTGCTGATGAATTTATTAAACGCAGGACATCAGGTTACTGTCTTGGCAAGAAATATAAATAAAGTACCTGCTTTTCATAAACTAAAAAATCTCAAACTACTTCAAATCGGGATGAACGATTTTGAACAAATACCTTCGGTTTTACAAGGACAAGAGGCTATTATTCACATTGCCTTAAGCATGAAAGGCTCATCCGCATACGAGGTTTTAATGAGTGACACAGCTGCTACAGTTTTTCTTGCTACCGAAGCTGCTAAAGCAGGAATAAAAAAGTTTATCTATACATCCTCCACTGCGTCTGTTGATTCTGTTTATGCGTCTTCTAACCCAGTTTGCATTACACCTGGAGATAAACTTGTTACCATAAACTGCAGACATGATCCTTGTTCATACTATGGAGCAACAAAAGCTGCTACCGAAGACTTTCTTTTCGCAATAGAAGGCGAAACAGGAATGAAAGTCAACATTATCCGTCCAGGTTATACATTCGGCAATCCAGTTGTTCCTGGTGCTTTTACACAGCCAGACAATCGATTTGGAGAGATTGTACAAAAAGCGTTACGTAACGAAGATATTCACATAATAAAGAACGACGGCACACAATTCATTTGGGCCGATGATATAGCAAAAGTTTACTCAAAAGTATTGGAATCGAACAGCTCAAAAAAAACATACTTTGCTCTAGCGAAAGAATTTTTATCATGGGAACAAATAGCACATGATGCTGTAAAAGTTTGTAATTCCACCTCAAAGATTATTGTAGAAGATTTAGGTTGGAGCGACACACCACTCCTATTTGATGTATCAAATATAAAGCAGGATTTTGATTTAGAATTTTCATCATATCCACACATAATCAGTCACTTGGAATATTTTAAAGATTCTTTTTCAAAACAACTCTAGAACAAGAGCACTGCTCCATGACACGTTTTCTTTTTTTTGTTTTTTCTCTTTTTTTCTACTGTCAAAGCATTGCTCTGCCCACAAATGATAATCCTTCCGAATTCAAAAAAGAAACGACGTTTACAATTCAATGTGAAAAGAATACCAAAGAAATATTAAATGTTCTTCACTCTATATCAACACTGAAAGGAATTGTATACTATTCTAACACCCACGAGAAATGGGATATACTTTACCGCGAAGCTGGTTTCATTAATTCTCCAGAGAAACAAAAAATTATCCCAGACACAACCGCATTATCTCTTTCCAATAATGAACTGTTTTGTTTGCTGGACGATAATTCCTTAGGTAAATGTATCTTTAAAGTTCAATACACACAAGATCAAGAAAATATCATTGCAGATTTTATACTTGTAAATTCAATTACTTTTATGGGATTAGAAGTAATCTCGCCTAAAAATCTGAACATTCGGCTTTGTGTAAAAAAAGACTCTGCAGAGAGCATCATTACTACAATACGGATTCACGCTAAATATCAAAAAGTTACATTTTTGGAATCGTGGTATCTACCAAGACTTGACAAATCCTTTGATGCGCGTCTTGAAGCCCTGAAGAAATGGTTTCTTAACCAGATAAACATATAAAAAAGGAGACCATAAAAATATAGCCTCCTTAAAATCAATTTATATTCTTGTTTACATATACATAAATCTCTTTATGCTGCCTTTCGGAGTTTTTGCGAATGGCTCCATGTGAAGTTCAAAACTACTTACCGAAGAATATTTTGGAATGCTATTATTTAGTGTAACAATATTTTCTTTCATAATAGCTTGTACCGCTTCGGCATCAAGACCTTTTTCTTCTATAGCAGCGGCATTTGGCACTATTATAGCATGAATTTGCGTCTCTCTTTGAACAACAACCGATTCTGCCACAAGAGGTAGAGCATTTAAAACAACCTCAATTTCTTCTGGGAATACATTTTGACCATTGCTAGTCAAAATCATATTCTTGCAACGACCAGACAAGAACAAAATATTCTCTTCATCTACAATACCAACATCACCAGTATGCAACCAACCATCTTCCGACAATACAGCTTTCGTAGCAGTTTCATTTTTATAGTAACCAGCAAACACACAATCTCCTTTTACCAAAACCTCGCCAGGAATTTTATGTGGATCAACTGAATCAATTTTAAGTTCTGCATATCCATCTGGAACTTGTCCACAAGATTTTGCCTTATATTTACCGATAGGACCTAACGAAATCAAAGGCGCACATTCTGTCATTCCATAACCAGTAATAAATGGAGTTTTCAACTTGAATGCCAACAACGACTCAACTTCTGGAGGAATTGCCGCACCACCGGTAGCAAACACTTCAACATTGCCACCCATTGCTTCCACTACAATTTTTCGTAATTGTTCGCAAAATTCAGGATTGTTTTCATAGTCATCTAACTTCGCTTTATTTTCTTCTGATTTCAACAAATCACCTAATACATATTCAGTGAATTTAGACAACACCAACGGAACTGCGAAGAACACATGTGGCTTCAATTCCATCAAAGCATTTTTCACGATATTTGGAATTGGAGGACAACCCAATACGCATAGGTGCATACCCATACAAAGAGAAGTAATAGCATCTACCGTCAAACCAAAAATATGAGCAAACGGCAAAATACTCAACAAATTCTCACCTCTTCTCATTGGAATAGTTTCAACAATACCATACACATTTGCAGTGAAATTCTTCACACTCAACATTACGCCCTTAGGATTTCCTGTTGAACCAGAAGTGTACATTATGGCACAAGTATCTTCTATAGCTGCACCACAAACCTTATAATCTTCCGGTTTGAAAACAGAACTAAACTCTGCATATCTATCATTATATAATTCTGTAAAATTTCCTCGTGATGCCAACAGTTCATTTGTATCAGTGTCGATTGCAGCTATCAACTGTGGCATAGATTCAAAATCCATTGCCGAAAAAATTTTCTTTTCCGTGTATAGAATTCTACTATCGGAATGATCTACCAACTTTTGTGTATCGGCTGGAGTAAACCCATTAAAAAGCTGTACGCTTACATAACCTCCTGTAACAGAAGCCATAAAGGCTGTCATCCAGTTTACACTACTTTTTGCATTAATAGCAACTTTTTCACCTTGTTTAAGACCAGCCTTTTTCCACATCTTCTGTAAAACACAAATTTCTTTTGCAAATTCACCATATGTTAAAGGCTTATTTCCATATTGAGAAATTGCAGATTTGTCCCAACAAGCATTTACAGATTCGTTAAATAATTCAATAAATGTTTTCATTTCTTTTTTATAATTTAAAACACAATTACTAATAATTCAAATTTTGTTTTGATATTCTGCCGACAAAACTAAAGCCTGTCATTCTCCATTCAAAAAAAAAAGGGTTTTAGGATTCTTTTGATACGCAAAACATGCCTTTACGATAGTAAATTTTCCATTTTGGGGTAAAATTCATTTCTCTAAAGACACATTGTGGGGTGAAAATTTAATTGGATCCGGATATTTTCTAAATTATATACAATATCACTCTTCTATTTTTCTATTTTTACAAAAAAATAAACCCTAAAGACTAACAATATGAAACATATCTTAAGCTCAATAATTTTCAGCCTTTTGTGCTGCTTTTTCTGCAATGCACAAGAGACTAACTCTGTCAGCAATACTATTTATAAAGCAACTTATTCTAAAAAGAAGCAAACAATTCAAGTCTATAAAAGTTCTACTCTTAAAAAACACTTTACAATAATAAACGACGCCATTACAGATAAAAACGAGTTAGATTTAAGTAAAGGCGAAAATCATCTTGTTGCTTGCTACAATGAATTTGACAGTTCTTTATATGTTATTGGTGCAAATACAAATACTGGACAAAAATTTATTGTACACGCAAAAAATCCATCAGAAAAATGGAGCAAACCTGTTTTTCTAACAAACTCACGCATTGGTACCGATCCTTCACTATTTTGGGACAAAGATGGAGCTTGCTATTTGCAATGTACAAGCGACAACAATATCATCCAAATAGTAATTGACCCGATAACAGGAGAAGAACTTTCTTCATTCCATTACTTAACAACAGGACTAGATGGACATCAGATAAAAAATCCTTGTATTTCTCTAATTGGGAATAACTATTTTCTTATTTTTTTAGAAGACAAAAAAATTACAACATTAAAAAGCGACGACATTTGGGGACCATTTACAGTTATACCAAATAATACTTGTATTTACTTTCAATTTTAATACATTTACACAACAAAAATTTACTTCTATGAAAAATTATATTTCTTCCCTTTTCATTGCAATTTTCATTGCATTCGGTTTATCAAGTTGTAACTACAATAGCCTTGTAGAAAAACAAGAAAGCGTAAACAGCGCTTGGTCTAATGTTGAAAATCAATACCAACGCCGAGCTGATTTGATTCCTAATTTGGTAAACACAGTAAAAGGCTACGCCAGCCACGAAGAAAAGACTTTAAAAGAAGTTACAGCAATGCGTGCACAAGTTGGTCAAATCAAATTAAATGCCGAAGATTTAGATGAAGAAACATTGGCAAAATATCAACAAGCACAAGAACAATTAAGCCAAGGTATTGGAAGATTATTGGCTGTTAGTGAATCATATCCAGACCTTAAAGCAAACACGAACTTCTTGGAACTACAAGCACAACTTGAAGGTACGGAAAATCGTATTGCTGTAGAACGACGCAACTTCAACGAAGTGGCAAAAGAATACAATACTGCTATCGCGAAATTCCCTACTATGATTTACGCTGGTTGGTTTGGTTTCAAGAAAAAGCCATATTTCAGCGCACAAATGGGCGCCGAAGTTGCTCCTACTGTTGAATTCTAATACACGAACCAACATACATTCTTGATTTGAAGCGATTAGTCTGCATAGTATTCGCTTGGTGTATTGCATTTTGCTCGTTTTCTCTCAATTTGCCTGAGAAAACGAACAAAATGGTCAACGACTATGCAAATCTTTTCTCCGAAATTCAAGTAAACGAATTAGAGCAACGATTAGAAGCATTTTCCGACAGCACAAGCAATCAAATTTGCGTAGTAACTATCTCCGACTTAGAAGGTTACGAAGCTGCGGACTATGCGCAACGATTAGGTGACGCATGGGGAGTTGGCAGCAAAAAAAATAATGGTGTCATTATTCTATTGAAACCACGCAATGAATTTGGTGGCGGAGATTTTTTTATTGCCACTGGCTATGGCGTTGAAGGCGTGCTTACTGACGCTACATGTAAAAACATCTTTCAAAACAATGTACTTCCGATACTCAAAGAAGAAAACTGCGATTATTACCAAGCGATTGTTGCTGCAGTAAATCGTATCGTTCCTCTTCTTAACGAAGAATATCACGAGGAATACAATGCAAAAAAAGAAAACAAACAACCACAAGAAACTCCTCCTCTACTAATCATTATCGTAGCCGGCATAGTTGGCTTTGTTTTATATTCTATTTTCCCTTCAAAAAAGAAACGCGCCTGCTCTGCTATTTCTAATGCAAATACTTTGGCTGAATTAAACACAGCTATAGAAAAAGCAAAAGAATTACAGGTAAAAGAATCTAAGATTGAAAAAGCACGTTCTAAAATACCCAATAGAATGTTTTCTCTATTGAGAAATGCACGCAATCCCGAACATTTCAGCAATATTGCGGCTAACGCAACTGCAATGGGAATAAGCGCAGCCTCTATTATGGCTTTAGAGTTTCAGATGAAAGACAATACATTACAAGAATTACAAGATTGCCGTAGCAGGTACGACTTATATTCAAAACAAACACGAGCACGCGCATTTGGCAACAGCGAAGAAGATATACGAAAAGCGACAGCCATCGCTTTGGCTGCAATTGCCGCTATGGCTCTTGCCGCACGAAGAAGTTCTTCACATCACGGCTCCGGATTTGGCGGCAATAGCGGAGGTGGCTTCGGTGGATTTGGAGGCGGACGATTTGGTGGCGGTGGCGCCGGTGGTAAATTCTAACTAACTTGGTTATTTATAGGTTAACACCAAGATCATAATAATAAGAAAGGCCGTCATTTCTGACAGCCTTTCTTATTATAGATAGAACAATATTCTATTTTTGTTCTTCTGGTTTAGCTGGACGAGCTGGTCTTTCAGTTAAAACCTTTTTTGACAATTTGAATTTACCTTTTTCGATACCAATCAATTTAACTTCGACTGTATCGCCTTCTTTCAAATAATCGCCAACTTTTTCTACACGTTCCCAAGCAATTTCAGAAATGTGTAACAAACCGTCTTTTTGTGGTAAGAATTCACAGAAAGCACCAAATTCTACGATAGATTTAACTTTTGCTTTGTAAACTTTACCAATTTCTGGTTCTTGAGAAATACCAAGAATGTATTCTTTTGCAGCATCCATTCCTTCTTTATTGTTACCAGAAATTTCAACGATTCCGAAGCCATCAACTTCTTCAATAGAAATTGTTGTATTCGTACGAGCTTGAAGTTCTTGGATATTTTTACCGCCTGAACCAATAACAGCGCCGATGAAATCTTTACCAATCTTCAATGTTTCGATTCTTGGAGCATGAGGTTTCAAATCTTCACGTGGTTCAGCGATAGTTTCAGTGATTTTACCCAAGATATGTAGGCGACCTTCTTTTGCTTGATTCAAAGCTTTTTCCAAAACTTCGTAAGACAAACCGTCAACCTTGATATCCATTTGAGTAGCAGTAATACCATCAGCAGTACCTGTTACTTTGAAGTCCATATCACCAAGGTGATCTTCATCACCAAGAATATCAGACAATACAGACCATTTTACGTTACCTTTATCTGTAATCAAGCCCATTGCAATACCAGCAACTGGTTTCTTAATCTTAACACCAGCATCCATAAGTGCCAAAGTACCAGCACAAACAGTAGCCATAGAAGAAGAACCATTTGATTCCATGATATCAGAAACAACGCGAACGCAGTATGGATAATTTTCAGGAATCATTCTCTTCAATGCTCTCCAAGCCAAATGACCGTGACCGATTTCACGACGCCCAACACCACGTTGAGCTTTTGCTTCACCTGTTGAGAATGGAGGGAAATTATAGTGTAATAAGAATCTTTCTTTTCCTTGCACTAAAACATCGTCAACGATTTTTTCGTCTTGTTTTGTACCAAGAGTTACACTTGTCAACGATTGAGTTTCACCACGAGTGAAGATAGATGATCCGTGAGGACCTGGAAGATAACCAACTTCGCACCAAATAGGACGAATTTCTGTAGTCTTACGACCATCAAGACGTTTACCCTCATCCAAGATACAACGACGCATAGCTTCTTTTTCAACTGCATGGTAGTAACGACTAACCATATCAGCTTTAGCAGCCAAATCTTCTTCAGACATTGATGCTAAATATTCTTCTTTAATTGCAGAGAAATTAGCTTCACGTTCGTGTTTGTTTGTATTTTCAGAAGCAGCAACAGCATATGCTTTGTCATAACATTTTTTCCAAACATCTTCTTTTAATGCTTCATCATTTTCTTCATGGCAATATTCACGTTTTACAGTCTTACCAACTTCTGCCATTAACTCATTTTGAGCGACACACATTGGTTTGATAGCCTCGTGAGCAAATTTCAAAGCTTCCAACATTTCTGTTTCAGAAACCTCATCCATTTCACCTTCAACCATCAAAATGTTGTCGTATGTTGCACCAACCATAATGTCGATGTCAGCACGTTCCATTTCTTCGAATGTTGGATCGATAACCAATTTACCATCTACACGAGCAACACGAACTTCAGAAATTGGACCGCCAAAAGGTATATCAGAAACAGCTAAAGCTGCAGATGCAGCCAAACCAGCCAATGCATCTGGTTGGTCTTTACCATCAGCAGAAATCAAGTGAACATTCACAAATGTTTCAGCATGATAATTGTCTGGGAACAATGGACGAAGTGCACGGTCCACCAAACGAGCTGTTAAAATTTCATAATCTGAAGCTTTTCCTTCTCTCTTTGTAAATCCACCCGGAAATCTTCCAAACGAAGCGAATTTTTCTTTGTACTCAACAGTAAGTGGCATGAAATCAGTACCAGGAACAGCATCTTTTGCACTACATACCGTAGCCAAAAGCATTGTGTTGCCCATTCTCACCACAACTGAACCATCAGCTTGTTTTGCCAATTTTCCAGTTTCAATTTCGATAGTACGACCATCACTTAATGTGATTACTTTTTTTAAAACTTGTAACATATCGTATTTTTTTGTGTATATAATTCTATCCGTATCACCTATTATAAATAGGAAAAGGCAACCTTTAAAAATTGCCTTCCCACTAATAGATTTATTATCGTAATATTACTTACGAATATTTAATTCTTTAATTAAAGTACGGTATTCTTCTATGTCGTGGTTCTTTAAGTAAGCCAACAAATTACGTCTTTTACCAACTAACTTTAATAAAGCACGTTGTGTAACGAAATCTTTGTGGTTTTCTTTCATTTTCTCTGTCAATGCGTTGATTCTTTCTGTAAAGATTGCAATTTGACATTTTGTAGAACCTGAATCATTTGCTGATTTTCCGTAAGTTTTAATTATTTCAGCTGTTTTTTCTGTAGTTAAATACATAATACTATATTTTTCACTAAATCCTTTATTCGAGACGCAAAAGTAATTGTTTTTCTTGAATTACAACAGCATACTTCATTTTTTTTGAAAAAATCTTTGCTATTAAATCAAATTTCTAATTCATTCTTATTATTTCCGCTCCTATTGCATTCAAACGTTTATCTATATCCTGATATCCACGATCGATTTGTTCTATATTACTAATAGTACTAACACCCTGAGCAGACATAGCAGCAATCAACAAAGCTACTCCAGCACGAATATCAGGAGAAGCCATGTTAGTTGCACGTAACTTTTGTTTATTTCCTAAACCAATTACTGTTGCTCTATGCGGATCACACAAAATAATTTTACATCCCATGTCTATTAGCTTATCAACAAAGAACAAGCGACTTTCAAACATTTTTTGATGAATAAGAACACTTCCTACCGCTTGAGTTGCAACAACTAAAAACACACTCAACAAATCAGGAGTTAAACCCGGCCATGGTGCATCTGATATATTCATAATAGATCCATCTATAAACGAAGGTATTGTATAAGAATCTTGCGCTGGAATATAAATATCATCGTTTCTACGTTCATATTGCACACCAAGACGTGAAAATGCCGAAGGAATTATTCCTAAATCAGGGAACGACACGTTTTTTATGGTTATCTCAGAGCCTGTCATAGCTGCTAATCCCATGAAACTACCAACTTCTATCATGTCTGGTAATATAGTATGTTCACAACCACCCAATGTTTCAACACCTTCTATCGTCAATAAATTCGAAGCTATTCCTTGTATTTTAGCTCCCATTTTATTTAACATTCTGCACAACTGCTGAACATAAGGCTCACAAGCTGCATTATATATCGTAGTTGTTCCCTCAGCCATTACCGCAGCCATTACAATATTGGCCGTTCCTGTAACCGAAGCCTCGTCAAGTAGCATGTAAGTACCTTTCAAATGAGATGAAGATACGGTAAATGTACTTGTATCCTGATTGAATTCAAAAGTTGCTCCTAAATTCTGAAAACCAATAAAGTGTGTATCCAAACGACGACGGCCAATTTTATCACCGCCAGGGCTGGAAATAAAACCTTTTCCAAAACGTCCCAACAATGGACCAACTAACATTATTGATCCACGTAAAGTCTTTGATTTCTCCTGAAAATCTTTCGATGTCAAATAATCTAAATTAACATCGTCAGCTTGAAACATGTAATCATTAGAACTTAACTGAGTAACTTTTACACCTAAGCACATCAACAGTTCTATAAGATTCATCACATCTCGAATCTTTGGTATATTTTTTATTACAACAGGCTCTTTTGTCAATAATACAGCAGACAATACCTGCAAAGCTTCGTTTTTTGCACCTTGTGGATACAAATCACCTTGTAACTTCTTTCCCCCTGTAATTCGAAATACCGACATATCTAATTTTGTTTATTTTTATTATTGTTTCTATTCTTCTTTCCTTGATTATTTCTCTTAAAATTGTTGTTTTTCTTATTGCCGCCTTGTTGTGGATTTTGAACATTAACATTCATCAAGCGAACATCTTCTGACAATTTTAAACGACCTTGTGAAAGTCGGTTCAAGTCATTTACAATAATCTCATCTGTAACAGATTTTTGATTCCAAACAACATAATTTCTTTTCATATTATTTGCAATCATCCGAATCAAGATGTTTTTTTCTTCTCCATCCTCTAATTCTACAGCAGCTTTAATCATTCGTTCCACCGTATAACCATAATGACGAAAACGTATTTCATTTTGATTATAGTCCATATTTTCCGGACGAGGCAATTCTGTTGCTTTTGTTATCGGAAAAGGAAAATCAACATCTAATTTATAATCACATAATTGGGCAAGAAAATCCCACATTTTCTGCTTGTAATCCTTTGTTTCACGAACCGAAGAATTCATATTGATCATGATAGACACAAGTTCTTTCGCAGCCTCAGTTCTTTTCTCCTTATCTTGAATAGTCAACAAATGGTCAGCCATCATTTGCACATTTCTGCCATATTCTGGTAAAATCAATGGCTGTTTGGTCGTATTATATTCCATGTCAGTTTTTAATTTTGTCAAATTTAATAATTTAATTTTCAACAATTTGAAGTTTTGCAAATTTTAAAAGCAACTTCTTTTCTCCCCAATTTTCAAATGCTATAATAACTGCCAAATTTGCATCTTCACCCATCTTTTCTTTTACAATACCATATCCAAACTTCGCATGAGCAACACGTTGAGCAACCTGAATATCGTTTGGATTACTAGGTGTTATCAAATTTGGTTGCGGTTGTTTTTCATTAAAATGAGTAAAAGGTTTTCCCGCATCTCCCTGATAACCTGAAAATTGAGCCTTTGGTTTAGATATTACTGAATTAGTAAATCCTTGTTGTTTTTGAGAATTATAACTTATGCTTGATGATTTCTGTCCAAATGACGAAAATCCACTTTGTTGGTTTGCAAAACCAGAAAACTGTTTTCTCTGCGAAAAACCCGAAAACTGAGAACCTGAATTTCCTGCCGACGAAGCGAAAGAACTTCGTACTTGCCCACTTACAAAACTTTGGTCTATTTCGGACAAGAATCTACTTGGCTGCGAAGCATTTAGATTTCCCCATTTTCTTCGAGTCAAAGCATAAGAAAGTGTAGCTGTTTTCATTGCCCGTGTTAAAGCAACATAAAACAAACGTCGTTCTTCTTCAATATTCTGCTGACTATCAGAACTCATTGTAGAAGGAAAAACAGACTCCTCCATTCCTACAATAAAACAATGTTTAAACTCAAGCCCTTTGGCAGCATGCACCGTCATCAACAAAACTTTATTTGGATTATCCATTTCTTCCTCATCTATATCTGTCAACAGCGCGATTTTCTCTACATAATTATGAAGGAATATTGCTTCAGGGTCAATTTCGTTTTCTACAAACTCTTTTGCTCCATTCAACAATTCCATGATATTTTCATATCTATCTTGTGCATCCTCTTTTGAATATTCTTTATTTAAAGCTTCCTGGAAATTAATTTTCTCAACAATTCTATTCATCAATGAATATGCATCTGCTTCATGTTCATCTGCCATAAATTCCTGCATCATTGCAACAAAATCCTTTATTTTCGTTTTTGTTGAAGAAGAAAATAAATCACCTGAATATTCAATCTTTGTCATAACCTCCCATACTCCGAGATTATTTGCCTTTGCTAAGGCAGATAATTTTTCTATCGTTGTGTTCCCTATACTTCGTGCAGGATAATTAATAATTCTTTCCAACGCTATCTCGTCTTGAGGATTAATAACAACACGAACGTACGAAAGCACATCCTTGATTTCCTTTCGTTGAAAGAATGATGTTCCTTTTACAATTTTACACGGAATTCTTTTCTTATTTAGTGCTTCTTCTATAATACGAGACTGAGCATTTGTTCTATACAATATAGCACAATCAGAATAATTTTCTCCTTTTTGTATTAAATCAGAAATTAACGTTGCAACTTTAAAACCTTCTTCTGCATCGGTAGAAGATTCTAGCAATGCAATTTTATCTCCAATTTCTTGTTCAGAAAACGTTTTCTTTGGTATCTGACGTTTATTTTTCTGAATTAAACTATTAGCAGCATTTACGATTATCTGGGTTGAACGGTAATTCTGTTCCAACTTAAACAATCGATAATTTTTATAGTCCTGACTAAAACTTAAAATATTTTCAATTTTTGCACCACGGAATGAATAAATACTTTGTGCATCATCACCAACCACACACAAATTATTTTCCGGTAATGCTAGTTTTTTGATAATATGATACTGACAGCTATTTGTATCCTGATACTCATCAACCAAGATATATCGAAATAAACGCTGGTATTTTTCCAATACCGCAGGATTATTTCTAAACAAAAGATTTGTCATTAACAACAAATCATCAAAATCCATTGCATTTGATTTTCTACAAGCTACAACATATTCTTTATAGATGTTAACGACAGCCGGCATTCCATTCATTCGATCATACTGCCACATACCAGAAGACTCATACATATCAGCTGGTATCAAGTCGTTTTTTGCTTTTGATATTATTCCAGCAACTTTTGCTGCTTTATAAGTGTCCTTATCTAAACCAAGTGAAGTAACAATTTGAGAAATCAGTTTCTTTACATCTTCTGTATCTAAAATCGAATAATTTGAATCATAACCAGGAAGGGAATTTGATTCAATTCTCAATATTTTTGCAAAAATTGAGTGAAATGTTCCCATATATAAGTCACGCGCCACATCTTCTCCCACCAAACGAGCCACACGTTCTTTCATTTCTAAGGCAGCCTTATTGGTAAAAGTTAGAGCCAAAATATTATATGCAGGAACTCCTTGCGACAACAAATAAGCAATTCGATAAGTTAAGACTCTTGTTTTTCCTGAACCCGCACCTGCAATTACCAAACAAGGTCCTTCGACATTCCGAACAGCATCTAACTGACTATTATTTAACTCAGACAATAACTCTTCCATTTTCTATTTGTTAAATTTCAGACAATATTTTCGACAAACTGTCGGCTACAGCTCGAAACATTGGCATATCCTTTTCTTTAACTGGACTAGTAGGAGGAGAAACCATTTTTAATGGATTAATTGGTGTACCGTTTTTATAAACCCTAAAATCCAAATGCGGCCCAGTTGACAAACCTGTACTTCCAACATAACCTATCACCTGCCCTTGATGAACACGACTACCAACATTTATACCTTTTGCATATTTCGATCGATGCATGTATGATGTCGTATATGAATGTACATGTTTTATTGTAACCATATTTCCCGCTCCACCAGAATATCCTTTTTTTATAACCACACCATCACCAATAGTATGTACAGGAGTTCCAACCGGTGCTGCATAATCCACTCCATGATGCGGACGAACTATCTTTAAAACAGGATGTTTTCTTGAATTAGTGAAATATGAACTGATTCGAGAATATTTCAGGGGAGCCTTCAAGAATACTTTTCGAGTTGATTTACCATCAATATCAAAATACTGACGCACACCATCTTGTTCAAAAGGAATGGCATAACAATCCTGTCCCATATGATTAAACACAGCATACTTTACTTCTTCCAAACCAGCAGGTAAGGAATCAATATATTTTTCTACATACACAACCTTGAAATAATCACCTTTCTGTAAGCCAAAGAAATCAATTGACCAAGCATAAACATCCGATAATGTCATAGCTAAATTAGGACTCAGTCCATTATCAATTAAAGCATTCCATAAAGACGTTTTTATTTCACCTTTTGCTTTACATTCTCTATAAGAAACTTCCTTTTGTCCTTTATATGCTCGAGGAATTGAATCCGTTAAATCATATACCAAATAATTTTCGTCACTATATTCATATATCAAATACTGGAGACGACTATCCGAAAACATTTTAGTATAAGGCCGAAGCTTCAATTTTTTCTTGATATCATAGATTGTATCAGACTGTTTTAAAAGAGCGTTGCATGTTTTCACATCAACACCAGCATTCAAAAATAGCGTAGTAACATTTTCACCTCGTTTTACTGTATCAACAACAACATCAAAATCATTTATACGGATATTATACATAAAAATATCCTTTTCAATCTCTTCAGTAATTTCACCAGTATCTTTAGTAGTGTTTTCACTACATGAGATCACAATGCAAGAGGAAAAAAGTACACAAAAAAAGCGGAAAATCTTTCTCATAATTATTATTTGCCACAAATATAAAAAAAGAGGGCTCACCTAAATTGGTAAGCCCTCTATAATTATTAACAATAAGATGTTTAATATTCCCATAAATCATGTTCGAAGTTGAAGATAAACGTTTTTATACGTTCTGCTTCATATAATTGTTCTATACCAAATTTATAAGAACTTACTTCACGGTTATTGAAAACATTGCTTTCACGAGAAATGAAACTACTGAAATAACGTTTTTGGAATAAATCATAGAATGATTTTTGATCACCATCGCTATTAGGATTGAAAGATTCATTTCTTGCTAAAATAGGTTGAGCAGCAGGATAATAAATCTTATAAGGCAATGATTTACGAATCTCACCATCTTTTTCAAACTCACGAAGTGCTGTAATCCACATAATACGAGGATCCATTACAGAACGTTGTTTATCAAATACCCATTCTTCTTTTAAAATCAAGAATTTTACAGAGTTTGGTTGCATTTGATTTTCAATAGCTTTTGCAGTTTCTGTACCATCTTCATTTTCTAGATAAATAGTATCAACGCTTGCACCCAACTTTGTTCTGAAATCATCTTGTGTAATAGGAACAGCCCCATCACTCATTGGATCATAAGCGAACAAATAACCTTTCTCAATTGCATCAATTGTTAATGCAGTTAAACTAAAACGAGTTCCGATTCTTCCAGTTTCGTTATTTGGGAAATATAACGGATGATTCATTTTTTCACGAAGAGGCAATGTGCGTTCTATTTGTTTTGACCACATAACATCTGCATAACGAATTTGCTGCATAACAGCAGGCTTTCTGTCATTCATATGAGGTTTATCATATGGACTATCAGGATATTCACTTGCTTGAGCAAACAAAGCTGATGTGAAAGCAATTCCGATAATAAACAAACCAATTTTTTTCATAACTATATAATTTTAGGTTTTTCTATTTAACAACAAATTTCAATACGCCAAGACTTCTTGGTTTTCCATCTGGACCAACAGCCTTTATATCCTCAAAATAAACTTTTGAACCTTTAGATACCTTGCTAAAGATATTTTGTTTTACCTGAGGATTAATTCTATTACTTTTAACAGTTTCTGACAAGAAATAAGCACCTACCTGCGCACTAACAGTAAATGAAGTTACTTTGAAAGACAAGTCGAAATCAAAATCTTTCATCTTAGCATCAACAGTTTGAGCAGCTTGCAATCTTGATTTTTCAATATCACCACCATTCATACCCAACACTTGTGCAACTGGGTCAGGAACAGTCTTAATACGGAATTCAACACTACCCATATTTTGTTTTTTGCCATTGATATCTGCAACAACAGCAATAGAACATTTCCCAGGTCGTGATACCTTTACTATATAGCTCCCACCAGAAGTTTTTGATATAGAACCATGAGTTGAAGGTGTTAAAGACGCTGAAATCTTATCTGCAGGCACACCTGGAACAGATATTTCAACAGGGTTTTCTGGACCAATATAGAATACGTTCATTTTCGTTGGAGAAACAACCAAACTTGGTTTTGCAACCTGATATTCTCCAGAAATTGTATAAGACAATGTATCTGTCGAATTTGGCTTTGGCAATTTAATCACCGCATTATATTTTTGAGCACCAATACCTCCACCATTTACTTTATAAACAGGAAGACCACTTGCAGGATCAATTGGAAGTTTTCTTCCATTTACATATACATCTAAAGCTTGTGTCGTATCAAATGCAGCCAAGAATATTTGTGATGAATATTCATTACCTTGCATGATATATGTACTTGGAGCTAAAATCACAGGAGAAAGCTTATTAAACTTAAACGAAGTAGCATCCAATTGATTATACATCAAATTTACAATATCACCTTCAACATTACGAACTGCTGATTGCCATTGTGTTAAAACTGTAATCGCACCCATCAATGGTAAATGTTCAAACTGAGCACTTGCCCATGGTTGCACTCCGCCTTCATGTCCTATAGCATCATTAGTATTTAATGAAGAATTAATGTTTTTAGCAGTAATTGATGTTGAATCTGAGCCATACTGAGCAGCAACACCTAAAACCCATTCTCTAAAATTGATAATAGACTGTTTTAATTTTGCACCACCACAATTTTCACTCAATCCTTGGTCATTACCAACCATAATCTGAGAAGCAATATCCAAATTGTCTTTAGACTGACATTGAGCTTCCAATGAAACAGTATCGCCTTCCTCATTTACAACATATAAACGAGTACTTCCAGTTTCAGGAAGCATAAAGCAAGTACTTCTATCAATTTTATCAGCATAAAAGATAATTGTATCTTTATAATATTGCATTTCAGCAACAAGACTATCTGCTTTTTGTTTCAAAATGCCAGACAAATCATGTATAGCTTGAGCTTTACCTGGATTCGCTAAATAAGCCTTCTCTATCGCACTATATGCAATTTGGTTTTTGCTGATAAAGTTCGTGTTTGTTTCGTTTAAGGAGTTATTGATTTTTATAAAAGAATCAAGCACATCCTTTGAAACGTTCAACGCCATCAACGCAGTATAGAATAGGTACATCATACCTATCATCTTCTGTCTCGGCGTTTCTTTTCCGTGTCCCATTATCTAAATATATTTAAATAAATTCTTAATAAAATTATCTAATGCTCATTGCATTAAGCATATTACCATATACTGTATTAAGAGCAGACAAGTTTTGACTTAATTTAGAGATTTCAGCTTTATATTGAGCAACATCATTTGCTGTAGATTGCAAATCAGCCATAATTGAATTAATACCAGAAGTGATTTCATCTGTAGCATTAAGATTTTTACTTGAATTTTGCAATTGTAATTCATATACAGCATTCAATGCAGACAAGTTCTTAGTAAGAGCCTCTTGTTGTTCAGCTTGAGCTTTTGAGCTATTTCCAATTGTAGAGAAGTTAGCATTAAGGTTCTCCAACATTTGTTGATAGCTTTGACCTGATGTTGCAATAATACCAGCAGTTTGTTCAGCAGAAGAAGCTATCAATTGAGAAGACTTGCTTCCTGATTCTGCGATTGAGTTTGCTGCTTGTTGTGCAGATGTTGCAATAGAATCTACTGAATGAGAAAGTTTATCAGCAGAAGAAGCAAACGCACCAGACAATGAAGAAACAGAACCTGTTGCATTGTTTATGTTTTCTACATAAGAATTAGTAGCAATAGCAGCATTAGAGATATCATTCATATTTGTAACATTATTATTTAATGTCTCCAAATTATTCCCTAATCTTTCAAACAATTCTGGACCAAGCTTTCCTTGTTCTAATAATTCATCAAATTTCTCAAGTGCAGCACCACCCTGTTTTCCAGAACCAGAGCCACCACCAAAGCCGCCTTCAATTTTTCCAGACAATTTATCTTTCAAGAATGTTGTCAACGGAGTTGTATCTTGAATACCTTCGATTTCTTCCCCTTCTGGAGTTGGAATCAATTCAGGATATACTAAAGTCCAGTCGATTTCAGCATGAACAGGTTCGAAAGCAGAGAAGAAGAAAATAACAGCTTCTGTCAAAAGACCAACTACAAGCATAGGACCTGCACCAGGATAGTGTTGGATTTTGAACAATGCCCCGATCATTACGACAGATGCTCCCCAACCATAGACTTTCGCCATAAACTTCTTCCATCCATCGGTTTCTACTAATTCTGAAATACTCATCATAACTTTTAACGAATTTAATGTTTAAATACTCTATTTCTTTTTTTAACGATTAATATACTTGTGAATCTTGTGAATCTTGTCCGAAAGAACGACCCAAGTAAGTCTGTACACATCTAAAGCCAATGTAACTTTTTGCAGAATCTTGGTATTCATAAGTTCTTGAGCTACATTGCATATAATATGCGATATCTTTCCAAGAACCACCACGAACAACTTTTCTTTTCATTACTATCGGATCATCGTCCAATGCACTATAGTAATTATCAGTATTCATATCACCTGTGAAGCTATATGCACTCTCATCAAATGCTGTTTGAGTCCACTCAGCAACGTTTCCTGCCATATCATACAAGCCCCATTCATTTGGTTCATAGTGAGCAACTACGATAGTTTGAATACCACCATCATCAGTATAGTTACCACGTAAAGGTTTGAAGTTTGCAATAAAACAGCCTAAATAGTTTCTTGTATAATTACCACCCCATGGATATGGAGATGATTCCAAACCACCTCTTGCAGCATATTCCCATTCTGTTTCTGAAGGCAAACGATAATCGTTTACGATAACTTTCTTCATACTTCTCAAGAATCCATTTTTCAATTGAGTTCTCCAAATGCTGAATGCTACAGCTTGTTTCCAAGAAACACCTACAACTGGATAATGATCATACGCAGGATGCCAGAAATACATTGCTGACATTGGATCATTGTAAGAATATGTATAATCACTAACCCAACATAAAGTGTCTGGATATACATTGATTTCTTCTTTTACTATATATGAAGATCTGTCCTTTATTGCTTGTCTTGTTCCATCTGCACGAAGTACTTCACCTTCGTATTTACCAGTTTTGTAATTATATGCACGGTTTTCTTTTCCGTTTACTTTATGTTTTTCAGCAGCCTGCTTGAAATCCATCCAATAATACGTAAAGTTCAAACGACGAACATCTAATTCATGTTTTTTATAAAATCTTTCGTCACCTTGTAAAAAGAAAGACAACAAAGCTTCTCTGTTTTCAGCTTCGTTCCAATCAATAGGTTTAGACCAATCGATATATTGCTCATCATCATCAAGGTCTTCGCCAAATTCATTTACAGTAACAAACAAATCTTCCTTACCTGCATCTTCTTTCAAAGTTACATAAGCCAAAGAGTCACGAACCCAATCAACAAATTGACGATATTCGTTATTTGTTATTTCTGTCTCATCCATCCAAAATGACTGAACAGACACATTTCTATTCTGAGCTGTGTTTGCCCACGCAACATCTTGATCACTTGGACCAACATTCAAACTTCCCTGAGGAATAAACAACATCCCAAATGGAACTTCATTATCCCATACCGGTCTTGCCTGCGTACCAGACAACTCACCTGTTTGGTAGTTCGATGAACAACTTACCATCAAGGCGATAACTGAACTAAAGAACAATAACTTTTTCATATGTATTCATATTAAAATAATTCGCAAGGTAATAGTTTTTTCTTAATATCCTACAAAAATCTTACACTTTTATAAGTCTTATTTTCTTTTTCAACAAAAATATTAAAATCATACGACACCATAAATTCAAGACTACCAGCACTTTCTCCTCCTATTTTTGAGGTTACAATATCATAAGAAAAAATTGCTTTCAAACCATCCAACTTTGTTCCATCAGCAAACTGAGCACCTATATTTATCGAAATATCATTGCTGCTAGTATAACAAATGCCTCCTATTATAAAATTATTATAGATTGCTCTACAATCAAAACTTGCCTGCCAATCAGAGAAAGTTGTCTTTAACGTCATTGAAGGATATAACGACCATTTGGGATTAGACAACTGATATTCATATCCGCCAGACAGCCAATAATGTCTTTTTAAATAGTCTGTTTTTCCAGTTTCATATTTTAATGCAGGCTCGTTAAGTTCTGTAACAGCAGCAGCAGCATACAGACCACCTCGTTTATAAAACATTCCAAAGCCTAACAACAAATTAGAAAAACTCTCCTGTGAAGCAATTGTTGACTCAATAAAATTATCTGAGGTACCATCTGGATATATAGCATTACTAAAATCCCATCCAGCATTATTGAGACCAGCACTTAAACCAAATCCTAAAGAACCAACACCAATATTCAAATGATAAGCATAATTCAATTTTGCAGACAATCGTTTTTCAAAACCCTCCTTTGTTTGTGCTATAGACAATCCTGCCCCACTATTCAAGCTCTTTATTGGCATTGAAAAATCAAACCATGTTGATGCTGGTCCAGAATTTCCTTCAAAACCTAGATATTGCTTTCTTATAACCAAATCTGCAGATCCATAATCATAAGCTCCACAAACTGCGGGATTGTATGAAGACTGATGAAAAGAATACAACGTGCTTCGAGGATTCAATTGTGCAAAAGAATCTATAGAAAAATGAATTATTGCAAAAGAAACAATAACTATTTTGGGAATCAACTTCACAAATCTACTCATCTTGCTTTTTTCGTCTTCAAGAAATTAGTGCGTAAAGAAAATATATTTTTTTTATGATTGCAATGATTTTGTTAAAATCATTCTATTTAAGACGTGTATTTCTACGAAAGAAGCGTTTTTACAACATCTGAAATAGCTTTACCGTCAGCCGAGCCTGCCAATTTCTTACTTGCTATTCCCATAACTTTTCCCATTTCCTTCATTGAAGTAGCGCCAACTTCTGCAATAATCTGTTTTACAACATCTGTAATTTCTTCAACGCTTAACTGTTTTGGCAAATATGCAGATAAAACATCAGCCTCAGAGTTTTCCTTATCAGCAAGATCCTGACGATTATTAGCAATATATTCAGCTGCAGAGTCACGTCTTTGTTTTATTAGCTTTTGAACTATCTTCAGTTCCTCGTCATCTGCTAAATCTGTAGCACCAGTTTCTGATTTTGCTAAAATAAATGCTGTTTTTAAAGAACGTAGAGCATCCAGTTTGCCCTTTTCCTGATTTTTCATAGCGGCCATTAAATCAACGGCAACTTGTTTTGTAAGTTTCATAGTTCTATTTTTTATTTAATTTCATTTTTTTCGCCAATATCTTTGAAGATATATTCTTCAAAAAAGGAACAGGAGAAGGCAACTCCTTATCATTCATTGCCAACTTAGTAAAATAAACTCCCACTATCATAATTATCACTATAGGGAACCACATTCCAAACCAAGTGCTAACAGACGCAGCCTTCACACTCTTCTCTCCTATCATTGTTAATACATAATATAATAAGTAAAAGATAAAAGAAAATATTACCGGGATTCCAAAACCACCTTTTTTTACCAGAGCACCAAAGGGAGCACCAACAAAAAACATGATTAAACAGGCAAATCCTAGTGTGAACTTTTTATGCCATTCTATACGTAACTTATTTAATCCCTTTTCTTGATCGATATTACTATCGACAGCGGCGAGCAAAAAAGATTCTGAAGTTCTTGCGACGTTAGCTGCTCTCATTACAACAGCTAAATCCTCGGCATTAGAAAAGGTTTTTCTTAACGAATCCAAAGTAATAACGGTACCATTTCCGTTTTCATCCCTATACTTATATACATTATTAATATAATACTGTTTAAATGACCTCGCATTATGCTCTTTATAATTTAACGATAAAGAATCTATCATATAATCTAACTGCAAGACATTCTGCATTTGAGAATTATGTTTAAACAAATCCATATTGGTTCTATTAAACGCATAGTCTTCCAACTCAAACAACACTTGCTGTTTATCAAACGAATATTGTCGGAAAGGCCGGCTTTGTCTATAAACTTCCGGATTTCTTCTATCTATTACATCTTCATAGGATTCCCCACTATATAATGTTAGAACAAGCGCTTGCTTATCATCAGTTACCTTCATTGTTGCCGAATCAGCAATAATTACACTTGTATTACCAGAATTATTCCTATGATCGTATATCATCATGTCATACATCATATTTGTTTCCGTATTTTTTGAAGAAATCTTTAAACGAACCTGTTCTATTCCATCAAAAAAAACACCTTCCTTGATATTCATTTCCGGACGTTGATTTCTTACATCAAACATCAATGACCATAAACGTAAATTTGAATATGGCAACACATTATTCGCATACACAAATGAGCCAAACATCAAGAAAATATTGAAAATAATCAAAGGACGCATAATCCTTGACAATGAAACCCCGGCAGATTTTATTGCTATCAATTCATTGGTATCGCCCATGCTACCATAAGCAAATATTGATGCGCACAACACTGCTAATGGCAACGACATCTGCAGGATACCCATAGCTGCGAAGAAGAACAATTCCAATATCACATTCATTTCCAACCCCTTACCAACCAAATCATCAATATAACGCCAAAGAAACTGCATTAACAACAGGAATGTTGTTACAAAAAAAGTTATGAGTAAAGGCAACAAATATGATTTTAAAATAAATATGTCTAATTTTTTTACACCTAACATACCCAACTACGCAGCTAAAATTCTTTTCAAACTTTCTATCTGAAAATTCCAGAGCCTCACAACATCTTCATATTCGTCCTCTTCGGAAAAATCAATAACTTTCAACGTGATGACGCCCGACAATTCACTCTCTAAAATTTCAAATTCGAAATAATCATCTTCGTCGTCATCTTCCCAACGAAAGCGTACAAACTTATTTTCTTTTGCACCCAACAAAAATGCACGAGTTATAACATCTTTTCCCCACAGGAAAGAATATATTTCATCCCCGTCACATACAACAGCATCAGCAAACCATGTGGCCAAGCCATCCGGAGTAGCAAAACGCTTATACAAAACTCCCGGCATTGTATTCATCTCAAATTCCAGCTCTATTTTTTTCTTTGCCATATTACCATTGTTGCCACGCAAGATACATTTTTTTTCACATTTACTGTTTACAATATTAAAAATATGGACGGACGTTTTTGTAAATCAACCTTCTTACTCTTCCACTCTGACACCGAATACGTTTTTATAGATTCCGTCGGCAATGTTATGTCTGTTGCAACACACAACCTAGTGGATGGTTTCAGGATATTTAGCAAATCTTCAAGCAACTGTTGATTTCGATACGGAGTTTCCATAAAAATTTGCGTTTGTCCTGTTTTAAATGCAACAGACTCCCATGCAAGAATCGTTTTTTTACGATCATCTTTTATTGGTACATATCCATGAAAAGTAAAATTCTGACCATTGAAACCAGAGGCAATTAATGCCATTATAATGGAATTTGGACCAACCAACGGAACAACCTGCACATTTTTTCTGTGCGCTTCTGCCACAACCATATTACCGGGATCAGCAATACATGGCATTCCTGCTTCACTTACAACTCCAATATCTTTCCCCTCAAATAAAGGTTTCATCATTTCCTGTAATTGTTCTGCAGGGGAATGTTTGTTTATTTCATAAAAAACGACATCTTCTATTTTCTTTGTCGGACAAACTTTTTTAATAAACCTACGAACCGTTCTTACATTCTCTACAATATAAAAATCAACATGTTCTATAATGCTTAGATTATAAGAAGGAAACAAACGTGAGGAATCTTGTTCACCCATTTCCGTAGGAATTAAATAGATTTTACCATTCATATCAAAAAAATCTTTTTCTTTGTAAAAATAATCTTTTATAAAGACATACTCATTTTTTTACAGAAAAACATAACCTTTATGATAATTCTAAATATTATACAACTAGTTTTACTTGGTTTTTGGACACTATTTTTTGTTTACATACTTACCCTATTTTTGCCTTCAAAAGCAACCCTTTGGCTTACAGTACACCTTTGGGCTCCAGTCAATTCGTTCATCGTCTTGAGTCCAATAAAATCCAAAGGGATTGAACATCTTGATCCAAACAAGAACTATATTTTCATGGCAAATCACTCTTCCTTTTTTGATATTCCATGTTTATTTTATGCCTCGAAACGAATGCTGCATTTCTTAGCAAAAGAAGAACTAAGACACAACATCTTTACAGGCTTCATGCTAAAAAAAATACAAATGATTTTTATCGAGCGAGGAAATGCACAAAAATCTGCAACAAGTATGCGCCATGCTGTTGATTTGATTTCTCAAGGAATGGATATCGCAATTTTTCCAGAAGGCACAAGAACAAAGGATGGAAATCTAAACTCTTTCAAGAAAGGTGGTTTTAAACTTGCAATCAGTTCCCAAACAGACATAGTTCCCGTAACTATAAAAAACTCAGCAAAAGCATGGTCACGTTCAAACATCCGTTTTCGACCAACAAAAGTCACTGTATGCTTTGGAGAACCTATATCAGTTCAAGGATTAAGCGAAAATGACGCTGTTCTGTTGTCAAATAAAGTCAGCAATATTATCAAACAAGAACTACAAAAATAGAATCAACTACTTGCTAGTTGTATATTGCATAAACGCACGTGATGCGTCTTCTTTATATGTTTTTGAAACAGGGATTGATTTTACAGGTTGAATATCTAACTCTATAATTAATCCGTCTTGACCTTTACGTAAAGCAACAGCATGGTCAAAATTTACCATAAAAGACCGATGGCAACGAAACAACGTTGATTTTTTTAAATCATCAGCTAAATGTTTCAAAGAGTTACGCAAAACAAATTCAGATATCTTCTCCTGATTTTGATATTTTATTACAACATAATTATCAGCAGCTTCTATCCATATAACATATTCAGATTTTATCGAGAATTTCACTTCGCCTTTTTCATCTTTAAAATGTAATACTGATGGTTGATCTATAGCAACAGAAGGATTTTCTCTTAGTAAGTTCTGGAGTTTCTGCAAATCAATTTTTTTCTGAGAAAAAGCTAGGTACAACCAAGCTATCATTGCAGGAATCAACAAGACAAAGAATGCAGAAGAAAAAGTTGACCAGAAGAAGTTTACCATTTCTGTTCCATCGCTTATATGAGATGTATTCGGCATTGCATATTTTGCAATTAAAGTATAAAAGCCTGCCATTGCCGACAAATCAATAAAAGTCCAAACAGCATAAACCCAATAAAAGATTCTATGTTTTTTTGCGTAAAAAAACATTATAGTTTTACTTACGACTAAAACAACAGCTCCAATGAAGACTATCCCCAAAGACCATAAGAAATATTCCAAAGAGGTAATATTTCCCCAAATTTCGGAAGTAAAAGGTTTATATATATTAATGAATATTACAGCAAAAACAGCTTCGAAAATTATCTGACTAGCCAAACCAGATTTTGTCCGTAAATATTCAGGTATTTCGTTCTGTTGTTGAAATTCAATTAATCTCATAGTTATAATTTGTGCAAAAATAAGAAAAAAACAAACAAAGTTCAAGTTTGTATTTTCTTCACGCAAAAACACTACTTTTGTAAAAAATATTTTAAAGATGATAAAAACAGATTTAGAAAAAGCAAGTTACTGCTTAGGCATGAACATAGGAACAAGCCTAAAAGCAGAAGGTGTTTCAGAAATTAATCCAGAAATGTTTGCAAAAGGTTTATCAGACATAATGAGCGGAAACACATTAGAAGTATCTTTACAAGAAGCTTACACAACTATTCAAGAATTTTTGAGTAATGCCAACGCAAAGAAATTTGAGAAAAACATAACAGAAGGAAAAAACTTTTTAGAAGAAAACGCAAAACGTCCTGGCGTAACAACACTTCCAAGTGGTTTACAATATGAAATTCTAAAAGAAGGAAATGGTCCTAAACCAAAAGCAACTGATACAGTAACAACTCACTATCACGGAACATTAATCAACGGAACTGTATTTGACAGCTCTGTTCAACGCAACCAGCCAGCATCCTTCCCTGTTAATGGCGTCATTCAAGGATGGGTAGAAGCTCTACAATTAATGCCTGTCGGTTCAAAATGGAAATTATTTATTCCATCAGATTTAGCTTATGGAGCAAATGCACCTGGTGGAGTTATCGAGCCACATATGACATTAATTTTCGAAGTTGAACTTATTGCAATCAACTAAGCAAGGGAGATTAAAAATCTCCTTTGTTTTTTTCAATTTATAATGTATCTTTGAAAAGATATAATTTTACGGATGAGACGTTTTTTATTATATATTTTTTTCATTGCATTTCTTTCTCCTAATGTTTTCTGCCAAAGAACATTACAAAAAATAGCAGACAATGCTTTGAAAGCTAACGAATACACTTTTGCAATAAATAATTATAAAAGTTTATTCTCGCAAATAGAAAACGAAGATCCTCTAAAAGCAACTATTGCATACAAAATCGGGTATTGTTATCGTCACATTTCAGAACCATTACATGCACAATTATGGTTAAATAAAGCAATAGAACTCAATTATCAAGATCCTATTGTTTACTTATATTGTGCTGATGCTATGCGAATGAATCAGAATTTCGACAAAGCAATTACCTATTACAATAAATATAATGAGTTGGTTCCCTCCGACAAACGTGGAGAGAAAGGAGTTGAATCATGCAGAACTGCAAAAAAATGGTTGAAAAATCCTACAAACTATAAAATCACAAATCTTGCATATATCAACAGCGAATCGTCAGACTTCTCTCCTTTTTTCTTGGATGACGGAAAAAGTAACTTAATTTATTTTTCATCTTCAAGAACAAATTCAAACGGAGATAGAATTCATGGAGGAAGCGGTCAGCATTTTTGTGATATATTCTCCTCTAAAGAAGATTCAAAAGGACTCTGGCTATCACCAAATTCAATTTCAGAGCAAATAAACACGACAAATGAAGAAGGTTCGCCAAGCCTTACTAAAGACGGCAATTTTATTTTCTATACCCAATGCAATTATGGAGACAATCACTATCAATGTAAGATAATGTCGTCTTCAAAAATCGGTTCTTCATGGGATAAACCAAACGTTCTTGATTTATCAGAAATTCCAAATGATACTAGTGATTACGTTCATCCATGCGTATCTGCAGATGGTTTAAAAATCTATTTTGCATCAAACAGACCTGGAGGATATGGAGGATACGATATTTGGTATTGTACAAGAGCATCCTCTAAAGAGAAATGGGGTAAGCCTAAAAATGCAGGAGAAGTAGTCAACACAGATGGAGATGAATTATTCCCTTACTATAGAAGTGCAGACAGCATTTTATATTTTTCATCTAATGGGCACATTGGAATGGGTGGACTTGATATTTTCAGAGTCAACTATGATGCAAAAGGGAAACCATACACATTAAATCTCATGAGTCCAATAAACTCACCTTCTGATGATTTTGGAATAACATTCAGAGATTCTTTAGAAGAGGGTTATTTCAGTTCCAATCGTCCAGGAGGAAAAGGATATGATGACATCTATCATTTTTCTATCATAAAATTACATTTCAAAGTAAAAGGACAAGTTTTAGATGAAATAACCGAAAAACCTATTGCAAACGCTACTGTCAGTTTGATTGGCAGCGACGGTACATCAATAGAAACAACAACAAACGAAAATGGAGATTATGAATTTGATTTAAATCCACAAACAAATTATGTTCTTTTAAGCATCCATGAAGGATATTTAAATAGTAAATATAAAATTTCAACGTACGGAAGAAAAGAAGACAAAAACTTCGACGTTAATTTATATATGACTCAATTAGACTCTCCTATTGAGGTACAAAATGTTTTATATGATGTAAATCTTTGGGATTTACGTCCAGAATCAATTGTATCGCTAAATAAATTATACGAAACACTGATTGACAACCCTCACATTATAATAGAGCTAAGTTCACATACAGATTATCGTGTTGGCAACAAAATGACAAACGAAGAACTTTCTCAACGCAGAGCACAATCGGTTGTCAATTTCCTTATTAATAAAGGAATAGATAAAAATCGACTAACAGCAAAAGGATATGGTGCCACTCAACCAAAAGTAGTTGACCATAAAACCGCATCCTTATACAAATTTCTAAACGTTGGAGACAAATTAACCCCAGAGTTTATACAAAGCTTAAATAGCGAACAACAGGAAATTTGTCACCAGATAAACAGAAGAACAGAATTTAAAGTTACATCAACAAACTTCAATAAATAATATGGCAGTTGAATCGCGATATATGCAACGTGGCGTTTCGGCAGGAAAAGAAGACGTTCACAATGCTATTAAAAACATTGACAAGGGATTATATCCTCAAGCATTCTGTAAAATTATTCCTGACATTTTAGGCGGTGATCCAGATTACTGCAATATAATGCATGCAGATGGAGCCGGCACAAAATCTTCTTTAGCATATTTATATTGGAAAGAAACGGGAGATTTATCTGTTTGGAAAGGTATTGCCCAAGATGCCCTTATAATGAACATTGACGATTTATTATGCGTAGGAGCTGTGGATAACATTCTTGTTTCCTCAACAATCGGTAGAAATAAGTTATTAGTACCAGGAGAAGTGATTTCTGCAATAATAAATGGTACAGATGAGCTACTTGCTGAATTACGAGAAATGGGAGTTGGTGTATATGCAACAGGAGGAGAAACTGCTGATGTGGGCGACTTGGTACGAACAATCATCGTTGACAGCACTGTTACATGCCGCATGAAAAGAAGCGACGTGATAAACAATGCAAACATAAAAGCTGGTGATGTTATCGTAGGTCTTGCTTCATACGGAAAAGCTACATACGAAAAAGAATACAACGGAGGTATGGGAAGTAACGGTTTAACTTCCGCACGTCATGACGTATTCGGAAAATATTTAGCAAAAAAATATCCTGAAAGCTATGACGCAGCAGTTCCAGAAGACTTGGTTTATTCAGGGAAATTAAAGTTAACCGATACAGTAAAAGACTCACCTATTGATGCAGGAAAATTAGTTTTATCACCAACAAGAACATACGCTCCTGTTGTAAAGAAGCTATTGGATGCAATGCGTCCACAAATTCATGGTATGGTACACTGTTCCGGAGGAGCTCAAACAAAAATCCTACATTTTATAGACAATTTAAAAGTTGTAAAAAACAACATGTTTCCTGTACCTCCACTTTTCAAAACCATTCACGAACAAAGCGGAACAGATTGGAAAGAAATGTACAAAGTATTTAATATGGGACACAGACTTGAAGTTTATGTTTCACCAGAAAATGCTCAACAGGTTATTGATATTTCAAAATCGTTCGATATTGATGCAAAAATAGTCGGTCATATTGAAGCCTCAAGCAAGAAAGAGTTAATCATAGAAAGCGAGTTTGGCAAATTTGAATATTAATATCAACAATTATAAAGCAAATAAGGATGAGATTCGTCTCGTTCTTATTTTGTAATAGAATGATTTTCAATAAAATAAATAACATTCGGAATTTTTGGCACAAGTTTTGAATATCTTCATTCAAAGTTAAATTTTAAATATAGGAGGATATAGTTATGAAACGCTTAATGACAATTTTAGCAATCGTATTTAGCACAGTTCAAATATTTGCATCAGAACTAATCGTAAAAGGTAAAATCGATGTTCCTTTTTCAGTATATATTAATGGTCAGAAGTATTATTCATACAAAAGCCAAGTAAATATCACTAATTTACCTAAAGGCACTTACAACATGAAAATTTATACAGAAAATGCAAGACCTGATTTATTGTATAATTGTAAAATAACGATTCAAAAAAATTCAAAAGTAACAGCAACTTTTACAGGCGAAAATAAAATATACATTTCGACAACAAAGGATATGAATCCGAGAGTAATTCACGTGACCCCATATCCATACCATTCTAATGTTCCACAAAAAGCTACACCAAAACACTACGAACAGCATTCTGTACCAAATCATAATGACAAACATAACGTTACACCTGCAAAACCACAAAAAGCTGAACCTGCAAAACAGCAAAACACAGCTCACAGAGAAAAAGCAGGAACAAATGGCACAACAGATGTTCGTAAAACAAACAACACAGAAACTAAATCACCTGGTCAACAAGCTACACCACGTAGTACACCAGCAACTAGAAAGAACTAGATAAAAAGCAAAGTCCCGGAAGTACAGAAACTTTCGGGATTTTTATTTTAATTCGAAAGCTTCTTCTGTTTCAAAAAAACGAATCCAAAAACCTGTTTGTGATTCAATATTTAAAAAGCTTTGTAACGACATAAACGGCATCGCAAGTTCCAACAATCCCGCCGAATTAAACAAAGCAATTATAGGATGTTTCGTTGGTATATAATCTTGAGAAATTTCATCTGTAGTTATAGAAGCACGACCAATGGTTATTGAAAAAGCACGTCCCTTTCTAATTTCTTCAAACTTTGCTTTTGACACATTCGATACACCATTACCATATACATCAAAATACATAATCGCACCTTTTATCTCATCAGGCCCTATTTCCGGTTTTCCAAAAATCTGCCCTCTAAAAAATTCAGTTCTTTCACCTATACGATCCGGACCTGTACCTAAAGCTAATTTACTGATTACATCCACAAAAATGTCTGACTCAACAAAACTGTCAGAATATAATCGTTTTTGAGGTAATTCAATTTTAAAAACATCCGTTATCGGTTTTTCAAACAACAATTCCCATAAACCATTATTAGGTCCAATAAAGTACTGATAGTTATGCTGAAAACAAATAAACTCTCTATTTTTATGAGCATTTCTTCCGAGATTCTTTGCTGCTACACTTACCACATGAATTGTTTTCGGAGAGAAATAAGGTATAGCGTTTTTTAAAGAAAATACTGCAGACTCAACTTTAAAAGGATCTATTTCATGAGAAATATCAACAATCTGAACTCCAGGTAATTTCTGCACTAATTTAGCCTTAAAAACACCAGTATATAAACCAGTTTTACCCCAATCTGTAGTGAGAGAAACAGTAACCATACTTTTTAACGTTAATCAGCAAAAAGAAAAAAAATAAATTAGTACATTTGTTTCCAAAGATATAACAAAATTCTTGCAATCAAAATGACTGAACAAATTTTATATTTAGACACTGTTGACCCAATAGATATTTTTGGGATACAAAATGATAAATTTGAAGTCATCAAGAAATTCTTTCCAAAACTTAAACTAATTGCAAGAGGAAATGAAATCCATTTAATTGGCAGTCAAAAGGAAATCGACAATTTTGAGAGACAATTCCATAAAATTTTAACCCATACCCAACGGTATCATGGAATTTCAAAACAACAAATTCAAGATATACTATCTTGTTACGAAACAAATGAATGCCTTTATGGAAACGAGAACCCTAACAACGAAATATTATTTTACGGAAGCGACGGGAAACCTATAAAAGCCCGCACAACGAACCAAAAGAAAATGGTTACGCTTTGCGTAGAAAATGATTTATTGTTTGCTGTTGGTCCAGCAGGTACAGGTAAAACTTATACAGCCGTTGCTTTAGCTGTGAAAGCTCTAAAAGATAAAGCAGTACAAAGAATAATTCTTTGTCGTCCCGCTGTTGAAGCCGAAGAAAAATTAGGTTTTCTTCCTGGTGACCTACGAGAAAAATTGAATCCTTATCTGCAACCACTTTACGACGCGTTGCAGGACATGCTACAGCCAAGAAAATTACAAGAGCTTATTGATACAAATGTTATTCAAATAGCACCTTTAGCTTACATGCGAGGAAGAACATTAAATAACGCCTTTGTAATTCTTGATGAAGCACAAAACGCGACATTAAATCAATTAAAAATGTTCCTTACCCGTATGGGCGAACATGCAAAATTCATCGTTACAGGCGATATCACCCAAATCGACCTTCCAGACAAAAGCAAGTCTGGTTTAGAACGAGCAATAGCAATGCTTGAAAAGAAAAAAGGTATTGGAACTATTCACTTTAACGAAAAAGATATTGTGCGTCATAGATTGGTTTCGACCATTATTGCCGCCTTTGAAAAAGAACAAAAAATATAAATTTTATTATAATGGATGCATTAACAAAAACTAGTTTTAATTTTCCTGGTCAAACTAACGTTTACAACGGAAAAGTTCGTGATGTGTACAGCATCAACAACGATATTCTTGTAATGGTTGCAACAGACCGTATTTCGGCTTTCGATGTTATCCTTCCAAAAGGTATTCCTTACAAAGGACAAATGTTGAATCAAATTGCTTCTAAATTCCTTGACGAAACAAAAGATATTTGTCCAAACTGGAAACTTGCAAACCCAGATCCAATGGTAACTGTTGGTTTGAAATGTGAAGGTTTTCCTGTAGAAATGATCGTACGTGCATATCTATGTGGTAGTGCTTGGAGAGCATACAAAGCTGGTGCACGTGAATTATGCGGCATTAAACTTCCTGAAGGAATGAAGGAAAACCAAAAATTTCCTACTCCTATCATCACTCCAACAACAAAAGCTGAAATCGGAGAACACGATCAAGATATTTCAAAAGAAGAAATACTAAGTCGTGGACTTGTTTCTAAAGAAGATTATGAAATCCTAGAAAAATATACATTGGCATTATTCAACAGAGGAACAGAAATTGCTGCAAAACGCGGCCTTATCTTAGTTGATACAAAATATGAATTTGGTAAAAAAGATGGAAAAATCTATCTAATTGACGAAATTCACACTCCTGATTCTTCTCGTTATTTCTATGCTGATGGATATGCTGAACGTTTTGAAAAAGGCGAAGCTCAAAAACAACTTTCAAAAGAATTCGTACGCGAATGGTTAATGGAAAATGGTTTCCAAGGAAAAGAAGGACAACAAGTTCCCGAAATGACTACACAAATCGTTACATCTATCAGCGATCGTTATATTGAATTATTTGAGCATATTACAGGTGACACGTTTGTTAAAAACCGTGGAACCGACACGGATATTGCCGAAAGAATCCGAAAGAATGTTGAGTCTTATTTAAAAACTCTATAATCATACCGAGAGACGCTTTCCGGCGTCTCTTTTTTTATAAAATACTACCACTATGAAAATGACCATACGCAAAGCAATGCTTTCACTTACAAGAAGCAAAACTGCAAAAGAACTTGAAAAGTACTCTATTGAAATCTGTAAAGAAATTGAAAAAAACGAATTCTTTCAGAAATCAAACATCATACTTTGGTTTTGGTCATTGCCTGACGAAGTCAACACACACGACATTATTCAAAAATGGGCTCAAGAAAAAACTATTCTTTTGCCTAAAGTTGTTGGAGAGAAATTAGAACTATACCAATTCACAGATATATCAAATATGGTTGTAGGAGAATTTGGTATTAGCGAACCAACAGGTACAATCTTCACAAACTACAAAAAAATAGATCTTTGCATCATTCCCGGTCTTGCATTTGACAAAGACGGGGGAAGAATGGGACGTGGGAAAGGATTCTACGATAGATTTCTTCCACAAACAGATTGCCATAAAATGGGAATATGCTTCCCTTGGCAAATTGTTCCTAAAATAGACTGTGCTCCATGGGATATTCGTATGGACGAAGTCGTAAGTACAGAATTATATCTAGATTAGAATATCATACAAAACAAATATCTTTACAATATATAACCACTAATACTAAATAACTTGAACATACTACTTATTGGAGGAACCGGAACGATTAGTTCTGCCATCACAAGACTTTTACTAGAGCAAAAACACAATCTTTATCTGCTAAACCGCGGAAATAGAAAAAATGATTTCCCACAAGGAATTACTTGGCTTACATGTGACCAAAATGACGAGCAAGCAATGGAAACCTGCATCAAAAATCTGTCTTTTGATGTTGTTGTAAACTTCTTTGCCTTTGTTCCAGCTCAAGTAGAAAGAGATTATAGGCTTTTCTACGGAAAGACAAAACAATATATTTTCATAAGTTCTGCTTCGGCATATCAAAAACCACTTTCCGACTATATAATAACAGAAAGTACCCCACTTTCGAATCCATTTTGGGAATATTCCAGAAATAAAATTGCCTGTGAAGAATTCCTTATTAAAAAATATAGAGAGAACGGTTTCCCTATAACAATTGTTCGACCAAGCCACACATACGATGAACGTTCTGTACCTCTTGGAGTTCATGGTACAAAAGGAAGCTGGCAAGTATTACAAAGAATGTTGGAAGGAAAGCCAGTCATCATACATGGTGATGGAACTTCTTTATGGACAATGACACACAACAGCGATTTTGCAAAAGCATTTGTAGGATTATTAGGAAACATTCATGCAATAGGAGAATCGGTGCAAATAACAAGTGACGAATCACTTACCTGGAATCAAATCTACCAATGTATAGCAGATGCTTTAGGCGTGACATTACATGCAGTCCATGTTTCATCTGATTTTCTTGTAGAATGCAGCAACTATGATTTTAAAGGCAGCCTAATTGGAGACAAAGCAAATTCTGTAGTTTTCGACAATACTAAACTTAAACGATTAGTACCTGATTTTGTACCAACAAGACGATTTGACGAAGCAATTAAAGAAACTGTTAAATATATGCTTTCTCACAAAGAATGCCAAATTCAGGATAAAGAGTTTGATGTTTGGTGTGACAAAATAATCGCAGTATTAGACAAAGCAAAACTGGATTTTCACAGAGAATAAAAAGAATTTGTTATCCTTATTTTCCTTTCCTAGAATTATTCTTCTGACGCATAAAATATTCTGGCTTAGGAATATAGTCTGTTGATAGAATACGTAATTCTGTACGTCGGTTAATTTGATTTGCTTTTTCGCGAACTTCACGAGGCTGTTTTTCCAGAAATTCCTGAGACAACTCCATTCCAACAACAAATGCAGAATCCAACTTAGCGATCTCTTCTGTAACAACCACCGGTTTCGATTCACCATAACCTTGCGCTACTAGACGGTCAACATCATAGCCTTTTTGAGCAAGATAATCTACAACTGCCTGTGCCCTTCGTTTTGACAGCTGAAGATTCACATTTGCATCACCTACCATATCAGTGTGCGCTCCCAATTCAATTGTAATATTTGGATTATCCTCCAATAATTTTCCTAATTGTTCCAATGCTGCTTTTGAAGCATCATTTAACGTCCATTTTCCCGCATCATAATAAATATTAGGAATTTCGACAGGCTTGCTCATAGTTATCAAATCAAGATTCTGACTAAAAGTCGTATCATCACTAATGTTTGCCGTGGAAATCTTAACTTTTTTCTTCAAGAAACCATCAAAAGAACCAATGATTATATAATCAACATATTGTTCTAACTTAAAAAGATACGTTCCGTCCTGTTTCGTTTTTGCTGTCTGTAAGGAGCCGTCACTACCTATCAAAGTAACATCACCTTCGACAATCGGTTTATTGATAGAAACATCTATCATAGTACCTTCTACTGCAAGTTTTAGTTCCGGTAATTCAAAAGAATAAATATCCTCCAACCCTCTTGTTCCTTTTCTATTTGATGTCAGCAACCCAATTTCCTTGTTACCTTGAAATACTATTCCAAAATCATCCTGAGAAGAATTTATTGGATACTGCATATTTACAACAGTCCACTTACCGTCGTCATTTTTTACAGCTCTAAAAATATCCAAACCGCCCATGCCAGGTAAACCATCAGAAGCAAAATACAAAGTTCCGTCCTGACGTACATAAGGAAACATTTCATCGCCTTCTGTATTTATACTTGCCCCCAAATTCACCGGTCTTCCCCACATTCCATTTTCCGAGGCCCTTTCCACTTTCCATATATCCGATCCACCATGTCCACCTTTCATTCGGGAAGAAAAATACAATGTCAAGCCATCTGGAGAAATTGCAGGTTGACCTATAGAAATTGAATCAGGAACAATTTCCACTAACTGAGTAGAATGCCACGCTCCATTTCTGTATGTATTTGTATAAATCTGACATCCAAGATTCTTTCCCAACTCTTGCAGACAGCGAGTAAAATACATTGTAAAACCATCAGACGAAATAGACACATTTCCATCATCAAACTCACAATTAACCGTAGAGTCAAGGATTTTTTCCGGTGCCTGCCATTTCCCTTTACGATCATAGCGAGCCTCGTAGATATCAGTATAATTCATTCCCGACACTTGATTTATCTGTGGTTTTACCCCTTCCTCTATTCTTGACGACGTAAAATAGATAGCATCAAAATTATTGTCAGAATACATTGGCCCAAAATCATTATACTTTGTATTCAAAGCTTTGATATTTTCAACAACATACCGTGTTGGTTTTTCTTTATAAGCAACAGCCAAAGAACAGGATTCTATGCCATTTGCACCACGATGATCACGTGGAGTTGATTTTTTATACGCCTTAAAACATTTTTCTGCCTCGTCATACTTTTCCGATTTCAATAAATAATAGCCATACCAATATGTGGCCATTTTTTCTTTTGAAGATTTTTGTTTCGCAATCTTTTTATAAGCAATTTCAGCCTTTTTTGAATCATTCAAATGACGATAACACTCTGCAATTATAAATTGATAGGAACTTTTTATATATTTAGATTCTTCCCCCTCCGCCAACTGTTCATACAATTCGACAGCCTTTAAATATTCACCGTTAGAATATGCAAGTTCAGCCTTTTTCACCATTTTCTTATGAGAAGAACAGGAGAAACAGGCAAGACATAAACACAGGCCTATAAAACTCTTATAAATATGATTTAACTGCATCACAGACTAAACGTAAGCACACTCATTTTATTGTATTGCAAATATAGTATATATCCCATGATAAAAAAACAAAACGAAAATGATAGTTGCGACAATGCCCTTCGATTTTACAACACGACTATTTCTAACAAGATTTCAACATAACCCTTTATATTTCAACAATCTAAAAAACGTACAAGAAATTTACGAACACATTTTTTCCTTAAACCCTCAAAAAAAAGAGGACATTTAAAGCAATCTATATTTTTTTTCATATATTTGCACATCTGCATAGTATCTAAAAAAACACTATGCTGTAAAATTGAATAAGAATTACAATAGATAGAAAACAATGAGAAAGATTTACACTTCTATTATTGCTTTAATAACATCTTTGCTTTTTGCAAACATGTTACAGGCACAAGATCCGAACTACTCTCAATTCTATTTGAAAGAGACATATTATAATCCTGCGATGACAGGTATAAATCCAGGTTTACGTGGAACTGTAACAGACCGTCACCTTTGGACTAGCATTCCAGGAGAATGGGGTACAGAAAGTATCAGTTTTGACTATTATGACGTAAAATTTGCTCAAGGTGGTATCGGAGCATATTTAACAAGAAACACACAAGGAGAAAATTGTTTGAATACATTTCAAGGTGGTTTAGCTTATGCAAAACAAATTCGTGCCACACCAGATTTGATGTTCCAAATCGGTGCGGGAGCACAATATGTTCATAAAACAATTGACTATGATGAATTAGTGTTTACAGATCAATTAGACCCTCGTTTTGGAGCAATTTATGAAACAGAATTTGTTCCACCATCAGAAGGAGACTGGAGTCAAGGTGTTTTCGACTTTAATGCAGGAACTGCTGTTCAATTTAATATTAGACAAACTCCTGTAAAATATTTAGCAACTGGTGTTTTTGGTATAGCATTCCATCACTTATCACAACCAGATATGTCGTGGATTGATGATGGTCAAGAATCACCACTTCCAATGAAATTTGACTTACACGGATATATGCAATTCCGTATTAACCGTCAAGGATTCCACAACAAATACTTCTTAGTTTGCCCTGGATTTATTTTTGAAAACCAAGCAGAAGCAAACCAATGGTTTAAAGGTTCTGAGTCAGGTTCTAAGACATTAACTTTTGGTGTTAATGCAACAATTCCTTCAAAAGTTTCATTTATGTCTTCTCTTTACTTAGGATGTTGGTGTCGTAAACAATATATGAAAAAGGAATCTATTGAAGACATCGCAAACAGTTTAAAAACAAAGAGTTTTGATGCCTTGATTTTAACTGTAGGTTATATCAAATACTCTAAAGACAAGAAACAATTGTATCAATTCTTATATAGCTACGATATGACAATTTCTAATGCAGGATTGTCAACAGGTGGTACTCACGAGGTAACATTAAGTTTTGAAATTCATGACCTTGCATTGAAGAGTCGTGATGCAAGACGTTCTGCAGTTGCTCATCCAAGCGAGAAATTCTTGAAATAACACTTTATTGAACATAGTATAAAAAAAAGCAACCTTCGGGTTGCTTTTTTTTATACTATACCCCTGTCTAAATTCCTAAAAAATGGTTATAACTTCAAAAATCAAGGTAATTTCTCATAATTATATGATTAGCATTTTTGCAACAAAAAAGAATATGAAACAAATTATAGTATCAATTATTGCAATAGCAACACTTGTACTTGCTAGTTGCACCCAAAACAAGGAGAACAATATGCAGACAACTCAGGAATGGGACAAGGTATTCCCAAAGAGCGACAAAGTAGAACACTCTAAAATCACTTTCCAAAACAGCTATGGAATTACACTAGTAGCAGATCTTTATGTGCCAAAAGACGCAAACGGAAAACTTCCTGCTATTGCTTGTTCTGGTCCTTTCGGAGCGACGAAGGAACAACCAAGCGGTCTGTACGCGATGAATATGGCAGAAAGAGGTTTCATCACATTGGCATTCGACCCGTCATTTACAGGTGAGAGCGGCGGAGAACCACGTGCAACAGCTTCTCCAGACATCAATACAGATGATTTTCTTTCTGCAGTCGATTATCTCATCACTCGTGACGATGTGGATTCCAATCGTATCGGTATTATTGGCATCTGCGGTTGGGGCGGAATTGCTCTTAATGCAGCAGCAATAGACCCTCGTATTAAAGCAACAGTAGCAAGTACAATGTACGATATGAGTCGTGTAGGTGGCAATGGTTACTTTGATGCAGACAACAACGAAGAGTCGCGTTATGCTACTCGCAAGGCTATGGCAGAAGAACGAACAAAGGCTGCAAAAAGTGGCAACACAACACTTGGTGGTGGCGTGGTTGATCCATTGCCAGAGAATGCACCTCAGTTTGTGAAAGACTATTACGACTACTACAAGACAAACCGCGGTTATCATCCTCGTTCCGGGAACAGCAATGGTGGTTGGCATACATTCGGTACTCAAGCATACGCAAATACACGATTCCTCTATTATATCAACGAGATTCGTTCAGCAGTACTTATCATACACGGCGAGAAGGCTCATTCACGCTATTTTGGAGAGGACGCCTACAAATACATGGTAGAAGGACAAGCACCTGGCTACGATGCTGTTCGTAAACCAAACCCTGTACCAGAAAATAAGGAACTGCTCATAATTCCAGGAGCCAGCCACTGCGACCTCTACGATGGAGGCTATACAGAGCCACAAGGAAAAGGTGAACCAAAGAACTGTATTCCTTGGGACAAATTAGAAGACTTTTTCAAAAATAATTTAAAATGAAAAAAATCGCAATCATACTAACAGGACTATTGATGGCAGTCAATTTGTTCGCAATGGAAATTGAGATTACTATTGGAGACAAAACCGTTACTGCTGAAATAGAAGACAGCGAAACAGGACGTGCATTTTGCGCTTTACTCCCAATGACAATAAATATGAGCGAATTGAACGGAAACGAAAAGTACCACTATTTGTCGAATCCTCTTCCGACCGATACTGAATACTACCGCACAATCGAATCAGGCGATTTGATGCTCTATGGTAATACATGTGTAGTGTTGTTTTACGGTAATGCGGGTGGTTACAGTTACACTCGCATAGGACGACTTACCTCTACCTATGAGCTTGCCGATGCAGTAGGTAATGGCAACATTAGTGTGAGTTTCTCACTCAAAAACAGTTCAACGGCCATACAAGACATTCCCCTCGATATCAATGAAGGGAAAGTTAAAATCTATGATTTGAATGGAAGATTGTTGCATGAAGAGCCTCAAAAAGGTATATTTGTCAAGAACGGAAAATTGATTGTGAAATGAAGAAAGTAATCGTAATATCAACTAGCCTTCGTGCTGGTTCAAACAGCGATATGCTCGCTGATAAATTTGTCGAGGGTGCAAAAGCATCAGGTAATGATGTTGAAAAAATCTCACTTCGAGGCAAGGAAATCAAATTTTGCATCGGTTGCTTAAGTTGCCAGAAAACAGGTGCTTGCGTATTCAAAGATGATGTACCTGCCATTATGGAGAAGGTGTTGAATGCCGATGTAGTTTGTTGGGCGACTCCTATCTACTATTACGAGATGAGTGGACAGATGAAGACGCTTATCGACCGTATGAATGCTATGTACCCTAAGGATTACCGTTTCCGTGACATATATCTGCTAACGACAGCTGCCGAGGAGGAAGAAGAAACTCCTAAACGTGCGGAGATTGGTCTTACTGGTTGGATCGACTGCTTTGCGAAATCCTCGCTCAAAGGTCATGTATTCTGCGGTGGCGTAAATGATGCTCGTGAAATTGAAGGAAATGGCAAGTTGCAGGAGGCTTACGAAATGGGCAAGAGAGTATAAATCAGATGACAGTTAAAGAATACAGAGATTATATAGCAACAGGAAAACCTGTTGAGAATGGAAGCGAAGCACACCTCTTCATGCACAAGATGTCGCAAGAGGCTATTCGCATAACCATGGAGATAAACAATAAGTACCACACGCCAGAGGAACTTCGACAGCTATTTTCTGAGCTTTGGGATATTAAAGTGCCAGAGACATTCGGCATCTTCCCTCCATTCAATACCGATTGTGGAAAGAATACCCATATCGGGCAGCGTGTATTCATTAATAGCGGATGTAAATTTCAGGATCAAGGTGGCATATTTATCGGTAATGATTGCCTCATAGGACATAATGCCACACTATGTACCATCAATCACAATCCTGATCCAGCGCATCGCGGTGACATGATTTTCAAGCCAATCCATATAGAAGATAAGGTATGGCTCGGTGCAAATGTAACAGTATGTCCAGGTGTAACAATTGGTGAAGGAGCTATTGTCGCTGCAGGAGCAGTTGTAACAAAAGATGTTGAACCAAGAACTGTTGTGGGTGGCATACCAGCAAAATTCATAAAGAACCTATGAAACGGACTTTTATGTGATTACGAATCTCTAAATTACGAATTAAAATGAAAAGTATTTTTCTGTTTTTAATGACAGTATTAATTACGACGACTACTATGGCACAGACATTAACTGATAGACAAAAAGCACTTGCTGCATGTGCTGCACTGGAAGCGCAAGGCGACCTTGTACGACTTGAAACTGTCGTTATCGATGCACTTGAAAGGGGTGTTACAATCAATGAGTTGAAAGAGGTATTCTCACAACTTTATGCCTATACTGGCTTCCCTCGCTCCTTGAATGCTTTGGGCGTTCTTCAGAAGGTAATCGCCACACCCAAGGCGCAATGGAAGGAAGGCAAACCTTTTGAGCGTCCCATTCTTTGGGATAATGCCGCAGAGGCACTCAAAGTTGGAACAGAAATACAGACAAAACTCTCGGGGCAAGCCTTCGATTTCCAATTTTGTCCGCAGGATGACTACTACCTGAAGTCTCACCTCTTTGGTGACATTTTCGCTGGCAATCAGCTGACTCCTGCCGACCGAGAGATAGTGACTGTAGCAGCATTGAGTGCAATGAAAGGCGTTGAACCTCAGTTGGCTGCACATAAGCGTGGAACCGTCAATATGGGCAACACTCAACAACAGGTAGATGAACTCTGCACATGGCTCGATAAGGAGGGTTATACTCTGAAGAGTGACTTCGCAAAGGGTGCCAACAACGTGGCTTACGCTCAGTATTTCACGGGAGAAAGCTACCTCAACCCTCTCTCCCCTGCTAATCTTAGCGAAGGTGAAAAAACGGTGCTGCCGATGAGCAATGTGACCTTCGAACCTGGTTGTCGCAACAACTGGCATATTCATCATGGAGTTCGTCAAATACTCATCTGCGTATCGGGCAGAGGTTGGTATCAGGAATGGGGCAAGCCTGCCATACCAATGACAGCAGGTACGGTCATCGACATCCCTGAAGGCGTGAAGCATTGGCACGGAGCCGCATCCGACTCATGGTTCCAGCACATAGCCACTCATGTGAAGGTTGCTGACACAGAAAGCAATGAATGGTTGGAACCAGTGAGCGATGAGCAATACGAAGAGGTCAAGAAGCAATAAATAAGCCTTTTCTGCGTTATAAATTATATAAGGTAAATGACTATGCAAGAGATTTATCTCAATACAATACAGGATTTCAACGATTATAATAGGGTGGAGACGCTTCATCCTTTGGTGAGCGTTATCCGTGTGGAGAACACCGAACACATTCAGGAGAGTGTGATGCACTATGGTCTTTACGCCATCTATCTTAAGGAGAACAAGGGCTGCAAGCTGTCGTATGGACGCACGGAGTATGACTTCGATGAGATGACCGTCACAAGTTTTGCTCCCGGACAAGTAGTGACGGTGGAACCAAATCCTGATGTTCCCTTTGCAAAATTCACAGCCTTGGTCTTTCATCCCGACATTCTCAACCGTACTTCACTGGCAAAGCAGATGAGCCGTTACGAGTTCTTTGATTACACCAGCAACGAGGCGCTTCATCTTTCGGCACAAGAGGTTGAAATCTTTCAAAGTGTGCTCGCAATGATAGAGCAAGAACTGCATCATGCCATTGACAAACATACGCGCGAACTCATCGTCTCACATATTGAACTTCTCCTGAACTACTGCCTCCGTTTCTACGACCGCCAGTTCATCACACGAGAAGAAATAAACCACAGCGTGGTGAAAAAGTTCCTGACACTTTTGAATGAATATATAGACAATACGGCCGAGCAAAAAGGATTACCGACAGTTACTTATTTTGCCGACAAATGTTGCCTTTCAACAGGTTACTTCGGCACATTGGTCAAGACCGAAACGGGACGAACAGCCAAAGACCACATCAACGACCGTCTCCTAGCCAAAGCCAAGGAATTGCTCCAATCTGAAACGATATCCGTGACCCAAGTAAGTCAACGACTCGGCTTTGAATATCCACAGCATTTCGTTCGTTTCTTCAAATCACTTACCAGTAAAACACCGGCACAATGGCGAGCTGCGTAAAATCAAATCCGCCCTATTCCAGTCTTCAAAATTATAGTTAGTAATTCCCTTCGTTAGCGAGACTGTAAATCTCTATATCTGTTTCGAGCTTGTGGAGCATAGAAACTATTGGGATAATCAGCCATTAGTTTTCTGTATTTTTCCTTTGCCTGTTCCAAATCACCTTGTTTTTCACAATATGAGGCTATTGTAAAAATGGCTTTATCAGCATATATTTCATAAGGAAAACGAGCTTCTATATCTTTTAAGTAGGATACCATTACATCCATATTATTTTCTGATTTTGCAATATCAGCCTTTCTCATAATAATATCATCTTCAAGAGAATGTCCAGGAAACAGTGCCGGAATAGAATCATAACATTTTACAGCCTCATTATTTTTACCTTGCAACAACAATAAATCCCCTCTTGCAAAAATCTCTAAAGCTGTTGTGGATGTATCAAGTGCCGTGTTGTCGGAAATCAGCAGTAAAAGTTCAAGAGCATCATTTGCAATTAATTTACTCGTACTTCCTTGTAATACTTCGAGTAAAGCTTCTGCATATTTAAAGTTGTGATTAAAATATGCAACTCGTGCCTGTTTTAACTGAGCCTCATGGCCGATGTCATTATTTTTATTATTCAAAGCAATTGATGCATACAAAAGATTCGCTCCCCAAACATCATTTGTAAATAAATAAATGTCAGCGAGTTCCATTTCAAGAGCAGTCTTTTTCTGCCGTAAATTCGGTGATTCTGCAGCTTTCTTTAATCTTTCTACTGCGTATTCCGATTTATTTAGATAAAAAGCCTGAATATGCGCCAGATTCTTTATTATATCGGCAGTTGTTTTAGAATCCCCTAATTCTTCAAGAGCCTTTATATATTCAACTTCCAAACTTTCTATTTGTTGAATATCCGGTTTTATGCCAGATTTAAACAATTTATTATATGAAGTTTCCAAAAGATTCTTCATTGCTTCCTCATAATAACTTCCCATTGGACCTTTCTGCACCACGTATGAAAAACAATTTGTTGCCCAAAGATATTCTTGATTTTCAAGAGCAATAGTTCCTACTTCATATACCCTATCTCCATCTTCATCTTTTTCCAAATCAATTTCTTTACTCATAATAAAGGCTTTTTCAAAATCTTTGTCCTGAATCATCAGCCATAAATACAGCTCCTTAAACGTTGTTTGCTTTGGATTTTTCTTTATTATTTGATTCAATTTATCAATAAGGATATTTTTCAGTTGAGGATTTCTCTTTTCGTAAAGACAGAATTGTAACTGATTTTCAACAAAATCTAAGTCAAAGTTATTTTTTTGCAACTGTTCAATGTAAATATCCGCAAGTTTCTCGTTTTCATTTAAATTCAGATAGATTCTACTCAAATTAGAAACAATTATTCTATTCTCGGGATATTTTTGTTGTCCGTTTTCGTAAATAATTTTCGCAACACTGTCAACATGATTATCCAAACAAGCCTGTCCTGCTTCCAAACATGTCTCCAATTGTTTTGTTGCTTTTTTTACTATTCTATCAAAGATTTCGTCAGCCTCTTTTGTTTTTCCCCTTTGCTGATAGATTGTAGCTAGTTTTACCGGATAATAAAAAGATTTTGAGTAACGTTTTATTTGTTCATTTGTGATTTTCTCGGCCTTATCAAGTTCTTTTAATTTATTATAACAATCAATCAGATAATCAAAATGAATCTGAGAATGAGACTCATCAAACAACTTTTGATACAAATCTGTTGCTTTTTCATATTCACCTTGCGAGTAATAAAGTAAAGCCAACTGATTATCATTGTTTTTATCCTGAGCGACAGTAATATTTGCCACGACAAGAAACAACAGCAGAATTATGAGACTATTCCTATTCATAAACTATTTGCTTGGCTGAATGTCAATTTCGCAACAAATTGGGAAATGGTCAGAGACCTTCAATCCTGTTCGTTTGAACTTACAGCAGTCAAATTTAGGATCAACAAGAATATAATCTAAACGAAGCTGAGGCCACCAGTTGAAAGTTGCTCCAACACCATGCCCACATTCTAGGAAAGCATCTGTAAAATTTCGGACAGATTTTATCCTTTGGTAAGAATACGAACATGGAAGAGAATTAAAGTCGCCGCAAGATATGATTGGATACGGGCATTCTTCCATTGATCTTGCAAGTTCTTCTACCTGAGAACCTCGTTTCTGTATTGAATTCTTTAATTTTACTATAATATTCTCAACCTGAGCAACTTCAACATTTTGAGCTGCACGAATTTCGTTTACCGTCTGTTTGTTTTCCTGCGAAAGTCTATAAGATTCAAGATGACTATTGTAAATTCTGATAGTATCACTACCAATAGCAACATCAACCCAAATTGCAGAATTACCGGTTTTTTCATAATCCATTTTTCCAACATTGACAATTGGATACCGACTACAAATCAAATTTCCTTGAAAATGATTATCTCCAACAGAAAACAATTTGTTATGATACACGTACGACAAGTTCAGCTGTTGCTTCAAACTATCTAAGACAATAAACTTTTCATTTGTATCATTGTGATATTCCTGAAAACAAATAATATCCGGATTTTCTTTTAAAATGTGAAGGAATATCTGTTGTTTAACCTCCGTACTTTTTCTCCACGTAAAATACATAAAGCCCATAACGTTATAAGACATTATTTTTAGGCTATTATTAGTTGTTTTTACGGGTTCTTTTTTACCGAACACATAATAATTGCATATCATAGGAATACTGACCAACAATGCAATTAAAGAAACAATACAATATTTTTTATGTTCTTTGGAAACAATCCAAAACACCGATGTTATGCAGTTCAAACCGAATATGATAGGAAATCCCAACGCCAGAACTTCGATATAAGGAAAACTCTGCGGATTAAAAAAGCGGGTGGTTAGGCAAAGAAGCAATGCCAATGCCAAAAGCACATTCAAAAACAAAAACAATATGCGAACCGCCGATTTCATTATTTCCCCTGTTTAAATAACTTTTGTTTTTCTTCACTTGTCAAGCTATCATATCCTGATTTTGCAATTTTATCAAGTATTTTATCAATTTCTTCCTGATTAGTATTATTTGTTGTTACTTCTTCATAAGTCACATAGGATTCATCTTTCTTTGCTCTCTTTGAGACTCTTATCACAGGTTTTGGAGTAAATAAATCTTTCAATCTCTCGCAAAGTTGAATAAACCAGGAAGAAATGTCGGTGCCGTTTTTGTACAGTGTAGCCCAACAAAAACCATAAAGAATACCTCCTAAATGATTTAACGGGATAAATGCTACAGACAAATCCATTGAATGAACTAATCGTAAAAACGGTAAAAATTCAATTACAACAATTATAAGTCCTATCGTTTTTAAAGAAACTTCTTTAAATAACAGCAAATAAATCCTATAATTCGGAGCATAACAACAAACCGCCGTTGTTACAGCAAGAACTGCCGCATTTGATCCTAAAAGATTTATTGACACATTTCCTGAAGAAGACATAATTACAGGCAACAACACACCAGAAAAACCTCCAAGAATATATGTTGCAAGCAAGACTTTTTCATTTAGAAAATCCATCAGCAATTTCCCCATCCAAAATAAAATCAACATATTGGTAATCAACGAGAGAAACGATGTTTCAAAAAACATATACGTTAAAATAGTCCATGGTTTTCTTACCAATAAAAAGAGTGAATTGGAAACAGAAATATTTTGAATTGTCCAACTGTAGATATGTAAATGTGCAATAGCCGAAATAATTTCTATTACCCATAGAGACATGAATAACAAACCATTAATAAGCAACAGCTTTGTTAGCATATCGCCATCTCTCAATTCACGTAATATTTCAGCTTTTAAATTCAAAACCGTGAGCCGTTTTTCTGCCAGTATTTGATTAAAATATACCCGAATATCATACCACCAAGATGTGCAAAATGAGCAGTATTATCACCTGCGGAATTGCGTATTCCACTGAATAGTTCTATAAGTCCATATATTATCACGAACCATTTTGCCTTGACAGGAATTGCGAAATAAATGTATATCTGAGCTTCAGGAAACATCATACCGAATGCCATTAAAAGTCCAAAAACAGCACCCGAAGCACCCACAGTTGAGCCATTCACAATAGCATTGACACTTCCTAAAGTATCGTCAATCCAATTTCTTCCAGACCGCAACAAGTCATCTCCTTGAGTTATAACCATATCCCACATTTCATCAGAAATTACAAATGTCTGCAAATGAATATATGCGACCAAAACCTGCATGATTCCAGCACCAATACCTGTTGCCAGGTAATACACAAGAAATTTCTTACTACCCCAATATTGCTCTAAAGTATGACCAAACATCCACAATGCCAACATATTGAAAAAAATATGTTCTAGGTTTGCATGCATGAACATATAGCTGACAAACTGTACTGGACGAAAACTTGGTGATTTTACGTAATGAAGTCCTAAATCATTCGAAATATCATAACCGAATCTTTCAAAGAAACAGGTTATAATAAAGCAAACAATGTTAAGAACCAATAGATTCTTAACAACTGGAGTTAACATTGAAAAACCTGATGGACGAAAAGAATTCATATTAATTAAACTTTTTTATTAAATCCTCCGGTTCAACAATAATTGTTACAATTTGTCCTTCTGGAGTTATAGAAAAAGACTTATTGCTAATTACCTGCAGCACAAAAGAATGCATTTCCTCTTTTGTCATATTAGGATTTCGGAAAAGTGAAGCAGATTTAGCTAATTTACTGACAACCTTTTCCTGAATAGAATCTTTCACGTTTTTATTTTCATCTTCGAACGAAGATATAAAATCCATTATAATTTGCTGGATTTCATTCATATTAACATCGGAAGGAGCTCCATTCACAACAAATGAATTTTGTCCAAAATTCTCTATATCAAACCCAATTTCCTGCAATTGAGGCAAAATTGTCATCAAAGTTTCTGCCTCATTATCGGTAACATCAATACGAACCGGAAGCAGAGTTTTCTGAGTTGGAATCTGTGACAAATCCTTGAAAAAACTATCATATAAAAGACGGTAATGAGCTCTTTTTATGTCTATTACATATATTTTCTCATTTACGAATGCAAGAATATATTTTTTCAAGAACTGAGTGCAATAAGATACTAGAGGCAGCGACTCAGAAGATTCGTTTTCTCCAAAATCTTCAGCAAAGTCCAATTGTTCTTCCGCCTTTTTATTAGTTTGAAAATCATCAAACAATTTCTCCCAGTTTCTAATATTTGACTGTGTATTTGGATAACTTACAGACTCTGTTGCTTTAAACGGATTATAGGATGGATTATATCGTATAGTCGGAGGCGTAACCGGCTCATTCTTTTTACTAGAAAACATATCGGTATAATCAGCGGAATCACTAAAATCAAGCGACGGAACAATATTATTCTTTCCTAAAACACATTTCACAGAAGCCTCCAAAAGCTGACAAATATTAAATTCCTCTGAAAATTTTATTTCCGTTTTTGTAGGATGAATATTCACATCTATTTCCGAAGGGTCAATCTCTAAAAAAATAAAAAATGGCGGATATTCCTTTTGAGGCAACAAGTTTCCATACGCCCTCATCACCGATCCTAGAAAACTTTTCTGACGGAAAAAACGATTGTTTACAAAGAAAAACTGATTTGCACCATTTTTTCTTGCCATTTCCGGAACACCTACAAATCCATAAATCTTTACAATACTTGATTCATCTTCTATTGGAAGCAAGCCCTTGTCCATTTGTTTACCAAAAATGGCGATAATCCTCTGTTTTAAATTTCCTTTTGGATATTTCGCATAAATTACTCCATCCTTAACAATGGTAAAAGTTATGTCAGGATTTGCCAAGGCTGTCTGATATATTTCCGCAAGGATGTAATTAAATTCCGTTTGATTTGACTTCAAAAACTTACGTCTTGCAGGTGTGTTGAAAAACAAATTTTTCACCGTAAATGTTGTTCCTTGCGGACAAGCATCCGGTTCCTGTGATTCTATTTTGCAACCAGCAATAATGATTTTTGTTCCTATTTCGGAATCCTTATGTTTTGTTTTCAGCTCTGTTTGTGATACAGCAGCAATAGAAGCTAAAGCTTCACCACGGAATCCCATTGACCGGATTTTAAAAATATCGGAAGCATCCTTTATTTTAGAAGTTGCATGGCGTTCAAAAGCCATACGTGCATCCGTTTCCGACATTCCTATTCCATTGTCGCTAATTTGAATAGAAGTTCGTCCAGCATCAACAAGAGCTATTGTTATTTCAGTTGCATGAGCATCAATTGCATTTTCCACCAATTCCTTAACAACAGAAGCAGGACGCTGCACAACCTCGCCGGCAGCAATCTGATTTGCAACAGAATCGGGTAACAGATGTATAATGTCAGGCATAACTACATATTCATTATAAAGTACGCACCAAGGAAAATCAAAAACGCCAACATAACAAGAGTTTTCAAACTTCCATCTTTCGACCGTCGGCTAGAAATTCTATTTTGTTCAAATTTTCTATGCAAATCCGAAACAAAGACACCTTTGGGTAATTCCTCGCCCTGTTCTAATTTTACTTGCTGAAGAACTACCGCCCTACGATGTTCCCTATCTTCCTTTTGTTTGTCGTAATAGCGGGTAGGCATATTGAAACCTCGAGGTTTCTGCGGATTGAAAAATGACGAAATAAAACCCATATATTTCTTTTTGCTTTGCAAAGATACTCAAAAAATGACTAACGTATGGCGAATATCTTTATTATTGGGTAAATAGTTTTTAACAAAAAATATTAGTGTTGGTGTGCAATTTTATTCATTTTCATTTTTCAAAAAAATAGAAATATTCATATTTTCGCCATATAAATTTTAGCAAGTTATGGGTGGCTTTTTTGGTTCAATTACAAAAGACAATTGTGTTACCGATTTATTTTACGGTACAGACTACAATTCACATTTAGGAACAAAACGTGCTGGTATGGCGACATACAGCAAAGAAAATGGATTTAGAAGAACAATTCACAACATTGAAAATTCTTATTTCCGAACAAAATTCGAAGACAGTCTTCCAAAACTTGCAGGTGAAGCCGGCATTGGAGTTATTAGCGACACCGATGCTCAACCAATTGCAATCAATTCACATCTCGGACGTTTTGCAATTGTAACCGTAGCTCGTTTGGATAACATGAAAGAATTAGAAGAAGACCTTCTTTCTAAAAATCTTCATTTTGCAGAATTAAGTTCTGGGGATACGAATCCAACGGAAGTTATTGCAATGTTAATTTGTGAGAAAGATAATTTCGTTTCCGGAATTGAAAATGTTTACGACAAAGTAAAAGGTTCTTGTTCATTATTAATTCTTACAGACGACGGTATTATTATTGGACGTGACAAATTAGGCAGAACGCCTGTTACAATAGCTAAGAAAGACGGTGCATTTGCTGTTTCAAGTGAACCTACAGCTTTTCACAACTTAGGTTACAGAATTGAAAAATTCGTTGGTCCAGGTGAAATTGTAAAAATCAAAGCAGACGGATACGAAGTGTTAAGAAAACCTAACGACAAAATGCAAGTTTGTTCGTTTATGTGGGTTTACTTCGGTTTTCCTTCTTCTGATTACGAAGGCATCAACGTTGATAAAGTTCGTTGCTCTTTAGGTCAAAAAGCAGCTGAAAACGATCCAACACAAGCCGATTTCGTATGCGGTATTCCTGATTCAGGAATTGGACATGCTATTGGCTATGCAATAGAAAAAGGAATACCATACAAAAGAGGTATTGTAAAATACACGCCAACATGGCCACGTAGTTTCATGCCTGTAAATCAAGAGACAAGAAATCTTGTTGCAAAAATGAAATTAATTCCAAACCGTCAAATGTTGGATGGTCAAAAGGTTGTTTTCTGCGATGATTCAATTGTACGTGGAACTCAATTACGAGGCAACGTTACAGAAATGTACGATTGTGGTGCTAAGGAAATCCACATGAGAATCGCTTGTCCTCCACTTATTTTCTCTTGTAAATTCTTAAATTTCTCTGCATCTAAAAAAGACACGGAATTAATCACTCGTTCTTTGATAGAGAAATATGAAGGTCAACATGATAAAAATTTAGCCGAATATGTTGATGACAAATCAGAAAAACACAAAAAGATGGTTGAAGAAATCAGAGATCGCTTTGGCTTAACATCGTTGAAATTCAACACTGTTCAAGAACTTGTTGATGCAATCGGATTACCAAAAGAAAAACTTTGTACACACTGTTTCGACGGTTCAAGCTGGTTTTAATTAAATTAAAATACGATAAAAATAAAGGCTATCCAATTGGATAGCCTTTATTTTTATAACAATTTACTGCAATCTTATTAAAAGCTGTATTTTAACATTGTTTGAAGGCGATGATTTGTTACCCAATGAGTATCACCCTCAGTTCTTCCATCTTTTGCACTAATATATTTAACACCATCAATTGTATAGAAATCCCCATATTCAACATAGGTAATTTGCCATTCCATTGACATTGACAATTTTCCCCAATTAGCAACAACAGCAGGAGCAAGACGTCGCATTGACATTACGTTAGCATAAGTATTTTTTGACAGATAATTATTACCTACTGCAGCCAAATCTATTCCACCTACGGTTTTATCCACATATAATTCATCTGCAGTCCCCAGGTTTTTAGCATACCCTATGAATAATAGTCCTTGCCATTTTTTTCCATACATTAAACTCATCCATGAAGAAGAATATCGCGTTGGTGTGTACTCCCAATGTCCATCTTCACCAAGATTATCATATTTTGCAGTTACGCCATATCCACCATTAAGGTTCATGTGTTCACCAGCCTGTGCATAAATACTTTTAGCTTTTACTTCAAACATATCTTTTTTATACTGAGCGTAAATAAAAGGAGAAACCGTTGTTAGCCTATCCTTTACCAAAGCAGTATATTTTGTTCCGTCATCAAGAACTGCGTTTCCTTTGTATCGAGGTTTTATACTTAATACGTCAACTCCTACACGACCAAGAAATCCACAATCATCTTTAAATGAAACACCCAAATATCCTTCAGGAGTATTTGCATACTTAATATAATTAGCAGAAGCACCTTCTGGACCACCTGAAGTATATTGCATTTGCCACAAAGCAGATGCAGTTAAAGTAATTTTTTTTGTTGCACTATAATCAAAAGTCACCTGAGGAGTTCTACTAAATGGACCAAAAGGCACGCCTATTTCTAAAGAAGTTGTGTGAGGCATATCAGCAGCCATCGGGTGCCAAGCTTGACCAACCTTTAACGTATGTTTTGTATTATGAAGACTATCCGACCATGTAATTGTAGAATAAGCCTGACGAAGACGAAATGAAGCAACACCAGTAACCCCGCTCAATCCATTATAGAAATCAGCCTCAATTTTTCCACCCATTGCCATTTTTCCATAAGAATATCCTTTTATATCCAAACCAAGTCGAGAAGTAATGGCTGTCCATTTCATAGTTGAATGAGCATTAATATCTGTTCCATCAGGTTGATAGCTATTATCCAATGGTAAATAATAATACAGCTCGTCGGTTCCAGATTTACTTTCACGGGAATCAAATGTGAAATAGTTACGGACGAATCCATACCATTTTAACTGAGCTTCATTCTGAGCAAATACAGATGTTACTATACATGCAAAAGGGATAAAAAATAAACGTTTCATATTTTTATAAAAAAAAGAAAAGGGGACTTTTCAGCCCCCCTTTTTCGTTAATTTCAAAACTTATATTGTAGCAACTGCCTCTACAGCCTGCTGAGCATGTTCAAATGGGAACACTTTTGTCAACCAGAAGTATCCCAAAACAAAAGCAATTGCACCGATAATAAGACCGATTTTAGCCATATCCTTTGTTTCCACTAAACCTGTTGATGCAGCAATTGCATTAGGAGGAGTAGAAATTGGGAACAACATTGCTATTGAGGCACATACTGCGATGAATGAAATCATTGCCTGTGTACCACCAAGAGCTACGAATGTATCGTGACTTGCAGCGTCTGGTTGTCCCATTGCCTCTGCGATTACAATTAAAATAGGAATTAACAAAGCAGCAGTCGCCGAATTACTAATAAAGTTAGACAAGAAATAACAAACAACACCTGCAATTATAAAGACTGCAATAACTCCCATTTCGCCAAAAGGTATTGCATCAATTAATACTTTTGCCAAGCCTGTACCTTGCAAATCAGTTCCTAACGCAAAACCACCTGCTACTAACCAAAGAACTGTCCAGTTTATTTCTTTAATATCTTCACTTGTAAAAATGCCAGTACAAGTAAGTACTGCAAGAGGAATAAGAGCAACAACATTTGAATTAATACCAGTAAGTTTTTCAGTTGCCCACAACAATATTGTTCCTATAAAAGTTGCCCATACGACATAAGTTTTCCAATCAGCCTTTCTATCGCTCTCTTTTATATCAAGAACAATTTCTTTTGATTTAAATGGGAACAACACTTGTAAAAGAACCCATGCAATTATAATTAGAATTGCAACAAATGGAATCATACGAAGAGCCCACTCTGAGAATGAAACATCCAAGCCAGCTTCAGCTAGAAATTTTACAGCTGTTGCATTTGGAGGAGTTCCAATTGGTGTTCCTATACCACCCAAGTTTGCAGCAACAGGAATCGCCAACGAAAGTCCAATTTTACCTTTATCATCGCTTGGAAGTACGGCAAGTACCGGAGCCAAGAATGCCAACATCATTGCAGATGTAGCTGTGTTGCTCATAAACATAGAGAAGATTGCGATAACGATTAAGAAACCTAACAAAACCATTTTAGGTTTTTTACCAAAAGGTTTCAACAGTAATCGTGCTAATGTTACATCCAATCCATATTTCGAAGCCATGATTGCCAACACGAAACCGCCTAAAAACAACATCACAACAGGATCTGCAAACGAAGACATTATCTTTGTATATACCACCAACTCTCCTGCTTCAGGTGTGCAGAAATATCCGATACCTTTATTCGAAACAGTAAGAAGAGACATCACAATTACCAAAACAGATGTCGTCCAGTTTGGAATTGGTTCAAAAATCCATAACAATGCTGCCATGACGAACATAGCAATAACACGTTGTTGTACAACTGTCAAGGCATCTATACCGAAAAATGAAGTCGGTACAGCCCATAAGAAAACTGTGATAACAAATGTCACCAACAATCCGATAATTTTTTTTGTGTTCATAAAAAACCTTTTAATTATTTATTTATTCTTGAAAAGAAGAGCTTCTTTCAAAAACGTCGCAAATGTATAAAAAAGTAATTACGCAAAACACGTATGCACTAATTTTTTCACGTATATTATTAACAGAAAATGCACCTCTAAAAATCATAGACTTTCCGCCTACATTTCTAATATTTTATACATGGGAGTTTCTCCTGGATGTAATTCTAAAATATGATGTTCACAGCTTAAGCGTTCGCTAGGATCATGAGTCACATGAAGCATTGTTGTAGTTCCTTTTTCAGCTATCAATTCCAAGAGATTAAGAATCTTTTCACGATATTCCTCATCAAGGCCATGACAAGGTTCGTCCAATATCAGAATAGGAGGACATTTTACAACAGAACGTAATATTAATATTGCACGTTGCTCACCATAACTCAGGTCACGAAACAATTCACGTTCCCTTCCAGCAAATCCACCTAATGCTAACCATTGGTCTGCAATTGTTGCTTCCACACCAGTTGCGGCACCATACAAGCCAATGGAATCTCTAAATCCAGAAACAATCAGATTCCGCAAGTTAGTACCTCCTACCATACGGTATTCCACATGCAAACGGTATGAGACAATGCCCAATTTTTGTTTGATGTCCCAAATAGACTCACCCGAACCTCTTTTTTTTCCAAACAGACGGACATCATTACAATACACCTGCATATTATCGCCTGTTATTAATTCCAAAAACGTTGTTTTGCCCGATCCATTAGGGCCACGCACCAACCAATGTTCCCCTTTTTTAAGTTTCCAATTTAAGTCAATCAAAACCTTATGATCACTCCAGCCAACGTTTACATTATTCATCTCTACAAGAATTTCTTCTGTTACCGTTGACTTTTCCGTCTGCAAAGGAATTGTCTTTTCTATAGTAGTATTTAAGGTTGAAGACAGATTTTCTTTTTTCAATGTTCTCTCAGACTCGTTCTGAGCATTCTTTTCCTTGAACTGAACGGCATAATCTTCCTTTTTTCCACAAAACGTTATTTTCTTTCCTTCAAATCTCAACACATTCGTAATTGATTCAGGAATTTCATTCCAGCGTTCCATACATAATATAATATGTGGATATTTTGAGTTCCCATTCTGTTGTGCAAGAACAATCTCAGCAAAGAAATCAAATAATATTTTTCTGCTTTCGGCATCAAGTCCAGCAAAAGGATCGCTTAGAACAAGTAATTTTTTCCCTGAAACCAAAGCTCTCACCAACAAAGTTCTCCGGATTTCACCCGTTGACATATATTTTAAGCCACGGTCCAAAATTTTCTCTACCCCGCACAATTTTACAGCAAAATGCGTTTCCAAACATTCCGCCCATTGAGGCAAAGCGTCCGTCCTTTTCAGCGGTCCAACAACACCTTCCGCAATAAAACGGCGTCCTGTACGTCCAATATCCACCCCACCTTCAACATAATCACTTTCATCATTATTTCTTTCTTCTTCGATTAACTTTGCAGCACGTTCCAACGAAACCATTTCCACAGAATCCCCGAAAGCAGTAAAAAAACATCCTTCATCCGAAACATTTGGCACAAAAGACATTTTTCCCGCAAGAGCATTGACAAACTCCGCCTTTCCGCCGCCATTTGGACCAATTATCAGCCATGATTCACCATCATTCATTTCCCATGACAAATCATTTACAACTATTTTTTCATTACTTTCTATACGACATTTTTGTACAGAAATCAAAGCATTTGTAGCCATAGCAACACCGTATTTTTTACGAATGCGAAAATAGAAAAGATTTGTGATGAATATTTTTTTTTGTTATTTTTTTCAAAACTATTGACACAAATAAAAATTTTCTTACATTTGCACTGCTTTTACGAAAGCAACGTTCTTTACATAAACAAGAATTGCCTCTTTAGCTCAGCTGGCCAGAGCACGTGATTTGTAATCTCGGGGTCGTTGGTTCGAATCCGACAAGAGGCTCAATTTTTTGTTTGGGGATGTTGTCCAGCGGCAACGACAAGAGACTGTAAATCTCTCCTCTTTCGAGTTCGGTGGTTCGAGTCCACCCATCCCCACTCAAGCGGGAGTAGCTCAGTTGGTAGAGCATTAGCCTTCCAAGCTAAGGGTCGCGGGTTCGAGTCTCGTTTCCCGCTCACTGATAATCAAGCACTTACAGACGTAAGTGCTTTTTTTTTGCCTTTTTTAGAAAATACCCCATTTTTATGTATATCTTTGTGAATGAACAAGTTAGGAAAATTTATGTAAAATAACGTAAATAGGTGTAAACCGAAAAAACTTGCGAAAAACTTGCGAAAAATTTTAACATAAAAAGAGATAGAACTATGGCAACAATCAATTTGGTATTAGATTCTCGATACAGAAACAAGGACAACAAATGCCCTTTAATTTTTAGAATGGTGCATAACACAAAACCAACATCATTTTCATCGGGTGTTTTTATTAAGGAGGAGGACTATAACGCACAAGACGAGAAACGTCCGATTCGTCTTTCAAATCCAAATGCAAAATCATTAAATGCAGAATTGTATTCCCTATTGACAGAATACCGTGCTCGCTTAAATGCACTGAAAGGACGTTCCGCTAAATTATCTGCTGTGGAATTGAAAAAAATGATGTTGAGTGAAGAAATCAACAATTTGTCTGATGTTAGTTTTACATCGTATGCAAAGAAACACGCAGAAAAATATCAAGGTGCAACTCGACGTGTTTATGAATACACACTTCGTTTGGTTGACGAATTTTTTGGCGGTAAAACGGTTCTGTTTGAAGACATAACAGCAGGCGTACTTCACTCAATGGATGATAAATGGAGTAAGACAATGGGGGTGTCGGCTCGTGGAATTAATTTTCGTAACATACGTACCATTTTTAACCGTGCCATTGATGATGAACTAACAGATTGTTATCCATTCCGCAAGTTCAAAATAAAAGTTGTACACAAAGAAAAGGAGTATTTGCCATTAGAGTATATGCAAAAATTACAAGATTTGAAGTTTACGAAGCAAGAAAAACTTCGAGAATTGGCTCGTGATATGTTTCTACTTTCGTTTTATCTCTGCGGAGTTAATGTAAACGATATTTTTTCGTGGAAAAAAGAGGTGTTAAAAAAAGACCGTCTTGTTTTTGTTCGCAAAAAGATTGCTCACCACGAACCCGACCCTATAAAACTAAAACTTCAACCCGAAGCAAAAGCAATTATTGATAAATATGAAGGGGTGAATTATATTGTAAATCTTGCCGAAACATATAAAACAGACTATGAAACATTTAATGGCTATCTGAAACATCGAATAAAAGAAATAGGGAAACGAATTGGCTACCCTGAACTTTCTATGTATTACGCCCGATATTCGTGGGCAACGTATGCCGACCAACTTGGCATTGACGAAAAGGTCATCTCAAAATCGTTGGGACACACCGACCAAAGCGTGGCGGGACGACATTATATTTCATACGATTGGAAACGAACCGACGAAGCCAACCGAAAAGTTATAGATTACGTGCTTGCACATTAGTTCGACAGTGCTTTGACCGTGACTTGATTGTGCGTTGACCAATTTAGACTGTGATTTGACTATGAATCGACGGTGATTTGATTGGGCTTTGACCGTGATTTGATTGTGAATTGACGTTTTGAGTCAAATCACCGTCAATTCCTTGTCAGTTTTTTATCGGTTCACGGTCTAAAATTGTCGGATTTTGGTCGATTCGCAGTTTAATTTGCTCAAAGAAAGGTCGAAATACTATAAATAAATTTGTTTCTGAATTTATTCTATGCCAAGAATTTTCCTAAATTTATCCTCTATGGCATTCAATACCTTAGGCATATCTTCCGTGACGTATTTATCAATTTTCTCCTGTTCTTTCCAAGCCTCTTTCCCTGGAGATGTTCCTATCCATGATGTTAAACGTGCTTTTGAGCAACATTCTCTTATAAATGAATCTATTAAGTCTGCCATTTCTTTTGGGAAAAATAATTTTCTACTTATCCAACATTCAGAAAGATTCTTTAGGCTGTTGTTGATGTCTTCTATTTGCTCCTCTTTACTTTTTCCATTGGCAGGTCTAAATAATGCAGTATAGCCTTTTACATTACCATACAATTTTGTCAATTCCGCATAAACGTCCTTAATGGCTGTCAATCTTTCTGCTTGTAATGGTTCCAACTTTATTTTATTGCACTCTATCTGAAATGTTAATCTCTCCTGTAATTCAAGTTTCTTTGCCTCAAGTTCCGACTTGTAGTTTTCCAAATCCTTTTCTAATTCTATTTTGTGATTTTCCAACTCTTTGTCTAACTCTGCTTGGTAATGCCGAATATTCTTATCCCTGAAATAATCTATAATATCAAAGTTAAGAACTTTCTTGCTAAAGAACAACACCAAGATTACTAAATAGGGAATCCAAGTTAAAACATCTGTTATTATTGCAATGATACCATTCATAATTTTAATATATTTTTTCTACAATATACGAAATTTTCTTCAAAAACGTTACTACTATTTGAAAAATTGATAGAAATAAAAAAAAACATATATCCTACTAAAATTAGGTTTTTCATATCACTTGTTTTTACAATTTTATCCCATTTATCCTCTAAACTATCTTTCCATCATACTTTTTTACTACTAATGATGGAGGATTGTCAAATATCAGCGACAAATTCCTCGTTTTATTATTCTGTATCTCCCAATTCTTCAGTTCCAACACGTTTGCACTGTCTTTTTGGTCGTAAAACAGCACAATATTTTTACTCATTACGCCCTTTGAACTTTTATATATTATACCATCTATTTTCTTCCCTTTATGGCGACAACAATATCTAATGTATTCTGCAAAAATTTGTGTTGGTACGTAGCTATATTTACTCTTTTCGTCTATGGATTTTGAAATTTTTCTTGAGAAAGACTGAAGAAAACTCAGTTCCTGCCAATGATTAGCCCAAAAACTTTTTTCTGGAAGTTGAGTTAAATCTAATATTGTCAGTTCTTGTTTTGTATTAAATTCACCTATTGCACAAAATTTCTTTGCAGAATCTCGTGCTTCTTCTTTTGCCGTATCTCGGTCAAACGCGCCATAAAACATAGATATACCCATAGGATTCATTCGGTTCTCACTTGCCTTATCGTTAGGTGGCGATGTCAAATCATCAAACGCTTTCACTTCGCTTTTGCTGTCAATATATCGACACCTATATAACGTTGTTTTGCATTGCAATGTGTTATATAACCCTAAATCACTAATTGATTTTGATATTTCTGTTAAAATATCTTGTAGCCCATTTTCCTCTGAATGATAAGTTTCGTCAAATTGAGGTAACATATAAAAGGTAAAGCGTCTTTGATGAATTACCATAGATGTAAATTCTCCCCACAGGTCTGTCAATTCTTCATCTACAGTTCTAATAACAGAATCTTTCTGTATCCATTCTTCTTGAAGAAAACAATTTTGTATATCTTGGTCTAATGCTTCGTTATCAGAAATCAAATCTATTTCCACTAAAAGTTCTTCTACACTATCAAAAGTTTTTGCATTTTCACGTGTCACATAACCATTCACTCTTTTCAAACCTGGAATAATCTCATCATCATCATAAAACGTTTTTTCTAAATATAGTCCGTCTTCATCAGGAGTTGTATAATATTGTCTTATCCTGTCCATCGTATATTTCACAAAATCAGAAAGGTTGATTACATCTGTCTTTTTATTACAGTAACAGCAAACACCTTTATGACTATGTGTTTGGACATAATTCCTTAAATATACGTCTTTATAATGCCTCGTACATAAACATTTGTTTTCATCAGGTAAACTATATCCTCGACTAAAATCTTCTATCTCTTTTTCTTTGTAATAACCCATAAAAATTTTCTTTTTTATACTAAACACAACAAAATACCATTCGTTTTTGATTTATACCATAAACTATATGGTAAAAAAATAGTTTATGTATATTTTTGCATTTCTTTTATTTTTATATTTTTTTCTTGATTTTGCATATGTCTTTTATCAAACAAGTACAAAATCCTCTCCCCCCTTAAAACATTTTGATTTTCATTATGTTTCATTGTTTAAAGTGTATTTTCTACACTAAAATTTGATTTATGAAAATCAAAAAAATAAAATCCAATAGAGAAATTTTTTTCTGCAAAAATGTCTTTATATTTGTAATCGTGAAAATTTTCTTTTTTAAAAAATAAAACTATATATGAAACTCAAACATTTATTCTTAACATTCTGTTTTGTAGTTGGAATCTTTAGTGTTGCATTTGCTCAGCAACAACACACGGCATTGAATGTCGCAACTACCAATCCATCAGAACCAATGAATTTTGCAGGAAATGAGCAAGCCCGTTTTGTTACGAACATTGCCAATACAGCCACCGACGGTAGCGGTATGTTTATTGACAGTATACAACTGCAAATACCCGAAGGTTTCGATTTGGTTTCGTTGTCTTTGGTAAAAAACGGGACAACATTGGCGTCTAACTCAGTTTCAATGCAGTTAAACGATACGTTAAAACCAGCCGAATCGTATCTGTTAAATTACTGCATACGAGTTAATTGTGATGCCGTGCCAACAAATATCTCCAATCAATTCTCGGTGTTCTTCTCTAATAATTTGCTGATAAATTATACGGAACACGATACGATTAAAAACCTAGAGAAAAAAACAAATGATTTTAAATTAGAAATTCCAAGTTTATCTCTCACAATTGGTAAAGCGAATAGTAATGTACACAATAATATAAAAGAAATAGTATGGCAAACACCTGTAACAGATACGTTTACTATAAAAAACGCAGCAGGTGCAGGTTCTATTTCCAATTTGCGTGTGGCAATGCTACTTATGCAAAATGTTGATGCATTTTCAGATGTTAAATTTTCTGTTGTTGGAGGACAGTTCCGAAACGCAGAAGTAGAAGATGGGAAATATTACATTGACCTTTCTTCTTCCGATTTTCAACAGGCGGGATTGGGTGATACATTTGATGCAAATCAACAATTGAATGTTGTCGTTTCTTTCATACCAACGAAATTCTATTTACAAACACAGGCAAAATATCTTGCCCAAGTAAAGAATGGCTCTGATGTATGTAATGAACAAATAAATGCATCGGCAATTTGTGATTATCAATGTAACGAACCTAATATTGAGTTAATAGTTGATGGCACTATAATACAACAGGCTAATTATTGCGGAAGGGAATTTATATGTGATGTTGTCATAAAAAATGCCACACAAAATACAGAACTAACAAATACCCTAAAAAATGCATATTTTTATTTTTCTGGGGAGGGAAATGAATATATAGTTAGCTCCGTACAATATAACGGAATGGAATTGGTCCCAGATTCAAAAAAGAACTATTTGCTTCCAACTGCTGATGTTGATGGCGATGGGACTCCTGATTTAATACCTCAAGATAGTTGTATAATTCGTGTCAGAGCAAGATTTTTTAGAAATGTTGACAAAGTAATGTTTTGGATTATTTTAAGGGGTGAAACTGTAGAGGAACGAACAATATCGGGGTCTTATTCTGTGGCGAGTCGTCTCTATGTGAACTCATTTTCTGTAACCTCTCCAACCGATAGCAAAAGTGGTGATGTAGCAACATATAATGTTGATGTAAATTTGTCCACACAAAATTTTTTTCAACAAGGAAGGGGTTTTATGGATGTTGATTACATAGGTATTATGTATGATAGTACAATAGTCAAAAGATATGAAAGAACGAATAGCAACATAAGATCTTCAGATTCCATAGATATCATAGCATCATGCTATAACCCGCAATTATTCAATCTTGTAGTTAAAACCAATGATTGCGACGAATTCTATATCAGCGATAACAAAATGGGAAATTCTATTGTTGAATGTCCTGACTCTTTGCAAGGTAACACCTGCATGTCTGTTCATACAATTGAGGTTTCTTCCGTCGTTCCTCAAGAAATAAACACCTGTGAAACGTTTACTGTTAACGCAATTGGTGAACTTGCATATCTATGTAATGATACATGTCCTATGCCTCGGAGAATTATAGCACGAGTATATGATTTGGAAGGAAATTTACAATTGGAATCAGTTTCATGTTCTATTTCTGTAAATGGTTCGTCATATACTATATTGCCATTAAGTGAAAATGTGATTAATAATGGTATTGCTTGGGCATCCAATGAGATGTCGTTCCCATGCTCTGGAACATTGAATCATATTCCTTTACAATTGACAGCAGAGGTTTTTGTAAAGGGGAATCACTCTCTGCCCAATAGGAGCGACTGTAACCTACGTGTGGAGTTTGCTATAGAAGATGACGAAAATATCATTCATACAGCAAATAGTAAAGGTTCTTCATTGGTTGTATTTGACCCAGAACCTACTCATAATTCTTCTACACTCTATCCTACAAGAGTTTCTGAGAACATAACTGCTTCTATAACGACTACTCAATCTGCAGAAACTGTAATAAACCACCCTGTACGATTACTCAATGTTCAACTTCCTGCCGTTGAAGGTTTCTACTACACGACACCGTCGGAAGTGGGGAATGCATTTGAAACAAATATAGAAAATCAAGTGGGCTTTGCTACCAGAACGACAACCCAGAGAGCTCAATTTAGCATAAATGCACGTGCACTTTGTGTAACAGGTGATAGTTCGTATAACGGAACATTAAAAGGTTCATATACATATAGTGATTACTATGCTTCATGTTCTGAAAATGAAACTTTTACTCATGATCTTGCCTCTGTGCAGACTATATACGCTCCTATTATTGAAATGAATTCTTCTGTTGAACAGGGCGTTTCCAGACTTACAACATGGAATGTATTTGTAAAAAATGTTGGCAATGCAGATGCTCCAAATGTAACTCTACGGATAAAACCGAATGAAAATAATGTGACAGGGTTACAAGTTGCACGAATCACAGTTAATGATGAAGATATTTCTTTTATAGAATATCCCACCAATAGTGATATTATTTATGTGAATATTGGTAAAATTATTGTTAATAATAATATTCCTGTAAGAGTTACTATCACAATGAGTGGTTGTACGGGAGTGGGGACAAGTTATTTGGATGTGACTGCAATTTGGACTTGTGAAGATATTATAAATACGGCAAATATTGCCGAAGAATTTGAATTGCGAAACTGCAATAATTTCTTTACTCAATTGGAACTTGAAAATATGGAGGCTGTGCTTGTTGCAGAAGCAAGTTATCCAACAGATGGTACAAAATTCAAATTATGTCAGGAAATACCGATTCATCTTGATATTTATAATTCAGGCAGGGCAAATCTTTCTAATGTTGGATTAATAATGTCGGAGAAATCTTTCCCAACTGGTGTAAATATTGCAAATAACTTAATTTATAACGAATACAACCATAAAAGAATAAATATAAATTTGGATGATGTACTTGCAAATATCAAAGATAAAGATACAAACGCTGTTTATTCGAAAAAACTCATAGGGGACGAAAGTGAGGCAGAATTACCGTTTCGAATAGACAATAATAATATTATTAATTCATCCTTTTCATTAGTTGTTAATTGCACTGACAATACCGTGATTGAACCGATAGAATTTAAGGTCTCTGCATTGGGAAATTGTGGCGAACTACAAGAAAAAAAATTCTTATATCATTTACCTCTTGAAGGTCTTGAACAAATACAAATGGTAGGTGTAACGGCTGCAAGTTCATCATTTACTGCTATTCAGTCGGGAGGAATTGCCGAAGGACAAATTACAGTAACGATAACGAACAATTCATTAGAACCGATGGATAATCTTATTGTAGGTATAGATTTGCCTGATGGCATTAGCGTAACTACAACAAGCGGAAGTTCTTCAATTTTAGGATTCTCATTACAAACGATAGAAATGTCAAACGATGCTTTGAATGTACGTCTTATCTCTCCTTCGGATTATAGTATTCCAGCAGGAGAATCACGGACATTTACCATTTCTGTTCAAGAAAATAAAAATTGTCCTCAACTGCTATCGGAAGCATCAATATATGCCGAAATTCCTGTTGATGTAGCAAGCGAATGTGGTACAAATACGTGTCGCGTCCGTGCCCGTACAGAACGAGTTTCTGTTGAATTGAACCGTTTGCGTCAACCTGTTGTTATTACAATAGCAGGAGCCGATATAGTATGTGTTGGTAACGAAGTGACGCTGACTGCTTCTGGTGCTGATTCGTACCAATGGAACACTGGTAGTACAAATGCCACTACCGAGGTTACGTATCCTACCTCAACATACCATGTAATAGGGACAACATCAGACGGTTGTTCTGGAGAGGCGGAACATACAATAACCTTTGTTGAACGTTTGACACAACCTCAATTGGCGTTGGTAGTTGGTTCTGATACGGTTACCAATGGAAAAATCCAATATTCCGATTGGAATACAATGGGAGAACAGATAATTCACCCAATAAGTGATGTAGAAGGCACATTGACTAAAATAAGCGAGCCGAATGACGGTAAATGTGGAACGTATGAATATCAATATACCATAGCAAATCAATGTGACTCTCTTACCGCAAGCATTACCTTTGAGGTGGAAAATTGTGATACCACAACGTGCGAAGATGGTGATTTAGTTGTAATAGATGGTAAGCCTGGTTACACATTGGAAGATTTAGATGTGTTACGTGGTTATGTACAAAATGGTGCAACATTACAACCTACTTCTGATGGTGGATTTACGATAGCAATTCAGTCTAACTGCGGTGAAACAACCTATACACTCAATAGTTGTTTTATTAACAACGCTGATATAAATAAAGATGGAGTTG
>JAKSUA010000011.1 GCA_024409235.1 Bacteroidales bacterium | reverse complement strand
AATCATTCGATCAAATCGATAACGCTCCTGAAGAAAAAGAAAGAGGTATCACTATCAACACTGCTCACGTTGAATACCAAACTGCAAATCGTCACTATGCACACGTTGACTGTCCAGGACACGCTGACTATGTAAAGAACATGGTTACTGGTGCTGCTCAGATGGATGGTGCTATCTTGGTTGTTGCTGCAACTGACGGACCAATGCCTCAAACAAAAGAACACGTTCTTTTGGCAAAACAAGTAAACGTACCAAAAATCGTTGTTTTCTTGAACAAATGTGATATGGTTGACGATGCTGAAATGTTCGACTTGGTTGAAATGGAAGTTCGTGACTTGTTGAGCAAATATGATTTCGATGGTGACAATACTCCTATCATCCGTGGTTCTGCACTTGGTGCATTGAACGGTGAAGCTCAATGGGAAGAAAAAGTAATGGAATTGATGGATGCTGTTGATACATGGATTCCACTTCCTCCACGTGAAAACGAAAAACCATTCTTGATGCCAGTTGAAGATATCTTCTCTATTACAGGTCGTGGTACAGTTGCTACTGGTCGTATCGAAAGAGGTGTTATCCATACAGGTGATGAAATGCAAATTATCGGTTTCGACGCTAACTTGAAAACAACTTGTACTGGTGTTGAAATGTTCCGTAAACTTCTTGATGAAGGTCAATCAGGTGATAACGTTGGTTTGTTGCTTCGTGGTATCGAAAAAGATCAAATCAAACGTGGTATGGTTATCTGTAAACCAGATTCAATCAAACCTCACAAAAAATTCAAAGCTGAAGTTTATGTATTGAGCAAAGACGAAGGTGGACGTCACACTCCATTCCATAACAAATACCGTCCTCAATTCTACATCCGTACAACTGACGTTACTGGTGAAATTTCTCTTCCAGAAGGTGTAGAAATGGTAATGCCAGGTGATAACGTAACAATTACTGTTGACTTGCTTTCTAGCGTAGCTCTTAACGAAGGTCTTCGTTTCGCTATCCGTGAAGGTGGTAGAACAGTAGGTGCTGGTCAGGTAACTGAAATTATCGAATAGTACAATAAACCAAAGGGATTGAGTAATCAATCCCTTTACCTAGGGGTATAGCACAATGGTTAGTGTGCCGGTCTCCAAAACCGATGATGGGGGTTCGATTCCCTCTACCCCTGCAAAAAAGAAATTACAATGGGACTAAAAACATACGTAAAGGAGTCTATCAACGAATTGGTACAAAAAACAACTTGGCCTTCTTGGCCTGAGTTGCAATCAAGTGCCGTTGTTGTTCTTGTTGCTACCTTTATTATAGCACTTATAGTTTTGGTAATGGATTTTTCTTTTTCTCTTATTATGAGAGACGGTATATATCATTTACTCCGATAAAATAGATTTTCACTATGGCAGATACAGGAAAGAAATGGTACGTCGTTAAGGCGATGAGTGGAAAAGAAAAAAAAGTCCAAGAAAGAATTATGTATGAAATAACACGTAATCACTTGGAGGACTACGTTTCGCAAGTACTTATTCCTACAGAAAAAGTTATACAAGCGAAAAATGGTAAAAAAGTAACAAAAGAAAGAAACTACCTACCAGGTTATGTTCTAATCGAAGCTGTATTGGAAGCAAATGTGGATGGTACAAAAATTAATATTGCGGGAACCATAAACAACATAGACGGAGTTATAGGATTCTTAACGGCTGAACGTCATGGTGGTACACCAATGCCTTTACGATTAAGCGAAGCTAATCGTATTTTAGGCAAAGTCGACGAACTTGCCGAAAGTGAAGAAGAAACTATTGTTCCTTTCGTTGTTGGCGAAGTTGTGAAAGTTACCGATGGACCTTTCAATGGATTCTCTGGATCTATTGAAAAAGTAAACGAAGAGAAGAAAAAACTCTCTGTTGAAGTTAAAGTCTTCGGTAGAAAAACACTACTCGAATTAGGATTTATGCAAGTAGAAAAAGAATCTTAATAAATAATAAAAAAGCGTTATGGCAAAAGAAGTAGCAGGTTTAATCAAACTACAGATTAAAGGCGGTGCTGCAAATCCTTCTCCTCCAGTTGGACCAGCTCTTGGTGCAAAGGGTGTGAATATCATGGATTTCTGCAAGCAATTCAACGCCAAGACACAAGATCAAGCAGGAAAAGTACTTCCTGTTATCATCACTGTGTATTCTGACAAATCATTTACATTTGTTGTAAAAACTCCTCCTGTAGCAGTACAGTTGTTGGAAGCAGCAAAAGTAAAGGGTGGTTCTGCAGAACCTAATAGAAAGAAAGTTGCGAGTGTAACTTGGGATCAAGTAAAAGCTATCGCTGAAGCAAAACTTCCAGATTTGAACTGCTTTACAGTAGCTGCAGGTATGGAAATGGTAGCAGGTACAGCACGTAGCATGGGTATAACAGTTGAAGGTGAAAAACCGACACTCTAAAACATTGAAACGATGAAGCTTACAAAAAACAGAAAAGTTGCTATTGAAAAAATAGAAAAAGGTAAAGCGTATGCCATTGAAGATGCAGCTAAATTAGTTAAAGAAATTACTACAGCTAAATTTGACGCATCTGTTGATATGGATGTTCGTTTGGGTGTTGATCCTAAGAAAGCTAACCAAATGGTACGTGGTGTTGTTACTCTTCCTCACGGAACAGGAAAACAAGTTCGTGTATTGGTTCTTTGTACACCTGATAAAGAAAAAGAAGCACAAGAAGCAGGAGCAGATTACTTTGGTCTTGATGAGTACGTAGAAAAAATTAAAGGTGGTTGGACAGATGTTGATGTTATCATCACTATGCCTACAATCATGGCTAAAATCGGTGCTCTTGGTAAAGTACTTGGTCCTCGTGGTTTAATGCCAAACCCAAAGAGTGGTACAGTAACTATGGATATTGCTAAAGCAGTTTCTGAAGTAAAAGCTGGTAAAATCGACTTCAAGGTTGACAAATTTGGTATTATCCATGCTTCTATAGGTAAAGCATCATTTGCTCCTGAAGCACTTGTAGATAATGCAAAAGAATTCGTTAATATGATTAACAAATTGAAACCAGTGTCTGCAAAAGGAACATATGTAAAAAGCATCTATATTTCTTCTACTATGAGTCCTGGAATTCAAGTAGATACAAAATCATTAATGTAATTGTAAAGCGAGGATTGTTATGGATATAGCACAAAAAAGAGATATAGTTGAAAATATCGTTAGTAAGATTAACGAAAACGGACACTTCTATGTTGCTGATATCGAAGCATTGAATGCAGAAGATACTTCAGCACTTCGTAGAAAATGTTTTGAAAATGATATTGAAATAGTTGTTGTAAAGAACACTCTTTTAAAGAAAGCTTTAGAACAAGTTGATGGCGATTTCGAAGAACTTTATGGCGTATTAAAAGGTACTACTTCTGTTTTATTCTGTAAAACAGCAAATGTCCCTGCTAAAATGATAAAAGAACTTCGTAAGTCAGGAAAAGAAAAACCTGTTCTTAAAGGCGCGTTTGCTGAACAATGTATCTATATTGGTGATGACCAACTTGATACTTTGGCAACAATCAAATCTAAAGCAGAACTTATTGGAGATATCGTTGCACTTCTTCAATCTCCTATGCAACAATTGCTTGGTTCTTTGGAATCTGGAAAGAATACACTTGCGGGCATAGTAAAAACATTATCAGAAAAAGAATAAATAATAATAAAGTAATAGTAACAATTTTAAATTAAAAGTCATGGCAGATTTAAAAGCATTAGCAGAAGAATTAGTAAATCTTAGCGTAAAAGACGTAAAAGAACTTGCTGACATCCTTAAAGAAGAATATGGTATCGAACCAGCAGCAGCAGCAGTTGCAGTAGCAGCAGCTCCAGCAGCAGGTGGCGCAGCAGCAGCTGAAGAAAAAACTGAATTCGATGTAATTTTGAAATCAGCAGGTGCAGCTAAACTTCAAGTTGTAAAAGTTGTAAAAGAACTTACTGGTCTAGGACTTAAAGAAGCAAAAGATATTTGCGACCAAGCTCCTAAAGCAGTAAAAGAAAAAGTTTCTAAAGACGAAGCTGAAAACATCAAAAAACAATTAGAAGAAGCTGGAGCAGAAGTTGAACTTAAATAAGATTTAAAATCTTATAAAATCTCAGGGTTTTAGCCACTTTTGTGGCTAAAACCTTTTATCGTACAATTAGGTTCAATATTCAACTTTTCGCAATGAAAACAAAGGAAAGAGTTAACTTCTCATCAATAAAAAATAAATTAGACTATCCTGATTTTCTTGAAATTCAGTTGAAGTCTTTTAACGAATTCTTCAAGGTAGATTCTACTCAAGAAGAACGTAAAACCGAAGGTTTAAGTGAAGTTTTCAATGAAAATTTCCCAATCGCTGATACCCGAAATAATTTCGTATTAGAGTTTCTTGACTATCAATTAGATCCACCAAGATATTCTATCGAAGAATGTTTGGATAGAGGATTAACATTCAGCATCCCTCTGAAAGCGAAGTTAAAATTATATTGTACAGATCCTGAACATGAGGATTTTGAGACAGTAGTTCAAGATGTTTATCTTGGAACAATACCATTTATGACACCAAGAGGTACATTTGTTATAAATGGTGCTGAACGTGTTGTTGTTTCTCAATTACACCGTTCTCCAGGTGTGTTCTTTGGACAAAGTATGCACACCAACGGTACAAAATTGTATTCTGCACGTATTATTCCATTCAAGGGTTCTTGGATTGAATTCGCTACAGATATCAATGGCGTGATGTACGCTTATATTGACCGTAAAAAGAAATTACCAGTAACAACTTTACTTCGTGCAATTGGTTTCGAGGGTGATAAGGATATCCTTGAAATTTTCGATCTTGCTGAAGAAGTAAAAGTAACAAAAGCAGGACTTAAAAAAGTTGAAGGCAGAAAACTTGCTGCAAGAGTCTTGAAATCTTGGATTGAAGATTTCGTAGATGAAGATACTGGTGAGGTTGTTTCTATAGAAAGAAATGAAATTCTCGTAGAACGTGAAGTTGTCATAGAAAAAGATCATGTTGAAATGATTCTTGAATCTGGACAAAAAACAATTCTTCTTCATAAAGAAGATCAGAATTCTTCTGACTACGACATCATATATAATACATTACAAAAAGACCCTTGTAACTCAGAGAAGGAAGCTATTTACTATATTTATCGCCAGTTGCGTAACGCAGAACCACCTGATGAAGCTACTGCACGCGATATTATCGACAAATTGTTCTTCTCTGATAAGAGATATGATTTAGGTGAAGTTGGTCGTTATAGAATCAATACTAAATTGTATAGTTCTGATCCAAGCGAGGAAAAAGAAACTACACGAGTTTTAACAAGAAAAGATATTATTGAAATTATAAAATATCTTATTCAACTTATTAACTCAAAAGCTGACGTTGACGATATTGATCACTTAAGTAACCGTCGCGTAAGAACTGTAGGTGAACAATTACGCAATCAATTCGGTGTAGGTCTTGCTCGTATGGCAAGAACAATCCGTGAAAGAATGAATGTACGCGATAATGAAGTATTTACTCCAGTTGACTTGATTAACTCGAAGACATTGTCTTCTGTAATCAACTCATTCTTCGGTACAAACCAACTTTCACAGTTTATGGATCAAACCAACCCACTTGGTGAAATGACTCATAAAAGACGTCTTTCTGCACTTGGTCCTGGTGGTCTTTCTCGTGAAAGAGCTGGTTTCGAGGTTCGTGACGTTCACTATACTCACTATGGTCGTCTTTGTCCTATTGAAACACCAGAAGGTCCAAATATCGGTTTGATATCTTCATTGTGTGTGTTCGCAAAGGTTAATGACCTAGGTTTTATTGAAACTCCATATAGAAAAGTTGATAACGGTAAAGTAGACTTGTCTCAGGATGGCTTGGTTTATCTAAGTGCTGAGGAAGAAGACGGTAAAACTATTGCTCAGGCAGATTCTCAATTAAAAGAAAATGGTGAATTTGCAACAAGTAAAGTTAAAGCTCGTTTAGAAGCAGATTTCCCTATTGCAGGTCCAGAAGAGATTTCATTGATGGAAGTTGCTCCAAACCAAATCGCTTCTATTGCTGCATCGTTAATTCCATTCTTGGAACATGATGATGCCAACCGTGCTTTGATGGGATCTAACATGATGCGTCAGTCAGTTCCTCTATTGAGAGCAGAAGCTCCTATCGTAGGTACAGGTATAGAAAGACGTGTATGCCATGATTCACGTATTCAAGTAATGGCTGAAGGAAATGGTGTAATTGAATATGTTGACGCACGTGAAATCCATGTTCGTTACGACAGAACTGAAGAAGAGGATTTCGTTAGTTTCAACGATAGCTTGACTGTTTATCCTATTATAAAATTCCGTAAAACAAACCAAAATACATGTATCAACCTTCGTCCAATAGTAGAAAAAGGTGAACGTGTAGAAAAAGGTCAATGTTTAACAGAAGGTTACTCAACACAAAACGGAGAATTAGCAATTGGACGTAACTTAAAAGTTGCTTTCATGCCTTGGAAAGGATACAACTTCGAGGATGCTATTGTGATTTCAGAACGTGTTGTACGTGAAGATATCATGACATCTATTCACATTGACGAACACATTCTTGAAGTTCGTGATACAAAACGTGGTCTTGAAGAATTTACATCTGATATTCCTAATGTTAGTGAAGATGCAATTAAGAACTTGGATGAACATGGACTTATCCGTATAGGTGCAACTGTAAAACCAGGTGACATCCTTATCGGAAAAATCACTCCAAAAGGTGAGTCAGATCCTTCTCCAGAAGAAAAATTGCTTCGTGCAATCTTTGGTGACAAAGCTGGTGATGTAAAAGATGCATCATTAAAAGCTCGTCCTTCTTTATATGGTACTGTAATTGACAAGAAATTGTTTACAAGAACAGTTAAAGATAGAAAGACAAAAGCAAACGAAAAACCTATTATCGAAGGTTACAAAGCAGAATACGAAAAAGGATGCAAGAGAATTAAAGAAATTCTTGTTGCTAAATTATGGACACTTGTTGATGGTAAAACATCGCAAGGTGTAAAAGATTATGCTGGTAACATTATAATCTCTAAAGGTTCTAAGTTTACTCAGAAGTCACTTAATGAAATCGACGATTATACATCAGTTGTTACAGAAAAATGGACAACTGACAATGCAAAGAATGAACTAATTTCAAAATTACTTCATAACTATTGTAAGAAACATAAAGAAATAGAAGGTGAATATAAACGTAAAGAATATGCACTTTCTGTTGGTGATGAACTTCCATCAGGAATTATGCAACTTGCAAAAGTATATATTGCACAAAAACGTAAGTTGAAAGTTGGTGATAAGATGGCTGGTCGTCACGGTAACAAAGGTATCGTGTCTCGTATCGTAAGAGATGAGGATATGCCTTTCTTGTCAGATGGTAGCATTGTTGATATTGTTTTGAACCCTCTTGGTGTGCCTTCCCGTATGAACATTGGACAGATTTATGAAACTGTTCTTGGATGGGCCGGAAGAGAATTGGGTAAAAACTATGCAACTCCAATCTTTGATGGCGCTTCGCTTGAAGATATTATTAAAGAAACTAGAGAAGCTAATGTTCCTGATTACGGAAAAACATATTTGTTTAACGGTGAAACAGGAGACCGTTTTGACCAACCTGCAACAGTCGGTGTGATTTATATGTTGAAATTAGGTCACTTGATTGATGATAAAATGCACGCTCGTTCAATTGGTCCATACTCATTGATTACACAACAGCCTCTTGGTGGTAAAGCACAATTCGGAGGTCAGCGTTTTGGAGAGATGGAGGTTTGGGCAATCGAAGCCTTCGGTGCATCAAATATTTTGCAAGAAATTCTTACAGTTAAATCTGATGATGTTTACGGACGTGCGAAAGCCTATGAATCAATCGTTAAAGGCGAACCACTTCCAACACCAGGTTTACCAGAGTCTTTCAATGTATTGTTGCATGAATTAAGAGGTTTGAGCCTTAACATTGATTTTGAATAAGCATAGCATTAACAAATTTTAAAGTTCATAGAAAATGGCTTTTAAAAAAGATACAAAAGTAAAAAATAACTTTTCAAAGATAAGCATAAGCCTTGCGTCTCCAGAAGATATTTTGGACCGTTCAAGTGGAGAAGTTTTAAAACCTGAAACTATCAACTATAGAACGTATAAACCAGAACGCGATGGTTTATTCTGCGAAAGAATTTTTGGTCCTGTAAAAGATTACGAATGCCACTGCGGTAAATACAAACGTATTCGTTATAAAGGAATCATTTGTGATAGATGCGGTGTTGAAGTAACAGAGAAAAAAGTTCGTCGTGAAAGAAGTGGACACATCAATTTGATTGTTCCTGTTGCTCATATTTGGTATTTCCGTTCTTTGCCTAACAAAATCGGTTACCTTTTAGGTCTTCCAACAAAGAAACTTGATTCAATTATATACTATGAACGTTATATTGTTGTTCAAGCAGGTATAAAGAAAGCTGATGGTGTAAACGACTTAGATTTTCTAACAGAAGAAGAATATCTTGATATAGTAGAAACCCTTCCTAAAGAAAATGATTTGTTGGACAATTCAGATCCAAATAAGTTCATCGCAATGATGGGTGCTGAAGCTTTGGAAGAATTGTTAAAGAGATTGAATCTTGATGATTTATCATATCAGTTAAGAGATCTTGCAAGCAAAGAAACTTCTCAACAAAGAAAGAATGAAGCTTTAAAACGTTTGCAGGTAATTGAGGCGTTTAGAGAATCTACAGGAAAGAACAAACCAGAGTGGATGATTTTGAAATGTATCCCTGTGATTCCACCAGAATTGCGTCCTCTTGTCCCTCTTGATGGTGGACGTTTCGCAACATCTGATTTGAACGACTTATATCGTCGTGTGATAATCAGAAACAATCGTTTGAAACGTCTTATTGAAATCAAAGCTCCTGAAGTAATTTTGCGTAACGAAAAACGTATGTTACAAGAAGCTGTTGATTCTTTGTTCGATAACTCAAGAAAAACTAACGCAGCTAAAACAGAAGCAAACCGTTCTCTAAAATCATTAAGTGATAGTTTGAAAGGTAAACAAGGTCGTTTCCGTCAAAACTTACTTGGTAAACGTGTTGACTATTCTGCACGTTCGGTAATTGTCGTTGGACCAACTTTGAAACTTCACGAATGTGGTATTCCAAAAGGAATGGCAGCTGAACTTTACAAACCATTTATTATCAGAAAATTGATAGAAAGAGGTATTGTAAAGACTGTAAAATCTGCGAAGAAGATTGTTGATAGAAAAGATGCAGTAATTTGGGATATTCTAGAAAATGTAATGAAAGGTCACCCAGTTTTATTAAACCGTGCTCCGACATTGCACCGTCTAGGTATTCAGGCTTTCCAACCAAGAATGATAGAAGGAAAGGCAATCCAATTGCATCCACTTGCATGTACTGCGTTCAACGCCGATTTCGATGGTGACCAGATGGCTGTTCACTTACCATTGGGTAATGCTGCCGTTTTGGAAGCTCAGATGTTGATGTTGTCTTCTCATAATATTTTAAATCCAGCCAATGGTGCTCCTATCAAGGTGCCTTCTCAGGATATGGTCCTTGGTTTGTACTATATTACAAAAGGTATGGCTGGTGCAAAAGGTGAAGGTTCTTATTTCTATTCACCAGAAGAAGCAATTATTGCATACAATGAAAAGAAAGCTGATCTTCATGCATTTGTAAGAGTTCCAAGAAATCTTTGGAGATTTGCAGATGAAGAAAAGGACATTGTAAAACAATATAAAGACGAAAACGACAGACAAAAATGGATTCTTACTACAATTGGTAGAATTATGTTCAACGAAATTGTACCAGAAGAAGGAGGATTCATTAATAAACTGTTGACAAAGAAATCTTTGCGTGACATTATTACTGATGTTTTGAAAGTTGCAGGAACTCCAAAAACTGCGGATTTCCTTGATGATGTGAAAAACATGGGTTATCGCATGGCCTTTGAAGGTTGCTTGTCATTTAAATTGGATGACGTTGTCATTCCTGATGAAAAAGCAGCTCTTGTGCAAAAAGGTTATGACGATGTAGAAGAAGTAATGAATAACTATAACATGGGTTTCATTACTAATAATGAACGTTACAACCAAATTATTGATATTTGGACACATACAAATGCAGATTTGACAAATAAAGTGATGGATCGTTTGAAAAACGACCAGGCAGGTTTCAACTCTGTATATATGATGTTGGATTCTGGAGCCCGTGGTTCTAAGGAACAGATCCGTCAGCTTTGCGGTATGCGTGGTTTGATGGCAAAACCTCAAAAATCAGGTGCTACAGGAAATGAAATTATCGAAAATCCTATCTTGTCTAACTTTAAAGAAGGTTTGTCTGTCCTTGAGTATTTTATCTCTACTCACGGTGCTCGTAAAGGTTTGGCCGATACAGCTTTGAAGACTGCCGATGCCGGTTATTTGACAAGACGTTTAGTTGACGTTTCTCACGATGTAATTATCACTCAAGAAGATTGTGGAACTTTACGTGGTCTTATCGCTACTGCTGTTAAGAATAACGATGAAGTTGTAGAATCTTTATACGACAGAATTCTTGGTAGAACATGTGTTCACGATATCTATCACCCACAAACAGGTGAATTAATCGTAAAAGCTGGTGAAGAAATTACTGAAGTTATTGCACAAAAGATAGAAGATTCACCAATCGAACAAGTTGAAATCCGTTCGGTATTGACTTGCGAGTCTAGAAAAGGTGTTTGTGCAAAATGTTATGGTCGTAACCTTGCAACTGCAAGAATGGTTCAAAAAGGTGAAGTTGTCGGTGTTATTGCTGCACAATCAATCGGTGAGCCAGGTACTCAGTTGACACTTCGTACATTCCACGTCGGTGGTACTGCATCGAATATTGCTGCTGAATCTTCTCTTGTTTCAAAATACGATGGTATTGTTGAAATCGAGGAATTAAGAACAATTGAAGGTGAAGATGAAACAGGTGCAAAAGTTGATATTGTTATCGGTCGTCAGGCTGAATTGAAAATTATCGACAAGAATACTGGTAGCGTTTTGACAAACCAAAATATTCAATATGGTTCTAAATTGATGGTTAAAAACCATACAGAAGTTACTAAAGGTACTTTAATCTGTTCTTGGGACCCTTACAATGCTTCAATCATATCTGAATCTACTGGTAAGATTGCATTTGAAAACGTACAAAAAGATGTTACATTCAAAGCTGAAGCTGATGAGCAGACTGGTTTTGAAGAAAAAGTCATCATCGAATCTAAGGACAGAACTAAGAGTCCTATGATTAAGATTCTTGATAAAAATGGTGATGCAATTCATAACTACAACTTGCCTGTTGGAGCTCACATTACAGTGAACGAAGGTGACAAAGTTAAAGCAGGTCAGATTCTTGTTAAGATACCACGTGCGATTGGAAAATCTGGTGATATCACCGGTGGTCTTCCACGTGTAACTGAATTGTTTGAAGCTCGTAATCCATCAAACCCTGCTGTTGTATCAGAAATCGATGGTGAAGTTACATTCGGTAAAATTAAGAGAGGTAACCGTGAAATAGTTGTTACAGCGAAAACAGGAGAAGAAAAGAAATATCTTATTCCTCTTTCAAAACAAATCCTTGTTCAGGAAAACGATTATGTGAAAGCTGGAACAAGTTTATCTGACGGTTCTATAACACCATCTGATATTCTTGCAATCATGGGTCCTACTGCTGTTCAAGAATATATTGTTAATGAAGTTCAAGCAGTATATCGTTTACAGGGTGTAAAAATCAATGATAAGCACTTTGAAGTTATTGTTCGTCAGATGATGAGAAAAGTTCAAATCGATGACCAAGGTGATAGCAAGTTCCTTGAAGGAGAAATTGTTGACCGTTGGGAATTCATGGATGAAAACGATAGAATCTACGAAAAGAAAGTTGTTACTGATGCTGGAGACTCAGACGAATTAAAACCGGGTCAAATTATTACAGTACGTCAATTACGTGATGTAAATTCACAATTGAAACGTAAAGATTTGAAACTTGTAGAAGTTCGTGATGCTCATCCTGCAACAGCAAGCCAGATTCTTCAAGGTATAACAAGAGCTTCTCTTCAAACTCATAGCTGGATTTCAGCTTCTTCATTCCAGGAAACTACAAAAGTTCTTAATGAAGCTGCAATCAATGCAAAAGTTGATGATTTGGAAGGCTTGAAAGAAAACGTTATCATTGGACATAAGATTCCTGCAGGTACAGGTTTGAATGAATACGAAAGTATTATCGTTGGATCTGCTGAGGAATATGCAAAAATGAAGAGCAGAGACTAGAATCTCTTTAAACTAAAAAGAAGACAAAGGAGTATTTATTCCTTTGTCTTTTTTTTTCTAAAAAAATTAGAATTATGGAAAACAATAATCAACAACAAATCAGTATAGATTTACCTGCTGATGTTGCCGATGGAATTTATTCGAATCTTGCTATTATTTCTCACTCAAATTCTGAATTTATCTTGGATTTTGTAAGAATGATGCCAGGAACACCAAAGGCAAAGGTTATGTCGAGAATTATTCTGACACCTGAACATGCGAAGAAATTGCTTGGCGCGTTACAGGAAAATGTTCAGAAATACGAACAAAATATTGGTCCGATAAAGACAAACAACAATCCAACTATTCCAATTCCTAACATTGGTTCAGGATCAGCTCAAGCCTAAATTTATGGAACATCAAGAAATGATTTATGGTTGTCATGCAATTCTTGAAGCATTACAAGAATGTAAACCAATCGACCAAATTTTAATCAAAAAGCAATCTGATAACGAACAGATTCGTGAAATAATTTTTCGTGCGAGAAAACAAAATGTAACAATAAAAAGTGTTCCAATCGAGAAATTAAATAAGCTTACAAGAAAGGCTCATCAAGGAATCATTGCATTTATGTCTCCAATTGAATTCCAAGACATTGAGCAGATTGTACCATCAATTTTTGAAAAGGGAGGAAATCCATTTTTTGTAATTTTAGATCAAGTTTGTGATGTGCGAAATTTTGGTGCAATTACAAGAACTTGTGAATGCATGGGTGTTGATGCAATAATAGTTCCTCAAAAGGGTTCTGCCCAGATAGGTGCAGATGCAATAAAAACTTCTGCTGGTGCTTTGTTTAAAATACCAATCTGCAAGGTCCGTTCTTTAAAAGGAGCAGTTGCTTTTTTACAGGAAAGTGGAATACAAGTTGTTTGTGTTTCTGAGAAATTCTCAGAAAATTGTTATGATGCTGATTTAACTCAACCAATAGCATTGGTATTTGGTGCTGAAGAAAATGGCATTGAGAGCTCTATTATCGAAATGGCAAACAGCAGTATAAAAATTCCTATGCAGGGAGAAATATCTTCCTTAAATGTTTCTGCAGCAACAGCTATGTGTGTGTACGAAGTCTGCAGACAGCGTAAGTAATATTTTCAAAGGATATTTACGAAATCAAATCGGAATATTTTTCAGAAAATATGACTATATTTCGCAACCTAAAAAATGAATGTTTAATTTTTAAAAATTATCTATGAAATACGGTTTTTTCGATGATGCAAACAGAGAATACGTCATCACAAATCCTAAAACTCCTTATCCTTGGATTAACTACCTTGGAAACGAGGATTTCTTTTCTTTAGTATCTAACACAGGCGGTGGTTATACGTTCTACAAAGACGCTAAATTCCGTCGTTTGACTCGTTACCGTTATAACAATGTTCCTACAGATGATGGAGGAAAATATTTCTACATTAAAGATGGTGATACTGTTTGGAATCCAGGTTGGAAACCATGCAAAACAACTCTTGATAGCTATGAATGCCATCATGGTATGAGCTACACAAAAATCAAAGGTGCTAAAAATGGTGTTGAAGCTGAAGTTCTTCAATTCGTACCACTAGGTTTTTGGGGTGAAGTTTTGAAAGTATCTTTGAAAAACACTACAAAAGAGACTAAAAAACTTAAATTCTTCTCTTTCATTGAATGGTGTTTGTGGAATGCTTCGGACGATATGGAAAACTTCCAACGTAACTTCTCAACAGGTGAAGTTGAAATCGAAGGTTCTGTTATCTATCACAAAACTGAATTCAAAGAACGCCGTAATCACTACGCATTCTATTCTGTAAATACTCCAATTCAAGGTTACGATACAGACCGCGAATCATTTATTGGTTTGTACAATGGTTTTGATCGTCCTGATGCTGTATTCGAAGGCAAACCAAGAAATACTGAAGCTCACGGATGGTCTCCAATTGCTTCTCATTATATTGAAGTTGAATTAGCTCCAGGTGAAAGTAAAGATTTTATTTTCATGCTTGGTTATGTTGAAGTTGCTCCAGAAGAAAAATGGGAAAGCAAGTTGGTTATCAACAAGAAACCAGCTAAGGCTATGATTGCTAAGTACGATACTGTTGAAAAAGTAACTGCTGCATTCAATGAATTACGTGCTTATTGGGATAATCTACTTGGTAAAATCACTATCAAGTCTAACGATGAAAGACTTGACCGTATGGTTAACATCTGGAACCAATATCAATGTATGATTACATTCAACATGTCTCGTTCTGCTTCATTCTTTGAATCAGGTATCGGACGTGGTATGGGATTCCGTGATTCTAACCAAGATTTGATTGGTTTCGTTCACCAAATTCCTGCTCGTGCTCGCGAAAGAATCCTTGACATCGCTGCAACTCAATTCGAAGATGGTTCATGCTATCACCAATATCAACCACTTACTAAAAAAGGTAACTCTGCTATTGGTGGTGACTTCAACGATGACCCACTTTGGTTGATTTTGTCAACTACAGAATACATCAAAGAAACTGGTGATTTCTCTATTCTTGACGAAATGGTTCCTTTCGATAACGATGAATCAAAAGCAAAAACTCATTTCGAACACTTGAAGATCTCTTTCTATCATGTAGTTAACAACCTTGGTCCTCACAATTTGCCATTGATTGGTCGTGCTGACTGGAATGACTGCTTGAACTTGAACTGTTTCTCTAATGATCCTAACGAATCATTCCAAACAACAGGTAACAAGAAAGGTAGAACTGCTGAATCATTGATGATTGCAGGTTTGTTCGTAATCTACGGAAAAGAATTCGTTAAACTTTGCAAACAAATCGGTAAAAACGAAGAAGCTGCCGAAGCTCAAAAACATGTTGACAACATGATTGAAGCCGTTAAGAAAGACGGTTGGGATGGCGAATGGTACTTGCGTGCATACGATTACTTCGGACGTAAAGTTGGTTCTAACGAAAACGAAGAAGCTAAAATTTTCATCGAATCTCAAGGATGGTGTACAATGGCAGAAATCGGTAAAGAAGAAGGACTTTGTGAAAAAGCACTTAATTCTGTTAAAGAAAGACTTGACTGCGAATATGGTATCGTATTGAACAACCCAGCATTCACAAAATACTATATCGAATATGGTGAAATCTCAACATATCCAGCAGGTTACAAAGAAAATGCAGGTATTTTCTGCCACAATAACCCTTGGATTATGATTGGTGAAACAATGATTGGCCGTGGTGACCGTGCATACGAATACTATACTAAGATAGCTCCAAGTTTCTTGGAAGAAATTTCTGATCTTCATAAAGTTGAGCCATATGTATATTGCCAAATGATCGCTGGTAAAGATGCATATCGTCCAGGTGAAGCTAAGAACTCTTGGTTGAGTGGTACTGCAGCATGGAACTTCTACGCTATTATCCAATACATCCTTGGTTTGAAACCAGATTATGATGGTATATCAATCAACCCTTGTATCCCAACAGCATGGGACGGTTTCTCAATGACTCGTCAATTCCGTGGTGCTACTTACGAAATTACAGTTAAGAACCCTAACCATGTAAGCAAAGGTGTTAAACAACTTATCGTAAACGGTAAAGAAGTGAGCGGTATCGTTGTTCCAATGCAAGAGAAAGGTACAACTAACAAAGTTGAAGTTATCATGGGATAATCCATTAATAACGATAATCAAAAAAGTCCATTACATATATTGTGATGGGCTTTTTTATTTTCTCATAAATCAAAAGACTTTTCTCTAATTTTGTTTTTTGACCATTAGACCGGATTTTCATTCTCAGAGGAAGATTTTAGTGCTATTTTGGGGAGTAAGGAAAGAGGTGAATTTGGAAGAATTGCTGGCAGCAATGAACCTGACGATCCGTATTAAGAATAATTATATGCATTTTTTGAGGAGTTCGTCTTAAATAATTTTGGAGTCTATTTTATATCTCCCAAATTACGCCTCCGCAAACATTCTTTTTTGCCCCAGTAACAGACGCAAGGCAATTTGGCTTGTTATTAACCCGCAAGTAGCCTAAATATGCGAATATGAGTGCTTCTTTGTAGTCAATAAGCAGTGGTTCTGGAATAATAAGTTCTGATTCGGAATATTTAGCAATTAATTGCATAAGAAATTTATTCTTTACACCACCTCCTGTACAAAGTGTTCTTGTTGATATTCCTTTTAGTGTGTGTCCAATCTGCATTGCACAATGTTCGTAATACGTACGCATTGAATCTTCGTCGCTTAAGGCATATTTTTCGAAAAGAGGGTGTATGTATGTTTCTACCCATTCTCTGCCTAATGATTTTGGTGCCTGTTGTGAGTAAAAAACGATATCGTTCAAATCCTGCAGAAGTTCTTGATTGATATTTCCTTTTTCCCCAAGAATACCATTTTCGTCATAATCAAATCCGAATTTCTGAGCAAATGAATTTAATACAATATTCGATGGGCATATGTCCCAGGCAATTCTTTTTCCGTTTGTTTTGGTGGAAACGTTTGCAAATCCGCCGATATTAAGACAATAGTCGTACTCAGGAAACAGAAGCTCGTCTCCAATAGGAACTAGGGGAGCGCCTTGGCCACCAGTGGCAACGTCAAGTGAACGGAAATCACATATTGTTGAAATTCCAGATTCTGCGGCAATATGTGCACCTGAGCCAATCTGTAGAGTTAGTCCTGTGTGAGGAGTGTGGAAAACTGTTTGTCCGTGGCTTGCAATAAAATCAGCACGGACGTTCTTTTTTGTTACGAATTCTGCAACTTGCTGACCACAAAATTTACCAAAATCAACACTTAATTGTGCTAAGTTCAAGGCTGACAATTCATGTGAGTATAGTAACTTGTCGTGAAGTTCTTTTGGGTATTTAATAGTGTCGGCGTCGAGAATAGTGTATGAATTATCTTTGAAAGTTGCGGCACATATATCCAGTCCGTCCACGGATGTACCCGACATTAAACCTATGAAAACCTGGGATTTCATGAGAAAAGTTTGGTGCCCACGACGGGACTTGAACCCGTACAGCCTAATGGCCACATGCCCCTCAAACATGCTTGTCTACCAATTCCAACACATGGGCTAAAGTGCTCAAAACGGGAGTCGAACCCGTATGCCCGTAAAGGCACATGCTCCTGAAACATGCTTGTCTACCAATTCCAACATTTGAGCAACTGATGCACAAAAATAATCTTTTTTTCTATGGTGCAAAAAACTACTTTAAATTCTCTTCAAGGAATTTAAACATATTGCGGATTAAAAAAATACGTGAATGATAGCCTGCTAAATTGTGGTTGTCTCCCGGAAATAAAAGTGTCCGTACATCCTTCTCATTGTTAATGCATTCTCTGATAATTGCCATTTCATTGCAGTTTCTTACGTTGTCATCAGCAGTACCGTATGCAATTAATACGCTGGCCTGAAGATTCTTTATGTTAGTAAGAACGTTGCTGTTTTCATATCCTTCAGTATTTTCCTCCGGCAGTCCCATGTATTTTTCGGAATATATATTGTCGTACATGCGCCAGTCTGCAACAGGAGCAATGGCTATAACAGCTTTGTAGTCATCGGGATATTTTGTGGCAGTTAGTAATGAAAGGTAGCCGCCAAAACTCCATCCTTCTATTGCTAAATTATTTCCGTCAACATAAGGAAGGCTTTTTAGATAATTTGCCACATGATGCATATCTTTGGCCTGCATAGTTCCAAGTTTTCCGTAAACTTGTTTTTCAAAATTGGTACCTCTTCCTGTGGAACTTCGTGGGTCAACTACAACCACAGCATATCCTTGTTGAACAAGATATTGAAACCAAAAAGTTTCGTAGTTATATGCATTAACAACAATTTGTTCTGTTGGGCCACCATATACGGTAACGTAAACAGGGCATTTCTGCTTTTTCTTAAGTTTTGGTTTTATAATGTAAGCATTGAGGGTTAGATTTTCTGAAGGAATAGAAATCCACTCGATTGGTGCTAACTGAAAATCAGAATAAGAAAAATTATGAATTGTGGAGTTTTCATAGCGGGTCCACAAAGTGTCAACTTTTCCATGGTCAATCTTCATTGAGCAAGTGTATTCAGAATTTTCTTTTATGTTAATTTCATTGTGATTCAGCAAGAAATGTTGCCCGTTGGAAGAAAATTTTGCTTCGTTCCATCCTGTTGTTTCGGATAGAATTGTGGAAACTTTTGTATAAATATTTAGAGAAACGATATTTCTATCGCGTAGTGTATTTCCTTGAGTTTGGAAACGAATTGTGGAATCTTCGCTGAAGTAACCGTAAAAATCAGTTATCGGGCCCCAGAAATCTTTCTCTCGTTCTGTTCCATTCCAGATATAAATGTATTTATTATCGTAGTAATTGTCGGTAATAAGTAGAAATCTGTTTGGTTCGTTAGGTATTGGGTAAATTTCACTTTTGTTAATGTAAACAGACAGATTATCTGTTATCTTCTTAAATGATTTGTCTTTTATGTTGAAAATATAAATCTGTTCGTGATTTTGCCTGCGGTTTAAATAGGAAAGTGTAAGTTCATTTTCGTTAATCCATGTGGCAGAAGGAATGTAACTTGCATCAAAAACATCTTGTGGAACAGGAATTTCTTCAATTTTATTATGCTCTAAATCATAGGTAAAGGCAGTAATCACTGCATTTTTTTCACCTGCAAAACTGTATTTTTGAAATTGAAGTTGGGCATCAACAGTTTCTTCTGCATCATAGAGATATAATGGTCTATCTTTGATGTGTGATTCGTCAAAAGAAAGGAATAGTATTTTTTTTGAGTCAGGAGACCACCAATACGCTGTTGTCATGGAAAATTCTTCTTCATAGACTAAATTTGGTAAGCCGTTTATTTTTTCACCATCTTTTCCATCGGTAGTGATATATGTTAAATTTCCATCAAAAGATGTGTAACATAAATTGTTGTTGTGTACAAAACAAAGTTTTTCTCCGTCAGGTGAAAAAATAGGATTAATTAGCTGGATGTTATTGTCTTTTATCAGAGGTTTTGCACATGTATCGCTGCTGTTAAGTTGAATAAATTGATATGATCCAATGGCTGAATTTCTACGTAATGCAGCTAAATCATTGCTGAAAATAGCAATTGATTCTTGTTTATTTACTTTTAACTCAACCGAATTTGGAACCTGAGGAATCTGTTGTATTTTATTTGCTGGGAACAAATTATTTTCCGAAGTAAAAGGAATACGATACGGACCATAGTAAATGGAATTACCATATACGTTGCATTCATCAAAAAAGTAATTGTGATAATATACATAATACTTGTAGATGTCGTCTAGGGTAAGTTTTTGTGCTGGCGAAGCAACACTACAGAAAATCGTAAGAATTACAACACTAAGATATTTTTTCATTGCAGATATTTGACAGAACAAAGAAAACAAAATTTTTAATTGATAGAATGAAACTTTGAATGTTCTTGTATCTTTGCAAATGTCAAATAGGTTATGGAAGAGTTTCTTGACGATTTTGTATTAAAAAAAATTTCCGAGATTGCAGATGCAGAAGGTGTTAAAGCATTTGTAATAGGAGGTTTTGTACGTGATATTTTTCTTCGTCGCCCAAATAGTGATGTTGATATTGTGACGTTGGGAAATGGAATCTCACTTGCCGAAAAAACTGCTCATGCTATTTCACCAAAGTTGACAGTTTCTGTATTCAAAAATTTTGGTACGGCAATGTTCCGTTATAAAAATTTTGATTATGAATTTGTTGGTGCAAGAAAAGAATCATATTCACATGATTCACGTAAGCCCCATGTAGAAGCTGGAACATTGCAGGAAGACCAGAACCGGAGGGATTTTACTATAAATGCCTTGGCTCTTTCTTTAAATAAGGAAAATTTTGCGGAATTGTTGGATCCGTTCAATGGGTTGCAGGATATGAATGACAAAATCATCCGCACGCCGCTTGATCCAGACATTACTTTTTCCGATGATCCACTTCGCATGATGCGTGCTGTTCGTTTTGCATCTCAGTTAAATTTTACAATAGAGGAGAAAACCTTTGAAGGAATACGTCGTATGCGTGAAAGAATTTCCATTGTGTCTATGGAGCGCAATATGGATGAATTCAACAAGATTCTAATGACTGCGGTACCGTCAAAGGGTATTATGCTTCTTGACAAAGCAGGTTTGTTAGAATTGATTTTCCCGGAACTGACAAAGTTGAAAGGTGTTGAGTATGTTAATGGATGTGGTCACAAGGATAATTTTCTTCATACTTTGGAAGTTCTTGATAATGTGGCAAAACATAGCGACAATTTATGGCTGCGATGGACTGCTTTGCTTCATGATATTGCAAAACCTCGTACGAAAAAATATGTCGAAGGAATTGGATGGACTTTTTACGGACATGATGTAGTAGGCGGACGTATGGTGGTAGATGTTTTTCGTCGTTTGAAGTTGCCGATGAATGAAAAAATGAAATACGTTCAGAAACTTGTTTCTTTGCACCTTCGTCCGATTGCTTTGGTCGATGATGAGGTAAGTGATTCAGCTGTGAGAAGACTTTTGTTTGATGCAGGTGACGATATTGACGACCTTATGATATTGTGTGAAGCGGATATTACTTCAAAGAATGAGATGAAGGTAAAAAAGTTTCTTGACAATTTTCAGCTAGTTCGTGAGAAATTAAAACAGGTAGAGGAGAAGGATGCTTTACGTAATTGGCAACCACCAATTACAGGTGAGGAAATTATTGCTACTTTTAATATTCAGCCTTCGCGCGAAGTCGGCGAAATCAAGCTTGCAATCCGTGAGGCAATTCTTGATGGTGTGATAGGTAATAATCATGAAGAAGCTTTTGCTTTTATGTTGCAAAAGGGCAAAGAACTTGGATTGACTGCTAATATATAAATGTCATGAAAAAGTTGTTTTTAATTGTAATATTGATACTTCCGTTAGTCGGATTTTCTCAGAGCTCTTTTGAACTGTCTGGATTCGGACAAGTTGGTACTAATATTCGTTCGGAAATTTCTTATACAACTGGAGTGCATTTTGAGTGGATTCCAAAAAGCAGAAGTCTTGGCTTAAATTATAGTTTGCGTTTTGGTCGTGAAACTAATCATGACTTTCTGTTTCAATGTCCTGTTGGTGCAGTAACGGGACTTTTAGCAATGGCAGCTCTAGAATATACCGATTCAGATATTCCTGCCATAGGTTTGTTGTTGTGTTTTATCCCAGAAGGAGTTTCTTATAATGTTCCGATGAGCGATGAGATTATTTTTACGCCATATTTGAACCCGTTATTAATAGAATTTACAAAAGAACATATTTATCCTATTATGGAAATAGGTGTCAGAGTAAAGGTTCCGTTAGGATCGTGGTTGTATGGCGCAGCAAATTTTTCGGTTCAATCGCCTTACCATTTTTTGAATACAAAGACGTGTGTCGGTATGTCGTTGGGAACTAATTTTTAGCAAAAGCAATGAAATCTCTACTTCTAAAATCAGTTTTTCATAATAATGAAAAATATGATGTTTTGATAAAAGGCAATCGATTTGAAAAGATTGTAAAGTCAGAACAAAAGATTTCGTTTGAAAATGTTGAAGAAATCGATTGTAGTGACTTTGCAATAATGCCAGCTTTTTATAATGCTCATTGTCATTCAGCAATGACTTTGTTTCGTGGCTATGCTGATGACAAGCCTCTACATGAATGGCTTACAAAATATATTTGGCCAATTGAGGCAAAATTAAACGATAGAATTGTTGAAGTTGGATCACGATTAGCTGTCTTAGAAATGATAAAATCAGGGACAGTTTTTTTCTCTGATATGTATTATTTTCGTGAGGCAACAATGAAGGTTGTCGAAGAGATGGGGATTCGTGCTACAATTGGAATTACAATTGCTGATATGTTAACTCCTCCTGATTTACTTGAGGAGCATTTTAATTTCTTAAAGGCTCATACAGGTGAATCTGAACGAGTAAAACTTTCGGTAATGCCACATGCGATTTATACAAATTCAGAAGCAACATTTCGTCGTTCTGTAGAAATTGCAAAATCTGAAAATTATGTGTTGCATACTCATTTGTCGGAGACAGAGAAAGAGGTGCAAGATTGTTTAAATGAATATCATTGTAGCCCTGTAGAATTAATGGAAAAATATGGGGCATTTGATACTGATTTTGTTGCTGCACATTGTGTTCATTTTACTGAAAGTGACAGAAAACTATTTGCTGATGCTGGTGCTACGGCAGTAATAAATCCATGTTCAAATTTAAAATTACAAAGTGGAATTCCTGATGTTATTGGTATGCGAAAAGCAAAAATTCCTATTGCATTAGGAACTGATGGAGCTTCTTCAAATAATAATCTTGATATGCAAGAAGAAATGAAGATGTTTGCATTGATTTCAAATGTTTATAGTGGAACTAATAGTATTTCTCAACAAGAAATTTTAGAAACTGCAACTGTTTGTGGGGCTCGTGCTTTTGGATGGAATGATGCGGGAAGGATAGAAGAGGGTTTTCTTGCTGATTGCATTTTATTGGATATGAAAAACGAAAGACTTTGTCCAAATAATAGCATTGTAAGTAACTGGATTTATGGAGCAAATTCAACCGCAATTGATTCCGTTATTTGTAATGGAAAATTTGTTATGCGTAATCGTCATGTTGATGGCGAGGAAGATATTGTGAAAGAAGCAGAATTATGTGTCAAACGCTTGATGAAATAATTCTGCTTCTATATGTTATTTAAAACATCATTTTTTCGGCTAAGAAGTCTGCTACACGTTTACTTCTTAATTGCTCAACAATAGAAAAAGCGAATGTAACTGCTGCACCGGCGCCGTTTCCTGTTATTACATTTTGTGAGACAACTACAGACTGATTCAAATGTTCTGCGCCAATAAGGTGTTTTTCATAGCCAGGGAAGCAAGTTGCTTTTTTCCCTTGCAATATACCAAGTTCTCCCAAAACGTATGGTGCAGCACAAATTGCAGCAAGCCATTTCCCTTTTTCGTTATGTTTCTTTAGCATTTCTGCAAGAGTGTTACTTGAAGCTAAATTACTTGCTCCTGGCATACCTCCAGGGAGAATTAAAAGTTCTGCAGATTCAATGTCAATTTTATCAATGGTTGTATCGCATGAAACACGAAGATCATGAGTTGCAATAACGTTAAGGTTATTGGTTATTGAAACAGTTTCTACCTCAAAACCAGCTCGTTTCAAAACGTCGAACGGAACTAATGCTTCCATTTCTTCGAAGCCATCAGCTAGAAATATATATACTTTTGATGCCATAGTTTTAAATTTATTCAAAGGTAGTATTTTCATTTTTCTTGAACCAGAATAAAGAAAAATATTTGTGTTTTTGAATTGGAATAAGGATGTTTTGTAGTTGCTAATTTTTGTATGTTTGTAGAGAAAAACAATTTTGTATGAAAAATAAAATTATAGAGTTACTTCGGTCAACTAAGAGAGAGGGAATGGAAAATGTAATTGATTTTCTGGAAAGTAAATCAGATTTCTTTACTGCACCTGCGTCAACAAACTTTCATGGAAATTATGAAGGTGGTTTGGCGGAACATTCCCTGAATTGTTGTCAATTAGGTTTAAAACTGCGGGATGTGGTTATTGCACAAAAACCGGAAACTGCTTTAAAATTGACGGAAGAAAATGTAATAATTGCAACTTTGTTACATGATGTGTGCAAAGCAAATATTTATAAAGAGGAAATAAAAAGTCGTAAAGGAGCTGCTGGTAACTGGGAAAAATATAAAGGTTATACGGTAGATTACTCTAAATTTCCACTTGGACATGGCGAGAAATCGGTCATAATGTTGCTGATGATAGGCTTAAAGCTTACACCTGATGAAATAATGGCTATTCGTTGGCATATGTCTGCGTGGGATTTGCCTATGCAGAGTCATGAACTCCAGAGCTGTTATTCTACAGCAAAAAATCTTAGTCCTTTATGTTCGATTCTTCAAGCTTCTGATTGTTTAGCTTCGGGAATTTTGGAAGAAACAAGAAAGCCTGAAAGTTTGTAGTATATGGCAGAGGAAGTTTTTATAGATTTTAATAAATCACGTACTACAAGAGAGATTTTTTCTGATTATTGGGCTTTTATAAAGTCTGTTTTCGGCAAGTCTTATGTAATAACCTTGGGTGTTTTTGTTTTGCCATTTTCCTTAATCGGAGGTTATCTTTTGACACAGGAGGATTTTGAAAATCCCTTGATAAATCTAGGTAGTTTTGAAATCTATCATATACATATTGCTTTGTTATTTTCTTTGATGGCAAAATTTTTCGGAATTTTTCTGACCTGTATTTATGTAAATATGTATATGTCAGGAGAGCAGGATGAGATAGGGTACATTAAAAGGAATTTTAAGGAAAGTGCTTTTTTTGCTTTATCTGCAACAGTGTTCATGTTTATGGTACAGTTCCTCGGATTGTGTTGTTTTATTGTTCCTGGCATCATGCTTATGGCTCCGTTGTCTATCTTTGTATATGATGCAATAAATATTAAGCAGTCTTTTTTTATTAGTTTGTCAAGATGTGTAAATCTTTGTAGAACAAATTGGAAACAGAGCTTTTCAGTTGTGTTGCTTTGTTATTCGGCAATTATAATAACATCGCTGTTCTTTGGTCAGATATTACCGGAAGGAAATACTGTGGCAAATTTATTGGTTTCGTCGGCACTAACGGTGTTGAGTGAAACTGTAATGGTGCCATTTATTCTTTTATATTACAGTTTAGCAAATCAAAATATGCAGTTATGATTATTGTGAATATTACGCTTTCGTTCGCTGATGCCATTCAAAAATCTGCCGTAGAATGGTTGAAGAGTGAATATATCCCATTATTGAAAAAATATCCTTTTGTAAGTGATTCACTTTTGTTTATGGTGGAAGCTCAGCAAGGTGCTGATGAATGTTTTGCTCTGCAGATTCATTTTAAATCACAGGAAAATTTTGACCAATACAAAAACCGTTTTCAACAGGATTTTGAAACTGCATTGTATGCAAAGTTTACAAATCAGTTTGGAATGTTTAAAACAGTACTTACTTCTTTATGATTTTAATAGCTGACAGCGGATCAACAAAAACTGCGTGGGTGTGTGTGGAAGGAGACAAATCTATTCGTTTTAATACGATTGGAATGAATCCATACTTTGTAACAAAAGAAAACATTATAGATGAACTTAGCAGTAATTTACCGAAGGAAGTGTGTAAGGACTCTATAAAAGAAATCTATTTTTATGGCTCAGGTTGTGGCAGAGTTGAATCCCAGCAAATAGTGAAGGATGCTTTAAAAAGCTTGTTTATAAAAGCAAAGATTTGCGTCGATTCTGATTTGGTAGGAGCTGCAATTGCATGTTATGGAAATTCCAGTGGCATTGTTGCAATTCTTGGAACAGGTATGAATATCGGTTATTGGAATGGTGAAAAATTGGAAACTCCAATGCCTTCTTTGGGATATATTTTTGGTGATGCCGGAAGCGGGGCTGTTTTAGGTAGAAAATTAATTCAGGCAATATTTGAAAAACGTGTGAGTCAGGAACTCATAGACTTGTTTCAGCAGAAATATAATTTAACTCTTGCTGAGTTACTTGATAGGGTTTATAAGCAACCGCGTCCGAATACTTTCTTGGCGAGTTTTGTCCCATTCTTTTCTGAAAATATTTCCAATAAAGAGTTGAACAAAATTGTAGGTGATGCATATAAGGAATTTGCAACAGTGTATGCAGAACCTATTGCAAGAGAGTATGATACAAATACAATAGCATTTGTAGGATCGCTTGCTCAAGTGTTCTCCGATACGTTGTCGAATAATTTGAATCAGGTTGGACTTCAGGTTAAAAAAATAGTGGCTTCGCCATTATTGGAGATGCAACATTTTTTCTCTCAAAAATGTAAAAACTACACTTAGAAAAACAAATTGTAGTTTTTACACTTTTTTGTTGCAAATAGTTTTGGATTTGTGAAAAAAAAAGTATTTTTGTACAACCAATTTGGATAGTACGAATTGGTTTTGTTCATTGAGATTATTTACATAATCATACTTAACGGGTAGCCAGGTCTTCTCTTTTTTTCATGGTGTTGCGGCTTTTTCATGATTGGTTATGTGGTGTTTGAGGTTAATGTAAGGTAGTTTTTAGTTAATTTCTTCTTCTCTGGTTACCCGTTTTTTCTTTCTCATTATTTTTTAGTTTCCATTTATAATTTTATTTTTGTTCATGCGTTAACTCTATTGTTATGGAAATTAAAAATCATAAAATATTATTAATAAATCTAGGTTGTATCCTCTTTGTATTTATTGCTGCGTTTTTTACGTTTACTATATGGTTGGATTCATACACCTCGCATGGAGAAACGGTTGAGGTTCCTAATTTTTCTAATCTAGATTTCGATGCTGCTCAGATTCTTGCACAGAAAGAAGATTTACAGGTGAAGATAACTGATACATTGAGTGTTGATGAAGTCGCTCCAGGTACTGTTGTAGATCATTTTCCGACAGCTGGTTCAAAAGTTAAACGCGGAAGGACAATTTATCTTTCTATAAATTCTATGACGCCTGTAATGGTTGTAATGCCTAAAGTAACAGATGTTTCTTTGCGTCAGGCAACGCAAAAACTTGAAAATGCTGGTTTGCGTGTTGGTGTTCTGGAATACAAACCTGATTTTGCAAATAACTATGTGTTTGAACAGCGTTATAAGTCAAAACTAATAGAACCCGGAACTAAAATACCTAAGGGTTCTGCTATTGACTTATTGGTAGCAAAAGGTGGCGAAGGTGTTGTTATACCGATTCCATCATTGATTGGTTTGTCGTGGACTGCGGTTTCTGATTCTCTTATGGCTCGTGGTTTAAACGTGAATGCTCTTTTTGGACCGGAAATACGAACAAAAGATGATTCGTTAAAAAGTTACGTACAACGTCAGGTGCCGGCGTATGTTGAAGGTGGTAAGATGAATGCTGGGGAGACTATCGATGTTTGGTTTGGCTTGGATCCTATCTATAATGCTATAACTGATGATTTAAACGAGCAATAGGATGAGGTTGAAAATATTTCATTGTATTTTCTTTTTGTTGTTATCATTTTGTTCTTTTTCTCAATATGAGGAAATAATAGTAAATTATAGTCCAGATATACAACTGAAGTCGCAAGAAGATAATTTTACGGAATTAAAATCATTGCCCTTTTTTGATGATTTTGCTTATCCATACACAAAACCGCTTCCATCGTTATGGCAGGATGACGATGCTTATGTAAATTCTGCCTTTGCAAAGAATGTAAAGACAATTGGAGTTGCTTCCTTAGATGCTATGGCAAGTAATGGAAAACTTCATGAAAATGTTTCAACGACAGCTAGTGTGTCAGATTATCTCACTTCGTTGCCTATTAATTTGAAAACCTACGAGTTGATTTATTCTAGTGATAAATTATATCGGAAGGATGGAGAGAAATTTTCGCTATTAGATGAATCATATTTTCTATATGATAAAAAGTTAGACACGTACATCCCTGTTATTCAGGGAACTGTGTATTATGCAGGTGATACTTTATATACAATGGTATCTGATACATATACTGCAGTAAAAGATTCTTTGTTCGATGAGAATCATCAATATATTGCAGGTTCATACGATTGTGAACATACATTTTATGAATATCAGTTAGAGGATTCTCTTGCCTTGAGCTTTTTTTATCAGGCTGGAGGTTATGTTGATGCACCGGAAGCAAGGGATAGCTTAACTTTGGAGTTTTATGTTCCGTATGATACTTCGGGAATATTTTTGAATGAAATATGTTCTTCGGGAATAGAAATATATAATGCGACAGATTCTATTGTTGATTTGACTGGCTACTATTTGTTGCCAAAGCAAATTGATGCTGTATCAGAAGATTCTTTGTCGTATTATGTATTGTCTTCTGTTGTTATTTCTTCGTATAGACATGCGGTGATATCACCAAAAATCTTCGGTGTCGATTCATTGGTTATTGCTATGGCATACTTATATTCTCCAGAGAAAAAGATTGTTGACAGTATTGCCATTGGAGAAAAATTGGGCGAGGATATAGTGTATGCAAGGCTGACAGATGGAAATCCTTCGTGGTCTTACACTGCAACCGAAACATTGGGCGAATGTAATCCTTCTTGGAAATGGATTTGGTCAACAAATCAAAAGACAGGAGATAATTTTTTGTTAAAATACATAGCCATAGACCAACCTTCTTACTTGGTGAAAGGATTTCGTTTTCGTTTTAAAAATTACACAAGTTTGAGTAATGATGAAAGTCATGCAAGAAATGAAGATTTTTGGCATTTGGATGTTGTTTGGCTGAATTCCCATAGAAGTATAGAAAACAGTAATGTTCCTGATGTAGCTTTTGCCTCTGAAATATCGGCATTATATCCGAAGTATAAGGCATTACCGATGTCTCATTTTGCAAATGTTGAACCGAATGATTTTAGAATGACAATCCATTCTAAATTTACAAATTTTGATAACGATTACCGTAAAGTAAAGTTTAATTTCTCAGTGACAAAACAACATAATGGTGATGAATTACAATATTCTACATACGAAACAGATATTCCTGCGGATACAACTGTCTCCGAAGCAGATATTTTGATGGATTTCTTTGATGATGATGTTGTTCCGAATTTCATAGCTCAGGATATTCCTTTGTATAAAGAGGGCGAGTATGAATTCAAATATTATTTTACCGATATTAATAATTTGCTCTATTCACAGTATAGATGGAATGATACATGCCGTACGAAGTTGGTTCTGTCGAATTATTATGCTTACGATGATGGTACACCTGAAGCCGGTTATGGCTTACGTGATGCTCCAATGGGACGTGTCGCTTTTAAATATGATATTTTAGAATCAGATACATTGAAGGCAATTTCTACTTATTTTAATCCGACAATGCTAAATGTATCAACTACATTTAATTTATGTGTTTGGGACAATGAAAATGGTCTTCCTGGAAAGTTATTGTACTATTCTCCAACTGAGAAAGTGAAGTTTGCTGACGGAATGTTCGAATTTGTTGAATATGAAATAGTTCCAGAAAATATAGTGTCTGGAGATAAGAGCTTGGTAGTTGGGAAAACTTTTTTTATTGGATGGGAACAACCGAACGATGTTCTGTTGAATATGGGTATAGATCTTAACACCACCTTAAACAATCGCTTGTATTATAATTTGGGATTTCAATGGGAAAGTTCTGTACAAAAGGGAGCTTTATTACTTCGTCCAATCTTTGATTTTTATACACCGAAAACAAGTGTTGAAGTGTTAGAAACAGGTGATTTAAAGCTTGTGCCAACAGTAGCGAAAAGTCAGGTAAACGTGTTGACAAATCAAGCTTGTGCATCTGTTGAGGTTATAGACATGTTGGGGCAGATTGTTTTTAAAACAACAAAGGATAGTTTCTCGGTATCATCTTTAGAAAATGGCTGTTATGCCGTAAAAGTTCTAACAGAGAGCGGAAAAACATTTTTTGCAAAATTGATTGTTGCAAAATAAAAGTCTGGATTAATCACTTCATTCTTTTAAGAAGCTATAAAAGATAAGGCCAAATTACTTTTTTTCAAAAAAAATAGTATTTTTACACTATCAAGAAAAATCATTGTTTGATTTAACGTGAAATTTTAATATGAAAAAAGTTTTACTATTGTTTTTGTTGGTTTTCCCAACTATGATTTATGCAACAGAAGGCTATAGTTTCCTTAATACGCAGAGTTCGGAAGAAAATATATTTTCTTCTGCCGCTCCTGTACGTCAGCAACAATTTGCATTGGGACATATAGGAATGTCATTGTATCCAGATTTTAGTTTAGGTGTTACGTATGGCCAGGTAAGGGTTTTTGGTTGGTATGCAAATCTTACTACTGATTTTGGATTTAAATTCTCTACAGATTATAAAGCTGATGCAGCTGGATATATCGATGGTGAGTATCCTTTCTATACTGGAAATAAAAAGACTTCTTATTTTGCTTTGTCAGCAGGATATGTTGTTCGAATGGAAATACCATCATATAATATTCCAATTTATTTGCTTGGTGGTTTGGGTTATGGAAACCGTACGGTAAGATATGAGATGGAAGATGGATCGTGGGCAAGTTGGAAAACAAGTTCATCTCCTCGTTCAGGTTTGCGTTGGGAATTTATGGCTATGACAAGTTTTGATGACATTGCTGTTTCTGCAGGTATTTCAAGTGTTACAAACTTTAATAGATCTAATTTTTTTGAACTAAAAATAGGTGGAGGTTATTTCTTTTAATAGTATAAGAATATGAAAAGAGGATTTGTTATATATAGTTTATTGATAGGATTAGTTTTTGGTGTTGTAAGTTGCCAAAAAGATCCAAAACCTGAATCAACAAAAATGGTAACAACTTCGGTTACTTCGGTAACTGGAAATTCAGCTGTTGCCGGTGGTAAATTCGATAAAGGTATTGCAACAGTTTCTAAAATGGGTGTTTGTTGGTCAACTACTTCAAATCCTACAATTGCCGATTCTGTTGCTTATGCAGAAGTTGGTTCTGCCGAATTTACATGTGTAATGGCAGGTTTGTTAGATAATCAGAAATATTATGTACGTGCTTTTGCCGCAAATAATTCAAGTGTTATTTATGGCGAGGAGATAAGCTTTACCACAGCGAAAAAAATAGCAATTTCAACTGTTTCTGCAAAAGATGTTTTAGGAAACTGTGCAATGGCTGGTGGTTCAATAAAAAGCGAGGGAGATACATCTATAAAAATGAAAGGTCTTTGCTGGAGTACAAAAACGAATCCGACAATTACAGATTCTATTGTTTATAATGAAAATGATGCAAAAGAAGATTTTATGCTTTGGATGAGAAATTTAACTCCAAATACAAAATATTATTTCAAGGCATTTGTTGTTAATGCGGCAGGTGTTGCCTATGGTGAGGAAAAATCGTTCACTACATTAGATAATCCTGTTTTAAAACAAACAGAAACTGGTGCAGTCGATTTTGTAGAGGATGTTTACACAATACCTTGCACAGGAAGTATTCTTGAAGCAGTTCCTGGATTACAGATAACAGGTTGCGGATTTTGTTGGGGAAAAAGTCATAATCCAACAGTGGAATCTTCTCAAAGAATCGATATTGATCCAGTACAAGAAGGTGACTTTAGCGCATCTATTACTGTAGAAAATGAGGAAGGTGTTGTTTATTATGTACGTGCCTATGTAATCAGTGATAATGGAACCGCTTATGCTGAAGAAACAACTTTCTCTACATGGACTTTACCTACACTTACATCTTTTAGTCCATACAGCATAACAAGTAATTCTGTATCGGTGGGAGCAGTAATAACATTTGATGGAGCAGCTCCTATTATCTCAAGAGGTTTTTGTATAACTACAGATGAATTTATGCTTCCTACTATAGATGATAAAAAAGTTGAGGTAGAAACCTCAAATACTATCTTCTATGATAAGTTGGAGGGACTTACTCCAAACACAACATATTACGTGTGTGCGTATGTGAAAAATAAAGTTGGTGTAGCATATAGTAATCTCGTTTCATTTACAACGAAACCTGAGTAATTGTAATAAATAAAAGAAATAAAAAATCCCGACTGGAATATCCAATCGGGATTTTTATTTTCTGATTATGTCTTATTAGTAAAGCATTTCTTTACAGAAGACTCCGGAGCAAATCTCTTGTACAGGTCCGGTCATTTTTATGTTCCATTCCTCATCTATAGAAATTTGAAGTTCGCCTCCAGGCATTTTTATAGTAACATCTTTATCTACTAGATTATTTTTACGCATAGCCGATGCTACTGCGCATGAAGAACTTCCAGAAGCAAGTGTATTTCCAACACCACGTTCCCAGATTTTTATCTCAACCAAGTTTCTATTTACTACGTGAGCAAATTGCACGTTTGTACGGTTTGGAAACATTTTATCTGTTTCAATGATAGGACCGTATTGTAAAAGTTCTTCTTGGTTTAATTCATCTCTGAAAACAACACAATGAGGATTTCCAACAGAAACACAGTTGATTCTGAATTCTTTTCCACCAAATGTTACTGGTTCATTGATACATTCTTCTTTTGAGTAGTTTACAGGAACTTGCTTTGCAATAAAATTTGCTTTTCCCATGTCTACACGGATTTTAATAGCTTTGCCTTCCGCATTTTTCTCTAAGATTTCACAATGAATTAAACGGCCAAGAATATCTACAGTGAATTTATCTGAAGATAAATAGCCATAATCGTGAAGGAATTTGCTGAAGATTCTTAAACCGTTTCCACAGTTTTCTGCAATAGAAGCATCAGTATTGTAAATTTTCAATCCGAAGTCTGCTATTTGTGAAGGAACTTTAAGAAGAATACCATTTGAACCGATACCAAAGTGTAAATCACAGATTCGGATTACTCGTTCGTCAGTCAGTTCAAAATCAATTTTATCTGAGTCTATCACGATGTAGCAGTTGCCAAGACCGTGAGACTTTACATAGAAGTTAGTTTCCATTATAGTGTTACATTAAATGTTTTTGCAATATCTTGTAAATCTTCAACCACAGGCATTAATAGTGGAATGCCATTTTTCATACGTTCTGCTGTGTTTTCACGTTCTGGATCACCAGGAATAATAATATGATCATGTCCTTCAACAGGTTCGCAGGCACGCATAGCTTCAATCCAGTTGTCCATGTGTTTTTTAAAGTCGTCGGTAGGACGGAAAGCATCAACACGCATAGCACCAACAATATGGCCGATTCCTTTTCCTACTAAATCCTCACGAGGTTGTAAGAATGCTAAAAATGGAGGAACCCAAGGTCCATAGTTTGCACCGGAAAGAACGGCGCACATAATATCTACAATCGAACCAAGGCAGAATCCCTTATGACTACTATGTTCGCGGTCTGAACCTAAAGGAAGTAGCATACCGCCTTTTTTTAGTCCAAAGGAGTCTGTTGTTGGATTACCTTCCTTATCTTGAATCCAACCTTTAGGAGCATCTTCGCCTTTGCGTTGTAATATCTCAAGTTTACCTACCGCGGTTGCTGTTGTTGCAAAGTCAGCAACTAAATTTGGCTGTTTGTCTGTTGGAAATGCAACAGCAATAGGATTTGTCCCAAGCATTTTTTGTTTTGCAAAAGTTGGAGCTGTTGTTGGAGTTGCATTTGTTGAGGCAAAACCAATCATATCGTGTTCAAGAGCCATCATGGCGTGGTAGCCAGCAATTCCGAAATGATTTGAATTATTGACAGCTACGAATCCGCAGCCAACATTTTTTGCTTTTTCAATGGCAATTTGCATTGCTTTAGGAGCAACAACTAAACCTAGTCCATTGTCACCGTCGATTGTTGCCGTTGAAGGTGTTTCGTGTTCAATTCTTATTTTCGGTTGAGGATTCATACGGTTTGCTTTCCAAAGGTTAATGTAACCTCGAAGACGAGCAACACCATGTGAGTCAACGCCACGAAGATCGGCGGTTAAAAGAACATCGGAAGCCAAAAGTGCATCTTCGTGAGAATGTCCAATTGCTTCAAGAACATTTACAACAAATGTTCGTAATCTTTGATAATCAAACGATTGTGTATCTGCCATATAATTTTTTATTAAGAGCGTTAAAAAAATAATTACAAAGATACATTTTTTCGTTCTTGTTGCGAGGTTCTTGGAGATTTAATTATTGATGAAAATGTCTTGAATTACAGTGGTTTCTTCGTTATTTTCTTCCAGTCAATAAGCATTGCCATAGTTGTATATAAAAACGGGAAAATCAAAATTTTATAACGGACAATGCCGCCTATAATTGGAGTAGATATTCCTACTTCCCAAATTAAAACAATCGAAAAGAATATTATGAAATAAATAAAAGCCTGTTGTTCAGCACATGGCTTTTTAAAAAATAAACATGTTAAAATCAAAAGTACAAAGAACAACAATGATTCTAATGCTGGAAATAGCTGAACGATTCCTTTAAAATTCCAGATATATGGAAGAGCTAAAACATTCCAGATTGCGTTTGGAGTTTCTTTAACGAATTCTAGTAATGTTGCATTGATGGGACTGATAGGCAGTATGCTTTGTGCATCATAAAGAATGGCCGTATTAATAGCGTCTGTTCTTTTTCCTGCAAATGATTCAAAGAACGGAATTGTATGCGTCCCGAAGTCTAAAATACAAATGATGAAAATACCTGCAGCATATAATAGTAAGTAAGATAGAAAAACACGTTGTGGATGTAATTTTTCGACGATAAGGTAGCTTATAAGAGCGGGGATAAGAGCTGCCAGAATATAGAATTTCACTATGATTAAAAGTGCAAGTCCGCATATAGTGAGAAGGACAGTCTTCCATGTTGTTTTTTGGCAAGAACAAAAAAATCCGTAAACAATGCACCCTACAGCAAATGTTGCTATACATTCTTTAAGAATACCGGCCGTCCATAACAGAGAAGACGGCATTAGAAAGATGAGTGCTAGGGCGATATAGCTTCTCTCAAAAAATAATTCTATTGTTTTGTAAATCAGTAGAAATCCAATGAGAGAAAGAAAATTCGCAAAAATGTAGTGAACAGCAATGTTTCCTGCGGAGAAAAAAAGAATCACCATGTTGATGCGTATAATAAGCCTATTATCAAGAAAAGGAGCGTATTCATACATTCTTGTCCAATGATTCGTGTCAATAAAGTAGTGAAACATGTCGGGAGTTTCACAATGTATTCCGAAAAGAATTTTCAAGAAATCGGGAACGGAATGATGGATAGAATCAAATAGTACAACAGCATCGTCAAAATATTTGAAAATATCGGCAGTTGATCTGTCTGGATAGTAATTGGTGTAAATAAAATGAAGAATTGCCGAAGACAATATTTTACAAAAAAAGATTGATGGTAGTATCCATTGAGACAACCCCTGAATTTTGAAAATGCTATGTTTCCAAATGATAAAAAGGAAGATGATAGTCCAAAAAACAGGAAGAATAAAGCTCATTTTTGTAATAATCTGTGCAAGTATAGAAAAAATAACTCATAAAGCATAACAAAGAAACTATATCGTGAGTTTGACGATATTTTCTATCTTTGTACTATAAAATTGAGTTATGGCAATTCCGTATAAGGATTCATCAAAAGGGAAAAAAGGACAGATTATTGATATGTTCAATAACATAGCCTTTAAATATGATTTTTTAAATCATGCTTTGTCGTTGAATATTGATAAAATATGGAGGAATAAAGCTATAAAGGCAATAAAGAAAAATAATCCTAAAAAAATCTTGGACGTAGCAACAGGTACAGGTGACTTTGCTATACTTTCAGCAAAAAAATTAAGCGCCGAGAAAATTGTAGGCATCGATATTTCCAAGAAAATGCTTGAGGTTGGACAAGAAAAAGTAAAAAAAATGAATTTACAGAATCTTGTTGATTTGCAGTTAGGTGATAGTGAGGCAATGATTTTTGAGGAAAATACATTTGATGCGATAACAGTAGGTTTTGGGGTAAGAAATTTTGAAAATCTAGAACAAGGATTGCGTGAAATGCATAGGGTATTGACACAAAATGGTGTCGCAGCAATTTTAGAGTTCTCTATGCCTAAATATTTTCCAATCAAACAATTATATACCTATTATTTTCGCTATGTGTTGCCTTTAATTGGAAAATTGTTCTCAAAGGATTATGATGCGTATTATTATTTGTTTCAATCTGTACAGGAATTCCCGTCAGGACAGAATTTTGTAGATATTGCTCATACAGCAGGATTTAAACATACTAAAATAGTGTCACTTTCGTTTGGTATAGCGAGTCTATATTTATGTACTAAATAGCTTCAGTTTCCTTGAAAAAGGCCTTTTATATACTGCTTCTTGTTTTAATTTCTGTGCAGGGATTTGCGCAAAAAAAGAAATTATTGCATGATCAGTCCTATGATAAAAAATGGCTTCATCTTGGTTTTACATTAGGTACTAACCAAATGAATTACCGTATATTTCCGGATTCAAGTCTTCTTTATACAGGACTAGCTGATTCGGTATATCATGTGGAAGCTCATGGAACGATGGGAATTAATTTAGGAATAATCAGCGAAATAAAACTTGGCGAATATCTTGCACTTCGTTTTTTGCCTGGTTTGTTGTTTGGGCAAAGAGATTTGGTTTATCAAATGCGTAAGGAAGATTCACCTAGGTTTGAGCCGACGTTGAAAGAATATAGAATGAAGATATCGAGCATTTATATTGATGCTCCGTTGTTGCTGAAGTATAAGGCTCAAAGAATAAATAATTATCGTCCTTATTTAGTGGGAGGAATGGCGTTGCGTTACGATTTGGATACTCGTAGAATAGCAAAGGACAATGATGACTATTCTATAAATCAACGGCCGCTTGATTACTTTTATGAGTTTGGTTTCGGAGTAGATTTCTTTTTCGTGTATTTTAAGTTAGCTACAGAGTTTAAATATAGCTTTGGAATAAAAAATATTTTGGTTCAGGAACCTACCGAATATTGCACAGTAATGGATGGTTTGAAAAGCCGCATGTTTATTCTTTCATTTCATTTCGAGTAAGTATGATACAAACTATATCGATTCAAGTATCTCCCAAAATTGCTTCAAATGATTTTTTATTAAAAAAATCTATAGCGGAGCAATTAAGGATTCAGATGACAGATGTTCATGAATATAGAATTACAAAGAGGTCGATAGATGCCCGTTCTCGTAATATAAAGGTGAATCTTTCTGTAATGGTAGCGGCGGGAAATGATTCTTTATTGCCGAAAGAACATCTTGTCTTTGACAAAAAAGATGTCTCGCTATGTCCAGAGGTACACATAGTAGGAGCAGGTCCGGCAGGCTTGTTCGCTGCATTACGTTTAATAGAATTAAATCTGAAGCCTATTGTTATTGAACAAGGAAAGAATGTGTCGGAGAGAAAGAAAGATATTGCTAGACTGAATTTAAATCAAGGCTGCAATCCTCTTTCAAATTATTGCTTTGGAGAAGGTGGAGCAGGAACATTTTCTGACGGAAAATTATATACACGTTCAAAGAAGAAAGGTGATAATCGCCGTGTATTTGAATTATTTGTGATTCATGGTGCAAAATCCTCTATTTTAGTGGATGCCCATCCTCACTTGGGTTCCGATAAGTTGCCAGACATAATTGCCAATATGCGTAAAACAATTATTGAATGTGGTGGAGAGGTTCATTTTGACAAACAAGTTACAGATTTTGAATTTTCTGGCAATAAGCTAAACAAGCTGATTTGCGGTAATGATTACTTTTCTGTAGAAAATGTAATTTTAGCAATGGGACATTCTGCTCGTCCGCTATATTATGCTTTGCATAGAGCAGGAATTGAGCTGGAGTCTAAAGCATGTGCTATGGGTGTACGTGTGGAACATCCGCAGGAGATGATAAATAAGATACAATATCATGGAAATGTATTGAAAGAATTGCCAGCTGCAAGTTATTCTCTTGTGCATCAAGTAGAAGGACGGGGAGTGTATTCTTTCTGCATGTGTCCCGGTGGAATAATTGTTCCGTCAATGACTGCTGAAAATCAAACCGTTGTAAATGGAATGTCGAATTCCCGAAGAAATTCCCCGTTTGCTAATTCTGGAATGGTAGTGGAATTGCAGGTACAGGATTTTGCTGATTTTAAGGAACATAATGAGTTGGCAGGATTAAAATTTCAAGAATATTTTGAAACATTAGCTTTCCAAAATGGTGGGCAAAACCAGGTTGCTCCAGCTCAGAGAATATCAGATTTTGTTAGGAATAGAATTTCAGGTGATTTGTCAGAAACCTCATATTTGCCAGGTTTAGTAAGTTCACCTATGCATTTTTGGATGCCGGAAATTATTTCTAAAAGATTACAGGAAGGGTTGAAATTTTTTGATAGACAGATGCATGGTTTTGCCAGTTCTGAAGGAAAGATTGTAGGAGTAGAATCACGTTCGTCCTCGCCTGTACGAATACCGAGAGATTCAGAAAGACTGTCACATATACGAATATCAAATTTATATCCATGCGGGGAAGGTGCTGGTTATGCAGGTGGAATAGTTTCTTCTGCAATAGATGGAATGAATTGTGCAGAAGCAATTGCTCAGAAAAATAAGATATAAGAAGATATAAAAAATGCAGAAACTCACTGAGAATCTGCACTTTTCAATTATAGGAATTTTAACCCTTTATGCTTTCTTTTGTTTCTTTTTGTTTCTGATAGCTGTTTGCACACATTCGCGTTGTGCAAGAATTACAGAAACACCGTTGTATTCAAATTCTTCTTTTAGAATTGCAATATTTTTCTCAAGATTTGCCTTGAGAGGAACAATAACACGTATATGTTCCTCTTCAACTCCTAAACCTTTGCAAATAAGATGAATCTTGCTTGTTCCTGCCGAATCCTGACCTCCTGTCATTGCTGTTGTGGAGTTGTCTGAAATAATTACGGTCATTTTAGATTTCTCGTTAACTGCGTCAAGTAGTCCAGGCATACCAGAATGTGTGAATGTTGAATCTCCAATAACAGCTACTGATGGATGAAGACCTGCATCTGCAGCACCTTTTGCCATGGTTATGGAAGCACCCATGTCAACTGTTGTTGCAAGGGATTCAAAAGGTTTTAATGCACCTAATGTATAGCATCCTATATCACCAAAAACATGACGTTCGGTATATTGACTTAGTGCATTATTTAAAGCTTCGAACGTATCACGGTGGCTACAGCCTTTACAAAGGGCAGGCGGTCTATTAACCATAAAATCAGGTGTTTCCGCAGTTTTTATAGGCTCAACGCCAAGAGCAAGTGCCATCACATCGGGATTTAATTCACCAGTCCGGTTTAAAGCACCATCTAATTTACCTTTGATTTTAGGATTATTTAAAAAGCCACGAAGATATTCCTCAACAATGGGATAACCTTCTTCTGCAATTAAAATATCGTCGTATTTGTTAAGGAATTCTGCTATTTGTTTGTTTGGTAGTGGATATTGGGAAATTTTTAATACAGCAAAGTCTAAATTATAACTTTGACGTATTTCCATAACATAATTGTATGCCAATCCACAAGCAATAACAGCTTTTTTGCCTGTTCCTTCGATTAATTTTAAGAAAGGAGAGTTCTCTGCTTCTGAAGTTAGAGCATCTTGTTTTGCTACTAGAGAACGATACATTGGTTTTGCAAACCCCGGAAGTGTAATCCATTTTTTAGGATTATAAATAGGATTGAAAGCATTCTGTTCACGTTTTTTTCTGTTAGATATTACTGAACGAGAATGTGATAGGCGAGTGGTGATTCGTAAAATACATGGAAGTTCGTATTTTTCAGATAAATCTAATCCATAGTGAACACATTCATATGCTTCCTGCTGTGTTGAAGGTTCTAATACGGGTAACAATGCGAATTTTCCATAATAACGGCTGTCCTGTTCGTTTTGAGACGAATGCTGGGAAGGATCGTCCGCTACTACTAATACCAGTCCTCCGTGTACACCGGTAATTGCGGAATTCATAAAGGCATCGGCACAGGCATTTAGTCCCACGTGTTTCATGCACACGATAGAGCGTTTTCCAGCATAGGACATTCCAAGAGCTGCTTCATAGGCTGTTTTTTCGTTGCTGCACCATTTTGAGCGAATATTCTTTTCTTTTGCATCCTTAGATTTCTGGATATATTCAGTTATTTCTGTAGATGGTGTTCCTGGATATGCGTAAACACCAGAAATTCCTGCATCAATTGCACCAAGTGCAACAGCCTCTGCTCCAAGTAGTAACGATTCCTTCATGATGATCTTTTATTAAAATCTATAAATTGTGTTAAGTGAAAATACATAAAAATCAATTCCATTCTTTAATGAACTGGGCAAGAAAATCTTCCAAAAATTGATGGCGTGGTTCAGCCATTTCTTTTGCCGTTGGTGTGTTCATTAAATATTTGAGTTTTAGTAGTTTCTCATAAAAATGGTTTATTGTAGTTCCATTTGATTTTCTGTATTCTTCTGCATTTGCAAAATCCTGTGGCTCAATTTCTGGATTATAAAGTTCACGGTTTTTGAATCCTCCGTAATGAAATGCACGTGCTATGCCGATTGCCCCAATCGCATCAAGTCGGTCGGCATCCTGAACAATAGCACATTCTATAGAAAGAACACCGGAAGTATTGAATCCTCCTTTGTAGGATATATTTTTTATAATATCGATAATCTTTGCAATTTCTGCAGATTTAAATTTAGCCTTTTTGAGAATGTTTTCGGTTAACTTTAATCCAATGACATTGTTTCCATTACTGAATTTTTCATCAGAAACATCATGTAGCAGTGCTGCAGCTTGTATTGTTATTATATCACCGCCTTCGCTGGCAGCAATCTGTTCAGCATTTTTCATTACACGAATTGCATGGGAATAATCATGACCACACTCTGCATTCTGTAAAGTACGTTTAACTTCAGATTGAATATATTCAATTCTTTTGTCCATTATAAATAGTTTATATGCAAAGGTAGGGGATTTATATGTAATAAAAAAGGTCTGGGCAGGCTTAAAATTTCCCTGAGTGCAACTCTATAACTGTAATTTCAGCATTTGAAGCAATTAAATAAATTTGAAAAAAATATAGGAGATTATAGCTATGGCAAAAATATTTAAATCAGCAGACGAGTTAATTGGACACACACCACTTTTGGAACTAACTCATATTGAAGCAATTTACAACACAAAAGCAAGAATACTTGCAAAATTGGAATACTTTAACCCAGCAGGTAGCGTAAAAGACCGTGTTGCAAAAGCAATGATCGACGATGCCGAAAAATCAGGTAAATTAAAACCAAATTCTGTGATTATTGAGCCAACAAGCGGAAACACCGGTATAGGTTTGGCAAGTGTTGCTGCTGCCCGTGGATATAAAATCATAATTGTAATGCCAGAAACCATGAGCGTTGAGCGTCGTCAATTAATGAAGGCATACGGAGCAGAGTTAGTTCTTTCTGACGGAGCCAAAGGAATGAAAGGTGCAATTGCAAAAGCACAAGAAATTGCCGATGCAACACCAAACAGTTTCATTGCAGGTCAATTTGTAAACCCAGCAAACCCTAAAGCTCACTTGGAGACAACCGGTCCTGAAATTTATGAAGACACAGACGGAAAAGTTGACATATTTGTAGCAGGTGTTGGAACAGGCGGAACAATAACTGGTGTTGGAACATATTTGAAGTCAAAAAATCCAAGCACAAAAGTAGTAGCAGTAGAACCAGCAACTTCTGCAGTACTTTCGACAGGCGTTGCCGGTTCACATAAGATCCAAGGTATTGGAGCCGGATTCGTGCCAGACGTACTTGACACAAAAATCTACGATGAAATTATTACTGTAGCCAATGAAGATGCTTTCGCTACAGGAAAAGAAATTGGAAAGAAAGAAGGTGTTTTGGTAGGTATCTCTTCAGGAGCCGCTCTATGGGCAGCTATCCAATTAGCACAAAAAGAAGAAAATGCAGGCAAAACAATTGTAGTTCTTCTTCCTGATACAGGAGACAGATATTTAAGCACTCCTCTATTTGCTGAATAAATCTCAAACATTCATATTTTTTGAAGCCATAACAAAAAGTTATGGCTTTTTTTTTTGAAACTTTTACCTATTAACATGGTAGGGAATAGGATAATTAGCTATATTTGTAAAAAAAGAAACAAATGAACACAAGACAAATACAAGACGAAATACTACATATTAAGAAAGAAAAGAACGTATGTATACTTGCCCACGCGTATCAAAGCCATGATATTTGGGATATTGCCGACTATGTTGGTGATTCATTTGGACTTAGTCAAAAGGCGGCACAATCTGATGCCGATACAATATTAATGTGCGGTGTACGATTTATGGCAGAGACGGTCAAAATTCTTGCACCACAGAAGAGAGTACTTTTAGCGAACCCAAATGCTGGATGTCCTATGGCTGAACAAATCTCGCCTGCATTTATCACAAAATTAAAAGAACAATATCCAGAGCACACCGTTGTTGCCTACATAAACACAACAGCCGAACTCAAAACATTTTGCGACGTATGTGTGACATCGTCATCGGCAGTTAAAGTTGTAAAAGCTATACAGAACAACAAAATTCTATTTATACCGGACTGCAACTTAGGATCATGGGTTCAACAACAAATACCAGAAAAAGAATTCCAATTTGTACCAGGAGGTTGCCCTACCCACCTTTTAATGTCGGTGAAAGATGTACAAAAAGCGAGAGAACAACATCCTAATGCCTTATTACTTGTGCATCCCGAATGTCAGCCAGCAGTAACAAAAGAAGCAAATTTTGTTGGAAGTACAACCGAAATCATTGCATTTGCGAAGAACAGCGACAAAAAGGAATTCATTATAGGTACAGAAAACAGTATAGTGCAGCACTTGCAATTTGACTGTATTGGAGAAGATAAGCAATTTTACTCTCTTTCGAAAAACTGTGTATGCCACAATATGAAACTTACCACCTTGGGAGATGTTTATGGCAGTATTGTCGGCACAAGTGGTGAAGAAATTATTTTAGACGAGGCACTGCGACTACAAGCAAAACGAAGTATTGATGAAATGTTACGATTAGGTTAAAACTTTATTATTATGATGATTTCAACAAGAGGACGATATGCAATTCGTCTTATGATAGATTTAGCAGAACACGGAACAACAGACTACATCCGCTTGAAAGATATTTCTGAACGTCAAGATATTTCACAAAAATATCTCGAAAGTATAACAACCACTCTTTCAAAAAGTGGCCTAATTGACGGAGCACACGGAAAAGGAGGCGGCTATCGTTTAAACAGAACCCCTGAAGAATATACTATTGGCGAAATCCTACGAACCACCGAAGGATCACTTGCTCCTGTTGCCTGTTTAGGTTGCGATGCAAAAAAATGTGAGCGAGAATCTATTTGCCGAACACTCCCAATGTGGGAAAAGCTATATAACTTAGTCAATGATTTTTTTGATAGCATGACAGTTGCCGACCTTATGAAACAAGATGCAGCTGCTGGATTTTTTGGAGCATCATTATAAAGCAAAAAAGCTCGTAAGAAATTACGAGCTTTTTTTATAATTTGAACCGGTTGCTTATTTTTTACAACAAGCTGTATCCGACGCACATTTTTGTTCTTTTGAACAACAAGCTGTTGAATCAGTACATGTTTCTGTACATTTACAATCGCCCTTGCAACAAGCATTGCAATCAGCACAACAACCACAACCTTGTACTTGTTCAGTTGAACATTTTTTATCTTCACAAGATTTTGCTTTTTCACAATTACAGCAAGCACTTACCAACAATGCACCTAGTGCAATAGTAGTAAAACCAATTAAAAATTTCTTCATAACCATTTTTATTTTCTACAAAAATAACAAAACCATTAAACCTACCAAATCAATAGGTTTAATTATAGATATTCTTAAACAATAAGACGATATTGCTTACAACTAACTTGGAGAAATCTGTAAAATCATAGAATCACAGCCATCAAAACATCTCCCCTATCAAAAACCTTACTATGTCCTTCTAAATGAGAAAAACCTAACTTTTCATATAAATGAATAGCAGTTTCACATAAATGATTTGTTTCTAAATAGATTCTATTTTTCCCCATCTCTTTAGCACGTTGCAAAGCTGCACGAATCAATTTGGAACCCAAACCTAAGCCCTGTGCACATGGAGAAACACAAAATTTTGCTAATTCAAAATCATATTTCTCGCCATCCATGGGAATCATAGCACAAGTACCGACAGCTTTTCCATCCAACAACGCAATTAGCAAAAAACCGCCCTCGTCAATCATAGATTGAACTTCACGAAGTTCTTCGTAGTCACGAGACTCCATTACCCAATGTTTGGTAATCCATTCTTCTGTCAATCTACAATAATCATCAAGATATTGCGGTTTATAATCAACTATTTCTATTGCCATATCTCTATTAAAAATGAGATACAATTATTAAATCAAATATATTTCCGGGGATCAACGACGATAGATAATTTATAGGTATAAACACCTATTTTGAATATTAACCTATCAACATAGTAGGTTAGTGTAATTTTATTTATATATTTGCCAATAAAACTTTTCATTTTCGATATGGAACAAACAAAAACCCATCTAAAAGAATTGGAAGCAGAGTCCATCTACATCCTACGAGAAGTAGCTGCCCAGTTCGAAAAACCAGCGATTCTTTTCTCTGGAGGAAAAGATTCTATTGTAGTAACTCACTTAGCATACAAAGCTTTCTATCCGGCAAAACTTCCCTTTCCTCTTGTACATATTGATACAGGTCATAATTTTGTGGAAACTATTCAATATCGTGACGAATTAGTAAAGAAACTTGGTGCAGAACTAATTGTTGGTTCGGTCCAAGAATCTATAGATACTGGTAGAGTAAAAGAAGAAAGCGGATTTAATGCAAGCCGAAACTCATTGCAAACAACCACTCTACTCGACACTATTGAAAAATACAAATTCGATGCTTGCATAGGTGGTGCTCGCCGTGACGAAGAAAAAGCTCGTGCAAAAGAACGTATATTCTCGCACCGAGATGATTTCGGTCAATGGAATCCAAAGAATCAAAGACCTGAATTGTGGAACATATTTAACGGCCGCAAAAATATTGGCGAACATTTTCGCGTGTTCCCTATCAGCAACTGGACAGAAATGGATGTTTGGCAATACATTTTGCAAGAAGGTATTGAACTTCCAAGTCTATACTATACGCATACTCGCAAGGTATTCCAACGCGATGGTCAATGGCTTGCAGCCGAAGATTGCATAAAACGTCGTCCTGAAGAAGTTGTTGTAGAAAAAGACGTTCGTTGCCGCACAATTGGTGACATTACATGTACAGGTCTTACACTTTCAACAGCACATAATCTTGAGGATATTATCGCAGAAATTGCAGCAACACGTGTCACAGAACGAGGCGGCAGAGCCGACGACAAACGTTCGGAAACTGCAATGGAAGACAGAAAGAAATTAGGTTACTTTTAAACTTTTGTAGAAATGAATAACGGATATTTAGATATGCAGCTTCTTCGCTTTACAACAGCAGGAAGCGTTGACGACGGAAAAAGTACATTAATTGGTCGTTTGCTTTATGACAGCAAATCGATTTTCGAAGATCAATTGGAAGCTGTTGAAACAGCATCAAAAAGTAGAGGTAATGAAGAAGTAAACCTTGCATTATTAACCGATGGCTTACGAGCAGAACGTGAGCAAGGTATTACCATTGACGTTGCATATCGTTATTTCGCAACGCCAAAACGAAAATTCATTATTGCCGATACTCCCGGACATATTGAATATACTCGAAACATGGTTACAGGCGCATCAACTGCTGATTTAGCAGTTATTTTGATTGATGCTCGCCACGGCGTTATGGAACAAACTATACGTCACTCGTATGTAGCTGCATTGTTAGCAATAAAACAAATTGTAGTATGTGTAAACAAAATGGACCTTGTTGATTTCTCACAAGAAGTTTTCGATAAAATTGTTGCAGACTACAAAGCAATGTCTGCAAATCTTCCTATAGGAAAAGTTGATTTTATTCCTATTTCAGCGAAAAACGGCGACAATGTAGTGAATGCGTCAACTCAAACTCCATGGTACACAGGAAAACCATTATTGGAATTCCTTGAAACTGTCAATATCAACGTTGATTCAACCGATCCTTTTAGAATGGCTGTACAATATGTTATCCGCCCTATCTCCGATAAGTTTGCTGATTTCCGTGGTTACGCAGGACGTATTGCCAGCGGTGTTGTGAAAGTTGGAGACAAAGTTAAAGTTCTACCTTCGGGACAAACCTCTGAAGTTGCTTCAATATGGTTATCCGACAAAGAGTTACAAGAAGCTTCACAAGGAGATTCGGTAAACATTTGCTTAAAAGACGACATCGACATTAGCCGTGGAGATGTGTTGGTTGCAGGCGATACTGCTGAACCAGAAGTCGGACAAACAATTGCAATGAACATCTGTTGGTTTAGAGAAACTCCTCTACAATTAGGAAAACGCTACATCATTCGTCATGCTACACAAGAAGTTCAAGGTATGTTCAAATCTATCGACTACAAGATAGACATCAATTCACAAGAAAAACAAACTGGTATTTCTCAATTGACAATGAACGACATTGCTTTTGTACAATTAAAAACAGCAAGTCCACTAGTTTTCGAGAATTATCATACAAACAAAGTTTTAGGCAGTATAATTGTTGTTGACCCTGACACAAACGACACTCTCGGTGCCGGAATGATTGAATAATTATGGATATAGAAGCACTTAACAAACAGTTTGAGAACGCAACAGCAGAAGAGTTGTTGCAATATTTTCTACGAGAATATAAAGGAGAAATTGCACTCTCTTCCAGTTTAAGCTACGAAGACCAAGTGTTAACCGACATGATTTGCAATATTGACAAATCAACTCGTATATTCACACTTGACACCGGACGTTGTTTCCCTGAAACATACTCATTAATAGCTCGTACAAATGCACGATACGAAATTGCTATCGAAGTATTTTTCCCTGACCATGAGAAGGTTGAACAAATGGTGCGCGAACATGGTATTAACCTTTTCTACGAAAGTATTGAAAATCGTCATCTTTGCTGTCAGATTCGAAAATTAGAACCTCTTGCACGAGCAAGAAAAGGATTAAAAGTTTGGATTTGCGGACTTCGCCGACAACAAAGCGTTACTCGAAAAGATATGCAAATGGTTGAATATGACGAAGCAAACAACCTCATCAAATTAAATCCTCTCATCAATTGGACAGAAGACGAAGTTAAACAATATGTAAAAGACCATGGTGTACCATACAACAAACTACACGACAAAGGCTTTCCAAGCATAGGCTGTCAACCTTGTACAAGAGCTATAGAACCAGGCGAAGACATTCGTTCGGGTCGTTGGTGGTGGGAAGATCCTGACCACAGAGAATGTGGATTGCATGTGAAATAAATTTTTTTATCCATTTAACCTACCTAATTAATAGGTTGACCTACGAATGAAACGATTATCTATCATATTATGTATGTCTTTACTTTCTGCAACATTACTTGCTCAAATAGAGCCTGTTACAGAAGTAAAACAATCATTAGTAACTCCTTCAGGATTTCTACAAACAGGTTACAATTATTCAAAAGATGTATCAACATTTCTTTTACGTCGTGCTCGTTTGGTTTTAGCGGGTGATCTTTACAAAGGTGATGCAGGAAAAGCTGACTACAAATTACAAGTAGAATTAACTGGGACACCAAAAATTCTAGACTTATATTTCCGCTACAAACCAATTGACGAATTTGGAATTAAACTAGGACAATTCAAATCTCCATTGTCGATTGAAAACTCGGAATACAATCCAACAAAACTTGAATTCATAAATTACTCTCTTGTAGTCCAAAGACTTGCAAGAATGAGTAAACAAGATTTATCAGGATTTAATCAAAACGGCCGTGATTTAGGTTTCGAATTCTTAGGAAGCGCATTTAAACAAGATGACTATTCTTTGTTAAACTATGAATTAGCTATATTCAACGGATACACATTAAATGCCAACGACAACAACAAAGGAAAAGATATTGTAGGTCGTATTATTGTAAATCCATTCAAAGAATTATCTATCGCAGGATACTATCAATGGGGAGCAGGAGCTCTTCCTACATACGACGAAGCCACACAAAAATTCACTGCACAAACCGAAGATAACTATGTGCAATTGCAACGATATGGTGGCGGTGTTGCATACAAGGCTAAAAAAGGATTTGCACGTGCTGAATATATCACCGGAAAAACAGGTGAATTAAACTCTGGCGGTTTCTATGTAGCAGGAGGATATGAATTCATCAAAAATTGGACAGCAGTTGCTCGCCTTGATTACTTTGACGACGACATTGATAACAAAGATTACTCAGAACAAGACTACACAATTGGTATTAACTACGCACCTTGGAAACCAGTAAATTTAAAATTGAACTATACATTACAAAACTACAAAGGTCGTGACAATGCAAGTGGAATCTATTTCTTAGCAACAATAAAATACTAATAAACATATCTATTATCTTTCTTAAAATATATAACCATGAAAAAAATAACAACATATTTATTAATAGGATTAACATCTGTCGCAACATTAGTATCATGCGGCGGTAGTAGCGAACAAAAGTCTTCTAATAACGGAGAAACACTTTCAGGTGAATTATCACTATCTGGTGCATTTGCATTGTATCCATTAGCTGTAGAATGGGCAAATAGTTTCCAAGAATTGTATCCCGATGTTAAAGTAGATGTATCTGCAGGTGGTGCCGGTAAAGGTATGACCGATGCATTAGCAGGTGTAGTTGACTTCGGAATGGTTTCTCGCGAAGTTTACCCACAAGAAATTGAAAAAGGGGCCGTTGGTTTTGCTGTGGCAAAAGATGCTGTTGTTCCAACAATCAACGCAAACAACCCTTTAATCAAAGAAATTCTTGCCCATGGTTTAAGTCAAGAAACTGCTATTAAAATTTGGATTACCGGTGAAGCAAAAACATGGGGCGACATACTTGGTACTGACGATAAAACGCCATTACATGTATATACTCGTTCTGACGCTTGTGGAGCTGCTGAAACTTGGGCTAAATGGTTAGGCAAAAAACAAGAAGATCTTGGTGGCACAGCAGTATTCGGTGACCCTGGAGTTGCAGCTGCCGTACAAAAAGATATCTATGGTATAGGTTTGAACAACATTGGTTATGCATACGACAACGATAGCCACAAACCAAACGCCGGCATACTTGTATTGCCTATAGATTCTAACAACGACGGACAAATCTCTGCAGACGAAAATTTCTACGATTTAAAGGATCAACTTACTAAAGCAATTGCCGAAGGTAAATATCCTTCGCCTCCAGCACGTGACCTTTATCTTGTAACAAAGGGGAACCCTGAAAATCCTGTAGTAAAAGCATTCCTAAAATATGTATTAACAGAAGGACAAAAGAAAAACGAACCAACTGGATACATTGCTATTCCACAGGAAAAAATAGAAAAATCTCTATCAATTCTAAAGTAATATATGAATAAACTAAGAATCATAAAAGATAGAGCTACAGGTGCAATAATGGCTACAATAACCATTGTTGCCCTTTTGCTTGTTATCGTAATGGGCATAGGCCTCTATCTAAAATCAGCACCTATTTTTGCAGAACATTCCCTTTGGGATTTGCTTACCGCTTCATCGTGGAGACCGTTTAAAAACGAATTCGGCTTTCTTCCATTTTTTATGGGAACAATTTGGGTAACACTAATAGCCATCGCTATTGCATTACCATTGTCATTGCTTACAGCAATATACCTAACCGAATACGCCCATCGAATCGTTAAACGTTTCGTATTCCCGGCATTAGACATTTTGGCTTCACTACCATCTGTTATCTATGGCGTTTGGGGAACACTCATAATTGTCCCATGGATTTCGGATACATTGGCTCCGCATTTTGTTGATTTCTCTGCCGGCTATACAACTTTAGCAGCTGGAATTGTGCTAAGTATTATGGTTCTACCTTTATTGGTTAGCCTTTTCGTTGAATTATTCAGCAGTGTTTCCGACGAACTTCGTGCCGCATCTTATTCTTTAGGATCAACTCGATGGCAAACCGCCATATCTGTTGTTACAAAAAAATCCTTGCCTGGTATTTTTGCTGCTGTTGTTCTCGCTATCTCACGTGCATTAGGAGAAACTATAGCAGTACTTATGGTTTGCGGTAATCTACCACAAATACCGCATTCCCTTTTTGATGCCTGCTATCCGTTACCGGCATTAATTGCAAACAACTATGGGGAAATGCTTTCGCTACCGCTATATGAAGCTGCTCTCATGTTTGCCGCATTAATTCTATTTTTTGTCGTGCTTTTGTTCAATGTAACATCACGAGTGATTTTGTATCGAATTGAAAAACAACAATAACAATGAAGAAAAGTGTAATAAAAGAGAAAATAGCTCAAAGCTTTATGGCTATAGCCATTGTCGCTGTTTTGATTCTCGTTGTCAGCATTATCTGGACAATCTTCAGTCGTGGATTTTCGTGCATCACATGGGAAATGGTTACATCATTACCTGGCGGAGGTTTCTATATCGGAAAAGAAGGCGGTTTCCTAAACGCCATCGTTGGATCTCTTTACATAGTACTTGCATCAACGGCAATAGGACTACTAATTAGTATTCCTATAGTTTTTTACCTAAATGTTTTTCTAAAAGAAACTTCCAAATTCGCTTACATAGCACGATTGGCATTCGATGTATTATTTGGAATACCTTCTATCGTGTATGGCGCATTTGCATTTACACTAATGATTTATCTTGGATTAAAGACATCGCTACTCGGTGGTATTATAGTAACAACATTGCTCATTATTCCAATATTTATTCGTTCTATGGATGAAGTTGCAAAGACATTTCCCAAAGACTTGCTCGAAGCATCTTTTTCTCTTGGCGCTACTCGTTTAGAAACCTTGGGCATTGTTGTACGACAAATTGCACCTGGTATAGCAACGGCAACTCTATTATCGGTTGGTCGAGCAATTGGTGACGCTGCCGGCGTAATGTTTACGGCAGGATTCTCGGATTCTATCCCAACATCATTTACACAACAGGCAGCCACATTGCCTTTGTCCATATTCTTTCAATTAAGTGCACCTCAAATCGAAGTGCAAAACCGAGCATACGCAGCTGCGTTAGTATTAACTATTATCGTATTAGTTATTAGCCTACTCGGAAGATTTATTACTAATCATTTTTCTAAAAACAGACTAAAATGAGAAATCCATTTCTACGTTGGTTTATACCAGCAGACACTAACGAACCGTTCGTTCCTAATGCAAAATTCCAGCATCCTGCAGTTGCTCCAGAAATAACAGTTGACCACTTCAATCTTTCAATTGACGGAGCGCAAATACTGAAAGATGTATGCGTAAAACTTCCTGCTAATAAAATTACGTGTATCATTGGTCCTTCTGGTTGTGGAAAATCTACCCTACTAAAAAGTTTAAACCGTCTCTCCGACTCCATCGAAGGAGTTAAAACAAGCGGAGACATTCGATTAGGTGACCAAAGCATTGTAAACTGTTCGGAATCAGACTTAGTCGAACTACGAAGACGTATTGGTTTAGTACCACAACGTCCTACTCCACTACCGATGTCGATTTTTGGAAATATTGCCTATGGTTGCAAAATCCATGGCTTAAAAGGGCGAAGACAATTGAAGAAAATCGTGCATCATTACTTGAAAGTGGTTGGTTTATGGGATGAAGTAAAAGACCGTCTCGGCAATCCTGCAACTCGTTTGTCAATCGGACAACAACAACGTTTATGCTTAGCTCGTAGTCTTGCCGTTGAACCAGAATTTATTCTTGCCGATGAAGCAACTTCCGCATTAGACCCTGTTTCTAGTAAAACGATTGAGGACTTGTTCGTAAAACTTAAGGAACAATATTCCATTATTATGGTGACACACACACTGCGTCAAGCATTACGTATTGCTGACTACGTAGTATTTATATACATGGGAGAAGTGATTGAAGTTGGCGATGCAAAACAAGTATTCGAAAACCCACAACACGAGCTCACAAAGAAATATCTATCTGGTGCTATTAGCTAAATTTCACATAATTATTCGCATATTGTAATGAAGAAAATTGGTTTAATCGGCGGTATTGGACCTGCATCCACAATCGACTATTATTGGGAAATTAATCGATTGTATCACGCAGATTTCGGCCTTGATGACTATCCTGAATTAGTTATCGACAGCATTAAAATGAACACAATTGTTGCCGCACTTGATGAAGGAAATATCAAGGAGATTCAAAAAATCTTAAGCAAAAGTGTAAACTCTTTACAAGCTGCAGGTGCTGAAATCGTGGCAATTTGCTCTAATACCCCACACACTGTTTTAAACAAAATTAACGAACCATTTTCTTTACCTCTCATTAATATTGTTGATGCCGTTGTTGATACAATTAAACAAGGGAATTTTCACAATATTCTGATTTTAGGTACAGTTACCACAATGAGCAGCAGAATGTATGAACAAGCACTACACGCCTGCAATATTCAATCGGTAACTCCATCCTGTATTGATCAAAAAATAATTGGAAGCATTATCTTTCCAAACCTTGAAAATGGCATCATTCTCCAAGAAGAGAAAGAAGCAATAATTGCATTAGCCGAGAAATATATACAACGATACAATATTGACGGCGTATTACTAGGATGTACCGAATTACCATTAATTATAAAAGATGGCGACTTATCGGTTCCTGCATTAAACTCAACAATTATTCATTCTGCAGCAATTTACGATAAAGCAAAATAACATGGAATTTATAGAGCAAGAGTTGCCTAAAGCTGGCGACACTGTTTTAGTAGGAATGTCGGGAGGTGTTGATTCAACTCTTACTGCTCTTCTTCTAAAAAAACGTGGATGTAAAGTAATCGGTGTAACAATGTCTCTTTGGGATGACAGTTTTCCTAAAATACAAAGTGCAAAAGAACATTGTTTTGACGCCAATGAGTCCGATAGTATAGCAGAATGTGAGCAATTCTGTAAAGAAAACAATATTGAATATCACGTAATTGATCTTCACGAAGAATACAAAGCCAATGTATTAGAATATTTCAAAAAAGAATATCGTGCTGGCCGTACTCCAAATCCATGCATTAAATGTAATGCAACGATGAAATTCAAAGCAATGCTTACAAACATTGAAAAACTAGGTATCTCGTACGATTACTTCTGTACCGGACATTATGCAAAAGTTGTGAAACCGAAAGATGGGCTATATGGTACCGACCAGAAACCATATATGATTGCACAAGCAAAAGACATAACAAAAGACCAGACATATTTTATTTACCGAGTTCCAAGTACAACATTGGAAAAAGTTCGCTTCCCACTCGCAAACATCAGCAAAAAAGAAGTTTTTGAACTGGCTCACGAAGCAAAACTACAGGCTGCAAATCATTTAGAAAGCCAGGATTTTATCGATCCACAATACTTTGATATCCTTTTTGCCGACAAGCCATGTGTTGAAGGCGACATAGTTGATTTGGAAGGAAAATTTCTTGGAAAGCATAAAGGCATTGAACACTACACAATTGGTCAACGAAAAGGTTTAGGCGTTGCTGTTTCATATCCTGTATATGTACATTCCATCGATGCCGAAAAAAATCAAGTAGTACTTGCTCCCATCGAAGCATTACAAGTACAGTCATTTATCGCTGACGATTTTGTCTGGCCAAACAACATTGAACCACAGGAATCTTTTGAAGCAACAATAAAAACCAGATTAGCCAGTAAAGTCGTTTCTGCAATTATAGAAAAATATACTCCAACAGACAATGAAACATTCATTGGTCAAGCATGGAAGTTTACATTTGCAACACCACAAAAAGCAATAGCTCCAGGCCAGTCTGTTGTAATTTACGAAAATGGTGTGGTACTTGGTGGCGGAATCATAAACAAAAGAATTTAGATTCCTCAAATCCAAATAAATAAAATAAGGGATTTTTACCAATAATTATTTCGCCAACAAATTGGGCGGAGCAGAGCCCCGCCCCGACGGCTTCCATTTTAATCGTACGGGCAGTGTTCTGCCACAACAAATCATTATCTATGTAACGTAATTACCGTAATCTCTGCATTGGCACCTAAACGAACAGGCATTGTACATCCAAGACCTACATTCACATACAAATTTTGTCCATCTTTCTCATACATTCCATCCGTTTCAATGAAAGACCATTTTGCCGGAGTCCAACCAAATAATTTTATTTGTGCGGCATGTGTATGTCCACTCAATGTTAGTGGAATATCGGTTTGTGGTAAAACCTCTCCTTGCCAATGGCTTGGATCGTGCGACAACAAGATTCTGAAACCATCTGTTCCTTGCAATGCATCTTGCAGTCTACCACGAGCTATAGTTTTAAATCCTTGATTCGCACAGTTCTGATTGTCAACTCCAACAAAAGTAAGCGTTTCACCATTGCGAGTAATAACACAATTTTGATTACGTAACAGATTCCAACCAAGTTCCTCGCGCTCAAATCTTGCCAATTGTTCCACTGCCTCTTCTCGCTCAGTTGCAGAATTAAATTTACGAGAATAAATTAAAAAGTCATGATTTCCAAGTACCGAGAAGATACCATCACGTGCATGAAGATTTTTCAATATTTCCTTACACGGCAACACTTCCTCTACACCTAAAGAAACCAAATCGCCTGTAAAACAAATTGCATCAGGATTTTGTGCATTAATACTATCGACGAAATCTTGTAACTTTTGATGATTATCGTCAAATGTAGATAAATGCAAGTCACTTATATGAACAATTCTATATCCATTAAAAGCTTCTGGTAAGTCTTTATTGGCATATTTCACCGAATTAATATCCAATGTGAAACGTCCAAAAAAGAAACCATAGGCTAATATTGCCCATGCGAATACAACCAAACCTACCGAAGTATATCCAAACGAAGCGTACGAGCAACTAAAATGAAAAACCTTTGAAATAAGAAACACCAAAAGCCAAGCAATTTGCGGAATAATAGCTACTAAAATTCCTAACACAATGGCGGCAAAAATCATCATTGAAATCATACAAATAATAAGAGAAATACCAAAGAAACGACAAGGCGCGTTTCAAAAAAAATCCCTATTGGAAAACCAATAGGGAATAACACACTACACTGTTTGTTCCACATTCCAAACAAAAGCACGAATACCCACATCAGTATTTCGTTTGTCAAGTTTCTTTACCAATGTAAGAATTGGCTCAACTTGGTCATCTTCTACAATTGAAATTACAGCCGAGTTCATTTCCGGCCAAGTATGGGTACCACGATGTGGGTCACCTGTTTTTGAACCACGACCTTGCACATCTTCCCAAAATGTGAATCCACGAACATTCAATGAATCCAATATATATTCAACACGTTCTGTGTTTGCTTGATTAAATGTAATAAATACCGCTTTCATAATAATTGATAATTGACAATTGATAATTGACAATTGAGGAAGTTCCCCAATTGTCAATCGGCAATTTAGTTTTGATTTTGATTATTATTTTCTTCTTCTAATTCGATATTCATGAATACGAATGATTTACGAACTTCTGCTTCTTTGTCTTGTTCACCATGTTTTGCCATGACGCCATACAATACAGGAACGATAATCAATGTAACCAATGTTGAAACTGTCAAACCACCAATTACCACATATCCCATTGTATTCCAAAGTTCAGAACCTTCACTACGGCTCAATGCCATTGGCACCATACCAAGTACAGTTGTGAAAGCAGTCATCAATACCGGACGCATACGAGATTGACCAGACAAAGCGATAGCTTCGTTCATTTCGTAACCACGTTCACGCATCAAATTGATATAGTCAACAAGCACGATACCGTTCTTCACAACAATACCAATCAATAAGACTATACCAAGTGCGCCAACCATATCCAAGTTTTCACCTGTAACAAGAAGTGCAAGAACAACACCTGATAGAGCGAAAGGAACGGCCATCATAATTAAGAATGGTTTTGAGAACGATTCGAATTGAGATGCCATTACGATGTACACCAATAAAAGTATCAACAATGCCAACATTCCCATGTCACCAAATGACTCTTGTTGATCTTCATAACTACCACCTACATTCAAAGACACCCCTTGTGGTACATCCATCTTATCGATTACAGCTTGGATACCTTGTGCCAACTCACTCAAAGATGTTTGGTATGGAGTTACCGATACTGTAACGATACGTTGACGGTTCTTTCTTGCAATTTCTGGAGGACACCAATATTCTTTGATTTCTGCAATTTCTTTCAATTTAACTTGTTGACCAGTTGCAGTCATAAATGAAAGATTTTCTATATCAGAAATACTACTACGATATTCTTCTTTCAAACGAACAACGATATCGTATTCTTCACCATCTTCTCGGAAATATCCTGCAGTCATACCATAAATTCTATAACGAACATAAGCTGCAGCAGTTGTTGAGTTCAAACCAAGACGAGCTATTTTTTCTTTATCGAAGATAATCTGTAACTCTGCACGGTCTTCCTTACGGTCAATTTTAACGTCACGAGCACCTTCAACATTTTTCAATGAATTTTTAAGTGCCAATGCCGTATTCATGGTTTTGTCGAAATCATAACCATAAATTTCGACATCGATAGAGTTTCCGCCCATACCCATACCGCTTGAGCCAACGATACAGTTGATTATCTCTGGATATTTCTTCATAGCCTGACGAACTTGTTCCTGCATATCGAAGATAGTTCTATCAGTTTTACGAGCATATTTCTTTGTAGTTCTTACCGTCATACTAATAGTAATATTATCGGTAGAAGAGAACAATGCCGAAAGACCACCGTCGTCGTTAGAACCTGTTGAAGTTGCAATCAAAATCAAATCTTCACCGATAACTTCTCGGATAGTTGCTTCAGCCTTACGTGCTGTTGCCATAGTTTCTTCCAAACGAGTACCACGTTGTAACTCTATTGTTAAAGAGAACTGACCATTATCTTGTTCTTTCATAAAGTCCATACCAATCTTACCCATAGCCATAGGCAACATAGAGATGACAAACAAAAGAATAGACACAAAAATTGTAGTCTTTTTATGGTTCAAACAAACACGAAGAACACGTGCATACCAAGCTTCAATAGCTTCGAACATTGCATTAATTTTACCCCACAATGATTTTGTATTCTTTTCAGCTTGTTTCTTTTCGGCTTCGATTCTTTCAGCAACAGATAAGTAAACTGGTTTACCTTTCAATAACTTAGAAGACATCATCGGCGTTAAAGAAATTGCAACTGTTGTAGATGTACAAACAACGATAGTTACAATCCAACCAAGTTCCTTAAACATAATACCTGCGATACCAGTTAAGAATGTAAGAGGAACGAATACCACAACAATTACCAATGTTGTTGCAATAACCGAAGTCCATACCTCATTGGTTGCATAAATAGAAGCCTCACGCGGACTGGCGCCACGATCGATATGTTTTGAAATATTTTCCAAGACCACAATGGCATCATCCACAACCATACCGATGGCAATAGAAAGAGAAGCCAACGAAATGATGTTCAACGAACTTCCAGTTGCAAGCAAATAAATGAATGCCGTTACCAATGCAATCGGAATAGTCACACCAATAATAATAGTCGTACGCCAATTACCCAAGAAGAACCATACAACTAATACCACGAATAATAACGCGTACATTACCGATTCTTCCAAAGAATTAATTGCATTTTCAATTTCTTCAGAACCATCACGGATTAAGATTACGTTCACATCAGGAGGAAGAGTTTTCTTGATTTTCTCCATTTGCTTACGTACTTGACGACATATTTCAACCGTATTTGCACCTGTTTGCTTTGAAATAATCAAACGAGCAGCATCACGACCGTCAATTTTTTCATCCAAAGTAACATCTTTAATAGTATCACGAACTGTTGCCAAATCACGAACAAACACTTGTTTTCCATCAGGAGTTGTCATGACTACAACATCGTTAATTTCAGAACTTTCTTTATATTCACTTTCAACACGAAGTTGATATTGTTCCTTACCCATTTTAACAGTACCAGAAGCCAAGTTAAAGTTGTTAGTACTAATTGCATTACCAACAGCCTCAACACTTAAATGATACGCATCAAGTTGATTTGGATCCAGGTCAATATAAATATATCGATCTGGAGCACCAGAGATTGTCAAGTTACCAATACCATCGATACGGTTCAACACGTTTGTAACCTTATCTTCCAAGATTTTGTCCAAACCAGAATAACTTTCACTTGCAGTGAAACCATACACAATGATAGGCATTGCACTTGAATTCAATTTCAAGATAGTTGGACGGCCCACACCATCAGGTAGATTATCGTATACCAAGTCAACATACGAACGAATATCGTTCATGGTTTCATCGATGTTAGAACCCCATTCAAATTCCATAGTAACAACAGAGATATTATCCTTTGAATTTGAATGCAAATCCTTCAAACCATCAACAGAGTTCAAGGCATTTTCGATAACCTTAGTTACGTTTGTTTCAATTTCAGAAGCATTGGCACCTGGATATGCTGTCATTACTGTAACATAAGGAGGTTCAATTTCTGGGAACTGATCGATAGGTAATTTTTTAAAAGAAAATACACCTAAAATCATCACAGCAACGAAAATCAATGCTGTGGTAACTGGTTTATTTATGGCGGTCTTGTAAATCATAGTCCTTACATTTTACAGATTATTCAGCAATTTCTATAGCAACGCCATCATTCAAACGAGATTGACCAGTTGTGATCAACTGCATACCTTTTGATAATTCAGTAGAGATAACTTCAATCTTATCGTCAAAACGTTGACCTAATTCTACAGCAACACGTTTTGCTACGCCATTCTCGTTTACGAATACATAACGATCGTTAGAACCTTGCAATTTCAATACTGCTTGGTAAGGAACTACGATTGCATTCATTTCACCTAACGCCAATTTTGTATGAGAATACATACCTGGACGAAGAACTTCGTCATCGTTAGGGATTTTAATTTTTACCTTAAATGTGTGAGTTGTTGCATCAAGTGTTGGATAAATAATTTCTACAACACCTTCAAATGTTTTATCAGGATAGATGTCGGAAATAACATCAACCTTCATTCCCTCCTTTACCATTGAGAAATATGTTTCAGGGACATTTACAAAAGCTTTCAAAGTCTTTATTTGAGTCAACACAAGAATTGGAGCGCCGGCATACATTTCACCATTTTCATAATTTTTTGCAGAAATAACACCTGCAAAATCGGCTTTTACAAAAGTGTTTTTTGTTAAGAATTCAAGTGCTTGTTTTGCTTGATCGTAACCTAATTTTGTTTGATCATACACTTGTTGAGTAACATTACCTGTTTCTTTCAATGCCTGAACACGTTTCATTTCTGTTTCCAAATTACTCATTGTTAATTTTGCATTGATATATTGTTGTTGATCCATAGTAACAAGACTTTGTCCACGAACAACTTTGCTACCTACTTCAACATGAATTTTCTCTATATTACCTGTTACAGAAGGGGCAATATTCATTGTTTCATATCCTTCAAGCGTAGTTGTAAGGTCCAAACTTTTAGCAATCGAAGTTTCTTCCATAACAGTTACTTTCACCAATTCTGTCGTAGAAACCGAATCCGTAGTTCCTGTTTCGCTATTTTCAGACTTGTTTCCGCAACCAACCATGCTCATAGCAATAATTGCAAATACTGTGTTTACTAAAATCTTTTTCATATCTATTCTGTTTACCTATATTTCTTACCAATTTTATTTATTCAAAAGGTTTTCCAATTCAACCTTTGCATTGATTAACTGCAACATCGCGTTAATGTAACTGCTTTGAGCCGACACCAAATTTGTGCTCGCATTTGTCACTTCCAAACTTGAAGCTGTTCCATATTCAAACTTGATAGAGATGTTTTCAAAAACGCGTTTGGTTACATCCAAGTTACTTTCTTGTGTTTGATATGTTTCGTAAGCCGAAGTTAGATTGTAACGAAGTTGTTTATCCTGTACCAATAATCCATCTTTCGATGTCTCCAATGTGTTTGCAGTCTTATTATATGAAATTTTTGCCTCTTTTATATTGCTCATTCTTTGCCAGCTTTTCCATAATGGAATACTAACAGAAGCGCCAACAACATTAGGAGGAGTCATATCCATAGTTTTTTCATCGCTGAAATAATGTTTATTGCTATATTGATAATAAGCACTAATAGTTGGAGCAAAAGCAACTTCTTCTGCAAGAACTTGTTTCTTTGATAATTCTAAGTTCTTGTTTAACAATTGATAATTGTAATTATTTTCCAAATCAAATTGAGTATTCAACAAACTCATTGTTTCTTCTACATTCAATAGATTGTCTACTTTGTCTGTCAACACCAATTTTATATTTACGTCACAACCTAATTGCAATATCAAAGAATTGTACAACATTTCAAGAGAACGTTTTGTTGAATTGATGCTTGTCTGCATCGTTGCAACCTGCACTAACAACTGATCTGCAGAAGTTTGCTCTGCAACACCAATCACAACAGACTTTTCTGTCATTTCGTGCAATTTCTTCAAGTTTTCCAAGTTTTGATCTAGCAAATTAACAGTTGATTCCATAGCAAGAATCGACATATAAATTGTCGTTACACTAGAACGAATATCCTGTTCGCTTTTCTTCAATGAAATCTCGGACATATCTAATGCTATTTTTTGCATTTGCAAGCCCACTATTTGCGAACCTGTCAATGCAATAGAAGCAGTTAAACCAAGTGTACTATATGGTGGCATGGCTATTTTCATTCCCATCATCTCCATTTCGTAACCGCACATATTGTTATAGTCATACGATGCGCTTACTTGTGGCAACATGGTTGAAATTGTCTGCCAACGATTTGCTTCGGCAATTTGTACATCAAGCGAAGCATTTTGAAGAGTTTTGTTGTGTTCTACCGCATACTGGCGAGCCTCTTCCAACGAAAGAGAAAGACTCTTTTCATCTTCTTGGGCGAATCCAATGCTAAGAATACTCAAAAACACTGTTACAAGTAGTGATATTCTTTTCATATTAAATTTAGATTTTCGGTGCGAAAGTATCTATTCTTTTTTTATAATGAATTTATTCTATACGAAATAGAGTTAAGTATAGATTTTTTAGGTGCTTCCCTAAAAGCGTCGGCGAAAATAGTTTATTTATTTGAATCAAGGAACAAAAGAATGGAATTTGTTAAAAATGATAAAAGAATAATTTTTTTATCCGTACGGTTTGCTTTAAATCTCGCAAATAAGTTCTTTTGAGAGAGTAGATAAATCAATCATTGTTGAAGCTGGGATAATCTTTTTTAAAGAGAAAAAATAGTAAAAAATAAGATTGTAAGATGATAGTAGATGTTTTTGTTTTATCTGTAAAATCCAAAGTGTTTTTTATTTGTATAAATACAGCTAATTTTATAATTTTGAACTTTATTTTGAAACTAAAAACGAGTAACCTTTTGTTTAAGAAAGTTGTCTTTTGGGACAAAGAAATATTAAAGAAATGAGACATAAAATAATAGTATTTTTCGGTTTTATTTTATTGGCATTAACTGTAGGTGCGCAAAATGAGGTAACGGTTCATATAAATTCAGGAAATCCTAATTTCCCATTCCCTCAATTTTTAGATTATTCATGGGGTACATCCCATAAGCTTGAAAACTTAGGAACACAAAACCCTGAAGGTGTTGTACATGCCGAAATGGAACAAGATATTCGTGATGCCTATCAGATTTTCGCAAATGAGTGGACGTATACTGGTGATGTTGTAAATGGAGTAAAATATATTCGAGGAAACATTGGATGTCCATACGATTGTCGTGAAGGTGACGGGTATTCGCTTTTAGCTGCTGCACTTATGGGAGATAAGACATCTTTTGATGGTCTTTGGATGTGTGTGCACGACAAAGCTCGTGTAAAGCAACCACGTTACATTGATGGCGTTGTTTTAGAACCAAACTATGCATACGGCGATTATGCATTGAAAGACAATGCAAATTCGGCAACCGATGGTGATGTAGATATTGCTCTTGCCCTTTATGTTGCTTGGATGCAGTGGGGTGACGATATGGGAGTAAAGGATTCCAAAGGCAATATGATTTCGTACAGAAAGGAAATGATTGATGTTATTCGTGGTTTAGTGGCTATGAGTACTCGTTTCCCAACAGAAAATCCACAACGAAACAATACCGGTGAAGTTGGTTTTGATGGTTATATGAAAAACGGTGATACCTGGACAGAAATTACGGGTTGGGCTTCGCAGGCAGCGAATTATTATGTGGAAAATGGTATACAGAAATATCCAGAATATGGAGGTCCGCAACAAATGCATACAGACTATTTGGCAACTGGGTATTTTCGCGAATTTTATGATTTACTTCAGAAGTTGGACCTTGACTATTCTCCGGCATGGGAACGCGAACAATATCGTCGTGCAGAAGCTTCGGGTGACTGGATGGTTGGAAATTGGGTAGGACAATCGTCTACAAATATATTCCTTGGTGAAATGGCATCAGTAAGTAATGCAAATGTGGTTACAATGGAAGCTGGTAATCAGGGTGGACGATTTCGATCTCCATGGCGTACGGCATTGAACTATGTTTGGCATGGAAATCCAACATATTCTTGGAATCCTACAACGCACAAAGTTGTTGATGGAGGAAATTCGTATGAGTTAAATGCAGCAAAACAATTCAGCGGGTATATGAGTAGTCCGCAGGATTGGGGGAAAGGCTGTGCCTGTACAAAATATGGTGGTGGACCTGATGTTACATACAAAGGTCCATCTACTTTGCAATGGGACATCAATCCCGATGGAACTTCAGTAAAATCAGCATTTACACTGAACTGGGTCCCTGCCTGTGGTACTCCGTCGGCTGTTGCAGCTCAAGATTTGGAATTGCTTGGTCAATTGTATCGTCAATGTAACATTGAGTGGGATGTAAAAACTGGTGGAGATGGATATTTAAGTAGCGTACCAGTATATTTCCATGGATTTTTCCGTTTGTTGGGTATGTTGATTGCAACAGGTAACCACCAAGCACCAAGCAAAATGGTTCCGCAAGCAAATATGAAGATTTATCGTGTAGTGGAAGATAGTGTTTCCTGTGCATACACTGGTGACGAGCTTACGTACCATCTTGATTATCGAAACTATGGTTCGGTAGATGCAACCGATGTAAAGATTGTAGAAAATGTACCCAAAGATTTTATTTTCGTAAGTGCAACGAATGGAGGTGTTTATAATGCAAAAAATCATACTGTTACATGGGAAATAGGAAATGTCCCTGGAGTGAAAGATGCTTCTGTGGATGTTACAAAAGGACGTGTTTCTTACTCTGTAAAGATTGGACCGAGTGCATCAGGTCGTTATTGTACAACTGCCGATATTACTTGTTCTAATGGCTTAGGTTGGACATCGAACGAATATCCAAACGCGATAACACCAACAATGCAGCGAAACTGTGTGGATGTAATCAAGCGTTCGTTGATAATTGAAAAAACAGCTGATCGCGAGCAAGCTAATCCAGGTGCTGTTGTAAACTATACAATTAGTTTTGAAAACTCTTCGGAGGCAGGATGGCTTGATGGTGGTCGTCCACGTGTTGGGGTTGCTGTTTCAAATGCTGTAAAAAATGGCGGTTCGCAAATGTGGCTTCGTTTTCGTCTTTATAATGATGCTATTGAGCCTTACATCAATTATGGCAATTATCGAATAGCCTACTATATGTATGACGCAAGTATGAAACAACTTGCAGCAAATGGTAGAGCAGGATGGAATTGGTACACGGCAGTGTACGAAGGTAAACGTTCCGAAAATGATAAAATTTCGGTAAGTCATGAAACGGTTGTGGAAGGTAGTGATGAATACGGAAAATGGAATCAACGATTGCTTTTGCAATTTGCACCACTTTTGGTTACAAGTACAGGACATATCAGTAATTACTATGGAATGGGTGCACGTGTTCACCGTGGTGGAGCAGAGCCTTTGCGTGTTTTTGGTTATATAAATCCTTCGGATTGGTCGGCTACGAACTTTGAAGATGACTGGTCGTATAGTACGAAAATATATGAAGATGAAGATGATGGAACGTATAATCCTGTAACTCCGAGTTGGCAGGAAATTGATCCAACAACAGGAAAATCAATTGAAAAAGAAGTTACAACATACAATCCTTCGATTTGTGAAAAACCCAAGGCAACTATCAACAATATATTGGTCGAAGAATTTGATGGTTACACGTGGCGTCGTATTCTTGGTACAGGCCCTATGGCAGGACGAGATGCTGAGAATGTGGTAATAGTTGATACATTGCCAAAAGGGTTGACTTTCGTGGCATTTCAAGGTAAGTGTCCTTTAGAGAATAGTGGAGCATCGTGGCGTACTTACAAAATAGCAGACGGCAGAGACGTTGTAGAATGGAAGATTCCAATGCTTCAAATCAAACAAAAAGGTAGTATTGTTTATTCTGCAACTGCCAATTTCCCATCAGGTGCAAAATGTCAGTCAGCAGATGAAGATATTGAAAATCTGGCATGGATTTATGCAGATTTAAACTCACCAATAGCTGATACGGCAACGGTTACCATAACATGTGCAAAAGTTCCGGAACCTGTAGTCCCAACTACTCTTAGTAAAGTTGCAAGTTCAGAAACAGTTGGAGTAGGCGACAATATAACATTTGATTTAGAATATGAGCAAACACATGGTTATTTAACAAATAATGCAGGAGCAAATGCAAGTGATTGGTCTGGAGGAAGTGTTTCAAATGGAACTGTCACTAACAATTCCGGTACAACTACAATGTATAATAATTCTACTAGTGAGAACATATATGTTGAATTCGATGCCTCTTTAACTGAATATGCAGAAGCAACTTTCATTTTCCGAGGAGACCAGAAAATCACAGTAAAAAAAGACTATGGTGTTCTTGTTGTTACCTATGGAAATAAAACAGAACGTATTGCAGAAAGTTCTTCGGATATTCATTTCGCAATAGATTTATCTGGAACTATTCTTCGTTTATGGAATTCTGCCGACACATCAGCTTCAGCTCCATTTACAGTAGAAAACGTACCAGTAAAAGAAGGAAAGTTTGGCTTTAACAGTCCTGCACATGGAAATCATAAATATTCAAATATTCATGTTCACACTGATTATGCATATAATTTGAAGATTGTAGATGATTTTCCTTCGGAATTAGAGTTTGTGAGTGCAACAGATGGAGGTTTATTATCGAATGGGAATGTGGTCTGGACTTTTGAACAAGGCATGGATAATCCGATACCATTTGGTAAAAAATATACAGTCTCGGTTACAGCAACTGTTAAAGAATGCAGCGAGAGGATTATAAATGAGGCTCATGTATCTTTATTAGGACATGCAGACGATGAGATTAGAGCACAAGCTGTTGTAGAGTGTTCTAACACAAAACCTGAACAACCTATTGTTGAGGATGTTAAATATTGTCAGGGAGAAGAAAGTGAAGTTTTGACGGCAGAAGCCGAAGGTGAACTTGTTTGGTATGATACCGATAAGAAAACGAAGTTGTCAAAAGCTCCAACACCTTCAACTGCTGATTATGGAACAACTACATATTATGTTTCTCAGATTTTAAATGGAGAAGAAAGTGATAAAGCGGAAATCTCGGTTGTTGTAAATCCAAAGCCATCTACTCCAAAGATTACTACAAATAGTCCTGTGTGTGCGGGAAGCGATTTGACAATTTCTACTTTGTCTATGAAGAATGCAAGTTATGCGTGGACAGGTCCAAATGGTTATACTTCAGATGAGGTTGATAATACAATAGCGTCAGCAACTGTTGATGCCGCTGGTGATTATTCTGTTGTTGTTACTTCAGAATTTGGTTGTGCGAGTGATGAAGCTGTTGCAACTGTGGTTGTAAATCCAGTGCCAGAAAAACCTGAAGCAAAATCTCCAATATTATATTGTAAGGGAGCTGCAACAACTGCTTTATCTGCAACAGGGAAGAATATTCAGTGGTATAGCACAGCTACTGCAGCTACAGCGTTAGCAACAACACCGGTACCATCGTCAAGTGTTGTAAAAGATGTCACTTATTATGTAACTCAAACTGTTGATGGTTGTGAAAGTGAACGTGAGGAAGTTATAGTTTCTGTGGTTGATAAACCTGCTGCTCCGGAAATTACGGTAAATTCACCAATTTGTGAGGGAGAAACATTGGAATTGGGAACAGAGTTGGACGGTACGTATGAATGGAATGGTCCAAATGGTTTCCACACAATAGCACAAAATCCAACGATAAAAAATATTTCTTCTAAATATGAAGGAGAATATACACTTGTTGTTACAGTAGGAGACTGTGTGAGTGATGAGGCTGCGGTAAATGTTGTTGTGAATTCAATTCCAAAAACACCAGTGCCGACAAATAATGGTCCAAAATGTGACGGTGAGGAAGTAACATTATCGGTATCATCGGTATCATCGGCTACATATACATGGGCGGGACCGGATGAGTTTACTTCAGATCTTCAGAATCCGAAGGTATCAGCATCAGGAGAATATAGTTTGATTGTAACTGTTAATAATTGTTCTAGTGAATCAGCTGCTACGTTGGTGGAAATAAATCCTATTCCAGATGTACCTGTTGTTGATGATGACAATAAATTAATACAGTATTGTAAGGGAGAACTTGTTTCAGAAAAACTTTCTGCAACAGGAGAGAATCTAAAATGGTACACAACTTCAACAGGAACTACAACGCATAAAACGTTGGTTCCATCTACATCTACTGTCGGAAGTGTACATTATTATGTTTCTCAAACTGTTAAGAATTGCGAAAGTGAAAGAATAGATATTGAAGTAAAAACATTAGAACCTCCAACAAAACCGGTAATTACAACAAATTCGCCAGTTTGTGCTGAATCAGAATTGACATTGGAGACAGATTCCGAAGGGACATATTCATGGTCAGGTCCTAATAAATTCAGCTCTTCTGAACAAAAACTTACTATAGATGCTGTTTCAACTGTAGCGTCAGGTGAGTATTCGCTTATTGTGAAAGTTGGTAATTGTACAAGTGAACAAGGAACTGCTACCGTTGTTGTAAATCCTGTTCCGGTAATCTCAATTGATGCCGTTGCAAATCAATGTGTCGATGGTGAAAATGTAACGTTAAAAGCTACTGCTACTCCTGCGGGTGGAACGGGAGAATGGTCTGGAACTGGTGTTTCCGGTTCTGTATTTTCTCCTGCTGTGGCTGGTGTGGGAACACATAAGATAACATACACGTATGAGGTTAATGGATGTTCAAAATCCGAGGAAATCTCAATAACTGTACAGGACAAACCTGATGTGGATTTTGAACTTCCGGAAACTGCATGTAAGTCAGAATCGATTATTTCCTTGACAGGAAATAAGACAGGTGGAACTTTCACTGCAACACCAAGTATGAATTTGGAATCAGGATTTAATCCAAATTTGGCAACAATTAAGCAGGAGTATTCTATTGTATATGAGTATTCAGATGGCGTTTGTTCAAATTCTGTGGCAAAGACTATAAAAGTTTATGATCCGGAAAAACCTGTTGGTACAGATGTTTCAAAAGTTTACACAAAAGTGTCTGCTGGAACTATTCCAGATTTAGTAGCAACGGGAGTTAATCAGTTGTGGTATTCTGATGAAGATTTAACTGTAAAGGTAGGGGAAGGTAATTCTTATACACCGGAAGCATCTGTTGTGATAGATGGAGTACAAGGTAAACCGGGTAAATATACATATTATGTTGTGAGTACAGAAGGAGGTTGTGTTTCGGAGAAAACTGCTGTAAGTTTAGATATTTCAGAATGTGGAGCAGAAGCGCCAGTACCTGTTACTAATATTGTGAAGGTTTGTAAGGGCGAAACAGATAATGTAAAGAAAACATTAACTGTAACAGCGGAAGAAGGCAATGTTCGTTGGTATTATAATGACTCGAAAGTTCATGATGAGGCAACAAAAACATATATTCCAACTCAAACCGAGGCTGGTTCATATACATTCTATGTTTCTTTGTATGATAACGATGCAAGATGCGAGAGTGGTAAGTCAAGTATTACTTATATAATAAATGCTTTGCCATCGGTAAGTTTTGACATACCAGCTGAAGTTTGCGATAAATCAGAAACGATTCAGTTGGCTAAATATAAGTCACAGGAAAACGGTGTTGTAATGTATGAAGGAAACGAGATTACAACAATTAGCCCGGATGTAACGAATAGTCCATATCAGTTGACATATTCATATACTGATGATAATCAATGTTCTAATTCTGTTGAAAAATCTTTGATTGTTAATAATTTACCTTCGATATCATTAGAGCAAATTCCTGAAAAATGTGAATATGACGATGAATTTGATTTAAGTGATTATGTTTCTCCAAAGGGTGGACAATTTAGTGGATTAGGTGTTTCAAGAGAAAAAATGTTTAATCCTGCTGCCGTAACAGCTGGCTCAGAAACAACAGTCACATATTCTTATACAGACGAAAAGAGCTGTTTTAATTCGGAGTCTTTAACAATAAAAGTAAATGCAAAACCGGCAATTTCGTTAAGTAAGATAAAATCATCGTGTGTTGATGATGAGGTTTTTGATTTGTTGCAGTATGCAGAACCTGCTACAGGAGAGTTCTCAGGAGAACATGTCACTGATAATAAATTCTCACCAGAACAGGCTGGAGATTTTAATGTAACATATAAAGTAGTAGAGGAAGGTTGCGAAAATTCTGTTATACAATCAGTTAAGGTTAACAAGCTTCCTATTTTGAGTTTGATTTCAAATTCTGTAGAATGTAAAAACACAGGAGAAGTAAATCCTATGGTTTCGCCTGCTGGAGGAACTTTGTATGTTAATGACAATGCAGTTACCGGAATCAATACAAATGATTTACTTGTTGATAATTATGTGTTGAAATATGTATATACAGATGAAAATAACTGTACTAGTGAAGTAACAAAATCATTTGAAATTAGAGAAATAGCTTCGCCTAAAGTGAATGACAAACAAATTGTGGTAACATCACCAGATTTAGTAATTACTGCAGAAGGAAATGGCGGAACATTAGTATGGGAGGATGAAAGTGGAACAAAGACAACAGGAGAAACTGTTAAACATCCAAGTTCTGAAAATTCAGGAGAATGGAGTTATTGTGTAACAGAGACAGACGGAACTTGTACAAGTGAACCAGCATGTATGAAGTTGACAATTGTAGATTGTCCTACGCCTGCACCATCGGTAACATTTTCAGATGCACTGCCACAAAAAGAAGTAACTGCTTCTATTTGTGCTTCCGACAATGTACCTACGTTTGTAGTTTCATCGGAGGAAGGAGCAACTATTAACTGGTATAAAAATGGCCGTTTAACAAGTGTTTCTAATCCTTCATCTTATACTCCGACAACATTAAAAGGAAAAGCTGGAACCACAACATGGACGGTAACACAGACAACTGTGGGAGAAGACGCTTGTGAAGGACCTGCCGCCACTGTTGTTCTTACGGTAAATCCAAATCCAGAAATATCTATTGATAATGAGACTCTTCATTATTGTGATTATAGTGATCCTGTTTTAATAGAAGTATCAACAAATATTGAAGGCGGCGTATATACGTTTAGTGGCGAAGCAGTTGAAAATGGATATTTTTATCCTCAGAATGCAACCACAATTGGCAATTATATCCCAATTACTGTAAGTTATGTTACTTCGGATACGCATTGCTCTGCAGAAGAATCTTCAAGATTTTATGTTCATCATGTAGATGCTTTGGATGTTGTAACTCCAATAACACAGTTGGAAAGCGATTACGAAACAGTATTGGAAGCAACTCCTAGTGATACGAAAAACAAAATAAAATGGTACGACGCGTGCGAAACAAAAGAATTGTTGTATCAAGGAACATCATTTAAAACTGGTTTGGTTGGATTACAAAGTGAGGATTATGGTGTTACTCAGGTTGACAAATATGGTTGTGAGAGTGAATGTGCTACTATTCAGGTTGACCGTATAAAATGTCCAACTCCGGCTCCTTCAGTTTATATTGAAAGAGATGAGATATGTGCAACTGATGAAATTCCAATGTTTGTTGCAAGTGGAAAAGAAAATGTGGAATTCACATGGTATGAGGATGGTGTTGTAGTGTATAAAGGTGAATCTTTCGAACCAAGCCATGTAAGTGGCATAGCAGGATTTTACAACTGGTCTGTAACTCAAACAACAAAAGGTAAAAATGGTTGTGAAGGTGTTGCAACACCTGTTTCATTGAGAATTAATCCATCTCCGGAAATAATCGTAACAATAGATGAAGTAATTTGTATTAATGAAGGAGTAAAAGTTCCTCAGTCAAATTTGGAGGGAACTGTGTTTGCTTTCAATGGAAAACGTATTTCAGAAATTGATCCAACCCAATATGCTCCGGGAGAATATGAATTAAAATATGCGTACTATGACCCAAAAACAGGTTGTACTGCAGTGGATCCTGCTGTAAATTGTTATGAGGAAAGCTGTTTACGTAAGAAGATTGAAATCCGTGAAATACCTCAGGTAAATGTAGATAACATAACAAATCTTGTAATTGCAGAATCATTCCCAATTACAATTACATCTGGTAATGGAGGAACTTATACTTGGACAGATTCTGAAAATAATGTTGTTGGTACTGGAGAAACAATCCAACATCAGTTTGATGTTGCTGTAGGTTCATGGACTTATTGCGTAACAGAAAGCGATGGTGTATGTTCAAGTGATCCATCTTGTTTAACTTATACATTGATAGATTGTCCTGTACCTGCTCCAACAATTGAAAATAGAAATATTATTGGTTGTACTAATGAGGATATGAAATCGATTGTGGCAGAAAATAAGGATTATACAGTTCGTTGGTACAAAGCTTCGGATATGAATACTATTTTGTGGACAGGACTTACTTATACACCGGATGATATTACAATGGCGGGAGTATATAAATATTATGCAGCTCAGTATGATGGAGTTTGTGAAGGTCTTCCGACTTTGATAAATTATGAACTGAAAACAACGGAACAGCCAGAAATCGAAGGAAATAAGGTCATCTGTGAAAATGAAGAATTAACATTAACGGCAGAAAATAAGGTTGCATGGTATTCTGCTGATCCAAGCAGTTCTGAACCTGTAGCAGAAGATTTTATGCACGTTGTTTCTTTTGATGAGGCAAATGAATATACATTGTATGTTGTATATACAGATGAATATTGTAGCAGTAATCCTTTGTCAATATCAGTTCAGGTAAATAAAGTGCCTGATCAACCAATAGTGACAACAAGTAACGTATGCGAAGGAGAAGATGTTGAATTTACAGCAACTGGAAATGATATTATTTGGTACCAAGGTGGATTTGAAATAGCCGAAGGTAATGAATATGTTGTTTCTGAGACAAATGCAGGTGAAATTATTATTCAGGCTACTCAAACAGTAAATGGATGTATGAGTGAAAAAACTGAAGAAGTTACTGCTACGATTTATTCTATTCCTTCGAGACCAACAGCTGTGAATACTGTGATTTGTGACTATGATGACATAGAACCAGTAGAAGTACGTGCTTATGCTGAGGTTGTTAAATGGTATGCAGACGAGGAACTGACAGATTTAATTGAAATTGGAACTGTTCATACTCCAAAGGCAAAAGAAAGTAAGACATTCTATGTAATACAGGAGGAAAATAATTGTAGGAGTTTGCCTGCAGAAGTAAGTTTTACAGTACAACCACAACCGAGTCCGGTAAATTTCAAACAAACAAGTGATATTGTATCTTGTGTTGGAAATGATGTTGTAATTGTAGCGGAATCGTCAAATTCTGTTTATTGGTACGACGACGAAAATGGTTTCCCTATTTTTAGTGGACGTTATTTCACCATTTCAAATTTGGAGGAAGGATCTTATGTATTTTATGCAAAACAAAAGGATAAATATGGATGTATAAGTGAATTTGCGGCAAAACGTGTTACTTTAAAACCAGCACCTACAGAAGCAATTGTAATTGAGGAAGATTCTGTTTGTATTTATGATGAACCTGGAACTTTGATTGTGGAAAGAACATCTTCTAACGAAAATGTTTCGTGGATTGCTCCAGATGGTTCTATTTTAGGAATTGGTGATACGTTGAATGTACCTGCAGGTTTGTTGTCAAATCCTGGAATTTATTTATTTAGAGCAAGAACTACAGTGTCTTCATGTTCATACGAAACACGTAAGGAGAAATCTGTAAAATATGTGATTCTTCCGCAACCAAGTGCTCCTAAGTTGGATAAAGATTTCTTCTGTTATGACAGTAGTGCAGTTAAACTTTCGGCACAGGGTGAAAATATTTTATGGTACACTCCACAGTATTCTTTAATATCAGGTTGTCCGTATAACAACAATTGTACTACATATTATGTTGAGCCGGGAACATACGAAGTCTTGATGACTCAGATGGTTGACGGTTGTGTAAGTGATACTATCACAAATCAATTTTATATCAGTGCATTGCCAACGCCGATAATTACAGGTAAGTCGGAATTGTGTGCCAATACTAATGAAGTATATGTTATCACAAAAACTGATATGGAAAACTCTATTGATTGGACTTTGACTGGTGATAGAGTTTCGTATGCAATTTCTGATTATAATACAGGTTTTGTTCGTTCTGTAGATTGGACACAACCTGGTGTTGATACTATTTTTGTTATAGAAACAAACAAATATGGCTGTAAAGGTTCAACTGACTATGTGGTTGAGGTTATTCCTGTTCCTGATGCTCAGTTTATGACAGAATCCTTAGGTCAGGAAGGAGTGGTAACATTCTACAATACTTCCGAAAAGCAGATTTTGGAAGAAGGCGATTTTGAAAAAGAATACCACGTTGATTATTATTGGGATTTTGGTCGCTCTACTGATAGTACAGTGGTTCTTGAAAATGCAAAAACATTTGAACAACGTTATCGCTATGGAGAATACACGGCTGAAATGACTGCTGTTAATGAATTTGGTTGTTCTTCAAAAATAGATTGGAGTTTCTTTGTAGATGTAGAACACAGATTATATATACCAAGTGCATTTGCTCCATTGAGTACCAATGCTGAGGTACGTGTATTTAAACCAAAAGGAGTCAACTGTAGAACATTTGAAATCTGGATTTACGATGCATGGAATAACCTTGTTTATTATTCAGAAGGAATTGATGAACGTGGTGCTCCTCGTGCAGAATGGGATGGTAAAGTAAATGGTAAAATGATGCAGTCTGGAACTTATCGTTATAAGGTTATCGTTACTTATGAAGATCATGAGGAAGAGAACCTTAAGATTGTTCAGAAAGCAAAACCAATTTGGGGAAATGTAGTTCTGCTTCGATAAGACAGGAAATGCTAAAAAAACAAAAAGAGAAATTCATATCTGAGTTTCTCTTTTTTGTTAAATCATAATAGTTTATTCTACCATTGAATAGGTTCTTTCCCTTGGGAAATAAGAATTTCGTTTGTCTTAGAAAAATGTTTGCATCCAAAGAATCCGTTGTATGCGGAAAGAGGAGAAGGATGCGCAGCTTTTAAAATATAATGTTTGGAAGAGTCTATCAGAACATCTTTGTTTTGTGCAAAACGTCCCCACAAAAGAAATACGATTCCTGATTTCTGCTCGGAAATATGTTTTATCACGCTGTCTGTAAATTGTTCCCATCCTTGTTTTTGATGTGAACCGGCTTGATTGGCACGAACGGTAAGTGTTGCATTCAGCAGCAAAACACCTTGTTTTGCCCATCTTTCAAGATTTCCACTTTCCGGAATATCCTTTCCTAAATCCTCATGTATTTCTTTGAAAATGTTTTGTAATGAAGGTGGTTTTTGAATGCCTTCTGGTACGGAGAACGAAAGTCCATGGGCTTGTCCTGGTCCATGATAAGGATCCTGACCGATAATAACCACTTTTACATTATCAAATGGCGTATAAGCGAAAGCATTGAATATATTTGAACCTGCAGGATATACAGTATATTTCTTTTTCTCTTCAACAAGAAAATTTTTTAATGTTTGAAAGTAAGGCTTGTTGAATTCATCTAATAAAACCTTCTTCCACGATTCTTCTATTTTTGGATCAATCATTGTATTGTTTTTTTGTCAATAATCCCATGCTTACATTCCATCTGAAAACTATGATTGCCTTTGCCTTAGGATACTGATTTTTTATTAGGAATAAAACACTTAATACAAGGGAACCGCACCATTTCCAGGCTTCTTTTGCAATTGATTTTAAATATTGGAATGGTTTGCCTGAGCATCTGATTTTCTCACTTACTCCAACACCGTAAGACATTCTGCGAATATACTCCATTGTTGTCCTTGATTCGGGTATAACGTGTTGTAGAGCAACCGTAGGGAAGTATAGAATTTTCATGTTATTTCGATGAAGTCTGTCGAAAATATCTTTTTCTTCGCCTCCAAGAAGGTTCTTCTTTGTTCTTCCCAACGCCGTGTTAAATAATCCTATTGTCTCAAGACAATTTTTTCTGAATCCCATATTTGCACCAATTGGATACGATTTTCCTTCAAATGCAACTATGTTCGGGCTTTTATCTATGGCAGAAACAATAGGAATTAACCACGAGGACATCCACTCCGGTTCGTTCCCTGACTCGTAAAGAGGTGTGATTTTACCTCCAAAAGCCATTGCTTCCGGATGTTCTTCCAGATTTTGTTTAAGATTTTTTAGATAATCTGTTTGAACGTATGCGTCGTCGTCAATGAAAACAATTGTGTCTCCTTTTGCTTCGGAAATGCCACGGTTTCTTGCAAACGAAAGTCCTTGCTGCAGTTCCTTGAAGTAAAAGTAGGGAACATCAGGAAAATTTTTCCTGAAACGTTCACATTCAGAGACAGTGTTATCTGTACAATTATTGTCTATAAGAATAATCTCGTATTCGTCTAACGGAAAATTGTTATTAGCAATACATTCAAGTGTCTTGTAAATGTATGCGTCGCGATTATACGTACAGACAATAACGGAAATCATTTATTTCAAAATCAATAAAGCGTCGCCGTATGAACCGAATTTGTATCCTTCTTTAATTGCAGTTTCGTATGTTTTTTTAACTATATCATATCCTCCGAAAGCAGAAACCATCATGTACATGGTAGATTGCGAAAGGTGGAAGTTTGATATAAGTCTGTTTGCAATAGTGAAGTCATAAGGAGGGAAAATAAATTTATTTGTCCATCCGTCGTATGGTTTCAAAAATCCATTCATAGAAACTGATGTCTCCATTGCTCGAAGAATTGTTGTACCACAGGCAATAATATTATGTTTTTCCTCACGGGCTTTATTAATCATGTCAGCAACGTCTGGCTGGATAATCATGCGTTCAGAATCCATTTTATGCTTTGTTAAATCTTCAACTTCAACATCGCTAAAATTTCCCAATCCCATATGAAGTGTTAAATAAGCAAAATCAACACCTTTAATTTCCAAACGTTTCATAAGTTCGCGGCTGAAATGTGTACCTGCAGCAGGTAATGCAACCGAGCCTTCTTCTGTAGCAAAAATGTTCTGGAATCTATCCTGATCTTCATCTTCAACTTTTCTTCCTGCCAAAATATGGTCTGGAAGAGGAGTTTCTCCCAAAGAGAAAAGAATCTTCTTGAACTTGTCATAGTCTTCTTCGCAAAGGAAACGAATAGTTCTTCCTCGTGAAGTTGTATTGTCAATAACTTCAGCTACAAGTTCGTCGTTTTCGCCAAAATAAAGTTTGTTTCCAATACGGATTTTTCTTGCTGGGTCAACAAGAACGTCCCATAAATATTGTTCTCTGTTTAATTCGCGTAACAAGAAAACTTCGATTCTTGCTCCTGTACGTTCTTTGTTTCCGTATAAACGTGCAGGAAATACTCGTGTATTGTTTAAAACAAGTACGTCTTTATCTTCAAAGTAATCAATTATATCTTTAAAAAGTCTGTGCTCCATTTTGCCAGTTTTTGCGTCTAACACTAACAAACGAGCTTCATCTCTGTTTTCTGCTGGATACAATGCAATTGATTCGGCAGGAATCTTTAATCTAAATTCTGATAACTTCATATTATATAATTTTTACTTGTTCTAAAATATTTTCAAATTGCTCTAATGTAATACACTTGTTAATTGATACATCACCAATTTTTGTACGTTGAAGTGAGGTTAAATATCCTCCGCTTTGTAAAGCTTCGCCTAAATCGCGTGCTAGCGAACGTATGTATGTTCCTTTGCTGCATGCAACTTTAATGGTGATATATGGCATATTATACTCCAGTAGTTCTATCTTGTCAATGCGGACAGTTCTTGGCTCCATTACAACGTCCTGGCTTTTTCTTGCAAATTCATAGGCATGTTTTCCCTGAATTCGTATTGCAGAATATACAGGAGGTATTTGTTTTATTTCCCCATTGAATTGCAGTAAAGTCTTTTCTACAAGTTCTTTTGATATATGTTCGGTACCGAAAACGGCATCTTCTTCGGTTTCTTTGTCAAAAGACGGAGTTGTTGCTCCTAATTTTATCTCTGCAATATATTCTTTGTCCTGATGAAGAAAAGAGTCTATTTTCTTTGTCGCTTTTCCTGTACAGATTATCATTACTCCCGTAGCCAAAGGATCTAATGTTCCTGCATGGCCAACTTTGATTTTTTTTACACCGAGGGCACGACGCAACATGTATCTCGTTTTGTTTACTAAATCAAACGAGGTCCATTGTTGTGGCTTATCAAAATATAAAACTTCTCCCTCTAAAAAATCCATCTTAAATGAATGTGTAAATCAATGTTGCAGTTGCAATTATTGCACAATAGATAGCAAAGTAAATGAGTTTTCCTTTTTTAACTATGTTTATCATCCATTTGCAGGCAAAACATCCTGAAATAAATGCTGCTAAGAATCCCACTGATAGTGCAGTTACAGAAATTCCTGCAGAAACGTTTTCAAAGCCGTTTTTAACAACTTTCAACACATCTAACAAAGCTTCTCCTAATATTGGAGGAATAACCATCAAAAACGAAAACTGAGCAAGTTTTTCTTTGTTGTTTCCTAATAACAAACCGGTTGCGATTGTCGAACCTGAACGTGAAAGACCAGGCATCACAGCACAAGCTTGGGCAAGACCAATTATGAAAGCATCTTTTGTGGAAATGTTTTCTTTTTGGCGAGGTTTTGTGTAGTATGAAAATGCCAGTAACGAAGCTGTTACCAACAACATGCATCCAACAATCAATAAACCGGAACCGAATATATCCTCAATAAAGTCTTTGAAGAAAACTCCGACAATTCCTACTGGAATCATGGAAACAATAATGTTTAAAACATATTTTTGTTCCTCATTCAGTAATAAATTACCCTGTTCGTTTTTGTTGATTCTGAAGAAACCTTTAAAAATCCAAATGATTTTCTTCCAAAGAATTACTAATGTGCTACAAACGGTGGCAACGTGTACAACAACATTGAACAAAAGATTTTCTTCTCCTGATAAGCCAAATAAATTTGCTCCAATAGTTAAATGGCCGCTGCTGCTTACAGGTAAATATTCAGTTAATCCTTGAATTAATCCAAGAATGAGAGCCTGTATTGTATCCATTATTTAGTGATGTTTTTAGACTTTGGTTTCCAAAGAATTGCAAAAATTTCAAAGAAAAATCCAAATAAGATTACGATTGGGGCCAATGTCAATCTCCTGAAATTGAATATTTCTGGAACTTGTGTTGGATCTCCATTTGGATAAAATTCGTTTGGATCGGTCTGCGCACCTCCTGATAATAGGAAGAATCCAATGACTAAAATTACAACTCCAATAGCAACAAGTATATAATTTGTGGTGCTAAATGTGTAATTTTCATCTGTTTGCTTTTGAAAAAATGCCATGCTTATATAAAGTAAAGTTCGTCTTTATTTAATTTCAGAAATTTATTGAGAGCAAAAAATGTTGTAATAAAGGTAAGGAACATGCCAATTAAAATGACAGCTAAAAATACTATACCTAACAACTCGAAATCAAGATAGTTGATGATTTCGGACGCTTCTGTCCGGAGTAGATAAAGTATTCCTGCGGTTAGTGCAACTGCAATCAGTCCGCTTAAAAGTCCTTGAAAAGTACCACGCAACAAAAACGGTGAACGTATATAGTGATTTGTTGCTCCTACTAACTGCATTGTTTTTATCAGGAATCGTTTAGAATAGATAGACAATCGTATTGTATTGTGGATTAATACAATGGAAACCACAAAAAGCAAAGCACTCAAAGCTAATAGAAACCAGCTGATTCTCCTTATGTTTGCATCAAGTGTTTTTATGTGTGATCTATCATAATGTATAGAATCAATTAATTCGTTGTTTTTGAATTGTTGTTCAATTAACACAAAGTTTTCCGGTGTTGCGTATTCAGCATAAAAATGAACTTCCAAGGATGGGGGAATAGGATTTCCTTCTGCCAGATCAACGTAATTTTGTCCTAAAGTTTCTGCTAATCTGTTGCTTGCTTCTTCAGCGGAGATGTATTCCGTTGATTTAACCATTTCCATTGCATCAACTTTTTTCCGCAGTTCAAACATATCTGCTTCGCGAACATCTGTTTTTAGGAATAGGGTAAATCCTACTTTTTCTTTTATATGATTTGATAATGTTCGACCGCTTGTTAGTAGCAGGCCAACTAAGCACAAAACAAACAAAACAACTACAACACTAATAAGCGTGGAAGTATAAGATGTCAATATTCGTTGACGAATAACTTTATTCTGCTTCATTATTCTCGCAAAAACACAAATGGGAATGAGGCACTTTATGTATGTGCACTCTATCCCAACATTAAAAATCTTTGGCAAAGATAGTTTTTTTTGCTAACGAAGAACTTTTTGTTGGAAGAATTTGAGGGATTATTAAAAAAATAAAAATCAAGGTTTCTAATATCTACCAATTCGAAGAGTTTTTTTATTTTTACAACTGTAAAAAGTAACAATATCAATCGTAAATGTAAATTGAAATCCAATATACTATAGTAGTATTTAGAACTTTTTACGCTTGACTGTATTGTTACAAGATGAATAAGAAACTATAATATTCAAAGAATAACTAATAAAGATATTTTTAAACTAACATATTATCAATCATAGCGTTTGCTATTTATTCAAGAATGAAAGAAATAAATAAAGATATTGCTCAAGACGAAATTAACCGTGCAAATGTGCTTGCATCGCGCATTGAGTCGCTGATTACGGAAGCCCGCACCAAAGTGGTTTCGTTTGTCAATACCGCTATGGTTTACACCTATTTCGAGATAGGCAGAATGATTGTGGAAGATGAGCAAGGTGGTGAAGAAAGAGCGGAATATGGAAAGAACATATTGAAAAAAATATCGGCACATTTGACTGGTAAATTTGGAAAAGGTTTTTCGGTAGATAACCTACAGAATATGAGGAATTTTTATAGGTGTTATTCAAAATACGAGACAGTGTCTAGTATTTCTTCTGATAATCGTTGTGTTCCTCAATTCAACCTCAGTTGGTCGCATTACTTGAAATTGATGCGGATAACAGATATTGCTGAACGAAAATTCTACGAGATTGAAGCCACTCAAAATCATTGGAGTCTGCGAGAATTGGAACGACAATTTGATTCGTCTTTATATGAGAGATTGTCTTTAAGTAGAAACAAAGAGGAGATATTGCAATTGTCTAAAAAAGGACAAATTGTTGAAAAACCTCAGGATTTATTAAAGGACCCGTATATTCTTGAGTTCACTGGTTTGCCAGAGCTTCCGAACTATTCGGAAAACGCTTTAGAGCAGAAAATAATTGATCATTTACAAGCATTTCTTCTGGAATTAGGGAAAGGATTTACTTTTGTAGGAAGACAGGTGCGAATCACTTTTGATGAAGAACATTATTTTATCGACCTTGTTTTCTACAACAGATTACTGCAAGCCTTTGTGTTGATAGATTTGAAAAAAGGCAAGTTGAAACACCAAGACATCGGACAAATGCAGATGTATGTGAATTATTACGACCGTGAAGTTAAATTGGAAAGTGAAAACCCGACCATTGGTTTGCTGCTATGTGCAGACAAAACCGAAGCAGTGGTCGAGTACAGCTTGCCTTTAAATAACAATCAGATTTTTGCGAGTAAGTACCAAACCGTACTACCAAGCAAAGAACAATTAAAAAAGATTTTAATGGAGAAATAAAATATAACTAACATAGTATCAATCATAGCGTTTGCTTATTATGGCCAAAGAAATTAGCGTAGAAAAATCGCAAGAAAATGCACTGTTTTCAGATGTGTGTGGCATTATTGACAAGAGTCGCACACGTGTGGCGGTCTATGTCAATT
>JAKSUA010000010.1 GCA_024409235.1 Bacteroidales bacterium | reverse complement strand
GAGGCAAAATGGAATAATTCCACGATAAATGCGACTGTTTGCGATATGACTGTTGCCAAGGCGGCTCCACGGATTCCCCAGTCAAATAAGAAAATAAAAATAGGAGCGAGGATAATGTTTATTATGACTGTGGAAATCGTAATGTACATTGATTTTTGTGGATATCCAGATGAGCGGATTACATCGTTTAAACCTAGATATAAGTGGGTGATTGGATTTCCCAAAAGAATAATGAACATAAAATCTCTTGCGTATGAGATAGTTTGGTCGCTTGCTCCAAATAAATAGAGTAGGTCATCAATGTAAATGATGCCAAAGATGGAGAACAATACGCCAAATAAGATGTTCATTATGATGACATTGCTCAAAACTCTTGTGGCACTTTCAATGTCTTGTTGGCCCATTCTGATGGATGTAAGCGTTCCGCCGCCAACGCCAACCATTGCTCCGAATGCAGCGGAAAGGTTCATAATCGGCATCGTAATTGCCAAACCAGCAATTGCCAATGCACCAACGCCTTGGCCAATAAATATACTGTCAATAATATTATAGAGTGATGATGTAAGCATAGCCGCAATTGCAGGAGCGGAGTACTCTAACATCAATTTCTTTACATTTTTTGTCGCTAATTCTGATGGTGAAGCCATTATCTTATGATTTATTCCATTAAAAGGTTGGCAAAAATAGGAGTTTTTATTTGAATTTGTTTGTTCAAATTATAAATCATTCCATGTACAGAATTGCCATGATTGTCTTGCGTTAAAACTTTTGCAGATTTTTTATTATACAATTGGCAATATTCATATATAAAAGATGCATGATATTTCTTTTCGGCAAATATTTCCACTCGGTTTTCGTTTGCTGTTGCAAATGCAATAGTTTGGCTGTTTTCTTCTATTGAGAAAATTGTTCCGTTAGAAATAAATACTTCGTCCATGCAATCGTAAAAGTCTTGTTGTGAGTGATTTACACAATTCGTTTTGATAAGTTGCTCTTGATATATCTTGTAGAGTTGACTGTTGGAAATATCGTTTCTAGTATTGTTTCTAACTGAATACGTAGAATTTGTTGGTTTCTCTATTTGTTCTATGTGATTGGTTAGTAGTGGTTTAAAACCGAATTTGCTGTAAAAATCGTACAACCATTGTTCTTGCGGAATAAGAAATGCTAAATCAATGTTTCGGTTTTGTAGTTCTAACAGTGTCTCTTGTAATAATGTGCTCATGCACCGTTGATTTCTATATTCTGGATGCGTGCATGCTCCTGAAATATATGCGGCGGAGTAGTTTTGACCGTCAATAGAAATTGTATATGGAATTGCTTGAAGTACGCTAATCAGTTGTTGATTGTTGTATTTGGCAAATGTGTTTTCGTCTTGATATTTCTTGTCAAAATAGAATTTGATGAATTCATCGCTGTCGCCAAAACAGAGTTTCCATAGTTGTTCGGTGTCTGTTCGTTTACTCATAGTTTTGATGCTGTGCTTTTTGGGGTTAGCAAGTAGGGTTTGTATGACAATTTTGACTTGCGTAGTCCTTCTTTGCCTAAGTCTTCTTCGCGGTTGATATAGGTGTATTGTTCTGGTATATGTTTTATAAATTCTTGGTTTATAACACTATATATGCCGTCAAATGTGGAGTTTGCCTTTTCAAACATAATGTCAAATGTATTGGCATTGATAGGGCAACCTATGGTAAATGCTTCTATGGTGTTGTTGATTATGATAGCACCGCCAATCAATTGCAGTTCGTCAAAATTAGATAATGCTTTGTAAATTGCTTTTTCTTCGGCATTGTATGAACCTTGATCTTCTTGATTATGGTGTAATCGCCATTCTTTTTCAAGGCTTATGCACTTTTCAGTAAGCGTGCTGTCAAGAGGAATGAAATCGTATTGATACAGGCTTTTGAATTTATTTATGTGATTTCGTTTTTGTTGGTAATTATTGCCTTTTAATGTCGCTAAATTTTCTCGTAGATAGATGTAGTCAAAAAAATCCCTATGAGGTGTGATTGTAAATGATTTGTCGCAATATTGTTTCAAAACAGATTCTTCTGCTTGAAAAACGGCATCGGGTAGAAGGGATAGGATTTCGTTACAAAGACTTTGGTCAATTTGTTTACCTATGGGAAAAGTGTATATGTGTTTCCCTTGTATTGTAAATCGCAGTAATAAACTGTCTTTGTAAACTGCAAAATGGGTGTCTTGTATTTCTTGCCAACAAAATAAATTACCAAACGAAAACTCACAATCTCGTGGGGCAAATTGTACGGTGTATTGTTCTATTGTTTGCCTGTCTTGCAGTGTGACAGGCATAAATTCAATTGTGTCCATACATTATTTGTTTGGCACATAGAGTGTTGCTTTTCTGCTAAAGCTTTTTTTGTCGTATTCAATAATAAATGATGTTGTATTAACACTAGAACCGTCTTTCTTCACAAAATTAAAGTTGTCGTATAAACCAGAGCCGTTTTCCGTAGTTTGAAGTTCTGCTATGAAATCAGAACTTGTTGCATAGTGTTTTACGAAAAATAGCATTTGGTCAAAACCTTGAAAACTGAATTTAGATGGTTCGGTGTTGTATTTTTCACGATATTCAGTAATAAACTGGTTTACTCGAGGCGAGGAATAATCAATTTCCCCACTTGTTACCAATTTGAAATTCAAATCATATAGAAAGTCAAGTTCAAGATTTTCATAAAATTCCCATTGTGGTAAGCCCCATAGTTCAATTTGGTGACTTTTCGAAGCCTGGTAAAGTTTTGTAACTATATTATTTGCAAAAGCTTGCTGTTTCGATAATATAATTAGAATTGTTTTTTCCTTTTTGTTCATAGCACGGTCAATACCAGCTGCACCAGCGGTAGGATAGTACATTTCTTCAAAGCTGATGTTTTTCTTTTCAAGAAAACCTTTTTTCTCATTAAATGCAGCTTTACATTGAGTAACGCTCTTTTTTTCCAAATTTTCGGAATTGTATATAATGCATACATGAGTGTTTGTGTTGTTTTCAAGGATATATTCCACCATAGCCTTAAAACGATATTTTTGTGGAGTATTTACTTGAACAACAAAAGGATTCAATGAGTTTGTCTCTTCTGTTGATAGAGGAGAAATTATTGGAATAGCATGACGTTTGGCAAAAGCTGCAGCTGCAGGGAATGTTTTTGGAAATACTGGGCCAATAATTAAGTCTGTGTTTGTTTTTATTTTATTGATATTGGTTGTAGCAGAATCGTTGTTTGATTCAATAACATCCAATGTAATATTTAAATTAAACGATTTTAAAGAATCTAAAGCCATTAATGCTCCTTCATAATATTCAAGGAATTGATAGGTATGTTCATAGATTTCTTTTGGTTTGTTTATAATACCGTCGTCATTTTGTTGTTTATTTTTATCCAAAAAGAAAGGTAAAAGAAGTGCAATGTGAATATTGTTCTTTTTTATTTCTAAACCATTGAAAGAAATAATTTCTTCTTGAAGTGTTGGAATGTATTCATAGAAATTAGCTTGATAAGGAATTTTTAAAATCATTCCTGGTGCTAAGTTCAACATGTCAAAATTGATGTTGTTTGCGACCAATAAACTTTCTTTTACATGATACAAATGTGATATGCTATACTGTGTTTCTCCTTGTTGTACAGTGTGATACATATATTTTTGTTCTGCAATTTGTTGTTTTGCAAAATCTATGTTTTCCGCATTTATTGGGATTTGAATAAATACTCCTTCATTAAAATGTGCAACTCCGTATGAATTATGGTGAAGAATATCTTTTAAAGCAACGTGGTATTTTTCTGCCATATCACTTAATGTAGTTCTTTCACTAGAACAGAAAATAAAGCTTTTAGGAAAATAAATTGCATTTGTAGGAATTGTGATTGTCTGACCGTTAGTGATATTTTCTTGAATATCAGGATTGTATGATTTTATAACTTCTACAGGAACATGTGTTTTTTCGGAAACTGCTTCAAGAGTTGATTCTGTTACTGTATATTGGATAGTATTGAATTCTTTTTGAGGTAGCGTATTTTCCTGTTCCGCAGGAGCCGTTGTTGGGGTCTGCTGTGATGCTGTATTTTGCGGATTAGCTGTTTTGGTATTAGAAAATGGTATGAAAAGTTGTTGTCCAACGGAAATTGCTCCATTATTAATGGATGGGTTTGATGACAAAATTTGTCCTGCAGAAACATCATATTTTCGTGCAAGTGCATAAATTGTTTCTCCTTGTTGAACATTGTGAACAATGAATGACTCACCGTTTTTTACAATAATTTCACCGTCACTGTATTGTGAATTCTCAACACTTTCCAATACTGGAATTCTTAATTTCTGTCCAATGGATAAAGACTGAATATTGTCGTTGTTATTTTTGATATCCTCAATTGACACACCATAAACTTTGCTAAGCCCATAAAATGTTTCTTTTGCTTGAACAGTATGGATGTAAAATTTTCCAGAATTAGTTGTTTCTACTATAGTGCTTTTTGTTTGTGCTGACAGTACAATAGAAACAAAAGACAAAATTGTTATGAAGAAAATACGTTTCATAAAAAACAAAATTTAACACACAAACATACAAAATCGAATATATAAAAAAATAGAATGGACAAATTGGTTATCACCAAGTTATCCACTAAATTAAAGAATGATTTGTGTAGCTATAAAAAGAGGGGAGTTGTAGTTAAATTCGTTCTGCAAAATTTGCTGGTAGCCAACCTTCTTTTCCGTTTCCAAGTTCTACTTTGTACCAACCGAATGATTCTTCAAGAATTTTAACTTTTATTCCTCCGTGAATTGTAGCTAAATCCATAGCCGTAATCATAGGTTCAGTTTTAATGCTTGTTGTTGGTTCCATTACGATTGCGTATTCGTGAGCTGTAAGTTCATTATGACGTGAATTTGCAGAACAAAATGAGAGTGTTCCAAAACATAAGCTGAAAAGCATAACGGAAAATGCTATTTTTTTGCGTGTCACAGTTTGTGTAAATAAGAATAAAATAACTGAAATACAGAACGTTATTAATAAAATTAATCCGGATATTGCCCAAAAATCTACGCTGCAAAGTCTATATAATTTCTGATAGATTCTAGGTAAAAATCCTAGCGATAGATGCTCAATGTTGTCAGGGTGCTGACTGTTGGCAAATGCTAAATTATATTGAATGTCCTTGTCATTAGGGGACAGCAGTATTGCTTTTTCATAATATAAAATAGCTTGTGGAAGTTCATTTAACTTAAAATATGAATTCCCTAAATTGAAAAACAATTCAGCCGATGTTTCTCCTTCGGAAAGAATGTTTTGATAGATTTTTATTGCTTCCTCGTATTGCTGATTTTTATAGAACTCTTCTGCCGCCTCTGTAGAACTAGGATTTTGTGCAAAAAGATTGCAAAATATTGAAAGTGAAAATATAACAGTTAAAAAACGTTTCATAGGACTATTTGATTTTTTGTTCAAATTCTTGAATAATGCTGCTTGCTTCTGTATAAAGTTCTTCTTTTCCTTTTGTGTTTGCAGAAGGTGCAAAACGAGCAAATTCACATCGTTGTAGAACTTGAATTAGTTTATCAATTAATTGTTCGTCAATTTTATGTTCCAAAAGTCTTTCTTTGATTTTATCCGTGGTTAAATCAACTTGGGCAATAGTGAATTTATCTGCAATATATCCCCAAAGTGCTTTTGCGATTTCTTCATAAAATAGAATGTCTTCATTAGACTCAAGATATTTTCCGGCAGTTTTCAAACGTTTCTTTGATTCTTTGTTTGCACCACGTTTTTTCATACCAGAAACATCGTTGCGTAGTTCAATTTGTTTTCTCTTAAAAATAATAAATAGGAGTGTGCTTAGTATTATGAGAATTGTTATGATCCAATATGATGTCGTTTTGAAGAAGAAATTATTCTGATTTGCAATATGCAAGTCTCCTGTTTTTATGAAATGGATGTCACTTCCAAATTGAACATCTTCTTTGGTTGTAGGAGTGTAATTTGAAACGACAGAACTGTTGTTAGTTCCTTTGGTTACTGTAATTTGGATTTCGTCAGTTGAAATTGTTTTATATGTTTTTGCATTTACGTCAAAATACTGCAATTTGATGGAAGGTATTACAAAATTTCCTTCACGTCTTGGCAAAATAACGTATTCAAATGTTTTTGAACCTTTGTCTCCGTTAGCCGTAATTGAATAATTGTCAGTTATTTTGGGATCATATACTTCAAAGTCTTGATGGAATGCTATGTTAGGTTTTGTGAGCAAAGAGAAGTTTCCTTCACCTTTAACGGTTACTTTTAAAGAGAATGCTTCGTTTGCAGGAATAGTTGACACATCTGTTTTGGCTGTAATTGAAAAATTTCCTACGGCACCCGAAAAATCGGCACTTTTTCCTGCAGGGAAAGGTTTTACTGTGATTGAAACAGGTTTGCTTTCAATTATTCGTCTGTCAATCTGTCTTTGTGGAAATCCCCAAAATCCTCCGGAAGTCATGCCGGTAATTACGTTGCAGTCAACTTTAAACGGAGAGATTGTTAATTTACCATCTTTTTGAGGATAAATCACAACTCTTTGGAACAGAATAGAATAATATACTTTCCCGTTAATATTTTCTTCCTGATATTCTAACTTTTGCGGTTGTTCCAATACACGTTTGAAAAAACCGTTGAAGTCGGGTAAAACATTGTCGTTTATTCCGGTAATGTCTTTTTGAGTGTATAGTTTTATTGTTGCTAAAATAGGTTCTCCAATGTATGCCGATGATTTATTGACGAACACTCGGGCAAACATATCGTCACTTGCTGTTTCCGGTTTAGGATCGTTATGTGTTTGTTGCTGAATGTTTGAACCGTTATTCTGTTGACGCATTTGTTGTTGTGTTTGTGCTGCTGCATTTGCTGCGGCTGTATTGTCAACAACTTCAATGTTTTGAACTTTACTTTTATATGTCTTACCATCAATTTTTATAGTTGCGACAGGTAGGGGAAATGTTCCTTTTTTGGTTGCTCGGAATTGACGGGTTTCTGTATAAGTATAATTCTTTGAAACATTTCCGTTTACAATGCTGATACTGCTGCTGGAACCAGTTTGAGGACGGCCGGAAGCCTGAATCTCTTCGCATGTTTCAATTGAAAATTGATTTCCTGGATCTGTATTTATAGAGTATCGTACATGGAATAATGTTCCTTCTTCTACAACTTTTGGAGCACTGACGGAAATGGAAATATCTTGTGCAAATATGTTAAATACAAGTGATAGAAAGAGTGTTATAAGTGTGATTCGTTGTTTCATTGATAATCAATTGATTTGGTACTACAAAATTAATAATTTTTGCACGTCATGTGGGGAATGTATTACCAGTTCTTTTCTATTTTAGTATTATTTCTTTTGTTCTGTTTTTGCAGCATAAGGCGTTGCTGTACAGCTTTGTCGTCTTGATTTATTGCATCGAGCATCATTTCTGCCTGAATCTCAGAAATTTGTCCCTTTTTGTCGCCTTTAGGTTGGTCTTCGCTTTTTTGCCCTTGCCGTGGATCTTGGCTTTCTTCTCCTTGTTCTTGTTTATCGTTTTGTTGTTGCTGGTTGCCTTTTTGCTGAGATTCTTGATTCCCGTTTTGATTTTGTTGGTCGTTATTTTGTCCGTTTTGATCTTGTCCTTGACCGGATTGATTTTGCTGGTTTTGATTATTGTCTTGGTTATCTTTGTTTTTATTTTGTTGGTTTTCATTTTGCTGATTGTCATCAGACTTTTTTTCAATCACTCGTTTTAGTTGAGCAAGAGCAGAGTCGGATTCATACAATTCACAGCCGCGAGAAACTACATACAATGCTTTTTCTGTCTGATTAGACACATATAATTGTGACGACATATTAAAATATTCCTGCGCTGTTTTTTGTGCAAAACCAGAAATACATGCAATCAATATAGATAGTGTCATTAATATCTTTCTCATCGTTTATTTACTTGTATTTAACAATATTACAGAAACAACTTCCGATAATTTATGTGTAAAATCATCATAAATTTCAACAGATTTATCTTTCTGTTTTCCTTCTGTCATCACTGTAAGTGCTTCCTCAAATTTTGCCTGTGCCACAAGTTCCATCGCCTTTTTGAAACATTCTTCTGCAAATGCAGATGGCTTTTTCTTATCATTATTTTTCTTGTTTTGTTCATCGTTTTTCTGCTTGTCTTGTTGTTTCTTTAGTTCATTTTGAGCATACGCAAGATTATAACGTGTGTCTTCGTCTTTTGAGTTTAATAATAGCGATTGCTTATAGAAATCAATCGCTTGCTCATATTTTTTTTGGTTGCATGAAATATTTCCGACATTATGTAGGATGTTCGCTTTTTTTGTTTTGTCGGAAGTAAGCTGCAATGCTTTCTGATATGCTTCTGTGGCTAAAATGTATTTGTCCATTTTATAAAGTGCATTTCCAAAATTATACCATGCATCATAAGATAAAGAGTCCATTTGACAAGCATGTTTGTATTGTACGGCAGCATTCTTGAAGTCATTGTTGTTATAATAGGAATTGCCTTTTTCAATAAGTGGACGGCTGTCTGATTGAGAAAATCCCCAAATCCACAAAATACAGGCTATTATTACTGAAAGAAATTTTTTAAAATTCATTTTTTTGTTTGTTATTCATTGAAAATCATTACGTTGTATAGTAATGATTTTCTTATGATTTGAACACAAAGATATGATTTTTTCATGTATTGTAAAACGTGAAAAGAGAAGCTTTATTTTCTGAAATTTATTTTTGTTTCGGAAAGAAACACTTCTATTTTTGTCGTCTAAATTTTTTGTATGTACAGTCAGGAGAAATATTCAAAGCGGGCGGTAGGAGCAATAAAACTTTTGTATTTGTTTTTATATATCGGAATGGCCTCTTGGTCAACTCAGTTTTATGCATTTTTGGAGCGCGACCGAGCATTGACAGGTTTCCAGATTGGAATGATAGCTGCAGTTCAGCAGATAAATAATATGTTAATTCTTCCTTTTTGGGGAATGGTTTCCGATAGATATGGAAGAAGAAAGATTTTTCTGATATTATTGGCATGTGCTGCTTTGTGTATAGAAGGGTTTTTAGCAAATGGAAACTTTATTTTTTATTTAGGTTTTATAATTCTTTTTACTGCAATAAACAATCCTTTGGCTGCTCTTGCAGATTCGTTTGCCTTGGAAAAAGCGAGTTTGTCTGTTGTGAATAGTGGATATGGAAATATGCGTTTATGGGCTTCGCTCGGGTGGGCATTGTCGTCCTTCGCTACAGGTTATTTGATTAAGGATTTAGGACTTTCTTTTGGTATAATTTTCCCAATAACGACAGTATCATATTTGGTTACATGGATTGTTGCTTTCTTTTCATTAAACCAAAAACATGAGTCAAAAACAAAGAAATCTCCTTCTATAAAAACATTAAAGGAGTTGCTTCTAACTAATAGAAAGTTGTTGTATTTCTTTTTGTTTTGTATGGTTTATTATATGTTCAACGCACCGATTCAGAATATGATAAGTATTTATTATACAGAACTTTGTGCTGCGTATTATGAAGGATTTTCATTGGCTGATTTAAATGCAAAAATAGGTCTGATAGTCGGGATTGCATTTGGCATACAGTCGATGTTTGAATTGCCTTTTATGTTTTATGCTGACAAAATCCTAAAACGTTTTGGAACCAAACAGGTGATTTTTTTCACGATGTTTGTTGCGGTTGTTCGAATGGTATTGTATGGATTCTCTTCAAATCCATGGTTCTCTGTAGTTGTTGGCTGTTTGCATGGAATTACATTGGGGCTGTTTTGGTGCGCTGCAATAGGATATGTTCATAGTCTTGTTCCAATAGAACAGAATTCCACAGGTCAAATGTTGTTTAATACATTTTTGGCGATAGGCACTTGTATAGGAAATCTACTGACTGGCTTTATGAAAGATTATATCACGTTATCGTTAGGAATGCGTATCAATGCGGTATTGATTCTCTTATTGCTGTTAGCTTGTTTTATTCTTCTAAAGTTTAGGAATCGTTTTCGTTTTTAGTAATATGCATAGCTTCCTCCATTTTTTCGGCATTGTCGGTAATTACAAGAAGTGTATCAAATTCTTTTAAAACAGACTTTCCGGTAGGAACGAAAAATCCCATATCTCGTTTTACCATTATTGCTAATGTTTTTTCTGGTAAACCAATGTCCATCAGTTTGTTGCCGTTTTTTAGTAATTGTTCGGTAATGACAATTTCTGTTGCTGCAGATTTTATTTCATCAGGCAGATCAATATCGAAATGTTTAGGCTTTCTTAAACCTTTAGAGTTTCCAACAAGATGAAGCCATTTTGCTACTTGAGGAAGAGACGTTCCTTGAATTATCAAAGAAACTAAAGTGCAGAAAAATACAATATTGAATAATAGTCTTGCATTGGGAATGTCTGCGTTAAGGCTTAAGATTGCAAAAATTATCGGTGTTGCTCCACGTAAACCAACCCAGGAAATGAAAGCCTTGTCTCTGTAATGCATTCTTCTGAAAGGTAACAGGCTTATAAAAACAGAAAGAGGACGTGTGACAAAAATCATTATAAAGCTGATTATAAGTCCAGGTATAATAATCGGCAGTAATTCATGTGGGTTAACCAATAATCCTAAAATTAAGAACATCAACAATTGAAATAACCATGTTAAACCGTCAAAGAATTTAATTGTTGAGTTTTTATGAACGAATTTACTGTTGCCTATAACAAGTCCGCCGACATAAACAGCTAAATAACAGTTTCCTTGAAGAAAATAGGAAATTGAAAAAATAAATATGCAGCTTGAAAGAACTAAAATAGGATAGAGTGAGTCGTTTTCTATATTTAATTTATTTATAAGAAAAACAATTACTTTTCCTAGTGCAAATCCTAATAATGAACCTAATACTAATTGAATGAATACGTACAATATAGCAGTGAACAGATTAGGATCTTCGTTTGATTGAAGTATGTTTAATAGAGTGATGGTAAGTATATATGCCATCGGGTCATTGCTACCGCTCTCTAATTCAAGCATTGGTTTCAGGTTGTTCTTTAAACGCAATCCCTTTGCACGTAATATGGAAAATACTGATGCAGAATCTGTTGAAGACATTGTCGCACCTAAAAGTAGTGAAGCAATTAAACTAAAAGATGCGGATTCGTATGTTTTTCCAAGAATAAACCATATCGCAATGCCGGTGAAAAGAGCTGTGAGTAAAACACCAATAGTAGAAAGAATAAGGCCTTGAGTTAAAATCGGTTTTATGTCACTTGTTTTTGTATCCATTCCGCCAGAAAATAGAATGACGCAAAGAGCAATTGTTCCTACGGTCTGTGCCATCTCAATATTGTCGAATTGAATACCAAAACCGTCACTTCCGAAAATCATTCCTACAGCTAAGAATAATAATAACGACGGCACTCCAAATCTATATCCGGCTTTGTCTGCTATGATACTGACAAAGAATAGAATAGATATTAATAATAGGATTCCTTCTAATTGCATACTTTCAATTTTTAGTCAAAGGTAGAAATTAAAAAAGACGGTGAGAGGAACTCATCGTCTTTTTACGCTTGTTAATCTATTTCCTTAGAAATTAGGTTTTAATGATGAACCTGCATAGTATTTGTTAATAATATCAACAGCTTCATCAGCACTATCAACTACTTGAATCAAATCCATATCTTTAGGGCTGATGTTTCCTTCTTGGTCAAGCATGGTTTCTTTTACCCATTTCATAAGTCCGTCCCAATAAGATTTTCCAACAAGAACAATAGGGAAGTGGTCTATTTTTCCCGTTTGAATCAATGTTACTGCTTCAAATAGTTCGTCTAATGTTCCAAATCCACCAGGCATAACAATAAATCCTTGAGAATAACGCATGAACATGGTTTTTCTTGTAAAGAAATAATTGAATGTGATTAATTTGTCATGATCGATAAACTGATTAGCAGATTGTTCAAATGGAAGTGCGATATTAATACCAACCGATTTTCCATGACCTTTTTGTGCGCCAAGGTTTCCTGCTTCCATAATACCAGGGCCACCACCAGTTATAACTCCAAAGCCATGTTGAGTCAATAAATATGCAATATCCTTGGCTAATTTGTAATATTTGGTGTCGGTTTTTGTTCTTGCAGAACCAAATATAGATACACATGGACCTATTTTCGTAAGGGTTTCAAAACCTTCAACGAATTCGGCCATATATTTAAAAATTTCCCAAGTATTTTCAGCTTTAATGTTCTGCCAATTCTTTGAACTGACAGGATTTTTTGTATTAGAATCTTTTCCCATAATTTTGAAATTTTAATGTTATTTCCAAAGATAGGAAATAATTCCGTTATTTCAAAATCTTTTTAAGAAACTGTCCTGTATAACTGTTGTTTACTTTCATAATTTCTTCGGGAGTACCGGTTGCAATTACATTGCCTCCATGTTCGCCACCATCGGGACCGATATCAATAATGTAATCTGCAATTTTCACAACATCAAGGTTATGTTCAATAACAATAATCGTATTTCCTTTATCTACAAGCTTTTGTAAAATGCCGAGAAGGATGTTTATGTCGTGAAAGTGTAGGCCGGTTGTTGGTTCGTCCAAAATATATAGTGTGTTACCCGTATCTTTTTTAGATAGTTCAGAAGCTAATTTAACTCGTTGTGCTTCTCCTCCAGAAAGTGTATTTGATGGTTGTCCCAGTTTTAAGTAACCAAGACCTACATCTTGAAGTGTTTTTAATTTATCAGCAATTGATTTTATATTCTCAAAGAATTCAACACCTTGATTTATTGTCATGTCAAGTACGTCGCTGATAGATTTTCCTTTATATCTAACGTCTTGTGTCTCACGGTTGTAACGTTTTCCGTTACATTCATCGCAAGTGACATATACGTCAGGAAGGAAATTCATTTCAATAGTTTTAACGCCGGCACCTTTGCAGGCTTCACATCTTCCGCCTTTTACGTTGAAAGAAAATCTTCCTGCTTTGTAACCACGCATTTTTGATTCTGGCAAGGTTTCAAAGAGTTTCCTGATATCACTAAAAATATCTGTGTATGTAACTGGGTTTGAACGAGGTGTTCGTCCAAGCGGTGATTGGTCTATTTCAATCACTTTGTTTATATTTTCAATGCCTTCAATCTTTTCGTAAGGAAGTGGTTCAGCTTTTGCTCGGAAAAAATGTTTGTTTAAAATAGGGTGTAGTGTCTGGTTAATCAATGTAGATTTTCCGCTGCCTGATACACCTGTAACACAAATAAAAGTACCTAGAGGGAATGAAACAGATACATTTTTCAGATTGTTTCCGGTTGCACCAATAATAGATAATTGTTTTCCATTACCTTTTCGGCGTTCTGCAGGAATTTCAATCTTTTTTCTTCCTGTTAGGTAGTCAAGAGTAAGACTTTTTTGTGTTAAAAATTCTTTTTGCCATCCACAAGCAACAATTTCTCCGCCTTTTCTTCCTGCTCCTGGACCAAAATCAACAACATAATCAGCTGCACGAATCATGTCTTCGTCATGTTCCACAACAATGACAGAATTTCCCGCATCCCGTAATTTTTTCAGTGAATCAATTAATTTTATATTGTCTCGTTGGTGAAGTCCAATGCTTGGTTCGTCAAGAATATAAAGTACATTGACTAGCTTAGAACCGATTTGTGTCGCTAGTCGGATTCGTTGACTTTCTCCTCCCGATAAGGTTTGCGAACTTCTGCTTAGAGATAAATAAGACAATCCGACGTCAAGTAAAAATTCAATTCTAGTACGGATTTCCTTTATAATTTCTTGTCCTATTTGTAATTGTTTTTTGCTTAGTGTTTTCGGTAATGAACAAATCCATTCATATAGGCGTTCAATGGTAAGATCTGCAACTTCCGCAATATTTTTGTCTGTTATTTTAAAATGCAGAGATTCTTTTTTCAGACGTTGACCATTGCAGACAGGACAGGTACTCTTTTTTACAAAATAATCACTTGTTTTGCCGTCGTCCTGAAATTCAAGTTGTTTTTCAAGTAAAGTGATCATTCCTTCGAAGCCCATAAAGAAGTTTGCATCGACACCCATTGGTTGAGTGACAAACGAAAACATGTCCTGTGAACCATAAATCAAGCTTCGTTGACATTCCTCACTTAAATCGCAGAATGGTGTTTCTATTTTGAAACCATATTTCGAAACCACAGCTTCTAACTTGCAGAAAATCATGTTCTTCTTGTAAGCTCCAAGTGGTTTTATGGCTCCATTTTTAATTGATGCCTTTGGGTTAGGGATGATTTTCTCAATATCAATTTCATCGACAACTCCAAGTCCGCCGCAGTGTGGACATGCACCTTGCGGAGAGTTAAAAGAAAAGGAGTGGGGAGCTGGCTCATTGTATGATAATCCAGTTGTTGGACACATCAACTTTTTGCTGAAGAATTTTACTTCGTTCGTTTCTATGTCTAAAATTGAGATTACATTTTTGCCTAACTTCATTGCTGTGTCAATGGATTGTTTTAGGCGGGAATCTTCTTTGTCACTGATCTTGAATTTATCGACAACCAGTTCAATATCATGATTTTTATATCTGTCCAGTTTTAGGCCGAAAGATAATTCAGTTATTTCGTTATCTATTCTTGCGTAAAGAAATCCTTTTCTTCTGTATTGTTCAAATAGTTCAGCATAATGCCCTTTTCTATTTTTTATAATAGGGGCTAATAGATATATTTTTTTCCCAGCGTACTTTTCGTAAATTAATTCAATGATTTTTTCTGTGGTGTATTTCACCATTTTTTCGCCAGTTTCGTATGAATATGCTTCTCCAATTCTGGCATATAACAGACGAAGAAAATCATAAACTTCAGTAATTGTACCGACAGTAGAGCGAGGATTTTTATTTACTGTTTTCTGTTCAATAGAAATAACTGGACTGAGACCTGTAACTTTGTCAACATCAGGACGTTCCATTGTTCCAAGAAACTGACGGGCGTAAGCAGAAAAGGTCTCAATATATCGACGTTGGCCTTCGGCGTAAATAGTATCAAAAGCTAACGATGATTTTCCACTACCGCTTAGTCCTGTGATGACTGTCAGAGTATCACGAGGAATAGAAAGGCTTACGTTTTTTAGATTGTGTTCACGTGCACCTTCAATTATTAGTTGATTATTTGTATTCTTTGAATCCTGCATTAACGTATAAGTCTCTCTTTATCTTCTATTAAGACAATTTTATATTGAACGCTGTCCTTATTTGGTAAAAATTTGTCACGCAACCATGGATTGAGTGTTTTTAACATCTTGTAGTTAGAACCTTGATTTCTAGCAAATTCAGACAAATCTGAAATAGTGGAATCAACCATGACAATTTTGTGTTTCATAGTAGGGTATGGTTCAATTCCAATGTATCCGTATTTTTCTGGATTTTCAAGAATCAATTTAAATGCTAATATTCTAAAAACGTAACGGGCTGTTTCAGAATTTGTGTATAAATCGTAGAATGATGTAATTTTTTGATAACTAGCCTGTTTGTTTAATCCAGCTATTCCTAAATTATAAGAAGCTGCTGCCATAGTCCAATTACCAAATTTGTTGTAAGCATTTTGAAAATATTTACATGCAACTTCTGTTGATTTTTCCAAATCATAACGTTGGTCGATTTCATTAGTAACTTTTAATCCATACAGTTTTGCTGTAGATTCAATTATCTGCCAAAAACCGGCAGCACCTTTTGGAGAAATATTAACTCGCAGGCCACTTTCCGCAACTGCAAGATATTTGAAATCTTCGGGTATATTGTTTGCTTTCAGCACACTGTCGATAATAGGGAAATAGCGGTGTTTGTATTTCAAAATCTGAGTTGTTTGAGACTGATAGAACGTGTTTACAAGTAGTTCTCTTTCAAGACTTTCTGCAACATCAAAATATTCTAAAGGAACTTCTTCACCAAATAATGTAACGCTGCTTGGAATGTAAATTTGTCTTGAAACAACAAATGTGGAGTCGTTATTTTTTGCTGTTTGACAAGTATCTCCTGTTACGGCAGATGTCGTGATGAAAAAAGCCGAAAGAATACCTAAAATTATGAAAATATATGAGATTGTTTTTTTATTCATGTTTACCAAGTAGATTGTTTTTTTTACGGATAATTAGATTCAATATATATGCACTTAAAGCAAATACTGTTATGAACAACAAAAGTAAAATAGTCGCTTGTATTGAAATCTGAGCGTTTTGCTGGGTAATGAAATACCATGTTGCAGTAGTTCCGATTAATGTGAAAATGTCAAGAAATAAAACGGCTTTCGGAATTGAAAATCCTGTATAAACTAAACAGTGTGTGGTATGATAACGGTCGCCGACAAATGGCGAATGTCCTGCAAGAAATCTATTTATTGCCACAGTTGTTGTGTCGGTAATTGGTACAAGAAACATCAGGCAAATAAAAATAATCTGTTCATAGTTGAAACCAATAACGCTGCTGGAAGAGTTCCAAACATATTTAATGCTAAAGTAGGCGAGAATAATACCGAGAAGTTGGCTTCCGTTGTCTCCCATATACATTTTAGCCGGATTCCAGTTGAATAATAAAAATGCTAATAAACTTACAGATAGAGTGGAAAGTACAATTACAGAATCAAAATTGGAGCAATAAAACGCGATTCCAAATAATCCAAGGAAAATAATCAGCGATGTGGAGGCAGTAATTCCATCCATATTGTCAAGCATATTGATGCTGTTCATAATTCCGACTATCCAAAATACTGTTAATGAATAGTTTAAGAAAATGTTGTCAGATGTTTCTATATGTATGTCGGAAAAAATAAATATAAAGCCACAAGCCAATTGAAATATTAGTTTAAAAAGCGGAGAAAAATTTTTAAAATCATCGACACATCCCATTCCAAATGCTATAATACTGCAGATAATAAGAGCAATGAATTCTGGGGAAAGACTTGTGTTTTGTTGTAAAATCACGTAAATAAAAGAAAACAAAATACTTACAAAAAACATAGTGCCGCCGATGATTGGTTTTGACTGTGATGCAAAACGTTCACCGGTAGCATTTTTTTTCTTTAGAAAACTTTTGTGTTTTAAAAGAAAGCGGAATCCTAATATGTTGACAATAAATAAGATTAAAAGATAAAATATTAGGATGCTATATTTTGTTTCCATGATTGTGAGTCTTATGTTGCTTTTTAAACTTACCTAAGAAAGATTTCTTTTTAGGACTTTTTTGGTCGTATGAGTAGTATCCGTAGCCAAATCCATAACCATATCCATAGCCGCTGTAGCCATATCCATAGCCGCTGTAACCATATCCATATTTAGAAGAAACTATAGAAACGCTGTTTAAAATTACAGATAAGTTCTTGATTGAATCCTGTCCATATAGATAGTTAATGTTGTTGATAAACATTCGCTTAGAATAGTTTGCTCTAGACACATAGATAGGTAAGTCAGCACGTTGGAAACTGAATATTGCATCGCTTACAATTCCGATAGGAGGTGTGTCGATAATTATAATGTCGTATTCTTGTTTTAATTCTTCTAACAGTTCGTCGAACGCCTTTGAATTTGCTAATTCTGCAGGGTTTGGCGGAGTAGGACCGGAAGGAATTATGTCAAAAGTCTCGAAATCAGTTTTTATAAGGCAATCTTTGTAAGAATCCTTTCCGATTAAAATTGTACTCATACCAGATTTATTATGAGCATTAAACGACAGGTGAACTTTCGGTTTTCTTAAATCTAAATCCAATAAGATTACTTTCTTGCCATTTAGTGCGAATACACCGCCAAGATTGATTGCAATAAATGTTTTTCCTTCACCCGAAATTGTAGAAGTTACAGCGATAATCTTTTTGTCTGATTTTGATGGATGCAGAAATTCAAGATTTGAACGTAATGTTCTAAATGCTTCCGTAATAACAGAATCGGCTTTATTTTCTACAACAAATCGATGGATTTTGTCTGAAGAATTTGATATAGGAATGACTCCAGAAATCGGTGCATCTGTATATTGGGTGATATCATTTATTGTTGTAATTTGATTAAAAAACAAATAGCAAAGTGTTGTGATTATAATGATTAGTAATGCACAACAAATGACGCAAACCATAATTACATAAGATGCAATAGGTGCGATAGGAGTTTCTGGAACCGATGATTTTTGAAGAATTAAATTGTTCGTTACGTAACCGGCTTTTGAAATAAGATATTCAGCTCTTTTCTCCACAAGTTGATTGTAGAAGTTTTGATGAACGTCATGAATACGCTTCAATTTTGTAAGCTCGGTTTCGTTGAAATCATTAGATTTTGATTGAGAAAGTCGTTCTAATGTTTTTATGTCGTTTTGTAATTTTTTATTGGTGATGTCAATGATGTCTGCTAAATGTTTCTTTTGCTCTTCTATCTGTGAATCAATTACTTTGATTTTATGGTTGTCGGGAGTCAATGTCATTAACAGTTGCTCTTTCTGTTTTTGCAATTGTTGAATGCCGTTTAAAAAGTTCAGAATCATAGACTCTGAAGATGTTCCTGATAGAGTAGATATTGCTCCCATAATGTCAAAATCTTCTCCGATTTCAATCTGGCGGTTGACACGGTTCAGTGTTTTTATCTGAGATTGATACTTTTCAATTTCCTGAGTTGTTGATTGTGTGGACGTATTGCTTCCAAGTATATTTCCAGTAATCTTATTTTCCTTTTTGAATTCTTCTAATTTTTGCTCAGAATCAGTTAATTGAGCATAGACTATTTCTAATTGTTCGTTGATGAATTGCAGAATTTTTTCTGCACGTTCCTGTTTCTTTTCAACGTTATATGCAAGGAAGTTTTCACAGATTGTATTAACAATTTCAGAAGCTTTTTGTGCATTACAGCTTGTGTATTTTACTTGAATTGTATTAGCTTCGTAGCTCAGGATAGAAACATTTAGGCTGTTGAATTGAGTTGCAAAAGCTGAATTTTCATCGTAGTTAATGAAATAATATTCCGCCGTCTGCTGCGAACTGAAAGAATCTGGAGAAATAATATTTACATAGATGCGGCAACCGTTTATTTCCGTCCATTCGTTACGTCTAATTTCTACGGAATAGATATTGTCTGGACTGATTTCGTAATGTATTGAAACTAAATCACTTTCTGCAGAATAATTAACATAGATTTTTTTGTTTAAGAAATGAGCCTGGGGATTTTCAATTTCAACAAAGAAAGGGGATCTTTTATAAAGTTCAGAAGTAACGAATCTACCTTCTGCAAAATAATTTGTGTATAAATTTAATTGTTGTAATGTTCTTTTTAGAAATTCTGAGGAGCGGATAAGTTCTATAAGATTTGTCATAGATGCAGATCCGTAAGCGTCGGTGAAATTTACGATTTGCTTGTCTCTTTCTTCATTGTTGTTGATTTGAATGATAGAGTAGGTTTCGTAAGTTGGAATTGTATATCGGATGTATAATTTTGCTGAAACAATTGATACAGCAATAATTAGTAAATAAATCCAAATATTTTTTTTAACAACAATCCATAATTTGCTTAAATCAAAAGAATCGTTGAATGCAGGTATTTTTTTTGCTTTTGCCATTTATTTAGATTGGGTATTGAAGATGGCGTAAACCGTTGTGGCGCACGTAATCATCGTTAAGTAAGGTTCAATTTGTTTAATGAATTTTGCAGCGTAGCGAGGACGTGAATCAACATAAATGATGTCGTTAGCTTCAAGCATGAAATTCGCTTTCTTAAATCCTTCTAAGTTTCTGATATTGAAGTTGTAAACATTTGGATTTTTGTTGTTTCCTCTAATCAGTTTTATTTTATAAGATTTACTGCTTTCTGTTAAACCTCCAGCATCGGCAATGGCTTCGAGTAGTGACAAACCGCCTTCGGGAATAGAGATTTTTTTTCCAACAGTACCTTCGTCGTAAAACAAAATAACATTGCGGTTTGTAACGGTTATTTTAACAAAAGGTGCTTGGTAATATTTTGCAAGTTCTTGCTCTAAAAGCCTTTCTGCAGAGTCCTTTTGCATTCCTCCTAACTTGATTTCTCCTACAGTAGGTATTTTCACAATGCTGTCCTGACGAATCATGTAGGTAATTAAATCATCGTTTCTTTGGCGTGCAACTCTTTGACCTTCATTTCCTTCAGTTTCCAATAGAAGATAGCCGTTGTTTGTTGACATTATAACCTCTAATTGGTCAAATGGCTGTAGTACTGTTACTCTTGGAGATTCTTCAAATTCAGAAAATTTAAAGTCTTTGTTGGTCTGAAACATAACTGTTGGGCGAAACACTTTGCATGAAGTCAATCCTAAACAAGCTACGCAACCTAAAAGTAGAAGAATTCGTTTCATTTATTTGCATTTCTGCAAATATAGGATATTATTTCGTAAGAGAGTGTTTTTTATACACATTTTCCATGTCTGAGCATAAACGGGTGTAACTGAATTTTTTGTCAGAAAATTCAGCACAATTTTTACTCATTTCTATACGAAGATTGTCGTCCAATATAAGTTTAAGCAGTTTCGATGAAAAATCATTTTCGTCAAGGGTTGATAAAAGTGCAGTTTTGTTTTCTAACACAATGTCGCTGACACCGCCAACGTTTGTTGAAACTATTGGTCGTCCTGCAGCTTGGGCTTCTATAAGACTGACAGGTGTTCCTTCGTTGAAAGAGGTTAGTGCAACAATGTCTAAACCTGCGTATGCTACATCAACTTCTTTTATCCAAGATGTGAAGGTAATCAGATTGTTGTGTGTGTTATCTATAGTGTTACTATAAGTTATGTTTTTGTTTTTGCAATATGCTTGCAGTTGCTCGTTTAATTCTCCGTCACCTATAATGAAGGCGCGTATTTTCTTCTCGTTTGCTTGTTTGCTACATTCTGCAATTGCATTAATAAACAACTGATGATTTTTTATGGAAGCAAGGCGTCCTACAATTCCTATTGCTATTTCGTCGTCGGCAATAGAATATTTGCTACGGAATTCTCTGCGTTTTTCTTCTTGATTTTCATAAAATTTTTGCAAATCAAATCCTAATGGAACAACTTCTATCTTATTGGGACTGCAGATTTTATAAATATCAGATAATTCGTGTTTCTGAATATTGCTGATGGCTATTATTGCTGTTGTTTTTGAAGCTAAAAAGCGTTCTATGAGAATAAAGAATTTTGTTTTTGCTTTACCAAAATAGGAATGAAATACGTGTCCGTGAAATGTATGGTATATTTGAGGAACGCCGCAGTAGATGGCTGCTGCTCTTCCAATCATTCCTGCTTTTGAGGCGTGTGTGTGAACAATGTCAGGTTTTTCTTGTTTTATGATTTTTACAACTTTTCGAAATGCCTTGAAATCTCGTGTCAATGAAATTCCTCTCTGTATTTCTGGAATTAGCAGATAATCAACTTCTAAGTTTTTCAGTACATATTCAGAACTTGCTTCGTCTGGTTCTTTTAATCCACCAATGAGCACGGTTTCAAAATCGTCAGAAATATATTTTGTGAGATAAGCGGCGTTGTATGTTGGACCACCGACGTTAAATCTATTTAATATGCGAAGAATTTTTGTCATTCTTAAAAATGAATTTATCGGTAATAGTGATGTAATTGATTGGAAAGCACATTGATACATTGATTAAGGAAATCAATCATTCTGTAGTTGTTTGAATCACTGCTTTTGCCTAAAATCTCTTTTTTTAGTTCGTATCGACGTTTGATGTATTCTAAAATCGTTTCTTTTAAAAGAATAGAAAGTTGCTCGTCTTCGCGTTTCCGCTCTTCTTCTAGTTTTTCTTCTTGATTTTGATTCTTATTTTTATTCCAGTAGAAAACGTCAACTTGTCTTTCGTCACTTAATATTTCAGCAATACGTTCAGCATCAACAAAGTCACGGAGATAATCATTGATGTTTTCCTGTTTTTCCTCGTAGTGGGAGTAATATTCATCAAAGATTTTCTTTTCAGATTCGTTTAATAGATGAAATGTTTCTCCTTCGCTGATTTCGTTGCTTAATTCATTGAAGATATAATCTTTTACTAATCCGTTAAAGTCAGGATTTGGTTCGTTATATTTTTTAGGTGTGTTGTTTGGATTTCTGTTCTGCTGTTCCCAAAAATGTTTCGTGATTTCATACAAAGAATCGGAATTGTCTATGTAGATTTTTCTTTGTCCATACAAAATCAAAAGACGTATGATATCCTGTTCGTTTGCTAAGATTTTATCAACCTGTTTCTTTGTGACAGGAGTGTCTATTGTTTTTTGTGTTTGAGTTTGTTTGTATGAAAGTGAAGTAGGGTGTCCAAGTATTTTGTTTACCTGTGCTGTAAACGAATTGTTGTCAATGTTAAGAATCTTTCCACATTCTTGGATAAAGACCGCACGTTTGATTTGGTTTGGTATTTTCGCAATTGTGCCGGCAATGGAATTTATGAATTGAGCTCGTTGAATCGGGTCGTTTTCAGTTTCTTTTGCTGCTAGTCTTGTCCTGAAGGTCAAAAAGTCTGTTTTATTGGCAGTTATGTATTCTGCAATTTCTTCCGAAGTTCGGTTCTTTGCAAATGTATCAGGGTCTTCGCCGTTTGGAAGGAGTAAAATACGGACGTTTAGATCTTTTTCTAAAATCATGTCAATACCTCGAGTGGCAGCCTTGATACCAGCGTTGTCGCCGTCGTAAATAATGACAATATTTTCTGTAAATCTTTTGATTAAGTCAATTTGGTCGTTCGTGAGCGACGTTCCTGATGAAGCAACTACGTTTGTAATTCCTGCCTGATGCATAGAGATTACGTCAGTATATCCTTCAACCAAGATACATTCTTCTTTACGGACAATTTCGTTTTTTGCGTAAGAAATTCCATATAATGTCCGGCTTTTGTTATAGACTTCGGATTCTGGTGAATTTATGTATTTCGCTCCGCTTTGAACATGTTCGTTTGCTGGAGTCATTACACGTCCGCCAAAACCAATGACGGTTCCAGAAACAGACATGATAGGGAACATTACACGTCCGTGGAATCTGTCCAGTTTATAATTTTCTCCAACGGTGGATAAACCGACCTTTTGCAGATATTCAAGTTTGTAACCTGATTTTTCTGCAGTTTCTGTAAAAGCATCCTTTTTTTGTGGGCTGTATCCTAAACGGAATTTCCTGATTGTTTCTTCGGTAAAACCGCGTTCCACGAAATAAGCCAAACCTACAGATTTTCCTTCCTCGGTTTCCCACATGCTTTTCTCAAAAAAATCTGCCGCATATTGATTGACAATCTGCAGACTTTCACGAATGTCACGTCGTTGTTTTTCCTCTTCGGTAAGCTCGGTTTCTACAATATCCACATGATATTTTCGTCCGAGATACCTGATAGCATCAAAATACGAGCATTTCTCATGTTCTTTAATGAAAGTGACTGCATTTCCTGCTTTTCCACAACCAAAACATTTATAAATACCTTTGGCTGGAGAGACGACAAAAGAAGGGGTCTTTTCATCATGAAAAGGACAGCATCCTTTGAAGTTTGTTCCAGCTTTGCGTAATGCGACAAAATCACCAATAACTTCCTCAACATGAGCAAGTCCAATAATTTTCTCAATGGTGTCTTGTGGAATCATTTAGAATGAGGCAAATTAAAATAATGATAATTGAAAATATGCCTCGTATGCAGCTTTCAATTCGGCAAGCACTGCTTTACGTAATTTGTCTGGAGCTTCAACTTTTATGTTTGAACCGTATTTTAGAATCGTCTCTGTCAGATCTTTGTTTATGATTACTTTTAAATCAACCAAAGCTCCGTCAATTCCCATGTCGTTTATTGTTTGCGAAGGGTGAATAGGGCATTTCTTCAATGTTGGAAGAATGTCTGCAGAAACTTTTAGTGTTACATTTACCGGTTTTGTAGATTCTTCAGGGGAAATTCCGATAAGATGTTTAAAGTAATTCTCCGGAGTGTATTTCTCATTCTCTATGAATGTGATTATTTGTGGCGAAATTGCTGCAATCTCACTAACTGGAACCATTATGAATTTATATGAAGGGTCTTGTAAGCCATATAAATACCATTCATTATTAAATTCCTTTAGAAAATAAGGATGTAAAACTATATGTGATACATTGTCATCTTTTTCTTTAAAAGAAAGTTCTATAACATGCTTTTGGCATATTGCTTCAACAATTTGTTTTAACCAAGAAACTCCTTTTGCAATTTTTTTTGTAGATTCAAACGATGCTATAAGTGAATCAGGTTGTGGATTGATTGCAATGATAGCTTCTATTTTTTCTATCAACTTAGTTATGTCACCAAGGTGAGTGTATTGTTTATATTGTTTTAATGTAGTTGCAACCTCTGTAAGATTATCAATGTCGGGTTTGCTTAACTGCATGTTTTTTATCGAGAAATCTTTGTCAGAATACGAATATTTACCATCAAAGCAAACAATAGGGGCATTATAGCCAACAGGTTGTTTTTCACGCATTAATGCGATATCGTATTGAATAGAACGTCTGCTTACTTTTTCAACATTGAATTCGTCAGTAAGTTTGCGTGAAACTTCACTGATTAAATCATCAAGACTCCATAGGCGTGAAGTATCTCGAAGGCATTCGTCTATTATTCTGAAACGAAAATTCTTTGACTTGTGTGCTGGCATAATGAAATATGTTTTAGTTCAACAAAAAGCACACAAATATAGATGCAAATAATATGCAACGCAAAAATAAAACGATAAAATTTTATGCTTTCCAGAAAACAAATACAACTGCCATAATCAAACAGCCGAATGCTGCTAAATGGTTCCAGGCAATTTTTTCTCCTTGAAAAAGAATGTTTGCAATTACACAAAAAACAAGAATTGATAAGGCTTCCTGGATAACTTTTAGTTGTAATAACGAAAAAGCACCTCCGTTTTCAATGAATCCCATTTTATTTGCAGGAACTTGAAAACAGTATTCGATAAAGGCGATGCCCCAACTGAATAAGATTGTCGCAATCATCGGCCAGTTTGTTGATATACCCATTTGATTTAATTTTAAATGGCCATACCATGCCAGTGTCATGAAAATGTTTGCTAATAAAAGTAGGAAAACTGGTAAAAAGTAACTCATTGTAGTAAGAATTAAATAAAAACAGTTAAGGTAAAAACTACCTTAACTGTTTTTGGAGTTATACATTAATCTTCGTAATCGTCGTATTCGTCTTTATCTTCTTTTGGTTTCTTCGATTTTCCGGAAGTTTCTTCATCATCGTCGTATGAAGGAGCGTAGTCTTCATAAGGTCTATTTGCACGGAATCGTTCGTGGAACTGACGTTTCAATGCTTCGCCGCCATCTTTATACATGTATGGAGCTTCTTTCTTTCCAACATTCATTGTGCGTTTTGCTTCTTTTGTGTTGTGAATTGCCATTACAAGATCATGAAGACTTGCATCTTTCTTCGTTGGATCTTTTACGTCAGATGTTGCAAAATACATTTCGCCATGGCTGTAGTGGAAGAATATCCAGTTCTTTTTGTCTAATTCAATATAGCATGTGAACATATCTCCACTATAAAGATTTGCATATTCCACAAATCCATTTACTGAACGGTTAATCATTGTATTTCCAATGCTGAATATTCCAAGTTGTCCGACAGAACGGTAGGCGTGTGCAGCAGAATCCCAGTTCATGTCAAGTTTTGAGAACGAGATAGTGTGTTCTAATTCTTTCGGCATTTTACGAATGCTTCCGTAAAGTTGAATTTCTGCAAGATATTCATCAGCTTTTGCTTTGCCTAACAATTCTGTGAATGCCTTTTTAAATGATTGGCCAGTCATGTTTACACCTTTTAAAGACTGACGGTTATTTAATGTGTCGGCAATAGTTTTTAAGATACCGTCATCAAACATGAAATCAACTGTAGTAAATGTTTCCAAAGTTACACGTCCAGAAGTAATGTTGTGTGTCACAGTTCCGTATGTTCCTAATTTTACTTGACCAAGATCAAGACCTAAATTTAATGAACCTTCACCTGTTGTATTACAATATTCTCGGTGATAAGTAATTAAATTGCCGCTTTTTGTATCGTCAAGTATTTTTTCTTTTGGTCCAACTTTGTATTTACGTGAATCTTTATCATAGAATAAATATCCATTTGCACTCACTAAAGGAATATCTTTTTCATAGCGTTTATGCGAAGTGAATGCTGTATAAATACTTGTGTATCTTGAATCAGTGTAGATAGATGCTCCAACAGGGTTAGAGTCTAAATCAAACATATTGTCGCTAACTGGAATGAAGATTTCAAGAGGGTTGATGTCGCCGGCAAATTTAAACCATGTAGGTTTTATCTTAGCACATTCGTTTGCAATCAACACGTTTCCGTTGAAGTTTAGATATTGATGGTCAGACATCATTTTATAATCTCCGTAATAGCTAAATACAGAGGAAAGTTTGAAGTTTTGTTCTTCTTCCAATGTTCCAATACCGTATGTGTGTAATGTTGAGTCAACTTTGATTTTTGTTAGTGGAAGAGGATGTTTTGTCTTTGTTTCGTCAACGTAGTCATACATACCGCGTCCAGAGAAGTTGTTACGTCCTTTTACAAAGAAAGTTGCATCGTAAACTGTATGATATTTGTGTTCTCTGTCTGCCAACAGTTTCGCATTACGAAGTGTGTCCATGTATGCTTCCTGATGAATCATTACAATGCTGTCTTTATTTGGTACGATTCGGGAATCTGCTACATCAATGTAAGGAACTTGCTGAGCACCAATAATATAATTTTTTAAATCATATGTTGCATATGGTGAAAGGAAGTTTAATGTGTCCTGTTTTGGATGAACAGAATAGAAGTGAAGGTCACGTCTGTCTGAGTTCAAATCTTTAGGATCTCCAAGTGCTATTTGTTTTGTGTGCATATCCCATGTGAACTTAGTTAAGTAGCAGATATACATGTTCTTTGGTAATTGAACTAATGACAAGGAGTCGTTTGTAACAAAGTTTGCTTTCTTTGTTGTGTAATCAATGTTTGCTCTAACATTCTTCGTCTTAAATGCAAGTTCATCTAAAGCTCCGCCTTGAGTTAGCAGATCAAAGTCGGCTGAATCTGCATTAACGACTTTTTCTTTGAAATCAAATGTGTTAGAGGTAAGTTTTGCTTCACTGAATGTATATTTACCCCATCCGCCAAGACCTTTTGGTGTGTATATTAATCCACCGGAAAGTTTTGTTGAATCTCCATACATTTTAAATGCAGTTCCAGTTTCTACAGCCATCAGTCTGTTTTCGTATGGTTCCCAGTGAATATTTACTTTTTCACCGTTAACGCTTGGCGATTCAGGACCGGCACTTTGTTGTTTAATGTTAAATGTTGTCGCAAATCCATTTGTTGAATCTGGGAAGAATGTGAATCCTTTTGGACCAGATACTGATTTTGACGCTAAATAATCTAATGTACCAATACCTCGTAATCCTTTCCAACTCAGGTTAATAGTGTCGGTGAATGTACCTTTCCCTTTGTATGCTTTATAGCCAGTTTTTCCAGTTACTCTTGTGAAACCGAAAGAATAATCTGGCTGAACAACAATTCGTTCTCTGATGTTTTCGAAAATGTCAGCAGAAATTAATTCTCCATCGAAAAACAAAGCGTCGGTAGAGAAGTCGTTTACGCTATCGATAGTGAATGGATCTACCTTGTAATAGAATTTGTTTCTGTCGTAAACACCATTGTAAATACTTGGATAATCATAGTAAACATACGAGATTTCCTTGCTGTTGAAAATAGGGTATTGTGGGAAGTCTTTTATACTTGATTTGTTGTTAGGATCGTCAATCAAAATATCTCCGGTAACGTGTTCAATAGAGTTCTTAATTTGAACAAAGTCTTTCACACCATATTGATTTTCTTTGAAACTTTTAACTTTAATTTTCAAAGAGTCAACGTTTTGAAGATTGATTTTGAAGTTTTCATAATTGAAATCAAAACCACGTCCGTAGAATGTGAACAAACCTGTTTCAATAATTCCGTCAAATTCAAAATTTCTGTTCTTTGACATCGTTAACTGGCTTCCACGAGGATAGAAAACAACATTTTGTGAATCGGAAACTTGGATTTTTGAAACTCCGACCATGTTCAACTCAAGATTTGAAAGGTCCAATGTTGCATTTGCCATACCTTTCATGTCGTGTTCGGAATCAAATTTAATCACATCATAATCAATTTTTCCTACAACAGCGTCAAGGTATTCGTAGGTACGTTGTTTTATTGTCAGCGTATTTGTCTTTGCATCAAATGAAATCAAACCTCTGAACGATAAATCCAAGCAAAGGTGGATAGCATCAGGTTCAGGCATTCTCATATATGCTGCATATTCTCTAACTGAGAATGTTTCTGTTTGTTTTGTTTTGCTTAAACGACGTAAGGCAACTAACGGGTGGATTTCGTTGAACATTCCGATTTCACGATAACGGGCTTCACGGAAATAGTTTGAAGATTCAAAGGTCGCTTTGCTGATTGTGGCTCCAGACATTCCGCCCATCTGCATTTCAGGATTGTCAATTTGCCATGTAAGTTGTTGGAAATCCATATCCAACATATGGTAAGAATCAAAATATGGACTTCGTGACAGGTTTTCTGTATCACCGTCGCGGATTAAACTTACTGTACGTGTTGCCACATTGTATTTGAACATTAATCCAGGATGGTAAATTGAATCTTGTTCAATGTAAATGCTTACTGCCGCATTACGGCTAACAATGCTTTCTTTTTGGAATGTGTAACCAATTGAGGCTGTTTTGAATATTTTCTTTCCATTATTAGAAAAATCAAGTGTGGCAGGTTCTTGAACTGTACCAGAACCAATGAAACGGGAACCGTTCATGCTGAATCCTCCACGGTAATCAATACCAGGATAAATATCTTTTATTACAAATATGTTTTGATATGATTTGAAGCGTGGGTAGGTTACATCAGCTGCATTTTTTACTTGAATTGTTTTATCTTCCAATGAACCATAAATTCGCTCTGAATAATAAGTGTCATTTGTAAACCAAACAGAATCCGCCTTGTAGCTTGATTTTGTCATGTCGATTGCATAATTATTCAATTCAGCAAAAACAGACTCACTGTTGAAATTTGAACGTTCCCAAGTAACTTTTCCGCCGTCTCCAATCCATTTGTTTTCAAAAGGAAGGAAATATCCGCTTGCCTGATAAATTACAAATGAGTTTCCTGTAGATGTACATTGAATATTTGTAGGTGGCATTGTGATTATTGCCACATTATCTTCAAATTTATATGTGAATGATTTTACACGCAATAATGTCCACGTAACTGATGAAGATGTGTAGATTTCATGCTTAGTAACAAGGGCTAAGGCTCCTTTACAGAATTTATCGGAAACATCGAGTGATTTTGTTTTCAATAAATGACGATATGCTTCATCCCAAGCGTGATAACTTGCAATTGCCTGATCTGTGTTGAAGAAAGCTTCTACTGTTTGCAGATAGTTGTAGAAATGTGGGCTTGGTTTACCATGTTTTTTTAATAGGGCATTTGAAGTCTCAACAATTCTGCTTTTTTCGTCTCTGTCAATAGCTCCTGATTCCCAGTATTTTTTGAATTGTTTCAGATATTTTAGCAAATCAGAACTTTGGGCTGAGTTCGAGAAGAATTGTTCCATCTGCTGGAAATATAAAACTTCGTCGTCAGCGAATTGTTTTATTTGCTGTGCATTTGAGAAAATGCTGGCACATACGAATGTGCATAACAAAATGACTTTTTTAAAGCGTGTAACCATATTATTTAACGTTTAAAAGTTGTTATTGTCCAGTTATTTTTTGATTCAGTTTGTATTAATTTAAAATTGAATGCTTCTGCGTTTTTCTGAATTTCAGCAACATCTTCCTGATAAAAACCGCTCATTATTAAAATGCCTTCGGATTTAACAGAGTTCGCAATGAAACTCATGTTTTCTATCAGTATGTTTCTGTTAATATTTGCAATTACAATGTCGAATTCTTTGTTTTGCAGAAGATCTAATTTACCAAGTTCAACAGTTGTGTTTTTGCATGAATTTAAGGCTAAGTTTGTATGTGTGTTTTCCACACAGCATGAATCGTAATCAAATGCAAAAACAGATTTTGCTCCTAATTTTTCTGCAAAAATTCCTAGGATTCCCGTGCCACAGCCACAGTCTGCAACCGTTTTTCCTTTAAAATCTACCTGAGACATGAATTGAAGAATCTGCGATGTCGTTTCGTGAGTACCAGAACCAAAGGACATTTTGGGATCTATTACAATTTCATGCTTGAAAGATTCTGTAGGGTGGTAATTTGGTGTTCTAACAATAATTTGGTCGTTTATCTTAACGGATTCAAATGTTGATTCCCATTCACTGTTCCAGTTTTGGGAAGGAATTTTCTTTATTGCGTAGTTTATTGTTCCAAATAAAGGTTCTGCAGCTTCTATTGTTTCGCACAATGCGTCTGCATCAAAATTTTCATCTTGAATATATGCTTTATATATTTCGTTTTCTTCAAAGAAACTTTCAAAGCCACATTCTGCTAGAAATGCAGTCAAAAGTTCTTTTTTCTCGTCGGCAAGACAATCTAAACTACAGTTAAATTCGCAATAATCCATTTGAACACTAAATTGTTCAAATTTCGTTTATTTTGAGTTTTATCGGTGTTTTATGAAGATTGAGTTATTAACAAATTTTGAAAATTTATTTTCCAGCAACAAAGGTCTCTACATTTTTATATGTAAGTTCCATTAAACTTTTTAGTGCTTTGTCGCTTACCCAGGCCACATGTGGAGTTATCACTAATTTATTTTGAATTGAAGTGTCGAGTAGAGGTGATTCTAGTGGAAGCGGCTCTTTTTGCATGACGTCAATACAAGCACCTGCGATACAGTTTTCTTGTAATCCCTGTGCAAGGTCATTTTCTTTGATAATTCCGCCACGGCCAACATTTATAAGATATGCAGTAGGCTTCATCTTTCGTATTTCATTAATTCCAATTAAGCCGTTTGTCTGTTCGTTTAATGGCGAGTGAATTGAAATTATATCGGCGGTTTTTAATAGTTTGTCAAGTGTAACTTCTTGGTAATCTGATGTATGGTTGCTTCCGGAAGTTGAGTAATATACTACTTTGCAGCCAAATGCTGATGCAACTTCAGCAACACGTCTTCCTATGGTTCCCAGACCTATAATTCCCCATGTTCTGCCGTTCAATTCCATATAGCCTGGACCAATGTGTGTGAATAGATTTTGATTAGAGTATTTTTTTGAAAATACATATTCTGAATAATATGCAGTGTGCTGTAAAAGGGTTAGAAGTGTTGCAAATGTATGTTGAACAACGCTTTCTGTGGAATAACCGGCAACATTTTTTACTATGATTCCCTTTGATTTTGCGTATGGTAAATCAACATTGTTCATTCCGGTTGCTGTTAAACAGATTAATTTTAACGATGGGCAGGCATCCATGATTTCTTTGTCGATAATCACTTTGTTTGTAATGATAATTGACGCATTGTCAATATGTTGCAATCTTTCCGCATTATTTGTGGTAGCAAATACTCGAAGGTTTCCGAATGATTTAAATGCATCAAAAATTGAATTTTCGCCAATTGTAGCGGCGTCAAGAACAACAAGGTTTTCCATTGTTTTAAATTTTTCTCAAAAATAATGTATTGAGAACTGTTCAGAAATATGTATGCTTTTTCTTTTTTAACATTTTATTAGAAAAAGTTATTTGCCGTAGTTTGATTTAATTTCTACTTTTGCCGCAGCTTTAAAATATACAATGGATTTCGTAAATAAATTTGAGCAGTTAGGCAGATTAATAGGAAATACGCCACTCATAAAAATAAACTATCGTTTCAAGGGAGAAAACAGATATGCCTACATAAAAGCGGAATGGTATAATCTTTCTGGTTCTATAAAAGATAGGGTAGCTTTTTATATTTTAAAAAATGCGTATGAAAAGGGAGTTATTTCAGAAAATACGCCTATTTGTGAAGTTACAAGTGGTAATATGGGAATCTCTTTTGCTGCAATTTCCCGTTATCTAGGAAACCCGATAACAATCTGTATTCCCAGATTTATGTCGGAAGAACGATTTAAATTGTTGAAATTATATGGTGCTCAATTGGAGCTTACTGATGATTTTGAATCTGCATTCAAAAAGGCTGAAGAGTATAAGTCAAAAGGATGTTTTTTGACCTATCAGTTTGAAAATGAATATAATATGATTGCTCATTACGAGACAACAGCTCCAGAAATAGAAGCAAAAATTTCTGAGTATCCTTGTTTTATTGCCGGTGTTGGAACTGCGGGAACATTGCATGGTTGCGGAAAATATTTCAAAGAGAAACATAATTCAAAAATGTTTGCTTTGGAACCTTTGCAGTCATCAATTTTGACTTTGGGAAAATCATTGGGACCTCATAAAATTCAAGGTCTTTCGGATGAAATTATTCCTGGTTTATATCCTAAAAATTTAGTGGATGATATAATCCGGGTGGATGACAATGATGCGATTGCTATGGCTCAGAAACTTTGTAAGGAATTGTCGTTGGGTGTTGGTATTTCTGGCGGTGCAAATTTTTTAGGTTGCGTTTTGTCTGGATATAATGGTGCCATGTCGGTGTTTGCTGACGATAATAAAAAATATTTGTCAACTGCTTTGGCCGATGAATCTATTCATTCTCAGTTAGTTGATGAAATAGAACTACTTGGTTTTGAAGTCTTGTAGATGTATGCAGAAATTAAGCGTACCTTATTTAAATGATTTTGTTGAGAGAGCAAGTGATATTCCAGCTGTATTCAAAAATCATTCAATAAATTATACGGAAATCAAATCCGTAAATTGGAATGCGTTTCCTTACTGTCCAGAAACGCATTTTGCTATTGCTTTTACTGATAATTCTGTTCTTGTTCATTTTAAAGTAAAAGAATGTACAATCAGGGGATTTGTTACAAACGATTTAGGTCCAGTTTGCACAGATTCTTGTGTTGAGTTTTTTGCTTGTATGGGCGGTGATGACGTGTATTATAATATCGAGTGTAATTGCTTGGGATTTATATCGATGGGGGCAAGAAAAAATCGGAATGATAAGCAACATGCTTCAAATGAAATATTAAGTCAGATAAAACGTTGGACCTCAGTTGGTAGCGAATATATTGGCGAACGAAACGAAAACACGTTTTGGGAGTGCGCTTTGATTATTCCTTTTTCTGTTTTTTTCAAACATTCAATATCATCCTTAAACGGTAAAAGTATAGCTGCAAACTTTTATAAATGTGGAGGCTCAAATAGCTCTATGCATTATGTTTCTTGGAATCCGATAGCTACAGAGAAACCTGATTTTCACCGGCCGGAATTTTTTGGAATGTTATGCTTTTATAATTAAATATCCGTATATTTGTTTCGGATGTTCAAAGAATTATTGGATACGGTAGAATAGGCATTGTCATCTTGACAAGCCTTTATGTATTTTTCTGTTTTTATACAGAAACGTTTTTTTATTCCCTAATTTTTAATTTAATCTATTGATATGAACAAAGATATTTTGATTCGTTTAGAATCACCACAAGACTATTTTATTGTTGAAAATCTTACTCGCGAAGCTTTTTGGAATGTGTATAGACCTGGGTGTTTAGAACATTATGTGCTTCATTGTTTACGGAACGATCCCAATTTCATTCCTGAACTTGATTATGTAATGGAACTAAATGGAAAAATTATTGGGCAAATCATTTTTGTGAAAGCTTTTATTAAAACAGATGAAACCAAGACGCTTCCAATTGTTACAATGGGACCAATAGCAATTCTTCCCGAATTTAAGAGAAAAGGATATGGGAAAATGTTGTTGGATTTTGCTTTGGAAAAAGCGACTCAGATGGGATTTGGAGCAATTTGTTTCGAAGGAAACATTGATTTTTATGGGAAGTCTGGTTTCTGTTATGCTTCAGAGTATAATATTCGATACCATGGTTTACCCGAAGGCGAGGATGCATCTTTTTTCCTTTGTAAGGAACTGCAAAAAGGATATTTAGACGGCATTGCTGGAGAATATTCCACACCGCAAGGCTATTTTGTTGATGAAAATGATTGTGAAACTTTTGATTTACAGTTTCCTAAAAAAGAAAAGCTTGTTTTGCCGGGACAAATATTCTAAAAACGAAGAAGGATAGGTCGTAAGGCTTATCCTTCTTTACATTTTGAAGTTGAAAATATCTATATCTTTCAGATATTTATTTTTTCGTTCAAGAATACAAAATTCTAATAACAGACAGATTAATCCAAGAATTAGAAATATTTGAAATCTCTCGTTGTAAACATTAAATTCAGAAGATTCGAAATCCGATTTTTCCATATTGTCGAGGGCTTTTAAAATAGGAGAGAAATCTTCTCTTGAATAAATTCCTCCACCGGCTGAAGCTATTTCCTGTAACATTTGTTCGTTTAATTTTGTTGTTACTGGACTGCCGTTTTTATCCATCATGAAATTTGTTTGTCCGTATTGATTCTTTATGGGAATAGGAACTCCGTTTGTTGTTCCCATACCAATAGTGTGAAGAGTGATTCCTTTTTCTTTTGCTTGCTGAGCCATTCCTATTGCATCGTCTTCATGGTTTTCACCATCGCTGATAATGATGATTGTCTTTGCAACTTTATCATTTCCAGAAAAAGAACGCATACAAGTTGCTATCGCAGCACCTATGGCAGTACCTTGTTTGTCTATTATGTTTGGACTGATTGTCTGTAAAAACAATTTTGAAGCACCTACATCGGTAGTCATTGGTAGTTGTACAAAGGCTTCACCGGCAAAAGTTATTATGCTGAGTTTGTTTTGGTCTAATTTGTTAATGATTCTTTGTATAGAAAACTTTGCTTTTTCAATTCTGTTTGGCTTTATGTCCTCTGCCAACATACTGTTTGAAACATCTAATGCTATGGCTATTTCTACACCTTTTTTCTTGACATTTTGTTTTTTGACTCCGTATTGTGGTTGTGCCCAGGCTATTATAAAAAATATTGCAGAGCAGATAAACAGACAAAATTTAAGATTTTTACGGAATGGGGCATAGTCGGGCAGAATAATTGGAAGCAACTCTTTATCGGCTAACTTGTTTAGTTTTTTTCTGTTTATTATTCGATAAAGAATATAAATACAGATACAAACAAAAACGCCGATGAGTGCGTATAAATGATCTGGATATGCAAATCTGAAATTACTTTCGTTCATTATGGGAATCTTTTACAAATAGTTTGTGATAACAAAAATTCTATACCGAGCATTAGTATTGCCAATAATGCAAATGGTGCGAATTCCTCTTTTTTTTGTGTGAACTTATAGTCTTCGATTTTTGTTTTTTCTAGCGAATCTATTGTGTTATAGATTTTTACAAGTTCGTTTTTGTTCGTTGCCCGGAAATATTTTCCGTTGGTCATTTTTGCGATTTTTATGAGAGATGTTTCGTCAAAACTGTTTTGTACCATCTGGGTTCCATACGGTGTAGGATATGGAACTTCGCCTTTTTTACCAACACCGATAGTGTAAACACGTATTCCATATTTTGATGCAAGTTCTGCCGCTGTTAATGGATCTATGTCTCCGCTGTTGTTTTCTCCGTCGGTAAGCAAAACAATGACTTTACTTACGGCTTTGCTCTCTTTTAAACGGTTGACAGCTAATGCTAATCCCATGCCAATGGCAGTTCCGTCTGTAATCATGCCGCATTCAAGTTCATTCAGTAGGTTTAGCAGTGTAACGTGATCTGTTGTTAAAGGACATTGAGTAAAACATTCTGAAGCAAAAACAACTAATCCCATTCTGTCGAAAGGACGGCTATTTATAAAATTGGCTGCCACATCTTTTGCTGCTTCTATTCTGTCCGGCTTTAAATCCATGGCTAACATACTTGTAGATACGTCCATGGAAAGCACAATGTCAACTCCGTATGTCGTTGAATCTGAATAAGTGTCAACAGAAACAGGACGGGAAAGAGCAACTATCACAAAAGATAGTGCTATTAGTCTGCAAACAAATGGTACGTGAATAAGGAATCTTTTTGGTGTATCGGGAATGTTTTCAAAATCCTGTGTTGTTGCCGTTTTTATGTTTGAAAACAAACGCGTATGTTTCCAAACATACCATGCTATAATGGGAATGAAAAATAAAAACAGCCAGAAATATTCTGGATTTTCGTAGTTAAAATACAAAATATTTGTTAATGCGTTTTTCATTGATTATCAATGTTTTCATTATTGTTAATTAAATGCTTACTTTCATTTATGCAGAATAGTGATAATCCATAATGTAAATTTCCAGTTTCTGCGGTTGGCTTGTGCTTTGCAAATTTTACAAAATCAGCTTCCGTTAATATAATCTGAAGGTTTTGAATCACTGATAATGGCATTTTTCCTGTACTGACAACCTCCTGGATAATTTCATCAGAGGTTTTTTCAAATGTTTCTATATCAAGCACATCGCCTAAATATGAACGTAAAATGTTGGTCAATTCCGTGTAGTAAGATTTATATTCCTCTGTTTCAAAAAGATTCTGAGCTTTTAAGTTTTCAAGCTCTCTAATCGCTTTAATATCAGCTTTTTCTTTGGATTCGTGTTTTTGAGGAAGTATTATGTTTTTCTTTCTTTTCCATAAAAACCAAAATCCTAAAATAAGAAGTAAAATAACAGCAATAATTCCCAATACAATTAGAATTTTGGAAATATAATCTTTAAATGAATATTCGGGAATCTGAATAGGCTTTATGTCTTTAATGATTCCTGTTGTGTCTAACTCAACAGCTTGAACAGATAATAGGATAGGAGAAGACCAAATCGTATCGTTTCCATATAAAAACGGTCCAATTTCAAATGAATATTCACCAGCGTCAAAACAAGTGACAGACATGTCTGTTGTGATTTTTCTAAAATCCTTGTTTTGTGCTTTTGTTGTGTCAAAAGAAAAGCCTTCTGTGAACAAAATATTATGCGATAATTCTTTGCTGAACTGAGGAAGTACAAGCGTTTTATTTGCCTTGTATTCTATCGAAAGATGTATGTTTTGTTGTTCTCCTATGTACATCTTATTCGTATCTGCATAAGCTTCTATTTCGATGTTTTCTGCAGAGAGCGGTAGTATGATACAAATGGAGCAGAAGAAAAGTATGTATTGTCGTATTTTATTCATTATCAACGTTTCTTAAACAGTGTCATCAATGATTTTACATAGTCTTCGTCACTTTTTATGTGTACGTGTTCAACGCCGGATTTTGTGAATGTGTCTTCTAAGTCAATGATTCGTTCGGCATAATTGTCCTGAAAAGCTTGTTGTACTTTTTTGCTGCTTGTGTCCAGCCATTTTTCTTGACCAGTTTCCACATCAGATACTCGAATTAAGCCGATGTCTGGTAGTTTAGATTCAAGTTGATCATAAACGCGGATAGCAACTAAATCATGTTTTCGGTTAGCAATAGAAAGTGCATCTTTCATTGGATGACGGTCGTTGAAATCTGATATTAGGAATGCTGTACAGCGACGCTTAATCATGTTTGTAAAATATTCCAATGCAAGAGGAATGTCTGTTCCTGAACTTTCAGGCTGAAATTCCAGCAATTCTCGAATTATTCTAAGAATATGTTTCCGTCCTTTCTGAGGTAAAATCAATTTTTCTATTTTATCAGAAAAAAGGAGTACGCCGATTTTGTCGTTGTTTAGTATTGCTGAAAACGAAAGTGTTGCTGCAATTTCAGTAATAGTTTCCCTTTTGATTCTTGCACGCGAACCTAATCCTTGCGAGCCACTTAAATCAATGAGTAGCATTACTGTAAGTTCTCTCTCTTCTTCAAATACTTTAACGTACGGTTTGTTTAATCTTGCAGTGACATTCCAGTCAATATCACGGATTGCGTCGCCATACTGATATTCACGAACTTCGCTAAAAGCCATACCATGTCCTTTGAATAAACTATGGTATTCTCCCGCAAAGATATTTTGCGACAGACCACGAGTTTTAATCTCAATTTTTCTGACTTTCTTTAGTAATTCGCTTGCTTCCAATGTATTATCGCTTTTTGGGCGTATGCGATACGCCCTTACATATTACAAATCGTTTGTTATGGAACGTCAACAGCATTTACAATCTTAGTAATGATGTCCTCTGTTGAAACATTTTCTGCTTCGGCTTCATAAGTCAAACCAATTCTATGACGAAGAACGGAATGGCATACTGCACGAATGTCCTCTGGAATCACATAACCGCGACGTTTTATGAATGCATAGGCTTTTGCTGCTTTTGCAAGGCTTATTCCTGCACGAGGTGAACAACCAAAGCTGATCAAAGGCTTTAAATCACTTAATTTGTACTGTTCAGGGAATCGTGTAGCAAAAATTATATCTACGATGTATTTCTCGATTTTTTCGTCCATATACACTTCAGATACAATTCGTCGTGCTTTAATAATTGCCTCTGTAGAAACTACTTGATTTGCCACAGGGAATATTTTCTGAAGGTTTTGGCGTATAATCGTTTGTTCCTCTTCTTTTTTAGGATAACCTACGATTATTTTTAACATAAAGCGGTCAACTTGTGCTTCGGGAAGAGGATATGTTCCTTCTTGTTCAATTGGATTTTGAGTTGCCATAACAAGAAAAGGTTCTTCTAACTTGTAGGTATTCGGACCAATTGTAACCTGGCGTTCCTGCATGGCTTCGAGCAATGCACTCTGAACTTTTGAAGGTGCACGGTTAATTTCGTCTGCAAGAATGAAATTAGCGAAAATCGGACCTTTTTTTACTTCAAAATCTTCTTTCTTCTGGCTGTAAATCATAGTTCCCAACAAGTCTGCTGGTAATAAATCCGGGGTGAACTGAATACGGCTGAATGAAGCATCAAGAGTTTTTGCTAATGTGTTGATGGCGAGTGTTTTTGCTAATCCTGGAACACCTTCCAATAGAATGTTGCCATTGGAAAGCAAGCCGATTAGCAAACCTTCAATTAAATCCTTCTGACCAACTATAACTTTCTGCATCTCGTGGGAAATCAAATCCACAAATGCACTTTCTTGCTGAATACGGTTGTTGAGTTCCATAATATCAACGTGACCGCCATTTGCTATAGAATTATCGTTCATAGAGCTGTTTTTATGTTCTTTTTAAAAATCGACCGAAATTACAAATTTCATACTCTTGTTGAAACAAAAAAAGTCAAATTTTATTGTATTGTTGAAAAGTATATTAAAATGTGAAAAAAGTAAATGTTGCTTTTTTGAAGACAATTCTATGTGAAGTTCTAAACTTTATATATTTTTGCAACAAACAAAATGGTCATTGAGTTATGGATCGTAAGATTAGTATGATTGGCAGGCATCTTATTAGAATTAAAGTTCTGCAAACTTTGTATGCGTATAAAAAAGAAGAAAATCCAGACTTTAAAGTTTTCTATAAAGAATTGGAATTTAGTTTGAAAAAATCATACGAACAGTATTTGACATTTTTGTTAATCCTTTCAGAATTACGTAGTTATGCTGAATTTCGTATTTCGCAGATTCAGGAAAGACAGATAAAAGACGAAGCTGCTTGGAAACGTCTTGAAAAATTTGCATCAAACCGTGTTTTGAAACAATTAGAGGATAATCCTGATTTTGTATCTATAATAACTAATGAGAAACTTTCTATAGAATCTTATAAAGTTGCTTTTAAAGAGATTTTTAACACGATAGTTTCTTCTGAACTATATGACGAATATTTAGCCGCAGAAGATTCTTATGCTGCTGATAAGAATTTTGTCAGAACCATTTTGTTGAACATTGTTGCTGAAACAGAGTCTTTATTTGATTCATTTGAAGAAAATTCCATTTTCTGGAACGATGATGTTGATAATGTGGTTTCTATGGTAGAAAAAACCATAAAAGGATTTTCAGAAACTAATGAAAATGGAGGAGAAATTCTTCCAATGTTTGCTGATGCTTCAACTCATGATTTTGGTTATACTTTATTCACAAAAGCAGTTAATCAGTGGAATGAAATCAATCCTTACATTGAGAAAAGTTTAAAGAACTGGAAAATGGAACGTGTTGCAGAGATTGATGTGATTATCATGCAGTTGGCAATTACGGAAATGATAACATTTAAAGAAATTCCAATTCCTGTTTCAATGAACGAATATATAGAATTGGCAAAATGGTATAGCACGGCTAACAGTGGTCAGTTCGTAAACGGAATCATGTATAAAGTGGCTGAAGAGCTTAAAAACGAAGGAAAAATTAAGAAAGTTGGCCGCGGTTTAATAGAAAAACAATGAGACGTATTGCTTGGATAATTCCTATTGCACTTTTTTTCGCAAGTGCCTGCCATTCAAATTCAACGAATACTGCAGATAACAATATTACAGACACGGTAACTTCGATAGAATTTGATAAAAAAACCTATTCCTTTGGCGAAATTGTGAAGGGACAGATTGTTGAACATACGTATTTCTTTACAAATACCGGAAATATCGATTTAATTATTGATGAAGTTGACCCATCTTGTGGCTGTACAACGCCAGAATGGACGAAAGAGCCTGTAAAACCAGGAGAAAGAGGCAAGATTCGTGTGAAGTTCGACACACAGCATCAAAGCCTTGGAAACAAAACAAAACAGGTCGCTGTTTATTCTAACACAATACCTTCTCGAAATCTGTTGCAGTTCACAGCGCAGGTTGTAGGGGAATAATTAGAATGTTTTTTTCTGCATTTGGTCTATAAAAAGATTGGTATTAATACGAAAGATATAATTTTGCATAAAATTTAAATAGAAAAAATATGTTACAGATTTTATTACAAGCTTATCCAGAACAAAATGGTATTGGGAGTTTATTGTTGTTGGTTGGAATTATGGTAATTTTCTTCTTTTTCATGATTCGTCCACAAATGAAAAAACAAAAAGAAGAACAAAAATTCCGTGATGGATTACAAAAAGGTGACTCAGTTGTTACTATCGGTGGTGTTTATGGTAAAATCATTGAAATAAAAGGAGATAACACTGTAATGTTAGAAATTTCAAAAGATGTTGTGATCAAAATAAGCAAGGCGGCCTTATTACAGGATCAAGCTGCATTGGTTGATCAGAAGAAATAAGACTAAAAACTGATTTTATATGAAAAGGTTGATGATTATTCGTCAACCTTTTTTATTTTTACAATGTGAAAACGGAAAAAACATATAGTCAGAAATATTTACTCTTTTCAAAGAAGTTGAAAAGGTCTATGCCTTTTATTTTGTGCTTTATACTTTCTTCAATTCTTTGGTTTACAAGAGAAATGGGGAAAACGTATGAAGTGCAGTTGGAATTTCCGGTGCTGTATGAAAATACCCCAAAATCAGTAGTGTTAATTACGGATGTACCTCGAAAAATAACCATTACAGTTGAAGGAACTGGCTGGGGAGTACTAGGACATTATCTGTTTGGAAAGAAAGAAGTGAAAATTGATGTAGGAAAAACTATTTATTCCGACCATTCGTACCTGTCAACAAAAGATCCGCAAGTAACATCTGTATTGAATGATCCTCTAAAGGTTATAGATGTTTATCCTTCGGAGATAGAGTTCATGTTTGATAAGGTAAATTCAAAACGTGTTCCTGTAAAAACAAATATTTCGCTTTCATTCGAACAGCAATATGAATTAGATGGTGAAATTGTTATAAAACCGGATTCTGTTACTGTATATGGTGCTAAAAAATCTATTGATACAATTACAGGTATTTATGCGGAAAAACTAGAAAAGAAACGCCTGAAGGAGTCGTTTTCAGAAAGTGTTCCGTTAATAAAGATACCTTCGGTTGATTTAAGTGCAGAAAGCGTGCAAATTATTGGTGAGATTGAAAAATTTACAGAACAAAGTGTTTCTATTCCAATAAAATTGGTAAATGTCCCAAATGATATTGCAATAGATTTGATGACAGATAAAGTCTTTATTAAATTCCTTGTAGGAATGAGTAAAGTACAATCATATTATTCGTCTGACTTTGAGGCTGTTGTTGATTATGAAAAAAGAACGTCAAAAGGATTGGTTCCTGTTGAAATTGTTCGTTATCCTGATTATGTGAGGATTGTAAATCAGAATCCTGTAAATAATGAATTTATAACAAATCTTATCGAAAATAATGACTAAATACGTTGCTTTAACAGGAGGGATAGGTTGTGGCAAAAGTGTTGTGTCAAGAGTTTTTTCTTGTATGGGAATTCCTGTTTATGACAGTGACAGCAAGGCGAAAATATTGATGAATTCCAACAATGAAATTATAAGTTCGTTAAAAAGTCTTATTGGAGAACAGGTATATAAAGACGGCGTTTTGCAGAAAGAAATAATGGCTGAAGCTATATTTTCAGATACTTCGTTGTGTGAAAAAGTAAATGCAATTGTTCATCCTCAAGTGTGGCTTGATTACAAGAAATGGAGTGATAGGCAGCGTGCAAAATGTACAATAATGGAAACAGCATTGCTGTACGAAACCGATATGTATCAGCTTTTTGACAAATCAATTGCTGTTACAGCACCGGATGAAATCCGCATACAAAGAGTAATGCAAAGAGATAATTGTAATGCAGAAAGCGTTTTAAAAAGAATAAATAAACAAATATCGGTTGAAAAAGCTTTGAGGAATGCCGATTTTATTATTGAAAATAATAATACATTTGTAATTCCTCAAGTTATAAAGGTTTATAATGCTTTAATGAATTAAAATGGTTCGTTTAGGTCGTTTGATAGGGGCAGGAATTGGATTTGCAACAGGTGGAATCATCGGAGCTTTGATTGGTGGTGCCATTGGTTCGTTGTTTGACAGCGTGGAAGTTACAAGTTCTTCCAATGCTTCGCATTTTGGTGAAAATTCGTTCCAACAGCAACAACGAATGTCGCAGAACGATTTCTATAGTTCACTTTTGGTTTTGATTGCTGCTGTGATGAAAGCAGACGGCATTGTGAAAAAATCCGAATTAGAATATGTGAAACGATATCTTTTAGCTTCTTTTGGAGAAACTAAAGCAACGCAGTTACTTCATGCTTTACGCGATATTTTACAAAAAGAAATTCCTCTACAACAAGTGTGCTTGCAGATTAAGCAAAATATGCAGTATGCTTCACGTTTGGAATTACTTCATGTGTTATATCAAGTAGCTCAAAGTGATGGTGTTATAGATCAAAATGAAATAGATGTAATAGGAACTATAGCAAAAGGATTAGGAATATCTTCAGCTGATACACAGTCAATAAAAGCAACATTCTACGATGATTTGGAAAGTGCATATCAGATGTTGGAAATCACGTCGGCTGCAACGGACGAAGAAGTTAAGAAGGCCTATAAGAAAATGGCTATAAAATATCATCCAGATAAGGTAAGTCATCTTGGCGAAGATGTACAGAAATCTGCAACAGAGAAATTTAAGAAAATTAACGAAGCTTACGAAAAGATTAAAAAACAACGAAATTTCAATTAATTCACTATAAAAAACATACGTTATGTTAAAAGACATTTTATCAATTTCAGGACATTCAGGTTTATTTAAACTTGTTGCTCAATCTTCAAAAAGTATTATTGTTGAATCATTGGAAACACATCAGAAAATGCCAGTGTATTTTACATCGAAAGTAAGTGCATTGGAAGATATTGCAATTTTCACAGAAGATGAGGAAGTTCCATTGTCTCAGATTTTTGAGAAAATTTATAAAATGGAGAATAAAGGTCAAACTTCTGTTACTTCGAAATCATCTAACGAAGATATTAAAGAATATTTCAGTGATGTTTTACCTGAATACGACAAGGACCGTGTTTATGTTTCTGATATGAAGAAAGTCTTGAATTGGTATAATGTTTTGTTGTCTCAAAATTTGTTACAATTTGAGGAAGAAAAGAAAGAAGCTAAGCAAGCAAAAGAAACAAAAGCAAAGAAAACTGAGGAAAAAGCTGAAGCTAAACCTAAAAAAACAACAACAAAAAAAGCTGCTAAAAAAGATGAGTAGTTTGTTGAATCAGGCAAAACAAAAAAGAAAATTCGTTTCTTCTGAGTTACAGATTAATTCATGGGACGATGTACGTCCGTATTTTGAGCAGTTGTTGGCTTTCAACATAGACTCGTCTGATGCAATAAAGCAATTTCTTGCATTTAGAAGTGAATTGGAAGCTGTTTTGGAAGAAGATATGTCATGGCGTTACATAAAAATGACCTGTGATACGTCTAACTCCGAATTGAGGGATTCATTCAATGTATTTGTTACCGAAATTGATCCTGAAATTCAGAAGAACTCAAATCTATTGGATAAAAAATGCCTTTCAAGTGAATATTTCCAACAACTTGAAGGTGACTACTGCATAATGAAACGTGCTATGCAGCAGCGCGAAGCTTTGTTCCGCGAAGAAAATGTTCCGTTAATTGCGGATTTGCAGACAATGGAGCAGGAGTACGGCAACATTACTTCTCAAATGACAATAGAATTTGAGGGAACAAAGACATTGCAGCAAGCGGCTGTTTATTTGAAAAAAACAGATAGATCGGTTCGTGAAACTGTCTATAAAATGATTCAAAACAGACGTCTGCAGGATGAAAAATCTTTAAATGACAATTTATCCAAGATGATTGGAAAACGTCATCAGGTTGCAAAAAATGCTGGATTTGAGAATTTTAGAGATTATAAATTCCAAAGTCTTTGTAGATTCGATTATACAAAAGAAGATTGTTTTGCTTTTCATTCAGCTATACAAAGATCTGTTCCTCCTGTTCTTTCTAAATTAAATCAGGAACGAAAAGAAAAGCTACAACTGAATCAACTTCGTCCATGGGATATGGATGTTGATCCAGATCAAAAAGCTCCGTTGAAACCATTTGAAAACAGCAATGATTTCAAACAGAAAGCAATAGCGTGTTTTAATGAAATAAAACCATTCTACGGACAGTGCTTACAGTTATTGTCCGATAATAATTATTGGGATCTTGAATCAAGAATAGGAAAGGCTCCAGGCGGATACAATAATCCTTTGTACGAAAGCAATGTTCCTTTTATTTTCATGAACGCTGCAGGTACGTTGCATGACGTGGAGACGATTGTTCATGAAGGTGGACATGCTATTCATTCCATAATTTCAGCTGATCTTCCATTGGTTGATTTTAAGGATTTGCCTTCGGAAGTTGCCGAACTTGCTTCAATGAGTATGGAATTGATTTCCATGGAACATTGGCATGTTTTCTTCCCTGATGAAGCAGATTTAAAACGTGCAAAAAAATCTCAGCTAGAAGGTGTTTTAAGTGTTCTTCCATGGATTGCTATTGTAGATAAATTCCAACATTGGTTATATGAAAATCCAACTCATAGCGCAAATGAAAGGGAAGAAGAATGGGTGAAAATCCTAAAAGAATTTGAAGGTTCTAATGGTGTGGAATGGGATGGTTTGGAAAATATCCGCAGATGCACATGGCAAAAGCAACTTCACATATTTGAGGTTCCATTTTATTATATTGAATATGGTTTTGCTCAATTAGGTGCAATTGCAATGTGGAAACAGTATAAGGAGAATCCTCAAAAGGCATTGAAACATTACGAAGCATTTATGAAATTAGGTTATACGAAATCTATTCCTGAAATATACAAGGCTGCAGGTATTGAATTTTCATTTTCGTATGATTATGTGAAAAATTTGACCGATTTCGTTTATAGTGAAATTGAAAAATTGAAATAATCGGTTGGATTTATGCGTGATTTGAAATTCATATTGAACTTTTTTATATTGATTTTGTTGTCGCAGGCAACATTTTCACAGGTGAATTTCTTTACTGATGAGGAAACAGATTCTTTAGCAACTAATTTCTACCAGCGTAATAAGCAGATTACTACAATGATAGTAGGTAATCTACCTTCAATGCAGTTTGGAACGGCTTTGTTCATTCATAATGCCGAAGATAAAATATCGTATTATGTTGAAGCTAAATCAGATTTTAACCGACGATATGTTATTGAAGGAGAAGAATGTAACGGAGACGGTATTCGACAAAAAGAGGTTGCTTACAAAACAACTTCGTTAAATGTTGGCGTTGCACGTGGATTTACTCGAAACTGGTTTATATACGCAGGTGCTGGTTTTGTGTTGAAAAACACTGAGTTTGAAAATGTTGTGGAGAATAATTATAGATATAATGTTCCGAATAATGGCGTGTGGTTTAATATGGCTGCCGGAACTATGTATGTATTTGATAATAATTTTTCTGCTCTTGTAGGATTAGATTTATACGATAGAAGTGTGACAATCGGATTGGGTTATACATGGTAAAAAGACTTGTGACCATATTATTTGTTTTTATTGTATTTGTCTTCAGTGCTGCTGCAGGTCCACGTGTACATTCAAAACCTAAAAAATATCCGAATTTTACGAGAACCGATAGTCTTCATGGATATTTAAGTGAATATCGTAGATGTTATGATGTTCAGTTCTACGATATAGATCTTGATATTAATCCAGAGAAAAAATATTTTAAGGGAGCGGTAACAATGATATTTTTAATGGTCAATCCTGAACAAAATGTTCTTCAGATTGACTTAGATGCAAGGTTATCAATAGATTCCATAACAATTGACGGCAATCGCTGTGAATATTCACGGGAATATAATGCTGTGTTTGTTTCAGTGCCTCATAGACTTTCGGAGAATATAGAACATGAAATAACTTGTTGGTATCAGGGAAAACCTGTCGAAGCAAATCTGCCTCCTTGGGAAGGTGGTACGGTTTGGAAAACATCGAAATCTGGAAAGCCATGGTTTGGAGTAACATGCGAAACTCTTGGTGCAAGTTGTTGGATTCCATGTAAAGACCATCTTTCTGATGAACCAGAACGTGGAATGAGAATGAAACTGTCTGTGCCGAAAGATTTGACAGCTGTTTCTAACGGTGTATTACTATCGCATGAAACAACAGAAAACAAAGAAATCTGGACATGGCAGACAAATTATACTATAAATAGTTATAACATAACGTTTTATGTAGGTGATTTTGTAAAATATTCCGAAGAATACAAAGGTGTGGAATCAACATTTATGTTGGAATACTATGTTTTACCTGAAGATTTAGAAAAATCAAAGAAATCATTTGCTCAAACAAAGGATGTGATTGCCGCCTACGAGGATTTCTATGGTCCGTATCCTTGGGCAAAAGAGAATTTCAAATTAATAGAAAGTCCGTATGAAGGAATGGAGCATCAAACTGCAATAGCCTATGGAAATGGCTTCAAAAACATGTTTGATATGGATTATATAATAGTTCATGAAGCTGCTCATGAATGGTGGGGTAATACAGTCTCTGTTGATGATTATGCTGAAGTGTTTATACATGAAGGTTTTGCAATGTATTCTGAATTTTTATATGTGGAACGAATGTTTGGTACAGAAAAGAGAGATACATACGTAAATGCCTGGAAACGAAGCATGAAAAACATCCGTCCTGTTGTCGGTCCACGTGATGTGAATTTCTGGGATTATAGCGATACCGATCCTTATGTGAAAGGCGCATGGACTTTACACGGTTTACGCTATGTAATGGATAACGACAGTCTATTTTTTGATATCCTAAAATCATATAATCTATCACGAAGAAATTCTATTGTTACCGTAAAGGATTTTACAGATTATGTAAATGAAAAAACAGGAGAAGATTATTCCTGGTATTTTAAACAATATTTGTATGACGAACGTATTCCAACATTACAGTATCGTTGGATTCCAAGGGAGGAAATGGCTAAATATCGTGATAAGGTTAGTTATATGTTGGATTTTACCGACAATGAAGAGGAATTAGCCCCAATATCGTATTTACAATTAAAATGGACAAATGTTGATTCGGACTTTAAAATGCCTGTTTCTTTTATAATGAAAGACTCTACGGGTAACAATAAGGTTATACGTTTCTATGTTGGAAATGGATTACGTAAGAATCAAATCAGCAATATTCCTGTAACAACAGATGGAATTGTTGTAAAACGATATGGTAATCCAAATGGAGGTTCTTTGTATTTCAACACATCGAATTTTTATTATGAATTAGAAAATGTTAAAAAACTTAAGAATAATGGAACAAAAAACAATAATAACAAGAGAAATCGTAGATAAAGCTCTTGCTGAAAACGGAATAAAATGTGTAGGGAAGGCTTCTATCCGACAGATAGTAAAAGTTGTTCGTGATATAGAAGAAGAAACAGGAATTGAATTTGTAAAAATGGAAATGGGTGTTCCTGGTTTACCTGCTGCACAAGTTGGCGTTGAAGCAGAAATTAAGGCGTTGCAAAATGGTTGTGCTTCAATTTATCCTCCAATAGAAGGTATTCCTGAATTGAAGAAAGAAATGGCCCGTTTTGTTAAGAATTTCCTTGATATTACTGTTAATTCTGACGGCTGTGTTCCAACAGTTGGTTCTATGCAGGCCAGCTTTGCCGCATTTTTAACTGCAGGTCGTCGTGATGCTAAAAAAACAAAAACATTGTTCATCGATCCTGGTTTTCCAGTTCAAAAACAACAGTTGCGAATGATGGGCTTACCATTTGAAACATTTGATGTTTATAATTACAGAGGGGAAGCTTTACGTGAAAAATTGGAATCTTACTGTAAAAATGGCGATGTTGCGACTATCGTATATTCAAGTCCGAACAATCCGTCATGGATTTCGTTTACTGATACTGAATTAAAAATCATTGCAGATATTGTAAACAAATATGATATTGTTGTAATAGAAGACTTAGCATATTTTGCAATGGATTTCCGTCAAGATTACGGACAGCCTGGAGTTGCTCCATTTCAACCAACTATCGCAAAATATACCGACAACTTTATTTTATTGATATCTGCTTCAAAAGCATTTAGTTATGCCGGCCAAAGAATTGCATCACTTGTGATTTCTAATAAGTTGTATATGAAGAAGTTCCCTGACTTACTTCGTTTTTATGCTCAGGAAGAATTAGGACGAGCAATGATTTATGGTGCGGTTTATGCCTTAACATCAGGAACAGCATTTTCTGCACAATATGCTTTTACAGCAATTTTGAAGGCTGCTAACGACGGAACATATAATTTCCGTAATGATATTCTAGAATATGGTGACCGTGCAAAACAAGCAAAAAAAATATTTACAGATAATGGATTCGAGATTGTGTATGATAAAGACATGGAAAATCCTGTTGGTGACGGATTCTACTTCACAATTGGTTATCCTGGATTGACTGGAGGCGAACTTCTTGCTGAATTATTGTATTACGGAATAAGTGCAATAACTCTTGATATAACAGGTAGCGAACGTCAAGGATTGCGTGCTTGTACTTCACAAATGTCTCAGCATAAAATTGACTTGTTGAAGGATAGGGCAAAGTTGTTTAATGAGAATCATAAATAAGACATTGAAAAAATGTTAGTAATTGTTACAAACAATACTATTACATAAACGAAAAAAAAGTAATTTTGAAAAACGATTAAATTATACAGTTATGGCAAATAAAAGAGAATTTAAAAAAGATGTTGACTGTGTTTTCGAAACAGTAATTGAAGAATGTGTTTTCACAGCAGACTTTTTCCCAGAAAAACAAGAACTTGTGGAAAAATTAATTGACGAAGCTATTGCGTTATATAACGATACTCGTTTTGCATATAAAATGGATGACAAAATGTCTAACAAAGCATTTTATAATGGTTTGATTACAAACTATGTAGCAAAAATGAGTGATATTCTAACAAAATTGAATGAGTCCCAGAAATAATTGCTTATTTCTTCAAAATAAAAAAGGGAAAAATGTTTATCATTTTTCCCTTTTCTTTTTATGTAAATCTAGCTGCTATAGCACTAAAATATTATTTTTTATTTGGATAATCTGCCATAAAGTGTGCTCCGACACTTTCTTTTCGTGCTTTTGCAGCCTTAATAACTAGATATCCAACCTGGATAAGATTTCTTAGTTCGCAAAGATCTCTTGATAGTTTTGTCTGTTGGTACAGTTCTTCCGTTTCTGAATAGATAGTCCAAAGGCGGTTAAATGCACGTTTTAGACGGACTTCACTACGAACAATTCCCACATAATTGCTTAAAATATTTTTTACTTCTTTTAAGCTTTGTGTTATTAGAATCATTTCTTCTGGATGCGAAGTTCCTTCGTCATTCCAATCAGGAATAGAAGTCTGCCAGTCATTTTCATCTTTTTCTTTTATTGCAGCTTTTGAAGCAAAATCGGCGTAGGCTATAGCTTCCAATAAACTGTTTGAAGCAAGTCTGTTACCACCATGTAATCCGGTGCACGTTGTTTCTCCGGCAGCATAAAGATATTTGATAGAAGTTCTTCCTTCCAAATCAACCTTTACACCTCCACAGAAATAGTGTGCAGCAGGTGTAACTGGAATCATTTCTTTTGTGATGTCGATACCGATGCTTAAACATTTCTCGTAAATATGAGGGAAATGTTCTTTTAATGCTTCTGCATCAAGGTGGGTACAGTCAAGATAAACATGGTCGTCGCCACTTTTCTTCATTTCGTTATCAATTGCTCTTGAAACAATGTCGCGTGGAGCTAAATTCCCACGTTCATCGTATTTTGTCATAAAAGCAACACCTTTTTTGTCACGCAAAATTGCACCAAAACCACGCATAGCTTCGGTAATTAGGAAATTCGGTGATTCATTTGGGTTGTAAAGAGCGGTAGGGTGAAATTGGACAAACTCCATATTGTCAACAATTCCTTTTGCGCGATATACCATTGCAAATCCGTCACCTGTTGCTACAACAGGATTTGTTGTTGTTAGGAATAATTGTCCAGAGCCTCCGGTTGCAAGCATTGTAGCTTTTGCTAATATGGTGATAATCTTATGATTTTCAAGGTTTAACGCATATGCACCAAAACATTTTATATCTGTTTGATGTCGTTTTACTAAATTACCCATGTGATGTTGAGTAATTAGGTCAACAGCAAAGAAGTTCTCGTAAATTGTTATGTTTTTATGGCCTCTAACTTTTTCACAAAGAGCACGTTGAACTTCAAAACCGGTATTGTCCTTGTGGTGCAGAATTCTGTGTTTGCTGTGTCCTCCTTCGCGGTGAAGGTCAAATGTTTGACTGTTGTCTTCGTCTTTGTCGAACTGTGTTCCCCATGAAACTAAGTCTTTAATAGCATTGGGAGCATATTTAACAACTTTTTCCACCGCAGCTTTGTCGCATATTCCGGCTCCTGCAATTAACGTGTCTTCAATATGTTTAGGGAAACTGTCTGTTGACGATGTTTCAAGAACAGCGGCTATACCTCCTTGAGCATAAGAAGTGTTTGTTTCGTCAAGTTTTGTTTTAGAAATGATTGTTACGGTTCCTGTTTCTGCAACTTTGAGGGCAAAACTTAATCCTGCCAATCCTGAGCCGATAACTAAATAGTCAGTTGTAATTCTCATTGTCTTTATTTTTTGCTTATAGACCTAAGCTTCTGTTGTACATTTTAGTAACGTCTTCTTTAAGTTTCTTTAGTTCTGAAGGAACTAAATACATCATATGTCCGCCGTTATAATAGGTGAATGTTATTCTGTTTCTTAATACAGATGGCAAGTTCATGTGATTTATGGCGTATGAGGTTCCAAAATAGCTTGTTGCAAGATCATAACGTCCATTTGCCACTAAAATTTCCATGTTTGGATTTACAGATAAAGAATATCCCAATTCAGGGGTAACATTTAAATATTTTCCGTCGCCATATTTCCATGGACGAACATCACCGATAAGATAAAAACGGTCGTCAATAGGGTAGTTTAATTCGTTGCGCACATAATCGTTGAATGCTGCACTGACAGCTCCGGCAATTTCCGTGAAACTTGGGTCCTCGTACGCGTAGTCACGATTATTCATTGGATCGGGCATTGTTAAACGACCGTCGTATCTACCAATAATAAGATTTTGTTTGTCTAAAAGAAATTTACGGAATTGGCCACTTGGAATTCTTAAATCATGGTCAAAAATAATGTCCGCATTGATGCCTATTAGAGATTCCATTTTTTTTGCCATTGCGTATTTCTCGCTAACAGAAAGCAAATCGCCTTTTAATAGTGCAACTGCGTATTCATTTAATGCAAAATCCTCAACATCTTCAATAAATTCATTTGTAGATTTTTCCGGAGTTATAACTTCATGGTAAATAGCCAATTCTGCATATACAGGTAGGTTACATATATATGGAAGAATTTGATTGGTGTTGTATTCTCGAAGTGTTTCAAAATCTAAAGCACATGAAATCAGTGAAATACCATTGAAATACATGTTGTAAATATCTGTCATATAGTCTGCAACGCCACAAGCTCTGGTTGTTCCGTAGCTTTCCCCTGCAAGAAATTTAGGAGAACCCCAGCGTTTATTTTTCCCAGTCCATTGATTAATAAAATCGCCGATTGTATGAATGTCGTTTTCGTAACCGTAAAATTGTTCGGCTTTTTCTTCTTCAATAGGTTTGCTGAAACCGCAGCCTACAGGATCAATGAAAACAAGGTCGGTAATGTCCAACCAGCATTGGTCGTTGTTTACTAAGTTATATGTTTTTGGTGGAATCTCAGCTTTCCCGTATTCTGTTGTTACAACTTTCTTTGGGCCTATGGCACCCATGTGCAGCCATGCAGAAGATGAACCTGGTCCGCCGTTGAACACAAATGTAATTGGACGGGTACGTACGTCAGAAACATCGCTTTTTATGTATGCAACATAAAAAATGTTTGCAATAGCTTTGCCGTCTTTGTTTTTTAAGGGTAGAAAACCTGTAGTTGCTTCGTAGTTGACAGTTTTGTTGTTTATGGAAACGTGTCCTGTTGTTTTTACAATTTTAGCTGTGTCTTGTGCTTGCAAAAATGTGATGAAACACGTTGCAAGTAGTAGAGAAAATAATCTTTTCATATATATGTTGTTAATAAAGACAAAGATAACAAAACAATCAAGATAAGGTGTTGTTTAGCAAAAAAGTAATTGATGTTAAATGCTTATTTTATGAACAGATTCGGAAGATTCTGTTTTTATTTTTAGTATGTATATGCCGCATGGAATATTTTCAATCGAAATAATGTTTGTCTTGGAACTGTTTACAAGTTTGCCATAAATCGTAAATAGCTGTAAATGTGTGTTTTTGCTATCGGTTGATGTAGTAATCTTTTTATCTTCAATTGAGAAATCAACTTTTTGCGAAATATAAATGCTTTTTATCTCAGAATATTCGCAAGTACCGTTGTTGTCTTCTTGTTTCAGTCTGTAGTAAATGATTTCGCCTGATTCGTTTTTTTTATCCTTGTAACAGTTTTCACCATTAGGAATTTCGGCGATAGTATAGAAATGAATTCCATCAAATGATTTTTCTATAAATAGCCTTTTGTTACATGGTTGTGTTTTCCAGAGAATTGTAATGAAATTGCTGGTTTGCGTAATCTTAAAATATTCTAAATTAATAGGTAATAGGACAGGGTTGTTTCCTATCGTGAAATATCCATCTGCGTTTGTCTGCGTTTCATTACTAAACGTTGACGATTCCATTTTCAATCCAACGTCTTTCCAGGAATTTCCGGTAGAACGGTAAACTGTGCAGTAATCTCGGTCAAAATATTCCTGCTCTTTCTTTATTGACCAATCAAATGATATGTATGCTTTTATTTGTGAGGAAATGTGCCATGTTGTGCTAACAAAATCATAAATGATTGAATCACTATTGCTTTTGCCGGTTTCCGTTATGATATTAAATAGGCTGTCAATGGATAAACTATTGTTTGAATCATCGAGATTCTTGATTGAAAATCCTGCAAAACATGTGTCATTGGTAAACAATGGAAGCCAAACCGTTTCGTTCTTATCAAAATTGTTCAGTATAATTTCTCCATTATTCAGGAATATTCCTTTTTCTTCGGAATAATTGCTTTGGGGCAGTGTGTATTCGGTAATATCGGGAAATTGAAGTTTGTGGGTTTCGCAGTTGACGAATGCTTTTTTGTTGAGTATAAGCGAGTTGTTGATTTTTAAATTTTGTGTGAGATGTAATGTGGCACCACCTTTTTTTGAAACAATTAAGTTAAAACATTCATTGGTGTTTAATGTTTGTTTTCCTCCGCGTGTATATTCAATTGTGTTTCCTAGTGCCAGAGCATTAATATATGGTGTTGTTTGGCTATTGACAGACAGGTAGGCGTTAACTCCCTGTATAAGAGTTCCTTTTCCTGAAAAGAAATCTGTTACAGTTAAACTGTCATAATTTGTATATATTGTTTCAGATGTTTCTAAATCAAAACGATAGCATGAAAAGTTTCCTTGTATGTAGTTGTTTTCGCCATAAAGTTTTATGTTCATTTTTTTGCAAGTCGCTGAACTGCTGTTTATTGCATTTCCGTATAATTGTATGTTTTCGTTGTCGGAATTAAGAAGGGTTCCATTTATGATTAAATTGGAATAGATTGTTTTTACGCCTAATTTCCCTGTAAATTCCAATGTGTCGTTTACAATAAGATTTTTGGCAGTGAGATACGCAGATTCCATTGTTGTGTAGTCATTAATGAAAATGCTGTCTGCTGAAAAGGTTATGATATGAACGGTATCTGAAGATTTTGTCAGTGCATTTTTGAAAATAAGGTTCTGCTCAACATTTAATTCGTTAAATTCATTGGAAAGAATTGTTCCATTTTCAACAATACATGTTTTTGCAGAGATGTTTCCGTCGTTTATTAAGGTTCCGTAGATCCATAATGTGTCGGTTATTGTTATGTTTGATAGATTCTGGAAAGAGGAATTTGCTTCAATAGTAAATTTAGCAGCAGTAAAAGGTCTTGTCTGCTTTTCTATGTCGTCAGATTTTTGGGTCTGAGCATAGGCGTTGCATAGAATAAGGCATAGAAATGCCATAAAACATAAATTTTTCATAATGTGGGCTTAAAACGGCGCCAAATTATGAAAAATCTATGTACGAAAAATATGAATAAAAAATGTAATCTATTGATTTACATTATTATTCAATAGTTATTTATTAATGTTAATTAAATTCAAGATATTTTCTACTGATTTACCTGAACGCAAACCGTCTGCAGGAGTGTTTAGGCAGTAGTCAACCAAGCGTTCCACTGTACTTACTGCAACATGCATTCTTGTGTCTGATGATGCGTAGTAAATAAATACTGTTCCGTCTTCGTCGGCAATCCAACCATTAGAGAAAGCTACATTCGAAACATCTCCGATTCTTTCTTCGTTTTGTGGAGCCAAGAAATAACCGCCAGGTTGGGCAATTACTTTATCTGGTTGTTCCAAATCGGTTAAAAACATATAAAGAACATAGCGCAATCCTGCTGCAGTATTACGAACGCCGTGGGCAAGATTTAACCAACCTTTTGCAGTTTTAATAGGGGCTGGTCCCATACCGTTTTTCAATTCATAGATAGTATGGTATTGTTTGTTGCTGAAAATATGTTCGTCTTCAATAACAGGATTATTCATATCTGTTATATATCCAAAACCAATTCCACCGCCGGAACCAACTTCAATAAATCCGTCTTGTGGGCGAGTATAAAGTGCGTATTTCCCATTTATAAAATGTGGGAACATCACAACATTTCGTTGCTGACCGCTATTAGAGATAAGATCAGGTAATCTTTCCCAATTCTTCAAATCCTTTGTGCGAACTACGCCTGCATTTGCTATGGCAGAACTAGTGTCGCCGGCAGGAGCGTTAGGATCTTTTCTTTCGGTACAGAAAATACCATAGATGTATCCGTCGTCGTGTTGAGTTAGACGCATATCGTATACATTGATGTCTGGATCTTCAGTTTCAGGAAGAAGGATTGGTTCGTCCCAAAAACGGAAATTGTCGATGCCGTTTGGACTTTCTGCAATAGCAAAGAACGATTTTCTGTCCCAGCCTTCAATGCGTGCACAAAGAATATACTTTCCGTTGAATTTCATTGCTCCGGCGTTAAAAACCGCATTAACACCAATACGTTGAAGTAGAAGAGGATTCCGCTTTAGATTCAAATCAAATTTCCAATTCAGAGGAATGTGTTTGTCGGTTAAAACCGGATTTTCAAACCGCTGGTAAATACCATTATAATCTTTTGAAGGCAAATTTGTTTTTGACAAAAGTGATTCTTGTTCGTTGATTAATTCTGTAAGCTTTGCTTCGGAATTTTTAGGAAATACGTTCATTTTTTATTTTTGTTTATTGAACAAAGGTAAGAATTTGTGTGTATTTATGATAAGAATATATTTATTTTCTGGAGTGCTTGGAAGCAATTTTGTACCTTTGCTTGATTTTTTTATCCTATGAAGAATTTTCAGGTTATATTGTTTTTTCTGGGTGTAATTTCTTTGTTGGGATTGGTTTGTTTTCTCTTTCCCAAAGATGGAATTGAAATTCGTTTGAATTTTCCTTCTATCGAGGAGGTGTTTTTGGCAAAACAAGATACCGTTGATTTGGATAAGAACTTACAAGTTATTGAAAAAGATTTTATTGCATCGCTTGATACAATGAATGAAATTTCACAGAATGTTGATTCTCTTGTTTTTATTGATTCCTTAAAATTTTATAAAAACTTTGATTCAACAAGTGTAGCCCGAATATATTTTCCTAAAGGTAATTCAAATTTGATTAATTCTGTTTTTGAAATTATTGAGAACCACCAAAAGCATGGTATGTTGCATATTCTTCATTATGGTGATTCTCAAATTGAATTAGATAGAATCTCGGGATATTTTCGTCAGGCTTTACAGGAACATTTTGGAGGAAATGGTGTAGGACTTCTGCCAATAATCCCTTTGATTCAAACTACGGCTGTTAATCAGGGATTTTCGGACAGTCTGCCGAGATATGTCGCTTCGGGAACCATGCGTCAGAAACTCCCTCATAACAGATATGGCATATTGGCTCAGATGGCTCAGCTAAATGGTTCTATAACATTGAATTACACTTCCCGTGACTGGAAACAAGTTTTTGAAGGAACGAAACAATTCTCTAAGGTCCGTCTGTTTGTTGGAAATAATAAATCCGGATTTAAGGCAACTTTGTCCGCCGAAGGAAAGGATTCCACGCTGACTATTGCCGAAGAAAACTTTGGTATGTCGGAATTATCATGGAGTTTGAAATCTTTTGTTTCTTCTTGTTCCCTGAAATTAAAAGGGAATGCGGAATTATATGGTATTTCTTTGGAAAGTGAAAAAGGTGTTACTGTTGACAATATTCCTTTACGCGGAAGTGCTGGAAATTTCTTTACAACAATATCGTCATCTTTGATGCAGGAAACTATGACGGCCTTGAATGTGCCTATGGTTATTTTAGAATATGGCGGCAATGCTGTTCCTTCAATCAATTCGGAATTAGCAGTCGAGAATTATAAAAAAGATTTTGCCCGTCAAATCCGTTATTTTCAGAATGTTTATCCGGAGGCGTTTATTTTGATAATCGGACCGGCAGATATGTCGATAAAAGTAAACGGAACTTTGCAGACGCGCCCGTATGTGGAAGATGTTGTGCAGGCAATGAAGGATGTTGCTTTGGAAAATGGGGCAGCTTTTTGGAATATGTTTGATGTAATGGGTGGAAAAAATTCAATGATACAATGGGTCTCGCATAAACCTGCCTGGGCAGCTCCTGATTACATCCATTTTACTCATCTGGGTGCAAAACGTATCGCTGAACTTTTTACAGAAAGTTTCTTCCATTATTATGAATATTATAAATTTTTACAACGTAATTCTCATTGGATAGGTGAGGAAGAACATGAGTTGGAGGACGATTACGATGTAAATCAGGACATAGAAAATGAAGAGTTTTAGAATAAATAATATCTTAAAAACAATCCTTGGAATTTGTTTTTCTATTAGTTCGACAGCAGTTTTCGGACAGTCGAAGATTCCGTATCCGTTTATTGTGGACTCAATGAATGTTATTTGTATTCCAAATAAGGAAAGTAGCAGATTATCAAATTTTTACGAGAAACTAAATCTGCAAATCCGTGGATGCGAAGATCAATTGTCAATTTTGCATATTGGTGGTTCGCATGTTCAGGCGGATATGTTCTCGCATCAGGTTCGTTCTCACTTTGATACATTGATTTCCGACAGCCATGCGAGTCGGGGAATTATATTTCCTTTTGAAACAGCAAAGACAAATAATCCTTCGAATTATAAAGTTTCGCATACAGGATATTGGATCTCGTCACGCAATGTTCGGGAAAATCGAGTAGCAGAACTTGGTGTTATGGGAATTGCAGTAACCACTTCAGATTCTTCGGCTTCAATTACTGTGAATCTAAATACAGAGGAAGAAAAACATCGTTGGAAGTTTAATCGTTTGACGTTGATCGGCTATGGTGATTCTAGGTTAGTGGAACCTGTTTTATGTGTGGATGATACAACGTACATTGCAGTATATGATTCTGTAAGTTCTACCTATGTTTATAAGTTGCAACATTTAGCAGAACGTTTTACAATGAAGATTATTCAGAAAGATAGTGTGAATCATTCATTTACAGTGAATGGTTTCATTCCTGAAAACGATAACCGAGGTATTGTATATCATGCAATTGGAGTGAATGGTGCTTCGGTTCCTTCGTATTTGTCCTGCGAACATTTTGAACGTGATTTAGCTTTGATTCATCCTGATTTGGTGATTTTTGCGATTGGTATAAATGATGCCGTCCCTGAGAATTTCTCGGATTCTGTTTTTATTGCAAATTATGATTCTCTGATTGCTAAAATTGAAACTGTTGTTCCCAACTGTGCATACATTTTCATTACAAACAATGATTCTTTCCGAAAAAACGGCTCCGGAAAATCAAGCACATATTCTGTAAATAAAAACGGCTTAAAGGTACAGCGTGACTTCTACGAACTGGCACGCAGGCACGACGGCGGTGTTTGGGATATGTTTGCCATAATGGGCGGACTTTCGTCTATGAAACAATGGGAAGCCTTTGGATTGGCTCAAAAGGATAAAATTCATTTTACAAGAAAAGGATATAAACTAATGGGAGATATGATATATCATGCAATAATCGACTCCTATAATAATACAATGATGAAGAAAAGATGATTATTGAATTTTTGAAGAACATATTTTCTTTTAATGCAAATTCGCCTTTACTGTTCACTCAGTTTTATTTCTGGGCGTTTTTTGCTATTGTATTTGCTGTATTTTCTTTATTCGGAAACAAAACATTGCTCCGAAATTCATTCATATTTTTCGTCAGTATTTTCTTCTATTACAAAACGAGCGGCTTGGCTGTCTTAATATTGTTTTTTGCGACTTTCTTGAATTTTATAATAGGATTGTCGATAAGCAAAAAAGACGGAAAACAACGTGCTTTATTGTTGTTGGTCGGATTGATTCTAAATTTGGGAATACTGTGTTACTTTAAATATGCCTATTTCTTTGCCGATATGATTTTTAATCTTGTTGGTTTACAAATACCGGTAGTGAATGTTTTTGCGGAAATTGGTAATGTTGTAGCAGGAAAAGACTGTTTTTCAGTAGATAAGATTATTTTACCTGTTGGTATCTCATTCTATACGTTTCAATGTATTAGTTATATAATGGACGTGTATCGCAATAAAGTTGCACCTGTTTCTAATGTGTTAAATTTTGGATTTTATGTTACGTTTTTTCCTCAGCTAGTAGCAGGACCGATTGTACGTGCCGCTGATTTTATACCTCAGATCTATAAGAAATATTTTCTATCCCGTCGTCAGTTTGGAATTGCTGTGTTTTGGATATTGAATGGTTTGGCAAAGAAGATTATTTTGAGTGATTATCTAGCGGTAAATTTTGTTGACAGAGTATTTGAAAATCCGTTGTTATATACAGGATTTGAAAATCTTGTTGCTTTGTTTGCTTATTCTTTGCAGGTTTATGCTGATTTTTCGGGATATACGGATATTGCAATTGGTGTAGCAATGATAATGGGATTTTATTTGCCAAAGAACTTTAATTCACCATATAAGGCAACAAATCCGGGCGAATTCTGGAAACGTTGGCATATATCTCTTTCAAAATGGTTGCAGGATTACCTTTATATTCCGCTCGGAGGAAATAGAAATGCATCCTTTGGAACATATGCGTGTATTATTACAATAGCTTTGATTGGAACTATTTTGTCTGGGAGCATATGGGTTGCCGTTGCTTTGCTTTCTATTGCGTTAATCGTTACAATATATTGCCGCAAATCTTTGGATAAAAAGAAATCTCTTGTTTCAAATATGAATAGAATGAATACCATGCTTTTGGGAGGTTTGTGGCATGGAGCAAGCTGGAATTTTATGATTTGGGGAGGATTGAATGGAATAGGGATGATTATTTTTAGATTTTGGAAAGAGTGGGATCATCCATTGCGTTTGCTGACAATAGGAATTATAACCTTTGGTTTTTACAAGTTGGCAGAATTTTTTCCTATGCCCGTTCTGAATATAGCCCTTGTGTGGTCGGGAGCTATCTGCTTAGGTACATTCTTACGTTTTATGTACAACTTTATTGGATGGAAAAATCCGTTGCTGTGGCTGGAACGTTCTTGGGCGGTATTGCAGACTTTTGTTTTTATTACATGGACCCGCTTGTTTTTCCGAGCTGGTTCAAATTTGGATCCAGCCGAAGCCAATGAAGTTGCATGGAATACAGCCAAAAATATGGTGAATCAAATAGGAACACCTTGGAATTTAGAACAGGTGCCAGAAATTGCTCGAAGCTGCGAAAATATTTTGATTCTGTTTGTTTTGGGAATGATTGTTCATTGGCTTCCTGAAAACTTAAAACGACGATATAGAATTTCTTTTGCGAAATTACCATTGCCACTAATGGCGATAGCAACTGTTTTTGTTGTTTTTGTGGTATATCAGTTTGTTACGGCTGATTTACAGAAGTTTATTTATTTTCAGTTTTAGTTGTTTGTACCTGAAAACAAAAAAAGGAAATCCGTTTTGGATTTCCTTTTTTATAGTGAAAAAGACTAATTATTTAATCAAATTCTTTCCTGTCATATCTTTTGGTTGTTCAACACCTAAAATATGGCAGATAGAAGGAGCTACATCGGCAAGAATACCATCTTCAACCTTCGCATTTTTGTTAGCACTGATATATACAAATGGAACAGGATTCAAAGAGTGAGCAGTGTTTGGGGTTCCATCTTGGTTGATAGCATTGTCCGCATTACCGTGGTCTGCAATAATGATAGTTTCGTATGACATTGATTTTGCAGCTTCAACAACTTCATTTACACATTGGTCAACAGCAACAACAGCTTTTTCAATTGCAGAATAAATACCTGTATGTCCAACCATATCACCGTTTGCAAAATTTACTACGATAAAATCGTATTTGTCTGTTTTAATTGCTTCAACAAGTTTGTCTTTTACTTCAAAAGCACTCATTTCTGGTTTTAAATCGTATGTGGCAACTTTTGGAGAAGGCACCAAAATACGGTCTTCGTTTTCGTAAGGTGTTTCTCGACCGCCATTGAAGAAGAATGTTACGTGAGCATATTTTTCTGTTTCTGCAATATGCAACTGATTCTTTCCAAGATTTGCAACGTATTCACCTAATGTGTTTTGTACATTTTCCTTATCGAAAAGAATGTGAACGCCTGTGAATGATGCATCGTATGGAGTCATGCAATAGTATTGCAATCCTGGGATTGTTTTCATACCAGCTTCAGGCATATCTTTTTGTGTAAGAACAATTGTTAATTCTTTAGCACGGTCATTACGGTAGTTGAAGAAAATAATAACATCACCTTCCTTGATTCTACCGTCAACGTTAGCATTTACAATTGGTTCTACGAATTCGTCTGTTCCTTTATGTTCTGCAGAGTCTGAATCGTAGCTTTCCTGCATTGCCTGAACCATATCTGTTGCTTTTTTACCAACACCGTTCACTAACAAATCATAAGCAACTTTCACACGTTCCCAACGTTTGTCACGGTCCATAGCGTAGAAACGACCAACAATAGAAGCAATAGAACCAGTATTTTTAGCTAAATGTGCGTCTAATTGTTCAATAAAACCTTTTCCTGATTTTGGATCTGTGTCACGGCCATCCATAAAGCAGTGAACAAAAGTATTGTCGATACCGTATGCTTTTGAGATTTCTATTAATTTGAATAAATGGTCCAAAGAGCTATGAACACCACCGTTAGAAACAAGTCCCATCAAGTGAATTTGTTTACCTTTCTCTTTAGCGTATGAAAAAGCATTCTTGATTTCCTTGTTTTCCATAATAGAATTGTCTGCACAGGCACGGTTGATTTTTACCAAATCTTGATAAACAACACGACCGGCACCAATATTTAAGTGACCAACTTCCGAGTTTCCCATTTGACCGTCTGGTAAACCAACATTTTCCCCAGAAGCTTGTAATTGTGAATAAGGATAGTTTTTCAATAAAGAATCCCAATATGGAGTAGGAGTTGAAGCAATAACATCGGATTTAGTTTTATTTCCGAAACCCCATCCGTCAAGAATCATCAAAAGAGCTTTTGCCATTTTAGTATAATTAAGTTAAACGTTTTGTACTTGTCCGCAAAGGTAAAATTATTTTTGAGAAAGTATTTATGTCAGTTTGTGGAATAATTTCAATTTATTCAATAATCTTCAAACCAATTCTTTTCCGCTGTAAATCAACGTCAAGAACCTGTACTTCCACTTGCTGGTGAAGGCTTACAACTTCAGCAGGATTGGAAATATAGCGGTTGGACATTTGTGAAATATGCACTAGTCCGTTTTCATGAACTCCTATGTCAACAAAAGCGCCGAAATTTGTTATGTTTGTTACGATTCCCGGATAAATGCCTCCGATTTTCACGTCTTCAATCGTTTTCAATGTTGGGTCAAACGAAAATTCACGTATTGTTTCACGGCAGTCGCGTCCAGGTTTTTCCAGCTCGTTTATTATGTCGCGAAGCGTAGGTAACCCTACTGAGTCCGTTATATAATTCGCTAAATGTAACTGTTTCTTTAACTCTTTATTTGAAATCAGCTCAGTTACAGTGCAATGCAAGTCTTTTGCCATCTTTTCTACAACAGCGTAGCTTTCTGGATGAACAGCGGTGTTGTCCAACGGGTTTTTTGCACCTGGAATACGCAGGAAACCAGCACATTGCTCGTATGCTTTAGAACCTAAACGAGGTACCTTGGCAAGCTCTTTTCGTGACTTAAAAACTCCGTTTTGAATTCGGTAATCAACTATATTTTGAGCTAACTGCGGTCCTAATCCAGATATATAAGTAAGCAGATGTTTACTTGCGGTATTAAGATTTACGCCGACAAGATTCACACAGTTTATGACAGTTTGGTCAAGTGATTTTTTCAGTTTTGTTTGGTCAACATCATGTTGGTATTGTCCCACACCGATTGATTTTGCGTCAATTTTCACAAGTTCCGCAAGTGGATCCATCAATCTTCGTCCTATGGAAACTGCACCGCGGACGGTTACATCTTCATTAGGAAATTCCTCTCGTGCAATTGCTGATGCAGAGTAAATTGATGCTCCGTTTTCACTCACAACAAATATTTGTACCGGATTTGTGAATCGGCAGCCACGTACAAATTGTTCTGTTTCCCGGCTGGCAGTTCCGTTTCCAATTGAAATTGCTTCGATTTTGTAGGTTTCCGCTAATTTCACGATGGTGTCCTTTGCTTTCAGCAGCTCGTTTTGTGGCGGATGGGGGAAAATTGCTTCGTGGTGAAGAAGGTTTCCCTGTGCATCAAGGCAGACCACTTTACAGCCTGTGCGGAACCCTGGGTCTATGCCCATCACACGCTTTTCTCCAAGTGGAGCAGATAGTAATAGCTGGCGGAGGTTTTCTGCAAAAACTTTAATAGCCTCGTCGTCTGCTTTTTCTTTGCTCGATGTGGCAAATTCAGTTTCAATGGAAGGCTTTATAAGTCTTTTGTATGAATCGTCAATAGCAAGTTTTACTTGTTCAGTTGATTCCGTACAGCCGCGGACAAAAAGAGGGTAGAGACGATTAAGTGTATTCTCCTCGTCAGGTGCAATATTTACCCGAAGAAAGCCTTCTGATTCCCCACGACGGATTGCCAATAAACGATGCGAAGAAATTTTCTTCAATGCATCCTTTGTATCAAAATAATCCTGATATTTTTCGGCCTCAACCTCTTTTCCCTTAATTATTTTTGATTGAATTACAGCATTATAAAGAAACTCTTTACGAACTCTGTCACGGGATGCTTCGTGTTCGCTGACCCATTCCGCAATAATATCTCTTGCACCTTGCAGTGCTGACTTCACATCGGGAACATCTTTGTTGAGAAATTGAACAGCACGTGATTCAACATCGCGTTCATTTTGTTTCATTATTATTTTTGCAAGCGGTTCCAATCCATTTTTTCTGGCAACTTCTGCTTTTGTTTTCCGTTTTGGTTTGAAAGGAAGATAAATATCTTCAATTTCCGTTAAACTAGAACTTTCGCTGATTCGTTTACTTATTTCAGACGTAAGTTTTCCTTGCTCTTCAATACTTTTTAAAATGAACTCTTTTCGTTTTTCCAGTTCATTCAGTTTGTCGAATTGCGTTTGAATTTCTTGAACCTGAACTTCATTCAATTCACCAGTCATTTCTTTTCGGTAACGGCTGATGAAGGGAATTGTGGCACCTTCGGAAAGTAGTTTTAGCGTGTTGTAAACCTGTTTTTCCTGAAGATTAAGATTTTGTGCTATTATACTTGAAAACTGCATAAATTATAAATTACGTGCTTCAAGTTCTTCCAAAAGATTTGCACAGGCAACTTCAAGCATATCAATAACTAATTCAAATCCGGAATCGCCGCCATAATAAGGATCGGGAATACTGGAACGGTTGAATTCTTTGCAGTAATCAACCATTCTGTGGATTTTATTTTTTTGTTCATCGTTTTGGGCAAGTGATTCCAAATCACGGATGTTTTGGTCATCCATTCCAAAAATCAAGTCAAACTTGTCAAAATCTGATTTCTCCACAGGACGGGACAAATGTGTTATTTCATAACCTCGAAAATCAGCATGGCAGCGCATTCTGTAATCTGCTTTTTCGCCTTCATGATAATCTAAAATTCCCGCCGAATCAATCTCGTATTTCTCTGAAAGATACTTATCTGCAATTAGTTTGCACATAATAGTATCGGCCAAAGGAGAACGGCAGATGTTTCCTAAACAGACAAATAATATTTTGGTAGGAGAGTTCATTTTTTACTGTTTATGTTATGCTAGATGTTCTTGCAGAATTAATTGTTGGAGCATACGTAACGCTGAAACAGTAGCTTTTTCAATATTTGTGTCACGTTCTTTTCCGAAAAGAAATTTCTTTGCGACAATATTTTTTTCTGAAGCTACGGCAATCCAAACTGTTCCAACAGGTTTTTCTTCGGAACCTCCGGTTGGTCCGGCAATTCCTGAAGTTGCTATTCCGTAAGTAGTTCCAATTTTCTTGCGGATTTCAGTTGCCATTGTTTTTACCACTTGCTCGCTAACAACTCCATGTTGCTCAATGTCTTTGGGATTTACATTAAGTTCTTTGATTTTGACAGAATTGTCATATGAAATCACGCTTCCGTAATAATATGCAGAGCTGCCGGAAATGCGGGTGAGCATACGCGAAATATTTCCTCCAGTGCAGCTCTCGGCTGTTGAAACTGTTGCATTATATTTTAGGAGAAGTTTTCCAACAACTTCTTCTATTGTGTCATCGTCGTAGCCCCAAATGTACGGTGCTATGATGTTTTTTAATTTAGCTTCTTCTTTTTCAACAAGTTCGTGAGCTTTCGCTTCGTTTTCTGCAACGCACGACATACGTAATTTTACAATGCCTGGCGAAGGAAGATATGCCAAATGAATTTGTTCCGGCAATTGTGCTTCCCAGTCCGAAATAGTTTCTGCCAGTTTTGATTCTGCAATTTCTGAAACTAAAACGTGGCGATGGAATATAGCAGGCAATTCAAACCGGTTTTTCAACCAAGGAATAACCGATTCAAGCATAATAGCTTTCATTTCGTGTGGAACGCCCGGCAACGAAACAATTACCGAGGAATCTTTTTCAAACCACATTCCAGATGCAGTTCCACATGGATTTGGAACAAACGTAGCCTTTTTCGGGAATTGCGCCTGAGTAAGATTTTTGTCATTGATTTCCTGGTTACGGGCGAGTACGTACCGCGCCATTCCGTCATAAGCCTGTTGATTAAATTCTAATTCTGTGTCGAATATTTCACACAGAACATGTTTGGTTATATCATCATTTGTAGGACCAAGTCCTCCAGTAATGATAACAACATTATTTTCGGAAATTAAACGGTTTAGCGATGAAATTATCTGACATCTGTTGTCAGAAATTGTTTCGACACAATGAATGTCAAAACCGATGGCTGAAAGTTTTTCTCCAAGCCAAGAAGCATTGGTGTTGATTGTTTTACCAATCAAAAGTTCGTCACCAATGCTTAAAAATGCTACGTTCATACTAATTTTCTGGCATTAATATCCAGCAGATTAAGTATGCAAGTAATCCGAATCCTGCAAAAATAACAGCACATGCCCAGATAATTCTAACCAAAGTAGGATCTATTTCTAAATAGTTTGCTACACCACCTGCAACGCCTGCAATTTTCTTGTCTGAAGATTTTTTTAAAGTTGCCATCGCTATTTAATTTTTTAATGTTCTATGCAAAAATAATTAGAATTCATAAATTTGAAAAATTTTAAACAATGATAGTTCAAGATTTTATTTCAATATTGCAAGATGCAGCTCCTTTGGCTTATCAGGCAGATTACGACAACGCAGGTCTGATAGTGGGCGAGAAAACAGCTCCAGTTTCAAAGGTTTTAATTTCGTTAGATGTAACTTCCGAAGTTATGAATGAAGCTATTGATTGTGGTGCAGACCTGATTATTGCTCACCATCCGTTTGTGTTCCGTCCTTTAAAAAAGTTTAATAATCAAACAGATATAGAGAAGTGCACATCACTTGCAATAAAAAATAATGTTTCTGTTTATGCTTGTCATACTAATTTAGACAGTGTTGAACATGGCGTTAATGGAAAAATCTGTGAGAAGATAGGCTTGCAGAAATGCCGGATTTTGGTTCCAAAAGAAAACGCTTTGACAAAGCTTGTTACTTATGTGCCGGTATCATTCATAGACAAAGTTCGCCAGGCGGTTTATGAGGCTGGTGCCGGTTGTATCGGCAATTACGAAAAGTGTGGATTTTACACTCAGGGAACGGGATCTTTTCAGGCAAAAGAAAATGCCCGGCCATTTGTCGGGGAAATTAATGAATTTCATGAAGAAGCAGAATGTCGCTTTGAAACGGTGTTCCCGTCTGTTATGACAAACAAAGTATTATCTGCGCTGAAAACCAGTCATCCATACGAAGAAGTAGCCTATGATTTATTTCCCCTAAAAAATGAATTCCAAAGCGTAGGGGACGGAATGATTGGTTATTTACCTGAACCAGAAGACACTATGGCGTTTCTTAAAAGAATAAAAGAGACATTTCACTGCGGTTCAGTCAAACATACGAAAATTCTTACAAATAAAGTTCAAAAGATTGCAGTCTGCGGCGGTTCCGGCAGTTTTTTGATACAGGATGCAATAAGGGCCGAAGCAGATGTGTTTATTACTGCAGATGTTAAATATCACGACTTCTTTCAGGCTGAAAATAAACTTGTTATAGCAGATATTGGACATTTTGAATCGGAACAATATACAAAAGAACTTATTTATGATTTGTTAATAAAAAAATTTTATAAATTTGCAATCCAAATTTCTAAGGTTAATACGAACCCGATAAACTATTTATAAGCATGGCAAAAAAACAGGCAGAAGTGGCTTCAGAACAAACAGTTGAACAAAAATTAATGTCATTGTTCCAATTGCAGGAAGCAGATTCTAAAATTGATGAGATCAAACGTCTTCGTGGAGAACTTCCATTGGAAGTAAAAGATTTGGAAGATGAATTGGCTGGTCTTGAAACTCGTATCGCAAAAATTCAGGACGAAATCACTCAGAAAGAAAAAGATATCGTTACTAAAAAAGAAGAGATAAAAGACGCTCAGGAACAAGTGAAACGTTACGAAGAACAACAAATGGACGTTCGCAACAACCGTGAGTTTGATGCTATTGCAAAAGAAATTGAATTTCAAAAATTAAATATCGAACTTTTCGAAAAACGTATTCGTGAATATACAAGAGACGTTGAAAATCGTAAAGAACAGTTGGAAACAGCTAATGCAAAGCATGCTGACCGTAAATTGGATTTAGATGCTAAAGAAACTGAATTAAATACGATTATCAACGAAACGAAAGCTGAAGAAGATCACCTAAAAGCTGAATCTGAAAATATTTCAAGAGCTATTGACGAACGTTTGTTGAATGCATATTCCCGTCTTCGTAAAAATGCACGCAACGGTGTTGCAGTAGCAACAGTTGAACGTGACGCATGTGGTGGTTGTTTCAATAAAATTCCTCCTCAACGTCAGTTAGACATTAAGAGCCACAAGAAAATTATCGTATGTGAATATTGCGGTCGTATTCTTGTAGATAAAGAGTTGGCTTTTGGTGAAAATGCAATTGCTGAATAATAGTGTTTTTTAATACAAGTATGGCTGCTTATGTTTTTCATAGGCAGCCTTTTTTATGGAAGTAGGTTTATATTTCGGTTCGTTTAATCCCATACATGTTGGGCATTTGGTGATAGCCAATTATTTATTGGATTTCTCGCCTATGGACGAGTTATGGTTTGTGATTTCTCCTCAAAATCCACTTAAAGAAAAGGCTTCGTTGCTGAATGATTATCAAAGACTTCATCTGGTTGAACTGGCAATTGAGGACATTCCTCATTTTCGTGCTTCGTCAATAGAATTTACTTTGCCGCAGCCGTCTTATACGGTCAACACATTGGCTCATTTGTCTGATAAATATCCAAATCATTCATTTTCATTGATTATGGGAGGGGATAATATCCAGTCCTTCACAAAATGGAAAAACTACCAACGTATTTTAGAAGAATATAAAATCTATGTGTATCCACGGCCAGGCTATGATATACCGGAAGAATTTAAGAATCATAAAAATATCTCGATAGTACAAGCTCCTTTAATGGAGATTTCCTCGAGTTTTATACGGAATTGTATAAAAGAAGGTAAAAACGTACAAGGGTATATGCCTCAAACTGCATGGAAATATTTAGACGAAATGAATTTTTACAAATAGGCACTTATCAACAATATCACACTAATTTTCACTAAACGAAAGTGAAAAAATCCGTAATAAAATATTATTTTTGTCTTTATTAAGTACTGAATGCTAACAACAACCTTATTCATACAGGGAATTTTGATAGGTCTTTTTGTTTCAATACCAATGGGACCTATAGGTATTTTGTGCATTCAGCGTACACTTCAGCAGGGAAGACTTTCTGGATTTATTTCCGGTCTTGGTGCAGCCTGTGCCGACACTGTTTTTGCAAGCATAGCCGGACTTGGTTTAACTCTAGTTTCGGATTTCTTTAAAGAACAGCACATGCTGATTATGCTTATTGGCTCCGTTATTTTGATTGCTCTCGGTTTACGGATGTTTTTCAAAAACACAATCAAACAGGCGAGAGCTTTTAAATATAAGGAATCCAATTCTTTATCAGACTTTTTTTCAGTATTTGTCCTAACAATCACAAATCCAATAACAATTATTTTCTATGGAATTGTGTTTGCTAGTTTAGGTATTGTTCAGGATGATATTTATTCATTAATCATATTTCTAAGCGGCATCTTCTGCGGTGCAATCAGCATCTGGTTTTTATTATCGACATTTGTGAATATTTTCAGAAAATATTTCCGTCTGAGAATTATTTTCTACATAAATAAAATTGCAGGAATAATCTTGGTATTATTCGGAATCTTTGCTGTTTACAATGCATTTTCTCCTCTTGACCAGGAGATGCCAAAGCCTTCAATTATAAAACAAAAATGATTGTAGAATCAAACACAATATGTGCAATTGCAACAGCTCATGGTAAAGGTGCGATTGCTGTAATTAGAATTAGCGGAGAAAAAACAAAAGAGATTATTTCCGCTATATTTCATCCTTACAAAAAGCAAACTGACTGGTTGCAGGAAGGCTATAAAATTCATTACGGAGAAATACGGAATAATGGAGAAACGATAGATTCTGTATTGGTTTCGGTATTCAATTCGCCTAACTCATATACTGGCGAAGATTCTGTAGAAATTAGTTGTCATGCTTCTTCGTATATACAAAATGAAATACTTAACTTATTGATAGAGAACGGAGCACGGCTTGCACATCCAGGGGAGTTCACACAACGTGCTTTTCTAAATAAAAAATTAGATCTTTCTCAGGCAGAAGCTGTTGCAGACCTAATAGCTTCGGATTCTGCTGCATCCCATAATCTTGCAATATCGCAGATGAAAGGAGGCTATGCAAAAGAATTAAAGGATCTTCGTGATGTTCTTCTAAACTTTTTGTCATTACTTGAATTAGAGCTTGATTTCAGTGAAGAAGACTTAGAATTTGCCGACCGTAGCCAGTTGATGGGTTTATGCAATGACCTGACAAAACGTGTTGAGAAATTAGTAGCTTCGTTTAAGTTGGGAAATGCGATAAAACAGGGCGTTCCTGTATGTATTGTAGGCGAGCCAAATGTGGGAAAATCAACGCTGTTGAATGCCATATTAAATGAAGATAAGGCAATAGTTTCTTCAATACCAGGAACAACCAGAGATGTGATAGAAGACACCATTGTTATTGGCGGAGTTACATTTCGATTTGTTGACACGGCAGGTATTCGCGAAACCGATAACGAAATAGAAAAAATAGGTATTCAAAGAACTTTCGAGAACATAGATAAGGCGAATTTCATATTTGTTCTTTTTGATATTACTGCAGATAAAAAGGATATCCAGCAGACTATTTCTGAAATAAAACGCCGTACAAAAGACAAAAAGATTTTTCTTATAATCAATAAAATAGACCTTGTTCCTGATTATCAAAAGGCAATAACCAAAGATGATTTTCAAGGAATGTCGGACAATGATGAATTTCTATACATTTCGGCAAAAGAGAACAAATATGTTGATTTGTTGATTGAAAAATTATTGGCCGAAGTAAATGCTAGTAGCATAAGTCAGGAAGATGCTATAGTTACAAATTTCCGTCATTATGAAGCTCTTCAGCACGCTTTGGAATCACTACACAATATTGACGAAGGATTTCAAAACGGCCTTACAAATGATTTAATTAGCCTTGAATTACGTCAAGTTCTTCATTATTTAGGAGAAATTACCGGAGAAATCAGTGAAGAAGAGATGTTAGGCAATATTTTCGCACATTTCTGCGTGGGCAAGTAGATTCCCCTAAACAAAACGATTCAATTCTCTATAAATCTTGATAAATAGTCGTTGTACGGCTTTTTATCAAGATTTATTTGTTACCAATTTTTATTTATAAACCGATTTTTAGACTAATTTTGTACCCCGTTTGTACCTCGTTGTAGAACGAAGCAGTAATATATCCAAGATGAAGAAGTGTGTACCTAATATTACCCAACAGTACCCATTATTGCGGGCGAATTTTAGTCTAATAAGTCCAAGATTTGAATCGCAATGCCAAATACTTATACAAAAGTCTGTGCTGTGTGTGGAAAGACTTTCACAGCTCACCAAAGCCGAACACAATGTTGTTCCGATGCTTGTTCCAAAAAGTTATACAAATTCAACAAGAAGAAAATTCTTGCCGAACGTACTCAACAAGATATTTTGGAGAAAAAACTAGAAGAATTGTTGTCGAAAACATTCCTTTCTATTTCAGATTCTGCCAAATTACTTGGAATGTCTCCGAAAACAATACGAAAGATGATAAGCAACGGTTCTCTCCAATCTATTAAATATGGTACACGGTTGGTTCGTATTAGTGTTGATGACCTAAAAAATCCTCAAATACAAAAAAATGAACCTATCAAGAATGATGATGTTGACTTGTCGCAATACTATACGACCAAAGATGCTTTGAGTCATTTTGAAATATCATTAACCTGGTTTTATCGTAAGATAAAGCCGTTAAACATTACACCTATAACATTCAAGGGCTGTGCCTATTATCCAAAGGAAACATTGGAGAGAGTTTTCTATAAAAAGAAATATGCTCAAATCCAAGAATGGTACAGCGTTTCCGAAATAGCAGAAAAATATCATTTAAGGGACAACTACGTATATGAATTTATCAGTGACCATAAAGAAATACCTCGAAAACGACAAGGAAAAAATGTTCTAATCTCAAAGGTGGATTGGGAGAATGCAAGAGGTATAAACATGGCTAATAATGAGGACTATTATTCAATTCCAGAAGCGACAAAAGTTTTTTCTGTCGGACGTAGCCATTTATATGATGTGATAAGAGAACATAAGATTGATAAAATAAAAATAGGTCATTCCATTTATGTTTTGAAGGAAGACCTCAATAGAATAATGTTAAACCGCAAAAACTAAAAATTATGTATGCATCAAAAGTAACCTTGCGAAAAAAGCCTATCGCGAATGAAAAATTCAGTTTGTATTTGGATTATTATCCACCAATTCAAAATCCACGGACAAAAGAATTTAGCCGTCGGGAGTTTCTGGGGATTCATATTTTCGCCAATCCTAAAAACAAACAAGAAAAAATGTACAATGAAAAGATGTTGGACGTTGCCAATGCAATATGTTCACAACGCCAGGTTGACATATTCAACAATAAATTTGGATTCATAGATACGCAGATTGACAAAGTAGATTTTATCGGTTTTTTCAGAAATGAGTGTGAGAATAGAGATAACAGATGGAATATCACATTTAAGCACTTTTGTAGATTCACAGACAATCATTGTAAATTTGGAGATGTGAGTTATGAATTGTGTAATGGTTTTCGTCAATATTTATTAAGTACGAACGATTTAAGCCATCCTAACAAAAAACTACATATAAATTCAGCTTCTTCATATTGGAATACATTTAGAGCCGTATTAAAAGTTGCCTTGAAAAAGAAATTATTGAAAGAGGATTTTATGCTACAACTTGAACCTATCAAAACCATCGATACAAATAGGGAATTTTTGACAATTGAAGAGTTAAAAATACTTGCAAACACACCTTGCGACAATATGGAACTTAAAAGAGCCGCATTGTTTTCTGCTTTGACAGGTTTGCGAAGAAGTGATATTCTTAGTTTGCAATGGGAGAATGTGGAAATGTATCAAGATGGTGGGTATTGCATACGGACAACTACCCAAAAGACCAAAGCAAACATTGTCAATCCTATCTCATTTGAGGCATATAGACTTTGTGGAGAACCGAAGGAAGAAGGAACCATATTTAAGTCTTTGACTACGTATGTTATCAATAAAGATTTACCCAAATGGGTTCGAAGAGCTGGTATAAAAAAGCACATCACTTTTCACTGTTTCCGTCATACGTTTGCCACATTGCTGATAGCAAAAGGAAACGATATTTACACCGTATCAAAAATGTTGTCTCATAGAAATGTAGCTACAACTCAAATTTATGCCCACATGATTGATTCTAAGAAACGTACTGCGGCAGAATCCATATCTCTACAATAAAAAAGCCCGTCCTTTCGGGCGGGCTTGGCAATTGGTTACGTGATGATTAGCCGATGGTTACTTTACCCAAGTATTCTGAAGTGGCGACACTCTTACCGTCGGCAGAAATGAAACCCAAATATGCTTCAACCTCACTACCGTTCCAATCTGCGGGTACGGTAAGAGTTGCCTCCTCTTCAAATCGTTTGTTACTTGCTGTACTAAACACAGCCTCTTGCTTGTCTTTGTTGAACAACAACGGCATTGCCAAATCAGTTTGCAGCGCATCGCCTTTGCCACTATTGTCGCGCCAGTTGAACAAAACACCACCGTCAATGACAGTGACATCCGCACCTTCGGCAGGCGTTAACGTGCCACGTGATACCAACGCCTTTGGATAATCCAACTCAAAGTTTGGAAACTCGCCTTTGATGGCATTTTTGATGTTGTACGCCATTGCGGCATTGAAACCAGTTTGCTTTACAGCATACGGACGGAATCCGATACGGATGTACGACGTGATTGGCTGCAAGAAACACAATGTTGTCGCAAAGCGGTTACGTTGCGTTACCTGTCCTCTTGTACGAGGATTTTTGATTGACTCAGCCTTGGAACGCATGTAGTCGATGCCTTTCCATGAAGCTCCGACAACGGTCCCAACTGTTCCGTGGAAACCGCCTAAGATACCTTTTTTAATTCTTCCCATAAGTTTAGAAAATTTAGATTGTTATGTGTTAGTTAATTCGGAGTTGGTATTGAGTTTGTATGGATTTGAACCGAACAACTTTTCCCGAATCCGATACTTAAATTTAGCTCTATTTTTCGGGTGTACAATGGCTTTCGTGTCGGTTGCCTTTAGGTGCGCTGATTTGCCTTGAAAAAGACAAAAATCTGTGTATATTTGGAATGAAAAAACTTTTGCTCGAGCCGGTGAGAATCCGGCCGAGATTTTTACAATAAAAGCCCGAAATCGGGCTTTTATTTGATTGCACATTTTGCAACATAGAAACGCATTTCCTTGAGCTGCTTGAGTTTCTTTAGCGTTTCGACTTGGCAAATTTCAATGCCCTTTAATACAGTTGCCGTTTTCTCCATGACAGTCGGGTCAATATTGTTCCAAAGTTCCAGGAATAGTTTGCGGTAATGCTCCAACCTTACGAACTCAATGACCGAGCCGTGCAGATATGGGCGGAGCCGTCCCGAGCAAAAAAGAATGTGTACGGCGGCACTTAGTTCCCCCACACGATTTGTTTCGGATATGATTTCGTAGCAGTTGGGGCACGGAGCTTTCTGGAGCTTTCCCGAATTGCTCCCCCTACTGAGAACATACACGGCATTTGGCTTGGGAATGCCGTTGTATGTACGGATTTTTATGTTTTGAAAGTCTTTCATGGTATTGCGTTGCGGTTAGGTGTTACAGGACGGCTTCGTATGAGAACACGAAAAGAAGATGCCTTAGTCCTTCTATCTCGCTCTCGTTTTCGCGGATACGCGATTCAATATCATCGAGGCATTCGTTTAGAGATGCGAGTTTTTCCGGAGTGAGATTTTTGAGCAAATGGAAAAACAACATCTTATACTTTTCGCAATCGAGTACGGGAACATTGTGGGTTAATTTGCCACATTGGATTTGCGGTTTGAGTTTGCCGGAATAGTCCAAAATTTTGGCAACTTGGCAGGCAAGGGAAAACGTGTTCACGTCATTTGTGAAAATGGCGATACAGCCGTTTTTAAATTCGGCAAGACGAGAACCGATACCCTTTCCGACGGCACGGATGTAAATAGTGCCTGGTGTATGGCAACAGCCATTGAATGTTTGAATTTTTAGGTTTAAATCCATGATGAAAATAATTTAGGTTATTGAATAAACGAATTTTGTGCAATACGTTTGCAATTCACTTTGTGAGAAGCCCATTCCGCTTGGGTTGTAGGAACCGGCAACGATTTTATTTGCTTGTATGCTTTGAACAAATTGGAATGTGGTACGCTTGTGAGAACGCTTAGCAAAAGATGACCATAATCTTTTGGGGCAATGCTTTTGTGGTTGCGAAACTTTTTGGAATACAAATCGGCAACACCAGCAAAACCGATGAGTTTGGCGGCGACAAAGACAAGCGGAAGATTTTCCTGCAAACAAGACACAACCAAAGTGTTTTTTTCGATTGGGTAACGGACAACTGAACCCAAATTTGCCCCACAAGACACGATACAAACGTGAGGGGCTTTTAAGATGGTTCCCGCTTGATAAGGGAACACGCGAATGTTAAACAAATCCATAGTATAAAATTTTGCGACTTATAGAAAAAACGGCAACCAAAAACCATGTAAGTGCTTGATTGACATATAAATATACAAAATTCTACGGACTGACAATGAGAAAAATGTATTATTTATAAGAAAAATGCAATTTTATAATATTGATAGTCAATATGTTATAATGGTGCAACGTAACTGCAAAACGGCGGTGCGACGGACATATTTTCTTATTAAACACCCTTATACGTTTATTCTTGCGATGGTGGTTTATGGGGCTGAGAGCCACGCACCCCAAAGCGGAAGCCGAAGAATGAGGCGGACGCTTTTAGCAAAATGGCGAGGGTTGTGTGTGGGGATTTTGCGAGGGCGTGGTCGAAAGCCCTACGAGAATATCTTTTATAAAATATTTCTGTTTTCGAACTAATCTAACAATAAATGATAACAATTCTTTAAGTCAATAGAAGGTAATGTTCTATTAATGTCTATGTCTATACATTCTAGAATACCGTTATCTGGTATAGAAAAGCCATATTGGGTAAAAAACTTGATTTCTTTTTTATTCAATTTTCTATTGTAGGTTCCATCATGAGATGATCCATCTCTATTAATTGCATATATTTGATTTCCTTTGAGATATACATGAAAGTGATCTTGAGTTTTAGTATTTGTATTGCCATGATCATATCTTGCAGACATTATTGTCCCGGGAATATTCTTAAGGTGTTCATATTCCAATAGAAGATTACATGGTGATTTTTGCTGTTCTTCTTCGTAAAATAGCATGTCGATACGAAATTCATCTTTATTACTTATTTCTTCACTATTTTCGCAGTATTCCTTGAATGTTTTAATTTTTTTAGGAAATTCCTTAATAAATTCTGTTAATCTCTTCATAATAAAAAACAATCTATTTTTTGCAAAAGTAGAAAAAAGTTATTCTCGCAATGTGTATAGGGGGCAAATCTGCTGGTTTGAGGGGGCGATTTTTAGTTAGGAGTTTGGATTTATGAGTTAGGAGTTAACTGTTTTATTGGTGGATTAACGATGTGGTTAGCCCCCGAAAAAAACGGAGAAAAAGACTTCCAACTATCTTTTTCGGAGTTTAAGCAGATTGGCCGTGCGTGGGGAAAATTGCGGGAAATAACTTTTTTACTGCACGTTTTTGTTACTTAAGATTCTCAACCATTTATAGACTTAAGTTCTTCTATAACTTCCTTGATTTTCCTAATCAATCTATTTGTTTCTTCTGGGAATGAATAAACCCTTTCTTTTTCATTCTTTGGTTGATAATATTTATTTGTGTCGTTATATTTCTCGAAATTGATATTAGACAACGAGCGTGACCGATCCTTTTCTTCGTTGTCGTTTTGTATGTACAAAGAATATTGGTTGTTGTTAAACCACACACTAACAAATAATTTGTTTCTTTTATAGTCTTCATCGTGCCAGAACTGTATGTCGGTAGGCTTAATTTCTGATTGGATTTTTTCAAGTTGCTTGGCATTTTGCAATTCGTTAAACACTGCAAATTTAAGTTCGTTGTACGCATTGACAATTTTTGCCAAATTTGCGAATGACTCTGGATTTTTGTGAGCCATCTCTACAATACTTTCTGCATTTACCATATTGATATTCTTTATTGCCATATTATCAATCAATTGAACGTAAGCTTTTATTCCCCAATAGGAAGAATCTTTTGTGTCACAAGATTCCAACGTTGAATTAAGCCATTTACTAATGTCAGAGGAGCATAAACTTTTAACCCCATTTCCATAAGCATTTTTTTTGTCGTATATAACAACTATTGATAAAACAACATATCCTTCACGTTCCAAAGATTGTTTGTATTCTTCCAACTGATATGGTTGGAATTGAGCTCCATTTAATTTGTTTTCGATAATAATAGCATAGTCCTTTCCACGATAGTGCCAGCTCAGTAGTAAATCTATACTTCTGTCTCCACCTGAGGTAATTACACGAGCAATCTTTCTTTCTTTTTCTACAAAAATTTCACATTTTGGGGGAATATTGCATTTTATCATTTCAAGAAAAGAATCAAGAAATAAATTCCTGTAACCATGAGGACCGTTTTCATCAAATAAGTCCTTCAAGATTTGGCTATGACGAATCTCCTTTTCACTTACTTGTTCAACGAAATACTCAAGCGGATTATACGACGACAATTTTGATTCCATTTTGAAGTCAAAACCGTTGTCGCAAAGACATGCTACAATATCGTCTAATAATTCTTCCAAGACAATTTTAATTAAGCAATACAACAAATATATGTTTTTTTCAGGGTGGTGTATCACAAAGTGTAAGAAATTTTTTAAAAAAGGCTCGTCGGATGGCGAACCTTTGTTGTTTTGAGGGGTTACCTCGATATATAAGAAATTGTACAATTGGAGCGTTAGCGGTAGCCGATGAGTTTTTATTACAATTACGTTGAAATTCAACAAGAAACAAATATATTTACCGACTTGTAATTTGAAAAGAATATCATTTACCTATGCACTTTTATACGGAACATACGAAATTTGGAGAAGAAACGGGGCGTTTCTCTGATGGCGGAGAAAATAGTTTTCTTGTAACCTCGCTATTCTGTTTGAGTGAGGATGCAAAGGCGTTCGCCTGTCAGAAAGGTCAAATAATAGTAGTGCCAAACGCCGAAAGTAACGCATTGGTTAATGTGATACTGAAACCGATAGATAATTTGGATATACGGTTTCGAAATGTGGCTTATTATGTATATCGTGGAATACGAAAAGACAGCATTCTGCAATCGGACACGGAAATGCTGGAGCCAGGCGGCACAGCAACCGATTTGATAGACAGGCTTTATAGCGAAGCGGATTTTGAGGGAGCGTATTCGGCTGACATGGTTGGATATAGCAATGATTTGACCGATGAAGTAACAATCGATTCTCTTTTTTATGACATGGATATAAAAAAAATGTTTGTGTTGGATGGAGAATGGTTTGGTACGTTTAACTCCAACACATCCATAGGATTTGAAATTGTTGTGGATACCGAGATATGCCCAATAACCGTGGGCTACGCCAAGCAAGGCCGTTATGCTGTAGTGCCATCCGGGATAACCGATTTTGAGCGAAGAATGAGCCGAGAACAGATTTTGGCGTTCATAGACCCCGTGGCATTTTGGGGTATGCACTCGGAAGAAGGATTGTACGTTGGTAGCCAGTTGCTTAAAAGAATGGAATTAAACACGGCTATATTATCTTGCTATGGGAACAACAACCGTGTGTATATAGATATTAGAAGCGAATACGGATATTCATACAACGTATATGGCATATACGCCGATAGTCTTGGCAATTCCATACAGGTAGGTACGGACAAGAACAATCTTACGGCTCGAATGTATGAAACAAACGGTTGGCCTATAATGTGGCTTGAAAACATGGATTTATCACACAAACTCTATATATCATTTTCTCGAAGGGGAAATTCTGAACCATTGATATTTCTTTCGGAGTCAAAACAAAGTATTTGTTCATTTGGTACACACTTTGTTGAGGAATGTATTGTGAACTCTGAAATTGTAGATTGGACTAATCCAATTTATTTGAAAGTAGAAACACAAGGAAACGAATTTGTTATTCCCTATGTTTATACAATGTATTATTTTAAGAAAAATAAACTAAACGAGTATTATAATTGTGCGTTTGGTTATATTGATAAAAAGCAAATCTTCGATGATACCTATAAATTTCAAGAAGTGTTTTATTCAGATCTCGCATTCTTAAATGGAAATATAGATGGTTCTAATTTTGAATACATTGCAACACCAGGTGCATTGTGGGATAATAATAGAATAGTTCTATATTCAAAAATATGCTACCCAAGAAAAACATCAAAAATAACACTTCCGCAAGTGCCACAAGGAGCAAAAAGTTCTGGACTATGTTTAACAAGAGAATCCTTCCTGCAAAAGAAAATCAGTGTTGTGGAACATATAATAACAGAAGAAGGTACAAAAGTTGGTGTATTAGAGGTGATACACATAAGTATTTTACCAAATAAAGAAAATCTTTTGGTATTAGGAATTACAAAAGAAGAGTGGAATATATTAAAACAACTTAAAGGGTGTTGTGAATATCATCATCGATATATTTATTTACAAGAAATTTTCCATAATGAAAAATATTGGAAGTTTGAATTAAAAGTAAGTGGATTTAATAATGCTGGAACGCCAATAAAACTAACGCCTTCCAATCCGATATATATATATAGTATAGATTTAGTAACTTTTAATTCCATACCTTTTTCCATGTTAGAGGCGATAAATAACAAGGAGAAAATATCATATATATATGGCATTCAAGTACTTGAATGGTCGGGATATATTGATGATTACAGAGAAAAAAATGTATTAAAGGTAATAGAAAATGTTTGTATACTTAGAACAGAACTTATCCCCTCTTTGTTATGTACAATAGCATTAGGGGAAGGGTTAAACCTATGGATTGAACGAAATTATTCAAGTGTTGAACCATATAATGTTGATATTACAAAAGAAATTGATGGTTATGTATACTTAGGCGTTGATTATTTTTTTATGGAGTATGATAGATATAAAATTTATTTACCTCATGATTATAGAAAGGATATTGATTATACAATAGTAGAAGTGCCCAATGAACATGGCGTATTGCTAAAAACTCCTATATTCAAAAACTTGAGACTAGGTATATATGCGTTGGCAGCAATGTTAACACAACGTCTTAATAAATTTCTAAATGATGCAAAAGAATTTAAATATGGTAGTCCGAATGAAGACCAATTATTTTTCTGGTTGTATGTGTATTTTCAAGGGGAAGGGAGAGCAAAAGCATATTTACAAAAAAATGGAAATTTAAATTTTATGAAAAATATAAAAAATGTGAAGGTTGGAAATATAATATACGATATGAGAGAGGTTAGAAAACTATCATTGCAAAGGTTGGCAACATGGCGCTATTTAAGAACAAAAGATTTGTTATCAAAATGAGAGATCTAACTTGTATCATAGTTATGTGTATTCTAATCATTTCTGGTTGTTCTTGGAATAATCAAAACGAGAAAAAGATTCGAATAAAAGATTCTATTATAGAAATACAAAAGCTTCAGATAGATTCTGTTATACGCAAATTCGCTTCGTTAAACTATGTTGTAGATTCATTGCAAAAGTGTATAGTAACATTAGAAATTGATAATGAAGATTTTCGCAGAAAACTTATTTCCGTAAAGAAAGAAAAATTACAAAAAAAAGGTATTGTAGATATGCAAATCATAAAGTCTCAGAAATATTTAAATAATAAATCATCTGTTAATTGCGATTGTCAGGGGGGGACAATGTTGGAGAAACAAATTTGTACAAATTTGGAACTACAGAAAGCAGATTCGTTATTACATATTGTCATAGATAGTCTAACGGCTCAATATGATGAAGATATAGCGGATATGCTTCTTTTAGAGCAACAGTATTGGGAATATTACAGATATGCATATGCGTCCTCTCATTTAAATGATACGTGTGGTTCTACTCGTATGGATATGATTCTATACATGGAGAAAGCCTTGCAGGTAACGAAAGAAAGGATTAAATATTTAAGAATGAGAAAATTTAATGAGGTTAGTTATTGATATATTCAATTATGAAATGTTGGTATAAAAAGTTTCTTGTTGTGTATATATTATGCAGTTCCTTGTCGTTGTATTCCCAATCGGTTAAGATAATAAAAGACTCTGTTTGTATAGATGGAAAATGTTGTGAACTTCAAGAGCTTACAATTACACAGCCCCAAATTTATCGTACAATACAAGAGGTATATTATGTCTTTGACAGTAATTTTACAAACTACAAAGATCGTTTGAATTATAAGAAGAAATTAATTTTGGGTTGCAATGGTATATGGGAATGTTTACGGGAAAAGGATTATGTGTTGGAATACTATGATATCAATTATCAAAAAAATGATATCTTAAATGTAACATTACGCACAGAAAATTTCGCCGATACATTCATAGGTATTGAATTATTTACGTTTGATCTCAAAGAGGGCAAAAATCTTAGAGAAGAGGTGTTTATTAATAAGGATAAACTATTGGAAATATATCGGAAAAAGATAGAAGAAGATTATGATGATGTGAAGAAGGACAATGATGCATATGACGATGATGATGATTTTTTTTTCATATGGCGAAGACATAGCCCCTGTTCATCTTTCCCAATATGAGATTGAAACTGATTCTTTGGGTAAAATAGTCACATTTCGTTTTTTTCATCCCTTTCATTGGAATATGCGTTTGTTTGCTGAATTTTCTTTCGAAGAAATAAAGCCATTTCTAAAGCCAGAGTTTTTAAGACGCTTGACAGATGATGAATAAGTGTTGGTAAGATAAAATATATGAGAATGTGGGGATTGCGGGAAATAACTTTTGTGATTAAATATTTTTATTAATTTTGTGGTGGCCTAGTAGCTCAGTGGATAGAGCGCTCTTCTCACTAAAGAGTTGGTCCCGGGTTCGAATCCCGGCTAGAAAATAATTAATCTTTATATATTTGCTACAATTATGTAGTGTTATTAAACAGTGAAAGGCAACCGTGATTGGTTGCCTTTTCTGTTTTGAGGGGTTGCCTCGATATAT
>JAKSUA010000001.1 GCA_024409235.1 Bacteroidales bacterium | reverse complement strand
AGGTGCCGCCTCTTTTTTTTAGAAACGTCTATCATGAACATGGTAGGCGTTTTTTGTTTTATGGCGTGCGCATGAAACAGGGCGTACGAGATAGGACCGTACGGATTTTCTCTGAAATCTTGTACTTGCTTGGAAATAAACTGTTTTGCTAGTGCACTTCTAACCGATGAAAATTTATACTTTTGCGTCAATTATAAAAAGTATGACGAGACCTAAACTTCATCATTATCTGGTATTCTTATATAGAATATTCCTTGTTTATGTTTTAATGACTTTTACTCGCATTGTGTTTTATCTGTACAATGTGGATTGGTTCAATGATATGTCATTGTCGAATTTCATGACAATACTTGCTGGTGGTCTTAAGTTTGATACAGCAGCAATAATCTACCTTAACATTGTATTTATCCTGTTAAATATTTTGCCTTTCCGTTTTGTTTACAATAGTCTTTATCAAAAAGTTGCAAAGTGGATCTTTATTGTAACAAATTCAATAGGGCTTCTTGCAAATATATCAGATACTGTTTATTATCAATTTACTGTAAAGCGAACAACTTCTTTGGTGTTTTCTCAGTTTTCAAACGAGGAAAATTTGTTTTTGCTGTTTTTAAAGTTCGCAGTTGATTGGTGGTATATGTCATTGTTATTTATAGGAATAGTTTTTTTGCTAATATTTTTATATGACAGATTTTCTGTTAAAAATCCTTGCGAAAAGAATGTTGTATTTTACGCAGTTTCAATAGTAACAATGTGTCTGACTCTTTTTTTGTGTTTTGGAGGAGTCCGTGGTGGATTTCGTCATAGTACACGGCCAATATCTCTTGCTGACGCAGGAGAATATGTTTCGCAGCCAAACGAGATGGCAATTGTGCAGAATACGCCTTTTACATTGATTAGAACAATTGGAAAAAGTGGGTTAGAAAAAATAAAATACTTTGACGAGAATTTGACAAATAATTATTTTTCAATTCATCACAAAAAAGATTCAAGTGGTGTGGTGAGAAAAAATAATGTTGTCGTTTTCATTCTTGAAAGCTGGAGCAGAGAATATGTTGGATTTCTTAATAAGGATATTCCTGATTATAAAGGTTACACGCCTTTTATTGATTCGTTGATGGAATATAGTCTTGTATTTAAATATGCCTATGCAAACGGTCGTAAATCTATTGATGCAATTCCATCGGTTGTTGCAGGTATTCCTTATGTGAAAGTTCCATATGTTTTGTCTCATTACTCAAGTAATAAAACTTGTAGTTTGGCACAATATCTTGGTAGAGAAGGTTACTACACTGCTTTTTTCCATGGTGCGCCAAATGGATCTATGGGATTTCAGTCATTCACACATTTAGCAGGTTTTGATGATTATTATGGAAAAAATGAATATAACAACGATGAAGATTTTGATGGTATTTGGGGAATATGGGATGAAGAGTTTTTTAAGTTTTTCGCAGATGAAATGAACTCTTTTAAAGAACCGTTTTTTACCAGTGTATTTTCGCTCTCGTCGCATCATCCTTTTAAAGTTCCTGAAAGATATGAAGGAAAATTTCCCAAAGGACCATTGCCTGTGCATGAATGTATAGGATATACTGACAATGCTTTACGTAATTTCTTCAGTCATGCGAAAACAATGCCTTGGTATGAAAATACCTTGTTTGTTTTTACTGCCGATCATGCATCGGTTGCATATTTAGATGAGTATAAGAACACTCCAGGAGCTTTTGCAATTCCTATATTCTTCTATAAACCAGATAATTCCTTACAGAAATATGATACTTTGGCAATAATGCAGCAGATAGACATACTTCCTTCCGTACTATCATATTTGAATTATCCTTTGGAATTTTGTGCATTTGGAAAAAATATCTTTGATACGGTAAATAATCAGGTAGCTATTGATTATACTAATGAAAATTATCAATGTTTTTTTAAAGATTATGTCCTTCAGTTTGATGGAAAAAAATCTGTGAATCTTTATGACTTTAAGAAAGATCGTTTCTTTAAAAATAATCTTCTTGATACAGGTGTAGAGGAACAAATTTATATGGAAAATTATACAAAATCTTTCATACAAGAATACACCAACCGAATGATAGACAATAAAATGTGTGAATAGCTTTATTCTAATATTGTAGTCATTATAAATTTACATTGTTTTGAGTAATTCTTTCCTGTAAAGAAATGAACAAGAGTATTTATAAGATTAAAGATGATTGTACTGGAGAAGATTGATTTTTTATTACATTTCGCCGAAAATTCATCTAACATGAACAGCAAACACATTCTTGAAAACGAAAAAATTTTCCTTCGAGCATTGGAGCCAGAAGATGTTTCTTTATTGTACAACTGGGAAAACGACACTTCCATTTGGAATGTCAGCTCCACAGTAGCACCTTTTTCTAAAAACACTTTGAAAGAGTATATTCAAAATGCACTAAGTACAGACATCTACGAAACAAAACAGCTTCGTTTTATGATTGTCTCAAAAGAAACTATGGAAACTATTGGGACTATAGATTTATACGATTTTGACGCACGAAACCGACGGGCAGGCATTGGCATATTTATTTCTAAAGAATATCAGGGGAAAAGCATGGCAACAAACGCACTAAACGTATTGTTAGATTACTGCAAATCCATGCTTCTGCTTCACCAAGTGTTTGTTGAAACACCAATATTTAACGAAACAAGTGTTGTTCTATTTCAAAACACCGGCTTTCAAAAAACAGGAATAAAGAAAGATTGGTTAGCTACAGAAAACGGCTACATTGATGTGCTATTGATGCAAAAAACACTTTGAAAAGCACACAATATGTAAATTTCAAGTAAATTGCACACAATTTTAAAAGATGTCAAAATGAAAAGACATATTCCTAATTTTCTTACCATCTGCAACCTTATGTGCGGTGTACTTTCGGTAATTGTTTCCACTACACAGTTTACCTCGCTTGAATGGGCTGTTGTTTTGATTTTCTGCGGTGCTGTTTTTGACTTTTTTGATGGATTCTCTGCTCGCTTATTGAATGTTTCGTCTTCAATAGGCAAAGAGTTAGACTCTCTTGCAGATTTAATCACATTTGGATTTGCTCCAGCAGCTATCACTTCGGGCATTGTACAGCATCTTTTATTTGCCGGTACTTTAGTAGAAAACGAGCCGATTCCAAATGCATACTACGCATTACTTTTTATTCCATACATCATCGTTGCTTTCTCTGCATTACGATTGGCAAAATTTAATGTTGACGAACGTCAGACATGTTCTTTCATAGGACTTCCGACTCCTGCAAACGCAATCTTCTTTGCTTCGTTTGCTTTGATGCCGGATCTGGACTCCATTCCAATTTGGTTTATTGAAGTTCTTGTCGTGGTGTTCTCCACACTCCTTATTTCGGAAATACCAATGTTTTCTTTAAAATTCAAGAATTATTCATGGAATGAAAACAAATTACGTTATTCTTTTTTAATTGTAGCTGTTTTATTACTTGCGATTTTACAACTACAAGCCCTTACGTATATTATTCTTTGCTATATTTTATTCTCTGTTGCGGAAGCCTTCTTGAAGGCAAAAAAATAAAAATCGCAATATTTCCCTTAAGAGCCATTGTAACCATGCTCCGTAGGAGCTGCAACACATTGGTAGAATTCCATTGAGAATTGAATTCTACAACAAACTTTATTTATACGACAGCATTTAAATCAAAATACATTAATCGTGTATGTTCAGAATGTTCATCATCAGCATTTAAAAAATCAAACCCATTCTTTTTATAAAATGGTATTGCATTTATATATGCATCTACGGTTACAAATCTACATCCTGTTTTGTTATTAGAAGCAAAATATGCTTTTATAAAATCAAGAAGAAATGTTCCAGCATTTCTCCCTTTCATTTGTAAATCAACAGCAAGACGACAGATTTTTACAGCTGGATAGCTTCTCATACGTTTTGATTGTGGAAAATCATTCTTCCTTCTAAAGCGATTAAATTCTGTTTTACTTTCAAAGTCTCCAATTGACACTCGGTCATTTGCTAAACTACAGAATGCACATACATTGTTAGGATCTCCTTCTGTGGCTAAAACATAGGTGACAGCCAACATTGCTTTCTTATATAAAGGTGATTCTTTGATAATAAACTCATTTAAATCATCATCACCACAATCAAAAGAAGAAACGATTTCTTTATCGCTCATTCTATGAATTGTATAGCCCTGATTATTTCTCATTTGATGTTTGCATTGTAATGTTTTCCCCCTTTTTTAGCATTGCCAATGCAATTTTGTAATTGTGAAAAATACGTGCTTTTTCTTCTTTACTTACTTTGTGATTCTCACTCATTCGTGACTCAAAACGCCTTGCGTCTTCACCGAATAAAATAGGTGTTTCTTTAATTGGTCTTGCCATTGCTTTTTAATTATGTTTGGTTTTACAAATATACATTCTTTCTTAAGAAAAACAAAAACTGCAATATCTACCGATACAATGCTCCTAACGGAGCTATTTCAATGTTGAACCATGCAATCAGCTCCGTAGGAGCAATGCCTTGGTAAAACATGACAATTATGTTATGATAGATGGCGTGCCGTAGGTACGCAGCTCATATTTACAAACAAAAAACGCAGAACCCCGTGAGGAATTCTGCGTTTCTATTTCGTTACAAAAATCTGTTATTTCATTATCGGATTATCCAAATTTACAGGCGATGTTGCTGTTGGTTGCAATTCTCCCATAAGAACTTTCACAACTGCTTTCTGCATATATGGATCACTGCTATAAGCATTGATTAATACAGAGTTTTTGTTTAAATAATATTTATTGTAATATGGGTTGCTGAACGAAACGCCAATAACTTTTTCTCTTGGCAATTTCACCATTGTCCACAAACAATATGCTTCTGCATCTTTTAAAAGTGGCGATCCAATTGGTTCAAAATAATGGTTTTCAAAGCAAACAATTACTTTGTCATATTCCAAAAGTTGGTTCCAACGCCATTCCCAGTCATTTTTATGCATATCATGTCGAATATCAACTTGGAAACCTCTTTGTTCAAGTTCTTTTTTCATTGGTTCAAACAAATATGCATAGTCATTATGGCTAATATTTGCCAATAAAATACGTTTAGTAGTTGTCGTATCCAATGGCAACTGGCCACCTTTATTTTGTACTATTGTAACAGCTTTTTCACTCAACTTTGTAAGTGTTTCGTCAACATAATTCTCAAAGTTTTCTGGCTTTGCCTGCGAAATCGGAGCACGATTTTCCTTATTTACTAAATTGTAACGTTCACGCAATGCCCAAACACGTTCAACAGCATCATCAAGGCGTTCCATAGAAATTTCACCACGAAGAATACGGGCCTCAATAGTATCCATATAACCTAGCGGTGGCCAAAGAACAACATCGGCACCTGCAATGAAACATTGTACTGCTGTTTCAAGCTCATCCTCATAGAAACCATATCCACCACCCATATTCAAAGCATCAGAAATAACAACACCTTTGTAACCGAGTTCCTTCTTCAAAAGTTTCTGCATCAACTCTTTAGAAAGCGTTGCAGGAAGAAAATCACCATTTAATGTGTCTGCCTTTTGATATGCAGGAAAACGAAGATGGCCAACCATTATAGATGGTGCGTTGTCGGCAATAAATTTCTTAAACAATTTTCCATACGTTTTTTGCCAATCAGGCCAAGAAAGATTATTTGCAGAAGTTACCAAGTGTTGGTCGCAAATTGTTGCACCGTCGCCAGGGAAATGTTTCACCGTTGTGATAACATTTTGATCTTCCAAACCTTTCATCTGACTTTGTAAAAGAGGAAGAGCACGTTCTGCATCGTCGGAAACTGAGCGTTCAATAACAAGTGGATGCAAAGGGTTGATATTCAAGTCACAAACCGGAGCAAGAACCCAGTTGAAACCTAAATCTTTTGCCTCAACACCAAGGATTTTCCCGTGAGCATACGCCAAAGCTGTGTCGTTTGCCGCACCAATAGCCATTTCCACAGGCAACTTTGTCTGTGTATTATAATTGTAACCGGCACCACGTTCAAAATCTTCACTAATAAACAACGGAAGTTTCGACGCTGCATTGTATTCCTTTATAATACGAGGAACAAATGTTTCGAACAAAAGAGTATCAGGTTTTTGATACATAAAATGCCACTGTGCAATAAAAATACCACCAACAGGATATTTCTGCATAAATGTTTCAAGGCTGCCTTCTCCTATCTGTTTTTGAGCATACAAATCGGAAGTAATCATCATTGTCTGACCAATTTTTTCACGAAGAGAAAGTTGCTTCCAGGCTGTATCGTTTGCTATCTGCTCGTTTTTCGAAGAACCGCTTTGTGAACATGACGATGCAAAAAGCAACCCACAAAGCATAATTGAAGAAAGAATGATTTTTTTCATAAAATTATCTATTAATCTACTTTACAAAGATAATAATCTTCCGATACTATCCACTTTAATTTTATAACTATATTCTTTTCTTTCTGTAAAGAAGTAATTCAGAGAATATGTGGATATATTGGGCTTGTAAACTTCCCTTTTTTGAAGTGTACAAGAATATTACAATTGTTAGTATTTAAATCTGTTTAAATATTTTTTAAAAAGTTTAAAATTGTACTTTTTAATTTATAAAAGTGGATTTTTTAATTTGCCGGTTATAGATAATTCCTATTTTTTTGTTCTTACAAACTAAGTCTTATTCTTTTTTGTAGTAAACATTGTGCTTTTTTATACATTTGCCACAAATGAAGAAGTTTTTAAAGATATTTGGTATATCGTTGGTTGTCATAGCATTTGTGGCTTTGGTTGCTGCAGTGTCTATTCCGTATTTTTATAAGGATGAGATAATGCATGTGGTTACCGAAAAAATTGGAAAACAAATAAAATCAGATGTTTCGTTAAGTAAAGTTGATGTTTCCGTTTTCGGAAATATTCCAAATATTTCGATACGATTGCATGATGTTTGTGCAAAATCAACAGAAACTTTCAGAAAAAATGAATTTCCTGGGGAATCCCTTGATACGGCGTTATATGCAAAGAAAGTCTTGCTTTCTTTTAATGTGTTCGATTTTCTTTTTAAGAATTATGTGGTTCAGGAAATTGTGGTTCAGGATGCTGCAGTAAACTTTTTTAAAGATTCCAAAAAACATCACAATTGGGAGTTTTCCATTGAATCGGACTCAACAGGTGAAGACATGTTTGTGGAGTTGTCGAAAATCCGTTTTTACAATACTCAGGCAAAATATGTTGATATTGTTTCAAAAGTGAATGCAACAGAATGGTTCGATAAAATAAATTTTTCGGGCAAATTCCGGGGTGAGGATTTCAATTTGAACGTTTATGCTGCATTTTCAAACAAGATGTTTTTATTCGAAAAAAAGAACTATTTCCCGAAATCATCGTTTAAGTGTGATGTGGTTTTACTTCGTGATAGTGCTACGTACGTAGTGAGGAAACTCAAGGTGGAAACGCCGGTTGGAACAATCCTTTCCGACGGTTCAGTGGAGCTTTTGAAAAACGATGAATACAAAGTGAATCTTAACGTAAATGTTGAAACTTCGGTGGACAAGATTTTCAAGGTTATGCCTAAGAGTACGGTTGATAGTCTTGCTCCATATAAGCTGAAATCAGATATTTATGTGGAAGGTAATGTAAATGGAAAGATTACAAAGAAAACAATGCCGGCGTTGAAGTGTAATGTAGCATGTACCAATGGAAGCGTTGTTTTTGAAAAAACAAAATATGAGTTCGCAACAAAAGGCAGTCTTAAGACGGAAAACCTGTCGGTTCTTAAAAGCTATGAGTATGTTTCTTCTGCCACTACGGTAAGTACGGGAAATTCAAAATTGTCTCTGCAGAATTTTTCTTTTTCAAATTTAGAATCTCCGATTTTTGCCGTGGAAGGACTTTTAAAACTCAATGTGGACGACATTGACATGTTGATGAAAATAGAGGATTACGGAATTTCAGGCAAATTCGAAGGCTCTGTAAAAGGAAATGGACGTTTGCAGGATGTTACGGAGTTTTCTAAAGATTTCTTTAAGAAAACAAAATTTGAGGCAGATTTGCATTGCAGCAATGTTTCAATTTCTGCTCCTGAAAATTCACCGTATGATTTTCAGAATGTCAGCGGACATCTGTTGTTTTCTAATGGCGATATTGCTGTAGACAGTGTTACGGGAAAACTGCAGTATCAGAATTTCACACTTCAGGGAAAGGCTTCCAATTTTGTTTCGTACATGTTCTTTGATGATGTTGATACACATTGCAATCTGAATTGTTCTATTGAAAGTATAAATCTTACACCATTTTACGAGCATTACGAATCACTTTCCTCGTCGAATTCGACGGGGAAGATTCTTGGCAGCATCCGCTTTGAAGCAAAAAAACTTGACTTTGATCCGTATTATTTGATGAATGCGGCGGCAATAATTCGTTTTACTGAAAATACGATAGAATTGTCGGAAGTTAATGCAACAACGCTTCAGGGAAAACTTGTTGCCGGTTCATTGCAGCTTATTGATTTGCCGGAAAAACGGACAAAATGTGTAGCCTCGGGAAAAATCGAGAAAATGTCGGCGAAAGAAATTTTTAAAACTTTCAATGATTTTGATCAGACTGTCATAACATCAAAACAACTCGACGGACTGCTTTCGGGAAAATTCCAGTATTCTTCGGATTTCGATGCTGAATTTAATCCGATTTATTCTACTACTAACGTTTTGGCAGATGTTGAAATAGAAGATGGCTCCATGAATAATGTGGAAACGCTTCTTGAAATTGGTAAGAAAATGAAAATGCAGGAAGAATTTTCAAATGTCTCATTTTCAACGATAAAAAATACAATTTGTATAAAAAATGACACATTGTTTATTCCTGATATGAAGATAAAATCCAGTGCTTTTGAAATGTCTTTTGCGGGAAAACACAATATAGAAAACAATAATTTCAATTATTATGTGACTGTTTTTCTAAAGAAAACACTTTCGCTAAAATTTCATCGTAAAAACAAAGATTCTGAGGATTTTGGAGATATAGACAAAAACTCAGACGGTAACTTTAAAGTGCCGATAAAAATATTTGGAAACCCAGATGATTTTAAGATTGATTACGATTTTCGTAAATCAAGAGAAAATGTTAAGACAAGTATAAACGAACAAAAATCGGAGTGGAAGGAAATCTTCAAGAAAGATGATGATGAGGAAAGAGAGGTTCCTGTTGAGAAAAAACGCGAGGAACAGCCTATAAAGTCTGATTTTGAAATAGAATATTAATGAGTTTCTCCAGTAGCCAAAACAAGCATAAAATAAAGTGGGCATTTTTTATTGTTGCCGTAATTGTTCTGATTGCAGGTTTTGGTGTTTTGAATTCCACAATAAGCGACATTAGAAAAGAGGAACGTGTGAAAGTTATGCTGTGGGCGGATGCTGTGCAGCAACGAAATTCTTTGCTGGAATATGCTTCTGTACTTTTTGAGAAATTAAAAGACGAAGAGCTTCAAAAAGTGGAACTTTGGCGGGAATCTCAGCAATTAATTATGGAAGTGGAAGATTCACAATTTCTTACTTTTCTGCTTTCTATAATCTCCAACAATAAAAATATCCCGATAATTCTAACTAATACGGAGAAAAAAGTAATTACAACAATGAATCTGCAGGAAGAACTTGTTGCAGACCAACCTATTCCTCAGGAAACTCTTCGTGAATTTTCAAAATATCCTCCTTTAAAAGTCTCCTATAAAGGAAAACTTATTAATTATCTGTATTATGCAGATTCTCAGATTTTTAATGAACTTCAGGGAATGATTAACAATATGATTCATTCGTTTATTGTTGAAGTTGCACAAAATGCAGTTTCCGTTCCTGTTGTTATTACTAATAGTGATACCACGCAGATTTTTTCTTATGGAAATATTGGTGAGAAACGTTTAAACGAGTTGTCTTCGGAATCGTCAGTGAAAGAGTTTGTGCAAAGTCAAATGGGTGAAAATCAGGCGATTTCTATTATGCTTGACCAGGAAAATGCGGGACTCATCTTTTATAAAGATTCAGAGCTAATTACAAAGCTGAAATATTATCCGATTATTCTAATCATTATTCTTATATTCATTTTGGCAGGAGCATACATTACACTTCGTTCCTTCAGTAAACACGAGAAGGACCAGCTTTGGGTAGGTATGTCGAAGGAAACTGCCCACCAGCTTGGTACACCGATTTCGTCGCTGATGGCGTGGCTAGAGATATTGAAAATGAAAGAGATTGAACCGGAAATTATTGATGAAATTAATAAGGACATAAATCGACTGGAAACAATAACAGGCAGATTTTCCAAAATCGGCTCAGAACCGAATTTAACAAAAGAGAATGTTGTAGATGTTGTTGCTAATGCCGTTAATTATATGAAAAACCGCTCTTCAAAAAATATTGAATATCAGTTTGTCTCATCAGAGGAAGAGATTCCGGTGCTGTTGAATCCATCTCTTATGGGTTGGGTTATTGAAAATATTTGGAAAAATGCCATTGATGCAATGCAGGGAACTGGAAAACTGACAATAGAGGTTTCCAGAGAAAATAATGTTGCGAACATTGACGTTTCTGATACAGGAAAAGGACTGCCACGAAACAAATTCAAGACGATTTTTACGCCAGGATATACTACAAAATCAAGAGGATGGGGGCTTGGTTTGAGTTTGGCTCAAAGAATTGTCAAGGAATATCATAATGGAAAAATCATTGTGAAATCGTCGGAAATAAATAAGGGAACGACAATTCGGGTAAGTTTGCCAGTCGTTAAAGATTGATTATTAAAAAAAATAAACTTTTAGTCGGCAAAAAATCGTTTTTTTGCACAAAAACAAACAAAGATGAAAGATATTTATATTTGGAACAACACATTACTTGATATTTTAATCTCGTTAGGAATAATCATTGCAGGTTTCTTTTTGGCGAAAGTAATTTATTTGATTTTCACCAAAGTTTTTGGAAGGCTTGCCGCAAAAACAGAATCGACATTAGATGATTTGCTCGTTGACAAATTCCGTGCTCCATTTATGTTTGCCGCGGTAATTGCGTCTATTTGGTATGCAATCAAGCGCCTGAACACTACGCCAGAAGTACAGGATTCTATAGGGAAAATTTATACAATCCTTATTGTGATAAATTTCACATGGGCTTTTTCCCGTTTGTTTAGCGGTATTCTTCAGAATGTTTTTAATAATCTTTCAAAACGTGACGGCTCAAGATTGAATGACAGCACGGTAGAAATCTTGCAGCAAGCATCAAAATATTTGATATGGTCTTTGGGTATTTTGGTTGCCATGCACAATGTTGGCATCGAAATCGGTACACTTATCGCTGGACTTGGAATTGGTGGTGTTGCCGTTGCTTTGGCTGCACAGGATACGTTGAAAAACCTTCTTGGCGGATTTATGTTGTTTTTCGACCATCCGTTTAATATTGGCGAAAGAATCCGTTTCGCAGGAATAGATGGATTTGTGCTGACAATAGGTTTACGTAGCTTGCGTGTGAGAACGCTTGATGGAAGAATCGTGACAATTCCGAACTCCCAGGTTGTTGACAACGCCATTGAGAATGTGAATTCAGAACCGTCAACAAAAATAAAAGTAACCCTAGGGCTAACCTACGATACTACGCCAGAAAAAATGGAACTTGCAATGAAATTGTTAAAGGACATTCCAAGTAAAATACCTGAAATCGAAGAAACAACAGGTGCAACATTTATGGAGTATGGAGATTTTTCTTTGCAGATACTTTTTGTGTATTACATTAAGAAAACCGGCGACTATTTTCAAACACAGTCCGATGTGAATATGGAAATACTTCGTAGATTCAACGAAAATGGTTTGGAATTCGCTTTCCCAACACAAACAATTTATACAAAATCAGAAGCATAAAGAAACATTATTCTTTAAATAACAAATTGTATATTTGCATATCAAATAACAACAACAATGGCAAACAAAATTTATTTTGACCACGCAAGTATAGGATATACAAAACAAAGTCCGATTTTGACAGATGTTTCGTTTTCGGTCGGCGAAGGAGAAATTGTATATCTGATAGGAAAAACAGCAGCAGGAAAATCAAGCTTGCTGAAGACTATGTTTGCAGAAATTCCATTGTTGGACGGTGAAGGTTTTATCGCCGATTATGATTTGACTAAATTAAAGACGAAAAAAATCCCATATCTACGTAGAAAAGTATCTGTTGTATTTCAGGATTTTCAGTTGTTGCCAGATAGAAATGTTCATGACAATTTGTTGTTTGTACTAAAGGCAACAGGATGGACAAAATCAGCACAGATAAAAGCACGTATAGTTGAGGTTTTAACTCAAGTTGGGCTTGCGGACAAGGAAAGTCAAATGCCTCATCAACTTTCTGGTGGCGAGCAACAGAGAGTTGCAATAGCTCGAGCATTACTAAACGATCCGGAAATAATTTTGGCGGATGAACCAACAGGAAATCTTGACCCAGAAACTTCTGATGAAATTTTCCAGTTATTTCATTCTATTGCAAAAAACGGATGCTCTATATTTTTGATTACCCACAATACGCAGATGGTAAACAAATATCCAACACGTACATTGCAATGTGCGGATGGAACAATAACAGAAACTGCGCAAAAGGATACTACAATTGATTTTGAAACATTAATGCAATAGAGATGGCAGACAAAGACGTTCTTGACAATTTAGAATCCGAAGAATATAAATACGGATTTACCTCGAATGTTGAAACCGACATCTTTCCTCCTGGCTTGAGTGAGGACATTATCCATCGTATTTCTGCCATAAAAAATGAACCAAATTGGCTTTTGGAATATCGTTTGAAGGCATATCGCCATTGGATAACGTTGGAACATCCTAATTGGGGACATTTAAATTTTGAAATTCCAGATTTTCAGGGCATTAGTTATTACGCACAACCAAAGGATAAGGCAAAATATGAATCTCTCGATGAGGTTGATCCTGAAATTGTAGAAACATTTAATAAATTAGGAATTCCTCTGGAAGAACAAAAAATGTTGTCAGGCGTTGCTGTAGATGCAGTGTTTGACAGTGTTTCGGTTCATACGCAGTTCCGCGATCAGTTGAATGCAAAGGGCATTATTTTCTGCTCTTTTAGTGAAGCGGCAAAAGAACATCCGGAATTGGTGAAAAAATATCTTGGTTCGGTTGTCCCATATACGGATAACTATTATGCTGCATTAAACGCTGCGGTTTTTAGTGACGGCTCGTTTGTATATATTCCTAAAGGTGTTCGTTGCCCGGTGGAATTGTCAACGTATTTCCGTATAAATGCATCGAAAACAGGTCAGTTTGAGAGAACTCTTATTATTGCTGACGATGATGCTTATGTAAGTTATCTGGAAGGTTGTACAGCACCTATGCGTGATGAAAATCAGCTTCATGCAGCTGTGGTGGAATTGGTTGCTCACGAAAATTCAGAAATAAAATATTCTACAGTGCAGAACTGGTATGCCGGCGATAAAGACGGTAAAGGAGGAATTTACAATTTTGTGACAAAAAGAGGTCTTTGTAAAGGAAATAATTCAAAGATTTCGTGGACTCAGGTCGAGACAGGATCCGCAATTACATGGAAATATCCAAGTACAATTTTGAAAGGTGATAATTCTGTTTCGGAATTCTATTCCGTTGCCGTAACACGTAATCATCAGCAGGCCGATACCGGAACAAAGATGATTCATATTGGTAAAAACACAAAAAGTACAATTATTTCTAAAGGTATTTCTTTGGGAGAAAGCAGTAATTCTTACCGTGGCTTAGTGAAAATGAATAAAACTGCGGAAAATGCACACAATTTCTCTCAATGTGATTCCCTTTTAATCGGTTCAAAATGTGGAGCCCACACATTTCCTGTGATTGATATCCAGAACAATACGGCAACAGTGGAACACGAAGCAACCACTTCGAAAATAGCTGATGACCAGATTTTCTATTGCAATCAACGTGGAATTTCTACCGAAAGCGCAATGAGCTTGATTGTGAATGGTTTTGCTAAAGAAGTACTTACGCATCTTCCAATGGAATTTGCTGTGGAAGCTCATAAGTTGATAGCACTTTCTATGGAGGGTAGTGTAGGATAAACACATTCGCTTTCGTAAAATCTTTTTTGTCAAAGAGATATACGAAATAAATTTAATCATTACATTTGTAGTTGTCATTTTAAGGAGCGGTAAGCTTCATTTTAAACAGAGACGTATGGAAAATTATTATATAGAAGGAACTGAGGATACTCCACAAATAGAATTTAATGCTGAATCAAGTGTTTTTTCTATATCGGGACGTTCGCTTCCTGAAAATGCCATTGATTTTTATGCTCCGGTTCTTAGTTGGATTGACTCAAATCTTAATGAGAATGACCGTAGAAAGATAACCTTTGATATTAAAATTGAATATTTCAATACTTCGTCGTCGAAACAATTAGCAAAGCTTTTTCTTACAATCGACAAGTATGTTGAGAAACATGATTTGAATATAAATTGGTTCTACGAGAAAGAAGATCTTGACATGCTTATGTCTGGTAATCAGTATTCTAAGTTCCTGAAAGTAAATTTTAAATTCATAGAATATTAATCTATGTTGAACTACATAATCTGGAATGTTAATCCAGAAATAATTTCCGGTTTTCATGTTCGTTGGTATGGGTTGTTTTTTGCCATAGGTTTCTTTTTGTCTTATTCATGCTTAAAGAAAATCTTTGTCCGTGAAAATTTAACCGTGAACGACGTTGATAATTTATCATTTACAACATTTATACTTCTGCTGATTGGTCTTCGTTTGGGCCATTGTTTGTTTTATGAACCAGCAATATATCTGAAAGATCCAATCAGAATACTTTTTGTGTGGGAAGGTGGACTTGCAAGTCATGGCGGAGCTATCGGTCTTGTTTGTGCATTCCTTTGGTTTTCAAGAAAATCAGGAAGGACATTTTTGTGGGTAATGTCGCGTGCGGCAATTGTTGTTCCTATTACGGCATTTTTTGTTAGAATGGGAAATCTTATGAATTCCGAAATCTATGGTGTTGCAACAAATTTACCTTGGGGATTTGTGTTCATACGTGATGCAGTTATCAATACTAATGCGGAGGAATTAAGTAATATAATGGCACAGGCGGGGCTTGTTTCGTCAGAGACTTTTTCTTCGTTACATGCTTTCTTGTCAAATTGTTTGCCGATGGGCAATGTTTCGTTTGAAAGTTTGTGTAATGTGCTGTTGTCGAATAAATTCTTGGTGCAGGAACAGATAAATCCATTTGTAGATGCTTGTGTAAGCGCAAATCTGCTTACTACAAATCATCCTACTCAAATTTATGAAGCGTTGACGTATCTAGCAACAGGAGCTATTCTCATTGCGTATTACCAACTTCGTGTGAAGCACAGCAAGCCTGTTTCCGATTATGTTATTTGTGCTATTGCCTTTTTGATGATTTTTGCCACACGATTCTGTTTTGAATTTATAAAAAACAATCAAGTTGATTTTGAGGAAAATATGACACTTGATATGGGACAGTGGCTAAGTATTCCGTTCATTCTTTGTGGTATTTATTTTATTTTCATGGCAATACGCGAGAAAAACAAGGTAAAGATTTCTTAGAATGAACTTGCTTTTCGTAATATGGGATGTTTCCCCCTATATCCATCAATTTTCGGAAACGTATGCTCTTCGTTGGTATGGAATATTGTTCGCGTTAGCTTTTGTTTCTGCTTATTACGTTGCTTATTTTCTTCTTCAAAAAGAGAACTTCCCTGAGTCGTTAATGAACAAGACTGCAATCGCAACTGTTGTTGGAGGTGTAGTTGGAGCAAGAATAGGTCATTGTTTGTTTTACGAGCCAATGTATTACATAAGCAATCCTATAAAAATATTCCATATTTGGGAGGGGGGAATGGCAAGCCATGGAGGCGCAATAGGTATTCTTATTGCATTTCTGCTTGTTGCAAGAAAAGGCGTTTCCTATAAAATGATATTGTCACGTACAATGTTGGTTACACCATTGGGCGCTGTGTTTTTCCGTATGGGAAACCTTATGAATTCCGAAATTTATGGAGTCGAGACAGATTTACCATGGGGATTTGTCTTTGTAAATAGTTTTGATGTTCTCAAAGGCGTGGAATCAGCTGTGCCACGGCATCCGACGCAGATATACGAAATGTTGTGTTATTTCGTTCTGTTTATTATTCTTATGGTTTATTGTATGAGAACATTTAAGAAAAATCAAAAACTATCAGATGATTTTATTATTGGAATATTTTTTATTGGAACGTTCGGAACACGGTTTTTCATAGAATTTCTGAAACTTCCTCAAGTTGCGTTTGAGCAGAATCTTATGCTTGATATGGGGCAATGGTTAAGTATTCCATTTGTTATTTATGGCATATTTTCGTTAAGAAAATATAGTAGGGAGAAAAAGCTGTTAAACTGATTTTGTTTTCTCTTTTTGCGTAAGACTTAGTCATATAATTATGTTACATTTGTTTACAATTTTCCGAGAATATGAATTTACGGTGTAGAATTATAGCTATTCTTCTTTTTTTCTGTATGAAAGGCTTCTCTCAGGTTCCAGGAACTTGGAATGAGTATTTTTCATATAGAAATGTTATGCAAATGGAAGTTGTTGATGATAATATTTTTGCACTTACGGAAAATGGACTGTATATCTATAATGTGACAAGTAAGGAAATTCAAAAGGTTACTAAAATACAGGGATTAAGCACTGTAGGACTTTCGTGTATGGCTTTTTGTGATTCCACATCTTCTCTCTTAATAGGATATTCTGATGGTATGTTGGATATATTGTTATATCCTTCGCTAAAGGTCGTTTCTGTTCCAACTATTGCAAATAAAAATCTATATGGCTCTAAGAAAATAAATAAAATTATCATGCAGGGCGATACGGCGTTTATTGCCGCTGAATTTGGTGTGTTAACGTTTTCTATGAGTTCACGGAATTTTATATCGACGACGATTTTAAGTGACGATGGAAGTTATGTTTCTGCAAAATCAATAACAATCTGCGGCGATAGTGTTTTTGCAGCTACGGCAAAGGGTGTGTATTCAACTCTAGCTGCAAACTCCAATATGTCAGATTTTGCTGCATGGAGAAAGAGTAAAGGGATTTTGTATGAAAATGATACAATAAATTTTGTTGCGTCATTGAATGGTACGGTTTATTATGCTCATAAAAAGACATCTTCTGAGGAAGATGAGGTGATTTATAAAATAGAGAACGGAAAAAGTTCCGTTTTTAAAACATTGAAAAATCCTTTGAAAAATTTACATGAATGTAAAAAAGGATTGATTGTTGTGACATCGTATTCCGCGGGTTTGTATGATGAAAAAGAAAAACTGACATTCCTGGTTGATACAAGCAAGGACAATTACCAGCGTGATTTTAAAGATATGGTAGTTGTAGATTCAGAGCCATACGTTGCTGACGGAAAAATGGGAATGTTTAATAAAGATTATGTAACGATATGTCCGAAGGGACCTCAGTCAAATGCTATTTCTGATATGCAGTATCGCGATTCCCGTTTATGTACAACGTCGGGAAAAATAGTTAATTGGGAAGGGGCAATGTTTGATTATATGGATTATCTTGGGAATTGGTATTCTCATAAAACATGGGATGTGCAGAATGCAAGATGCGTGTACGTCCAGAAAAAATCAGACAAATTCTGGTATGGTTCTTTTGGCGGTTTGGTTTCTTCTTATTTCTCTACATGGTGGGATGTGGATGTTATTTATAATCATGAAAATTCTTGTTTACAGACTTATAAATATTATGCAGCGCCAGTAGATTTAGTAAGTGATATTGGAGAAGATTCGAAGAAAAATCTTTGGATACTAAATTCTTATTCGTCATCTCCGTTAATTGCAATAACACCAGACAATAAATGGTATAGTTATCCTATCGAAATATTGGGAACAATGGCTTTTGAAAAATTATTGGTGGATTCAAGAGGGATTAAGTGGCTTGCTGGCGAAACAAAGTTAGTAGCTTATTATGAAAATAATACGTTGGAGGATAAATCTGATGATAGAATGGTGCAAATTCCTTTAGTTGACAATGAAGGTACTATAGCAAGACGTACAACGTGTCTTGCAGAAGATTTTGATCATACAATTTGGATTGGAACAAACCAGGGAATTGCGGTACATTCGTCTCCGTCGCGTGTTTTTAAAGATCGGCAGACAATCTCCCGTATAAAAATTGAGGTTGATGGTGAAGTTGGATATTTGCTTCATTCTGAGTTGATTACCTGCATTTCTGTTGATGGTGCAAATAGAAAATGGATTGGAACAGAAAAGTCGGGAGTCTTTCTTATTTCAGAAAATGGAACAGAGCAGCTTTTGAATTTTACTAAGGAAAATAGTCCTCTGCCTTCAAATACAATCACGGCAATAGAGATAAATCATGAGACTGGTGAAATTTTTATTGCAACGGACGAAGGCTTGGTCTCGTACATTGCAGATGTAACTGTTGGTAATGCTTCTATGAACAATGTGTATGTGTTCCCAAATCCTGTTCGCGAAACGTACGAAGGTGATATATTTATTAAAGGAGTTGTTTCTGATGCAATAATAAAAATCACGGATGTCTCGGGAAATCTTGTATGCACAATCGAATCGAATGGTGGAACAGCTGTTTGGAATGGCAGAAATCATTACGGTGATAGAGTGAAAACAGGAGTATATCTTGCATATATTTCTGATGAATCCGGGAAATTTACGAAAGTTACAAAGATCCTTTTTGTGAATTAATATGCAGGAAAAGAAGTCAAAAATAATCTTATCACTCTTGCTTTTAGTCTTTTCCATTATATATGGAAGTGTTTCGTTTTGCAATCATTATTTTTTTCGGACATATAGTTTAGATCTTGGAGCATATACAAAATGTCTCTATGATTTTATGCATGGCGTTATAAACGATAGTTTAGTGTATCGTAGCGAACCAGTAAATTGTTTTGCCAGTCATTTTGATTTATATTTAGTTCTATTTGCTCCGTTGTATATTTTCGGTGAAACTTACACATTATTAATTGTTCAGATTGTTTCAGTTCTTTTGGGAAGCCTGGGAATATATAAATTGATAGGTCTTTACAGTGATAATAAATATATCTCATTATGTGCGGCAGTAACTTTCTTGTGTTATTTTGGGATATATCATGCTTTAGCATACGACTATCATTCAAATGTAGTTGCGTCTATGTTGCTGCCATGGTTCTTTTATGCTTTTAAGAAAAGACGCTATGGGTGTTCAACATTTGTAATGTTAATGTTTGTTATAGCAAAAGAAAACTTGTCTTTGCTAATGGCTTTTATTTGTTTGGGATTGTTGTTTGATTACAAAAAAGATAAAAAGGCAGTTTCTGTTTTGCTATTGTATTTTGTGTTTTCTGTATTTTATTTTTATATAGTTACAGCTGTTGTTATGCCAGCGTTGAATGATTCTGAAAATATGCGTGGATTTGTTAGATTCAAGCGTTGGGGAAATAGCTTTTCAGAAATAATTGTGAGTTTTCTAATGCATCCTCAAAATATATATACGGTATTATTTAATGGTCAACAAAAGCAAGAGTTTTGGATGTGCTTTTTATTTTCTGGCGGCATATTTCTTTTTCTTAAGCCGAATTATCTTTTTATGTTAATTCCTGTAATTGCAGCAAAAATGCTTACGGATTATTCTGCAATGTGGGGAATTTTTCTTCATTACAATGTGGAATTTGCTCCAATTGTTATAATTGCAGGTTTTGTTGTTATATCAAAAATTAAAAATGAGCAATATCTGTTAGGTATAGGTTTGTTGGAAGTTGTATGTACAATATTTACGCTTATATATACGACTCGTTTCTCCCATAATTGGCATAATAGAAAAAATACTCAGATTTTTAGTGTAAAACACTATGAACAACCTCGTTTTGATGTCAATGAGGCTTATTTATATATGAAAAAAATACCTGAAGATGCATCTGTATGTGCATCCGATATTTTTGTTCCTCATTTGTGTTTGCGGAAAAATATATATACTTATCACGATAAAAAAGTTTATGATACTGAATGGATGCTTTTGTTAGAACCACAAAAAGAGGTGGATCTTTTATTGGATAAGTACAATGTTGAAAATCAGTCTGATGAATTGTGGCTTTTAAAAAAGAAATAGTGGGAGATCAAACAAAGAATTTTCAAGGAATAAGAATCCTATTTCTGTTAGGAATTGCTTTTATGCATGCACAAATGCCCATATTTGGTCAAGGAAATTTGTTGTGTACTTTTTTCTTTATTCTATCGGGTTTCCTCTATAAACAACCTAGCAGTGTAAAAGATTACTACATAAAGAAGATAGTGAAAATCTATCCTTTCTATTGGATTTGTATCGGTCTATATTATAGTTTGCTAACACGGCCAATAGATTGGAATATTATACCACATATTCTTCTGCTTCAATCCTTTGTGCCGTCTTCATCTACAGAGATTTATTACTTTAAGTATATTGGAGTTTCTTGGTTTTTATGTTCTTTACTATTTTGTTATGCCGTATCTCCTTTTGTATATCCATTGCTGAAAAAAATAAAAGGTAACGCAAATATTGTTGTCATTGGAATCGTGATTCTCGCAATGATTTTACTTCGTGCAAGTAAATTAGTTCCTCAAGATTATCGTTCTTGGTTCTTCTATATTAGTCCTTTCTGGCGTTTGTTGGAATATATGCTTGGTATTATGTTGAAAAGTGCTTTGGAGGAAACAAAGGAACGGCAGGAATTGATGTTCCCTAATTTGTGTGGATTAACGGTGTTAGGATTATATTTATTTGCGTTAAATCAACAAGTTTCTCCGTTATATGTCTCAATAATACATCTGTTTGTGATATTCTTTTTGTACACATATAAATCTGCTATACTTGATTTTATTTTAGGAAATAAATATGTGGTAAATCTTGCTAAGTACGGATTGAATATGTACTTAAGTCACCAATTCATATATTTTTATCTATATAAGAAAATAGAAATACCTAAGTTCTGGAGTATTGTTGTTGCCGTAGTGATAGGTTTCTTGTTGGGCTGGTTGTATGCAAAGATTGAAGCGTATATAAAATCTTTTTTTCAAAAACATGCTGAGTCGAATTAACATATTTTTGCATCAGAATAGTGGAACGTATATTAGAAATATATTCCAAAGTCTGTTGCTTTTGTTTTGCCTAAGAATTGTCTTCTTTTGGGAGCTTTTCTTTCGTCTGCATATAGGTTTTGAGAAGATTCTTATTGTTTTATCTGGATTTTTCTATTACGATTTACTGTTAGTTTCTTCGATTGCAGTAATAACAGCTATCCCTTATTGTATCATAGAACATTTCTTCCCTAAGTTTAATCGGGTTGTTTTTCAATCCAGTTTGGCGCTATATGCTTTGGTAAGTGCGTTTTTGGCAGAATATTTCTGTTATACAAACCGTCCGTTAGATCAGGTTATTTTTGTCTATACGCCTCAAGAGATTGTGACTGCTGTTACTGCCTCGACAAATGTATCTTTTGTTTTTGTCATTTTTGTTATAATAAATTTACTTGTCTGGTTTGCAACATATTGGTATAAGGACAAATTACCGATTCCGAAAAAAATTACGTTTGTTGTCTTTCTTGTTTGTTTGTTGGCATTTTTAATTTTCAGATATAAGAATATTGTTCGGAGCGAAAAGGGATATGTTAGATCAAATGATTTCTATTTGGCTGTAAATCAACCATCTTATTCGTATATAAAAATTAACGATTTTTATATGAGTGATGACGAGAATTCTTCGTTTGAAGAACTTGATCAGGCAACAAAATGGTGGTGGTCTCAACGATATCAGCATGTGTTCGAAGACTATTTGTTTCCTTTTGAACATAGGAATAATTACAAAGATGTATTAGGTCAATTTTTTAATAAAACCCAGAATGGGGTAAAACCAAATTTTGTGTTTATAATAGTTGAGAGTTTTGGTCGAAAGCTCACTGTTGAAGAACCTAAACATTCATTTACACCTTTTATTGATAGTCTTGCTGGGAAGTCTCTATTTTGGTCAAATTGTATTTCTTCTACAGAACGTACTTTTGGCGTTTTGCCTGCAATTTTTGCTTCGGTTCCTCAAGGAGTTCGTGGTTTTGCCAGCAGACGGGAACTTATACCAAATCATACGTCGTTGTTGCGGGAAGCTACGGATAATGGTTATAAGACATCGTTTTTCTATGGAGGTTGTGCGTCGTTTACGGGACAGGAAAATTTCCTAAATGAAAATAAGGTTTCTTTTATCATGCAGACTACATTGGATGAAACTGATTCGGATTATCTTCTAAAAAAAGAACACTATCGCTGGGGACTTGATGATAAGGAAATGTTTTTGCAGGCTGTTCAGCATAAAAAGGATGATAAAGATGCTCCTTTTGTTGATGTGTATTTAACCTTGTCGTCGCATGAGCCGTTTTCTTTTAGTGGTATTGAGCAGTATGAACAAAAGGTCTTGCAACAATGTGCTGATGAAGAAAGTGAGGAAGCCGATATCATTAGAGAAAATAAGAATATTTATGCTTCATTTTTATATGTAGATGATGCAGTTCGAGCCTTGATGGAATATTATAAAACTCGTTCTGATTATGAGAATACTGTGTTTGTTATCACGGGAGATCATCGTATGGGACCAGTGAATGATGGAAAAAATCCAATTCGAAAGTACAATGTTCCTTTGATTATTTATTCGCCATTGTTAAAGGAATCGAGAAGTATGCAAGGTGTTGTTTCTCATTATGATATAGCGCCTTCATTGTCTGCTTTCTTGGAGAATAATTATAATTACACCATTCCAAAAAATACGCATTATTTAGGTGATGCGTTAGACACTTCGCTGCAGTTTCATTGTAAGAAGATGCAGGCTTTTATGCTTAACAATCGCGAAGTTGTGGAATGGATGCATGATACGTTGTTTCTATCAAAGAATGAACTCTATGTTATTCAATCTGATTTACGATTGAACTTGTTGGAAAATCAAGAACATAAAAAAAGAATGCAAGAAGAACTCCAAATGTATCAGAAGTTAAGCTTATATGCGGTAGGAAATAATTATTTGCTAAAAACGGGAACCAATGCGATGTCTCAACTAGATAGTCTTGTGATTTTCCCGAAAAAATACAGATATGAGTCTATTTTGATTGATAGTTCTGAGTGGAGTCGTATAGATGAAAAGAGCGATTTTATTCACCTTGTTTCTCCATTTAAGGTAAGTGGAAGTAACATGCAATGCGAAATATCGTTCAATATACAAAGTCTCGATACAACCGCATCGTTGCCAATGATTTTGTATCAAAATGAGCATGGTTATGTGTTTGCAACTATACCAATGACTGCAATTGATGGCGGAAATATAAATACGGGGAAAGTAGAGACTTGTAAAAATAAGGTGGTGATTCCTCTTGATTCAAAGGAAACTGAATGGCAGATTTATTTGCGTACGAAGAATAAAAGTCAGCTATTAATACAAAATATTGATGTGTCTATTTTTGTAGAAAAATAACTATGAGAGTTTTAAAATTTTTATTGATAAGCATTGTTACAAGTGTAGTTTTTCTTGCTTGTAATCAAAAGAAGGCAGAGTTTTTTAATCCAATGACCAATATGTCGGGCAATGATACGATTTGTTTTGATATGGATTTAGAAAATGCTGTGATTGAAGGTATTGTCATGCCATCAAAAAAGCAAACTCCTTCTGGTTTTTTCACATTCTCATTTCAAACAAAACATGGTGAGCCGTTATATTACAAGCTGTTCTACCAAAATGAAACATATAAATTCAATGATGATGATTCTCTGAACTACGAAAACTTTTATGGAAGCTGGGAAGATGTCTCTGTAGGTTTTAAATCTGTTCCAGAAAACGGAGAAATCGTTGATTCATTCCGAATTGTAGGTAATCCTCGTGACGAGAAGAAATATTATGGTGCAGATTTGTCTAAATATGATGCAAGTTTTGCGGCAATAAACAAATACGCTGAGAAAATCAAAAACGATACTGCTTGGTATAAGTCGATTGTAAACAAAGCCGAAAGAAATGGCTTTTCGGTCGAAAAACAGCTATTTCTCGATGCTCAATGGATGATTGCCGACAGCCGACATAATGATGGCAACATAAATCATAGATGGAAACGAAATCCTCGTACTGGTTGTTATTCTTTCTTGTTGGTAATCTGCACAGAAAAAGCACTTGCTCAAATACCTTCATACGTAAAAAATATTGGTGAAACCAATGAGTTTGGTCAATTTGTAAACCCAATTTCTTGGTTCACAAACAATCCGAGTTCGGAAATTCAATTAGTTCGTGGGAGCAAGATTTTGAAGACAAGAGCGGTCTTTACTCCAAAACAAGGAATTTTTGTTGATGAGGTAAATATTCGAACTCCTGACTATAAACTAACTAATGTAGATAACACTTGTGGCGTAAGTGATTCTTTGTATAAAAATGCATTGTTTCAACAATTCTTTCCTGCTGTAAGTCAGCAATATACGTTGCGTAATATCCCTTTGATCCGTGATGTGGTTGCTGCCGACAATTATTATACGCGAGAGGAATATGAGGCTAATAAAAATGTATATGATTCTTCTCAATTGCAATACAATTATCCGTTTATAACCGAATGTCCGTGCTCAACGGTGAAAGTCAGCGAAAATGGAGATTATGTAACTATTGTTAATCCTGGAAATGACGATATAAATAATTTGCGAAAAGAATCTACGGGAATAAAGACGCGAGTTGGTCTGACTTACGGAAAATATAGAGGAAAGATAAAATTCCCAGAAATGCTTAATCAGGAACATATTTGGAATGGTTTGACTTATGCGTTTTGGTTGATATATCAGGATAATCATTCATGGAATAACCGTCGTGGATGCACTGGTGGCTATATTGATAAAGGAGATGATTCGCCAACACCAGAACGAATGTTCGAAAATAAATATTCGGAGATTGACATTGAAATTGTAAAAGCTTCAAGATTCTGGCCACAAAACTATTATGATTGGGGAAATCATAGTGAAGATGCAACTGGTAACGATGATGTTGTTTATAGCTGTACAAACTGGGATCTTGCTTGTCAACAGCCAAAGAAATTCGGAAAAGGAATTACACAGATTCCATATAAAGGTGTCAACTACGATGCAATGCGATGGAGTGATTTGTACAAAGCGTTAACTATAAAAACATCAATTTCAAATGATGTATTTAAGGAAGAATTCTATTATTATGAAATAGAATGGAGACCAACCGAAATTATCTGGCGAATTGGTAAAACTCCTGAAACAATGCAAGTTGTTGGATATATGAACGATGAATATACTGCAATTCCGAACAATCAAATGTTGTGTGTTGTGACTCAGGAATATCATTATTCTGAATGGTGGCCACCAATTGTATATGATCAACGATTTATTCCGTATAATAAATCAGATATAGAAGGAAGAGTTTACGAAATAGTGATTGAATAACTATTTCTTTTGTTCTATTGCAAAACGAGCTTCTTCTCTCAAGGTTTCAGCAAAGGAAGTTCCTCGATTTTGCGAGTGTTCTTTTACTTTCTGTAACCAATTTGGGTTAGAGTAAATCTCACATACATAACTCTTCATCTCAAAATCGTCTGCGAATTGTTTTTGAATTTCTGTCATTTCCGACAAAATAGCATTTCTTGATTTTGGAATCTCGTTGCCAGCTAATTCAGGAAAATATTTTTCAGGATTTTGATACAAAGTGTAGAGCGCATTTTCTTTTAAAAGAGCAGTAAATTCTGCATTTTGTTTCACTGCTTTGTCTTCTATATTTTTCTTCCATTCTGCATTGTTGAGAATGTCTTGTTGTATTGTCATTTCAACGGAATCAATTTGTTCTTGATTATAGCAAATGTTTACCAATGCTTTAGGTATGAATGAATTACCTAAATTGTATAACATTGTCGAACAATATGAAATCATAATATAATCGGTATTGATAAGCTGATTTGCCAAATCTGTGATTTCAGAAGTTGACTTATATGCATTGTGCCAATAGATTGTGCTATTGTAATACCAATATGGAGACGAGTGAAAGAATTCTTTTAGATTTATTTGATATGAAATATTCCATAAATATGAGTCTCCAATAACTATCATACGAGGTTTTACCGCTGTGGAATCAGGAATTACCGTAGCATCGACATATTGATTTGGTTTCTCTAATTGGATTTTTCTTTGTAGATTCAATAAACCTTCCAAATCGGCATCAGGATTTTTGTTTTCGTTTGAATAGTATGGCTTGCTAAGCGAGATGTTTTTCATGTTGATGTTTCCGAGTTTCTCCATGTAGCGAAGAAGGGAGTCGGTTGCATAGGCAGCAGCAATATTTGACCAGTGTGTTCCTGTTTGTGGATATAAATTGAACGATGCGGTGTCTTTCATCTGCTTAAACCAAGCATTTACATCTATATGATTCACATGTAAGCTATCGAAAAGATATGGATAGTATTCTACTGCAGAAAAATATTTCGTGCGGTTGTATGTCTTGTTTTCAGGTAAGTGTTCTGGGTAAATGTCGCCTTTGCCTGGCTCAACCAACACAAACAGATTTTTACCATATTCTTTTAAAATCTCTTGAATAAAATATAAGCGTTTGGCTTCGGTTGCAAATTTCTTTTTTAGCTCTTCAGGATTTTCGGAATAGTTATATTGAAGACTTTCGTAATAGTCTTGCACAAACATTTTTTCAAATAACCAGTTTTCTTCGTTGCGGACAATTGTTTTTGAAAATGTTTTTTTGAAGCAATCCCATAAAAATTGATTGTAAAGACGAACCGAAGGTTCTCTAAAACCATAATTTTCGGAAATATATTTTTCTATGCTTCCTTGCCATGTTCCTTTTGTATAGTTTTCTAAAGTAAGTGGTTGTATCTCTGTTTTTTGACTCACGCCATTGAGTGGAACGAATGTAAAGATTGTAAAGTGTTCCTGAATCATAGGCAAAAAGAAAATCACCATAAGAATGGAGAACAAAATACCAGAATATGTAATTTTCTTTTTCATTAGAATCTAAAATAAATAAATGGACTGAAACCTGTTGTATTTAACGCTGAGATGCAGAATAAAAATGCAAATACAGCTATGATGAACACACAGATATGTTGTTTCTTATTGTAATCGGTGAAATATACCCAATCCTGCAACTTTAATCCCCATGGTGTTAACGTTATGAATGAGAATATTGCAGCAATAATCATTGCTGTGTAAACATGAGGATCGTCGCTAAAATGGAATGGTGTGAAATCGAAGGCAAACAGTCTTTTTATAAATGCCCACGAAAGGTCTATTCTTTCTATACGGAAGAAACAACGCGTTAAAACAATGATAAAGAACGTGAAAATATGTGCCGCCCAGTTGCCAATTTTTTCCCAGAATTTTACAAGGAAAAGCTTGTCAGCACAGATAAAAATACCTTGTAATGCTCCATAAACCACAAAGTTCCACGAGGCACCATGCCATAAACCGGAACATAAGAAACAGAACCAAAGGTTAAAATATTTTCTTCCCTCAGGAACACGGCTACCGCCTAATGGGAAATAGAGATAGTGTTTTATGAATACACTTAATGTTTGGTGCCAACGACGCCAAAATTCCGAGACAGATTTTGCAACATAAGGATTGTCGAAGTTCTCTGGAAATTTAAAACCAAGCATTCTTCCCAAACCAATTGCCATGTCGGAATAGCCTGAAAAATCAAAATAGATTTGGAATGTAAAGGCAAAAATCACAATCCATGCTGTTGTGGAATCTATTGCTGCAATTCTGTCTGCAATGTCCGCAATTTGACCAGATGTAAGCACATCGTAATTCGATGGACCGAGAATGTTGTCAACATAATAACCGATAACATCGGCAATTAAGATTTTTTTGCAAAGACCTATGACAAAACGATAAAAACCATGCAATCTATCGGTTGTAAGATATTGTCTTTCACGGATTTGGTCGGCAATGTCGCAGTATCGAATTACCGGTCCTGCAATTAATTGCGGAAACATGGTAATATACAATGCATAGTCACCAATGTGATTCATTGGCTGGTTTACATTTCTATAGGTGTCGAGAGTGTAAGTAACGCTTTGGAAAGAGAAGAACGAGATTCCAATTGGAAGAAGAATCTTGGTCCACTCTAATTGTGCTAATTCTGTGAAACTAAGAAGGAAATTCACGTTGTTCAAAGTGAAGTTTCCGTATTTAAAATAGAATAGCAAGCCCAAACTTATGGTTATGGATATTGCACAATATACTTTCTTAAGTATAGGATTTTCGGTCGCACACATCCATTTTACCAAATAGAAATTTGCAACAATCGAGAGCATAAATTGAATAATAAATTCAGGTGCTCCGTATGCGTAAAATAGGATAGATGCAGCTAATAATGTATAGTTTCTGAATTTCCCTGGAGTAATGAAATATATTGCCAAAAATATTGGCATAAAATACATTAGGAAAACATTACTACTGAAAACCATTGTACAAGATATCCTTTAAAATTGGTCGCAAAGGTAATGTTTTTTAAGAGAATTATCCTTTCGATGAGTTTATTTCGTTTTTATTATGGGAATAATCGAAGTTTTACCGTTGTACACAATCTGTATGAAAAATTGATTGTTTGGAAAATTCGATATATCAATAGTAATTTCGTCGCTCAAATCTTCTTCTTGGCAAAGGAGCAGTTGACCTTGTTGGTCAATAATATGTATTTGAACGCCTGTATTAATTTCGGGAAAAGTGTTTGAATATTGTATGGTGATTTTGTTAGAAGATGGATTTGGAAATGCAATGAATGCAGGAATGCTGCTAGCTATTGTGGCAATATCAGTAGATGTAGAAATTGTGTGCCAGTCTTCTACAGCATTTATTGCGCAAAGTTGACAAAGAAGAGCTGATTCGTCGGTAACTTCGCAATATTCATACTGAGATTTTTCTTTAAAAGCTTCGGAAATTGTAGGTCGAGCGGTGTTGTTTAGAACCGAAATGCCAAAAGTAGGTTTGAACAATGTCTCAAAAAGAGTACAGGCCAAGAGATAGTGTCCTGTGCCGTAGGCAATGTGATGACCGTCTCTTGTTAGTGAATGTTCTGTGTTTAATAAAGTTGTTCTTGCATTTTCAACAGCAGTACCCGAAGGAATTATTATGTCTATTCCGTACAGAGAAATCATTTGGTCGGTTGTTGCTACAATTTCCTCCCAACCACTTTTTTCTTTGGGACCATCTTTGTCAATGTCGCTCCAATAGGACCAACTCAATTGCCAACAGATTGAAACATGTGTATTTGTACAATCATTTTTTATATGTCGAATTATGTCGTATAAATACGGAGAAAAAGACTCTATTTTAGTGGAATAATCCGAAGTTTGTTGTAGTCCAACAACATCCCAGTTTTGATGCAATAATTCTTGTATTGTTCCTGTAGAAACCATTTCGTATGCACCACCTCTTTTCACTAATTGAAAAGTCTCGTTTCTATTGTATCTATTCCACCAATGAAGAATACTATATCCACCTTCGTACAAAATGTAAATACAGCATTTTTGTGGATCTATTTCCGAAGAAATAATGAGATTGTCAATATATTGAGTTGCATCATCAGTAAAGCTGTTGCCGATAAGCAACACCCGAAGCGTATCGTTGTTGGTAGGCAAAGGATTATTCTGTATAGGAAAAGAAATATCCTCTGGCTGATTCTCACCACTTGCGAAAGTAACAAATGCCATTATGCATAGAAATATTGTAATGAGCTTCTTCATGTATTATAGCAATAGAACTTTAACACAGATGTCTAGTCCTAAAATAGCGTTACAGTTTTTATAGGACAAAAATAATTAATAAATCACAGCAGATTTCGATCTGTTGTGATTTTTGTTTTTCTATATGTTTTTATTGGACAACCTCGTTGGTTATGCATCCATTCTGGAGTGTGATACAGGCAAGACGAATGTGGCCTTTGCTTGTTATATATTTCAACGCATTCCTTTATGACTTTTTTCATGTCATTTAAAGGCAAATTAAGTTCTTCCAATAGAAATTCTTGCTTTAAGATTCCATTTATCCTTTCCGCAACCGCATTTGCATATGGGTCGTAAGATTCTGTCATGCTTGGCTTTATATGATATCGCTTCAATAATTTTTGATATGAATCAGAACAATATTGTATACCTCTGTCTGAATGATGGATTAAATCATTGTTTTTGTATTTTCGGCTTGACTGAGCCATTTTTAGTGCAAATAAAGAGCCTTCCGTACAAAGACTGTTTGATAAATTATAACCCACTATCTTCTTTGAATAGGCATCCGTTATCAACGAGAGGTACATGTTATTCGTTCTGTTACCTATATAAGTGATATCCGACACCCACACTTGCTCCGGATGAGTGATGGGCATTTCCGCAATTAGGTTTTTATATTTATGGAAGCGATGATGGGAGTTTGTCGTTACATGGTAACTTCTATATGGGGTGATTAACATATGATTTGAAGCTTCCTTGTCCCGATTCTCGGCATGGTTTGTCGCACTTCACTTACTAGTTCCACTACCTTTTCTGCCTTTGTCTTACTACTTTGCTCCTTCCATTGGAAACGATAATATTTCTGCCGACTTATCCCGAACAGTGCGCAGATTTTACTTAATGAAGTTCCTTTTACTTCCTTACATTTTTTTGCTGTTCGGGAGAACATTTTTTTCTTATGTCCACTCCATATTCCTCTTCTGCGATGTCTATCATTAAATCAAAGAAACTTGCCTTTAAATCCTGCACTTCTAATTCCTTTTCTAATCGCGCATTTTTACGTTCTAACACTTTGAGTTTTTCTCGGAGTTCTAACAACTCCTGAACTTTTGTTTTTGCCATTGGATTTATCACTCTGTTTTGCCAGTCAAAGGTACCATATTTATTTATCCATGTACGTATTGTATGGCTTCCTTGTATTCCATACTTCTTTGACAATTCGTTTAGGCTGACTACGCCTGTCTCAAATTCTTTTACTACAGACAATTTAAAAGACATTGGGTAGTCTTTTTGTGTACGTTTAACGTACTGTTTTTCTTTTGTTTCCATTTTACGTTACTTTTTTTGTAACGCTATTTTTGGACGGGATATCACCTTTATATAAATCGCTTGGCTTATTTGCAACAGATGCTGTTTTTGTCTCGTCATCTAAGTTGTAATAAATACCATTGATTTTTGTTTGTGCTAAAGCAGAAATGCTCAACAATGCCGTAAACGCAAGAGTAATAAAATGTTTCATAATCATAAATTTCGTTTTTCAAATATACAAAATTTTGATAATTAAGGAACTACGCGAATATAATTTGGGAATTATAACATTACTCCTTCACAAACGGCAAGACCGTTTTACCGTTGTCTGTTGTTACAACTACATAATATGTTCCTACAGACAAACCTGCGATATTTAACATATTTGCTGACATTGGTTGGACAGCTACATTTCTACCTGACCTATCAACAACTACGGCAGATTTAAAATTGCCAGAAATGGTTATGTATTCTGACGCAGGATTTGGATATACCGTAAGTGTTTCAGCATTTGAGTCAAGTACCACACTAACAACATTCGAATACTGGTAACTTGCATCATTATCAACCATTTTCAATCTAAAGTACACTAAATCTACTGGAAATTTCTCAGAAGAAACCGAAGTCGAATAAATATGTCTTTCCGAAGTTGTTCCGTATGCATCAACATTTGCTATTGTATTAAAATGAACACCATCAAACGAATATTGCACCTCAAATAATTGAGTATTTTCTTCGGAAGCTGTACTCCAAACGAAATCAATATTTGTATTAGATTGTACAACTTCAAAAGATTCCAATTCCACCGGCAATAAAGAAGATATGGTATTACGCCAAATTTCATTATACTCTTTATTGATTACAGATATAGTTTTATCATTTTCTGGCGTATACATGTCTTCATAGCCTCCTTTGTGTATACCTCCACTAATATGTATATTATTCGGAACTTTTAAATATAGATTTGGATGATTACCATTACTCATCCCTGTTACATTTTTCCCATCAGTTATTTTATAATAGGTGTAATCTCCTTCAACAAACACCTCATCTTTTTTCCCATTTCTATCAACAAATTCCCAAACCTTATTATCATCATTATATTTAGTTGCAGCGGTTCCCGGGTCTATGCCTGCATAACTATTACTAACACTCGTGATAAGATACAACTCTGAATTGTTTTTCACCGTCAACCAATTCTTACCCACACTAGTGTGTACCATATCATTGACGAGAATATATGTATCGCCGTCACCATCAACAATTATTCCTCTATCCACCAAATGCGTTTGATCTTCGCCAACCCACAATTTTTCATCTACTTGAAACACAGAATTACTTAAATACAAGCGGCCTTGTGGACCAGAATAATTTTTATCATGTCTATCGCTACTTTCGTTACTTATATTATAAAATTGAGATTTTACATGCAAATAAGCAAGATTTGTATTGGAAACAACAGATATATCTCCCATATTACAAAGATTATATGTTTCTAATGTTCCGCCATTTATAGTAATAGTACCATTCTCATAATTGGTTAATATTTTCTTGTCCGCAACTGTAAAAATAGCGTCAGACAAAACAGTAATTTTCCCACCACTATTATTTTTCACATCACCAGAAATAGCAACTGATGCATTTTTATTAAGAGTAAGTGTTCCGCTATTGGTTACAGTACTAGCAACAGTTAGAGATGATCCTGATGAAACGGTAATTGCTCCACTACTATTATTTGTTACAGCACCAGAAACAGAAACTGTTGTATTTTCATAAAAACTAATGGTTCCGCTATTTGTCAAATTTTTGGTTGAAACATTAGAACCTTCTTCAACTTTCAATGTTTTATTGTTAGTCAAAGTACCAGAAACAGTAACATTTGCATTTTTATTAAGAGTAACAGTTCCACTATTGCTTAGATTGTGGTCGCAAGTTATAGAGGAGCCTGATGCAACTGTAATCGTTCCACTACTATTATTTGTTGCACCATCAGAGACTTTAACCGCAGCATTTTCACCAATAGTGATGGTTCCGTTATTAGTCAAATCTTTAATTGTAACATAGGAACCATCTTCACCTTTCAATGTTCCATTATTTGTGAAAGTATTAGCAAGAGTTAAAGAAGAACCTAATGAAACAACAATAGTTTTTTCGCTATTATTCGTTACTGTACCAGAAATACGAAAATCCGTATTAATATTTATGGTTCCTCTATTCTCCAACACCTTTACAATATTGACTTTAAAACCATCGTCTATTGTCAATGTTCCATTATTTGCCATTTTTTCTGTAACAGTAATCAATGACGATTCCGGACCAGAAATTACTCCTCCGTTATATGTCATATATTTGACCGAAATCTTCTGATTTTCAGCAAGTGTAAAAACTCCGCCTGCATTACTCGTCAAATTATTAGAAATAGAAAGAGTTGCATGTTCTTCAAAATTTACTGTTCCACCATTGGCAAAATTAAATGTTGATAATATGGCACCATCGTGAACAACAACAGAACCTGCATTTGTTAAAGTTGGTTTACCTGAATAATTCAATTTTAGTTCTCCATAGACATCTAAAATTTCTCCCGGGTTTATTGAGAAATCAGCAGTAAGAGTTACCACATCACCGGCGGGAATAGTATAGGTACCTGTTTCTGCATTAAAAAACTGGTTCAAATTAGAAGTCGTTATTTCACCTGCGCTACAAAGTAAACAACAAAACCACAATACTATGAAAGACAAGAAACGCGCCATTCAAAAAAATGAATATTTATACATAGACATTAAATATAACAATTGGTTACAACGATTGTCAATTTTTATCTCTCAAATAACATATAAAAAAACCGAAGCGACAACAGTCACATAATTTTTATTTGAGAACATATACAAACAAGGGCGGAGAAACTTCCGCCCTATACTAACAAATAAAAATCTGATTAGTATTTGTAGATATCCGATTTATAAGGACCTTCAACAGGAACGCCAAGATATTTTGCTTGTTTTTCTGTTAAAGTAGTCAACTTAACGCCAAGTTTGTCTAAGTGAAGACGGGCAACTTTTTCGTCAAGTTTCTTTGGCAAAGTGTAAACCTTTGTTTCGTAACTCTTATTGTTTGTGAACAATTCAATTTGCGCCAATGTTTGGTTTGTGAACGATGCAGACATCACGAAACTAGGGTGACCTGTTGCACAACCAAGATTCAACAAACGACCTTCGGCAAGAATCAACACGCTATGGCCATCTGGGAATATCCATTGATCATATTGTGGTTTGATATTTTTCTTCTTAATGCCTGGAATTTTAGCCAATTCTGCCATTTGAATTTCATTGTCAAAGTGACCAATATTACCAACAATCGCCATGTTCTTCATTTTGCTCATGTGTTCTGCGGTAATAATGTCGCAGTCACCTGTAGTCGTAACATAAATGTCACCATATTCCAACGTATCTTCTACTGTTAACACTTGGTAACCTTCCATAGAAGCTTGAAGAGCACAGATTGGATCTATTTCCGTAACGATTACGCGAGCACCTTGACCACGCAAAGATTGAGCACAACCTTTACCAACATCGCCGTATCCACAAACAACGGCAACTTTACCAGCCAACATAACATCAGAAGCACGCATAATACCATCTGTCAACGAGTGACGGCAACCATACAAGTTATCGAATTTAGATTTTGTAACCGAGTCGTTTACATTGATTGCAGGGAAAGGAAGAATACCTTGTTCTGCCATTTGATACAAACGGTGAACACCTGTTGTAGTTTCTTCCGAAACACCCATGATGTTTTGTTTTTTCTTTGTCCAGAATTGTGGATCTTGTTTCATTGTTTCACGGCACAAATCCAAGATTACACCCCATTCTTCTGAATCTGTTTCTGGGTAAAAATCAGGAACTTTGCCTTCTGCTTCGAATTGTGAGCCACGAACAACGATCAATGTTGCATCGCCACCATCATCCAAAATCATTGTTGGACCAGTTCCATCTGGCCAAGTCAACGCTTTTTTAGTACAATCCCAATATTCTTTTAATGTTTCGCCTTTCCAAGCAAAAACAGGAACACCTTGTGGATTTTCGATTGTTCCTTTTTTTCCTACTACAACAGCCGCTGCAGCGTGATCTTGCGTAGAGAAAATGTTACAAGACGCCCAACGAACATCTGCACCAAGTTCAACCAAGGTTTCAATTAAAATGGCAGTTTGCACTGTCATGTGCAATGAACCACTAATTTTTGCACCAGCAAGAGGTTTTTGACCTTTGTATTCTGCACGAAGAGCCATCAAACCTGGCATTTCAATTTCCGCCAAGTCCAATTCCTTACGACCCCATTCTGCTAATTGAATGTCTGCTACTTTGTATTCCATATTATTTTGTTTTTACTGGTGCAAAAATACAAAAAAGAAGAAGATTGTTCGCCGTTCTTTGTTTAATAACAAAAAAAACTATCTTTGAGCAACACAAAAGACTAATAATCATTTACGAAAGCAAAGGGAAAACAAGCATATTGAAAAGAGAAATAATTAAATAATCTTTTTTTATAGTTTTTTTATTTTTCAAAATATATCTTTGTAAAAGATATGCGAACAAATAGTCAATATATTGGGTTACTAGAAGCGAACAAAGATGTTTTACAAGAGAAGTTTGCAATACAATCTTTGACAGTTTTTGGTTCTGTTGCTCGTAATGAGTTTACAGAAGGGAGCGATATTGATATTTTTGTACAAATGCCAGCACAAATGTTTTTAGTTGTTGGTGCTAAACAATACTTAGAATCTATTTTACAATGTTCTGTGGACCTTGTAAGAGATCATACAAATCTTAATCCATTCTTAAAAAAACAAATAGAAAAAGATGGAATTACAATCTTCAGAGCGTGATCTTGTTTTGTCGATATTAAATCAAATTAAAAACGCTATATCGAACTTGCAAGAATGGAATCAACCAGTTAATTCTGAAAATGACTACTATAATAGTTCGGAAGGAATGCAAAAACTTGCTGCAAGCTGTATGCTTATAGAAGCCATTGGTGAAGGATTCAAGAAAATAGATACACTTACCAAGCAACAACTTCTAAATAGAAAAGCAGAGATACCATGGAATGAAATTATCGGTATGCGAAATCACATCGCACATGGATATTTTGATATTGATGCAGAGTTAGTTTTACATACTATCAAAAATGACTTGCAACCATTACAAGAGGCAATAGATTTTTTCATACAAGAACTAAAATAAAAAAAGCGGCGAACAAAATTGTTCGCCGCTTTTCGTTTGAATATCTTTAGAAAAGATTAAGCAAATAAATTATCATTCAAAGCAACTAATGCTTTCTCTTTATTTTTGGTATCGATAAGAACAGAAATATTATGTTCGCTACCACCATAGCAAATCATACGAACAGGAATCTCTTTTAATGAATTTAGAACTTCTGCTGCATGACCTTGTTCTTCAGCAATCATATTACCAACAATACAGATAATAGTTTGATCTTTGTCAACTTCAACTGTTCCCAAAGTTTTCAATTCATCAACGATTTGAGCTAAATAGTCAATCTTATCGATTGTCAATGAAATAGCAACTTCCGAAGTTGTAATCAAGTCAATTGGAGTTTTGTATTTTTCAAATACTTCGAACACACGGCATAAGAAACCGTATGCCAACAACATTCTACCTGATTTAATTTTTATTGCAGTTAAACCATCTTTTGCTGCAATTGCTTTTACGCCAGTTCCTGTTGTTCTGTTAGAAATTGTTGTTCCTTTTGCTTGCGGTTCCATTGTGTTTTTCAACAACACAGGAATATTTTTTACCTTAGCAGGAAGCACTGTAGATGGGTGAAGAATCTTCGCACCGAAATAAGCCAATTCTGCAGCTTCATCAAAAGACATTTCTGCAATTGGATGAGTATTTTTTACGATACGAGGGTCATTATTGTGGATTCCATCAATATCAGTCCAAATTTCAACAACTTCAGCATTGATTGCAGCACCAATCAAAGAAGCAGAATAGTCACTACCACCACGTTTTAGGTTATCAACCTCGCTCTTATTATTTGTACAAATAAAACCTTGTGTAATAAACAAAGTTGTGTCAGGATATTTACTTAGAACCTTTTGTAATTGTTCTTCAATAAGTTGCATTACAGGTTCGCCATCTGCATCAACAAACATAAAGTCAAGTGAGTTCAACAATACAGACTGAATATTGTTTTCGTCGTGATACAATTGAACCAAGTTTGTTGACATTATTTCACCACGGGCAAGAATCATTTTTTCTGCTTGCACATTGAATTGTTTATTTGCAAACGAACGAATTACATCACATTCACGAGCAATGATTTCTGTTGCTTTTTTGCGATAAGTATCTGTTTCCAACAAACCTTCAATAACACCTGCGTATTTTTTTTCTAACGCACCGATAAGGTTTGATGCACCATCGGCATTTCCCTTTTTATAATAATCAGAAATTTCTACAAGATTATTTGTCGTACCCGACATTGCCGACAATACCACGATTTGTTTATTTCCATCTGTAATAAGTTTGGAAACATTTTTCATTCTCTCTGGCGAACCAACAGAAGTTCCTCCGAATTTTAATACTTTCATTTTATTAATTTTTGTGTCGCAAAGGTAAAAAAAATGATTATCAACCAAGAGGCTGTGTATATAATTCCACGTCGTTTTCTTCAATAGTTTTTCCGCTAAGAATTACAAGACGTTCTATCACATTTCTAAATTCTCGAATGTTCCCTGTCCACGGATAAGTTTGTAGCTTTTTTACCGCATTTGCAGAGATTGTTTTCTTTGGAACTCCCATTTCTTTACAAGATTCATTTATGAAATGTTCTGCAAGTAGTGGAATGTCGTCAATTCTGTCTGCTAACGAAGGAACTTTTATTAAGATAACACTTAGACGGTGATATAAGTCTTCACGAAATCTTTTTTCGTCAATTTCTTCCTTCATGTCTTTGTTTGTAGCAGCTATAACGCGGACATCAACCGAAATGTCTTTGTCGCTTCCAACTCGGCTTATTTTCTGTTCTTGTAGGGCGCGTAAAACTTTAGCTTGTGCAGGTAAACTCATGTCTCCAATTTCATCTAGAAAGAGAGTGCCTCCATCAGCTTGTTCAAATTTGCCAGTTCGTGTTTTTACTGCAGAGGTAAATGCACCTTTTTCGTGTCCAAATAGTTCACTTTCAATAAGTTCGGATGGAATTGCTGCGCAGTTAACTTCAATGAACGGAGCGTCTTTTCGGTTGCTTTGTTCATGTAGTGCGCGGGCAACAAGTTCTTTTCCGGATCCGTTAGGTCCGGTAATTAATACTCTTGCGTCGGTTGGAGCAACTTTTCCTACAATTTCAAAAATTCTTTTGAGAGGTTCAGATTCTCCTATCATTTGATATTTGGATGCCACTTTTTTCTTTAAAATAGTGGTTTCCTGTACAAGATTCTTTTTGTCCAACGCGTTGCGCACGGTAACAAGAATTCTGTTCATGTCTAATGGCTTGGAAATGAAGTCGTATGCTCCCATTTTAATGGATTTTACGGCAATATCTATTTCCGCATGTCCCGACATCATAATCACTGGAATATCATTTCGTTCTTTTAAGACAGCTTCAAGAAATGCGATTCCGTCCATTTCTGGCATTTTAATGTCGGAGAAGATTAAGTCAAATTTGCCATTCTGAACTTTCTGCAGACCTTCCATTCCGTTTTCTGCAATGTCAACTTTATAATCTTCATACTCAAGGATTTCTTTTAAAGAATTCCTGATTGCACGTTCGTCGTCAACAACTAAAATTGAAGCCATTATATATGTTGTATTAATTGTTCTTTTTCTATTGTAACTACTCCAGGTTGTTCGCAGACAATGCCGCCGGCAATGTTTGATATTCTTGCAATTTCTTCTATTGGAAATCCAAGCACATAGCAAACTGATGCGGTACTTATAACTGTGTCTCCGGCTCCGGAAACATCAGAAACATGGCGCACTTGTGTCGGTATTTGTACATAGTGATCTTTGTCTGCAATAAAGATTCCTAATTCCGAAAGGGTAATCATCATTGTGTCAATGTTTTGCTTCTGCATAAATTCTTTAGCTAATGCGAAGATTGCTTCGGAATCATTTTTTCTGCATGATTTGCCCAATCCTTCGGTAAATTCTTTGAAGTTCGGTTTAAATAATGTTACGTCTTGGAAATTGCTGAAGTTTCTTTTCTTTGGGTCAACCAATACTGGAATAGAGTTCTTTTTTGCTTCGGCAACAACAAACTCAATTAGTTTTTTTGAGAAAACACCTTTGTCGTAATCCTGAAGGATAATTGCGGCAATTTTTTGTTCAGTAATAGCCTTTTGAATGTTGTTTTGTAGTTTTATTCGTGTTTCCTCACTAATCTCATCAGTTTGTTCGCTGTCAATGCGAAGCATTTGTTGTTTTCCGCAGATTACACGTGTTTTTACAGTCGTTTTTCTTGTAGAATCAACTACGCAGTATTGCGAGTCAATATTTCTTTTTTTGAGAATCGAGAAAAATTTGTCGCTGGCGCTATCGTTCCCGACAACAGAACAAATAACAGGCTTCATTCCAAGAGAAGCAATGTTTTTTACCACATTGGCAGCTCCTCCAAGACGGTCTTCTGTTGTGTCAACGTTCACAACGGGAACAGGAGCTTCTGGGGAAATACGGTCAACGTCTCCCCAAATGTATGAGTCAAGCATTATGTCGCCAACGACCATAATTGCTTTAGATTCCGAATTTTGAAAAATAGATTTGTAATCCATTATGCGATTTACTATTTATTGCAAAGATATTGTTTTTCGGTATTTAATTTTGAGTCAATAAATTATTCTTTACTTTTCTCGGTAACTTCTTCCAAACTTCGTCGTATGCGTGATTAATAAGCTGTTTGAAAAGAACGTCATTTACCTCTCTGTTAAACCATATTTGATTCCAGTATTTCTTGTTCCAGTGGAAAGCTCCTTCCACACAGGGATATTCCGCTCTTAATTCAATTGCTTTTTCTTCATTGCATTTTAATGTCGCTAAATCGGGATTTTCCATGGAAATACATGCGAAGATTTTCCCAAAGATTCGAAAAACAAGCACATTTTCATCAAATGGCATGTCTTCGGTAACGTTAGGCAAAGACAGACAATACTCGCGGAATTCTTCTATATTCATAACTCTGTTTTCTTGAAGGAAATATTTTTGTTTTTCATTGATATTTTCTCGACTTCCCAACCGAAATCAAGTAGCTCTTTTTTAGATGTTAAGAAAGAATGGTCAATGGGGAAGGCAATGATTTTTTCAATTTCTTCAAACGAAAGAACTAGTTTCTTATCAGAAACGTTTTTAATATGTTCCCAAAGTTTTTGGTATTTACTCATAATTCCCAACCGTTAAAGTTAGCATTTTCGGGAACAAAATAATCCCCGATTTTAAAATCGATACCTGCCTTATGTGCCTGACTTAGCTGATATTTCCTGTGAATACGGTACATTTTGCCGTCTTTAATAAAATATGCTCCTGTTTGGTGAAATCTAAAAGGAATATCTTTTTCAATACATTGATTTCTAATGTCAAGAATCCAGTCATAATTACACGGACGGGCATTTACTCCCGATTCGCCACCTACAGATACTTCTTCTATTGTGTTGTCAAGGTATTTGGAAATGTCTATTCTCTCTAATAATGGTGCGATAGTGAGAGTTTTGTGTTTGATTGGAGCTGACTTAAAAATTGGTAGCCGATAGTCCGCCATTTCCTGATTTTCTATTGTGCAGCCGACTAATACGTTTTCATAACCGTTTCCCCAGTCAGCTGGAATACATTCTGTAAAGCGGTCTATTCTTTTTGTGAAAAAATAGAAGCTGCAATCTTGCCGTTCTTTTATCATTTTCCAGCATTCTGTTCTCCATTCGTCGGCATCTTCTAAAAGAAAATCGGATGTGAAGCATGTGAGAACCAATTTACCTGAAGGTAGTTTGTAGGTTTTGTCTCGTTTCTTTTTAATGGGGAAATCAAATGCAGCCGTTTTTCTAGCAAGATTACTTTTTATTTCGCTTCCGTACATTTCGTCTTGACGATAAACGTAGCAATATTTACATCCAGGGCTGATTTTTGTACAACCATGCCAAGGATTCCAGTCTGCGTAGATGCTCCATTTCTCGTTCATACTGTGATAAGACAAAAAACGGCGGACATTTCTGACCGCCGTTGTATATAAATGTGCAGATTTTATTCTTTTGAATTCAAGATATCGTAAAGTTCCTGAAGATCTGGTGTTAAGATGATTTCTGAACGGCGGTTTTTAGCACGTCCTTCAGCAGTATTGCTGTTGTCGATAGGGCAGTATTGACCACGGCCGGAAACGGTGATTCGTTTCCCTTCAATGTTAGCATTTTCCAATAATATTTGAGAAATTGCTAATGCTCGTTTCGTACTTAATTCCCAGTTGACTTTTGCTCCGCCGGTGTTGTCGGTATGACCTTCTACTTCTATATTAATGTCTGGGTTTTGACCTAATACGTTTGCAAGATTTTTTAGAACTTCCTGACCTTTCGCAGCGACATCGCTTTTTCCTACGCTAAACAATAAAGATTCATCAAGAACTAAATAGATTTTTCCGTCTCGTTGTTCAATGTTCAAACCTTGGTCTTCGAAGCCAATCAAAGCTTTCTCTATTTTATTGCGAAGAGCAAGTGTTGTGGAATCTTTCTTGCGAAGAACTTCTTCCATATCAGCAATTTGCTTGTTTTTCAATAAAATTTCATTGTCTTTGATTCCTAATTCCTGACGGATTTTGTCAAGATTTTTACGTTCCTGTTCAAGGCTTAGTTGAATAGAGTCTAACTCGTCTTCACGGTTTTGCAGTTTTTCTCGTGCAGTTTGTAATTCTGCCAACGTTCTTTTGCTTTCTTCTGCCTGTTGTTTAATCATAGCAGATTGCTTGTTCGTCAAATTTGTGTTAAGTTGTTTTAACTCTGCGTTTTGTGCGGTTAAATTTTCAATTTGACGTTTTTTTGACAAAGAATCATTGCGAAGCGAAACAACTTTCGATTCAAGATCTTCTTCTAATGCTGTTGTTTTCTCAAGGTCGTATCGACAGATAGTTAATGCACTTAAAAGTGAATCTTGGGCAAAATGGCAGTTAGATTCTAATTCTTGATATTTTTTCTGCGAAACGCAAGCACTTAACGTTGCGATACAAAGTGCTAATACTACAGTTTTTTTCATAGTTAAGAGTTTCTATTTGTTTATTTTATGTCTTGTACAAGTCTTACAGAACGGCCAAGTGCACGGCTGAAATCTGAAGAGATATCAATTTTACCTTTGTTGAAAACAAAATACCATGCGTTTTCTCCACCTGCAGACGATGCAGTCCAATAACTTCCTGTTGAACCAAGATTTCCTACAGTTGTGCCATATCGGCATCCTGCTGTTGGTAAGAACACTGCTCCGTAAGATTCCATGATTTCCCATTGTTCACTGTTGTATGTGTTCAATTCAAAACTGGTTCTTTCAATGAATTTTACGTTTGTTGGATATGACCAGTCGTCAGGTAAAATCACAAGACCTTTTACTCCGTTTACAATTGCAAGTGAATATAGATTTACTGCATTTGGTCGTTTTAACAATAGGTAACCCCATTCGTTTCTTGTAAGTGTTCTCCACATTCCTGCTGTGTCTCCGGCTTCGGAAATCACATTTGCAACTCCCCAGTCAGCTTCAGCATAAATTCCTCTTAATCCATATTCATAGGTCTGACCGTCGGTAGGACCATAGCCATAACCGTATGTTGCTGATGCAGATTCTGTTTCGTATGGCATGTAGAATGTGTTTTTGTTGTCCCAACCGCTTGTTCCCCATCCGAACAAATCAATCCAACTGCTGTTAGATGGTGAAATTTTTGAATTGTCTGCACCAATCATGTCATATTGTTGTTCAGCAAATCTCCATGTTTTGCTGCTTGCCTGGTATTGTAGGTTTCCTTTTGAGAAATAAACTTTCTTTGTTGAGCCAACAGAAAATGGAGCAAGAATAGCACCTTGTTCTGTAATAACATCTCCTGTTTCCTTTTTAACTGGTTCTGGTTCTGCAATCTTTTCTTCAACAACAATTTCTGTTGTTTTTTCTTCGACTGCAGGCGCTTCTACTTCTTCAATTGGTTCTTCAACTTGTTCAATTACAGTGACTTTAGAATCGGAATTTGTTGAAGCACTTTCGCTGCCAGTGTTTTTTTCTGCTGTTGCGAATTCAATTTCTTCTATGTCATCAAATTCTTCCTGTTTTGGTGTAGATTCTATAACTGCAGTTTCTTCTTTAACTTTTGTTGCTTTAGGTGCAACTTCTTCTTTTGCAATGATTTGTTCTTCTTGTTGCTTAGAAGGAGCTGGAGAATATCCTTTTAGAGCATATACTTGGATAGTTCTGCATGTGAAAATTTCACAAGTTACTGTGGAGATCAAAAAGTCTGTGAATTTGAATTTTTCCTTGATTTCACATGGCTCGTCAGGTACGTTTGCATGATTGTGTCCCAGAGGAATTAAACCTCCGAACAAGTAGAATTGTTTTGCTTGGTCGTATTTGTAAGATGACAGACCTTGACTTTCCAGTTGCTTATAGTTACCGACAGTTGTCCATGTTGTGTAACATGAAGTGAAAAGGACGACTGAAGAAATGAAAATTAATAGTTTTTTCATAAAAAATCAGATTATTCGACAAATATAGAAATTAAGTTGTGACCTTGTGATTAAAAAAGAAAGAAAACGTACTTATTTTTTGTTACTTTTGTATTCTAAATGCGATTTAGTGGAGAATTTGTTAAATCATATTGAGTTTCCGTCTGATTTGCGTCAGTTGAAAATAGAACAACTGCCTCAGGTTTGTAAGGAATTGCGGGAGTTTATAATTGACGAAAGTAGCCGCAATCCTGGGCATTTCGGGGCAAGTTTGGGAACTGTGGAACTGACAGTTGCCTTGCACTATGCTTTTAACACTCCGGAAGATAGAATAATATGGGATGTTGGTCATCAGGCGTATGGTCATAAAATTTTGACAGGTAGAAAAAATGTTTTTCCTACTAATAGAAAATTTGGCGGTCTTTCCGGTTTTCCAAATCCTCAGGAAAGTGAATACGATAGTTTTATTGCAGGTCATTCCTCTATATCGATATCTGCGGCAATGGGAATGGCTTTGGCTGCAAAGTCAAAAGGAGAAAACAGAAAAATCGTTGCTGTTATTGGCGATGGCGCGTTGACGGGCGGTGAGGCTTTTGAGGCTTTGGATTATGCTGGTGGAAGTAATGCGGATTTGCTTGTTATTCTGAATGATAACGATATGGCTATTGATGCCAATGTCGGCGGATTACATCAATATTTAGTGGATGTTATTACGTCTCCGTTCTACAATAAATTCCGTGAAAAAACGTGGAAAGCTTCTGAGAAACTAAGTCAGTTTGGCCCTGATTTTCGCGATTTCTTCAAGAAATTAGGACGAGGTGCTAAATCATTGTTTTTTAAGGAAAGTAATTTGTTTGAATCGTTGGGCTTCCGTTATTTTGGACCTGTCGATGGACATAATGTTTTCCAGCTAACCCGTACATTACAGGATATTCAGAATTTTTCTGGGCCGAAAATACTTCATATTTGTACACAAAAAGGAAAAGGTTTTAAACCTGCAGAGGAAGAACAGACTGAATGGCACGCTCCTCGAAAATTCGATAAGGAAACCGGTGAAATGATTCCTCTTCCTGATAAGGATACGATTCCTCCAAAATATCAGGAGGTTTTTGGAGAAACGTTGCTGGAATTGGCACAGAAAGATGAACGTGTGATGGGTATTACACCTGCCATGGCGACAGGCTGTTCTATGAATATCTTGATGAAAGCAATGCCAGAACGTGCATTTGATGTGGGAATTGCGGAACAACATGCAGTTACAATGTCGGCGGGAATGGCAAAAGAGGGCATGATACCTTTTTGCAATATTTATTCAACATTCATGCAAAGAGCTTATGACCAAGTGATTCATGATGTTGCAATTCAAGACCTTCATGTGATTTTTTGCTTGGATAGAGCAGGTTTGGTCGGTGCTGACGGTGTTACTCATCATGGGGTTTTTGATATTCCATTTATGCGCACAATTCCAAATATGATAGTTTGCTCTCCTTTAAATGAGGTGGAACTTCGAAATATGATGTTTACGGCATATTCTGGCAAACATCCATGGGTTATTCGTTATCCAAGGGGAAATGGTGAGTATTTAAAATGGCGGAGTGAATTGACTTTGATGAAAATTGGTAAGGCAGAGTGTCTTCGCGAAGGTGAGAAGGTTGCCGTTTTAACTATAGGATCTGTTGGCAATACTGCATTAAAAGCAATTGACAAAGTTTGTTGTGAAACGGGGAAAATGGCAGCTCTTTATAATATGCGCTGGGTGAAACCTATTGATAAGGACATTGTGAAGACTGTTTCAGAAAAATTTGATACAATTATAACTATAGAAGATGGCGTCTTGGCTGGCGGTTTTGGTTCTGCTGTGTTAGAGGTTTTACAGGAAACTAATTTCAAAGGAAATGTTATCCGCCTTGGCATAAAAGATGAATTTGTACCTCATGGAACTCAGCAGGAATTGTATAAGCTTTGCGGTTATGATTCAGAAAACATAGAAAATCAAATAAGAATATCGTTAAATAAATAGGTATGGAAAAAATAGTTGCTCTTTTTACATTCTTTTTTGCTGTAGCTTCTGCTCAAGCTCAAATCACAGCGAGTGGAAATATTCATAATCCAGAAGGTTTGCAGACAGGAAACATGCTTGGAAGTATTGCTGTGGAAGAATCTTTTACAGCAGATAGTTTAGATTGTGATTTTACTTGTGCTGTTGTTCCTGAGTCTAATGCCATAAGATTGACGGCATCGAATCCTAAGGGAATGAGATTTGTTTATCGCCGTGGTTATACAAAGCTACATGAACAAAAGTTCGACGACAATGTGATTTTCCTTGATATCAAAGGAACTTTCGAAGGAAAGTATATCATTGATATTTACGACGAAGAAAATATTAGAGTGAAATCGTATGTCATCCAACGTAAATTATAGGAAACTGCAGACAGAGGAACTGCAGCGAATTAGTCCTGAAGAATATAAACAATCGGAAAAACATCCGATTGTTGTTGTGCTTGATAATATTAGAAGTGCCAGTAATGTTGGCTCTGCATTTAGAACGGGTGATTCTTTAAGAATAGAATCGGTTTATTTGTGTGGAATTTCGTGTGTTCCGCCAAATAAGGAATTACAGAAAACTGCCTTGGGCGCTCAGCTGTCTGTTTCTTGGAAGTATTTTAAGGAAACAGTTGACGCATTAAAAGAGTTAAAGTCCGAAGGATATGAAATTATTTCTATAGAGCAAGTTGAAAACAGTACAATGCTGCAGAATTTCCGAATGGACAAGCAGAAAAAATATGCATTTGTGTTTGGAAATGAGGTTCATGGAGTTGCCGATGAAGTTATTTCCATGAGTGATGTGTGCATAGAAATTCCTCAATATGGAACAAAACATTCTTTTAATGTATCTGTTACTTGCGGAATAATTTTGTGGGAAGCAGTTAAGCAGTTGCGCTTTCAGATTTAAAGCCCTGACTCAACTTCCTTTTTCCGCTTTTGTTTGATTTTTTCAGGAACGTAGTCTGAAAATTTTTGACGTGGACTGTGGTAGTCTATGTCTGCTACATAATGCAGTTTCCCTTGACGGAATTTGTATCCGTCTATAGAAAAGTCGGGACCGTAATATTCGTAAATTCCTTCGTATCGTGGTTCTGCTGCTGCAATATGGTCGAGGACATACATTTTTTTCTTCTTCTCATAGCGAAGCATCATCGACTGCTTAGAAGAGTATTCAAAAATGATTCGTTTCTTAAAACCTTTTCCTTTTGATTCTACTGTCTGGTAGCCAAAGGTTGGCTTATCTTTCTTGTCGAAACGAAATGTTTCAATAACTTTCTTTTGTGTGTAAATATCGTTTGGACGCCATCCAAGTAGATAATATGTCTCTATTCCGTCATATTTGTCCATACGAATGTCGTAGTATGTTGCACCGTACCAATATTGAGGTGTACAGTTAGCCATAGAAGGATCTTTCATTGAATTGGCCTTGTCTTCAAGAAAATAAACTTCAACAGTGTTTGTTGCTTTGTAGTATCTTTGAAGGAATCCACGTGTTTCGTATGTGCCGTTTGTGTGGACAATGAACCATGTGAAAATACGGAATGCTCCGTCGGGAGCTGTTACTTTCCCCATATTTAAATCATTGAACGCGTAGTTAAATGATTCGGGAATCCGTAATATTGAGTCTAGCATTTCTGTGAAGATTTCGTTGTTCTTCACGTTGTCTTCCTCTGAAGCAAATCTTGTCATTTTTGAGAAAACAGAAACAAGATTGTATTCAGCAACACTGAAATCCTTTTGTTGTGCGAAAGTGTTTGAGAAACAAAGCACACAAAATATGGCAGTAAAAATTTTTTTCATTGTTGCACAATCTTAAAGTTTACAGAGCAAAATTCATTTTTAACTGAGATAATTTGAATTCCTTTGAAATATGGAATTCTATATTCTCCTGTTTGATTTTCAGGAGAAATACTAATTGCACTGAGTAATTGACCTTCTATTGAATGTTGGCTTATTTGAATATCTTTCGTTGATTGTAAGTACTCTATTGTATAAACATTGTCTTTGTTACAAAGTTTAACGTCTTTTTGGTTGAATAATTGTGCTGCCGCAGAAGGTTCTGTTTCTATAGTGTCGGGAATTACTATTGTTGGATTATATTGTTGTTTAAGCTGATATGCTAAATCAAATAATTCTTCTTGTGAATCCGCTGCTATCATTGCATAATAGATTTTTACTGAATCTTTTGATGGCAAGGTGTCTATAATGCTGTAATTAAAGGCTGCAATGTCTGCTCCTAAAATAGTGTTTGTTCCAGCTTCTTTTTGACTGTTGTTCAACGCATACCAAAGTTCTGTGCGGTTAAATCCGTCTTTGTAATATATTGCGTCATTGTCAAGGTTAAAGGCATAAACATCACTTCTGTTATAATCCAATGGCATCAGTCCAACGTAAAAGCTACGTGGATTAATGTTCGTTGCAATGGTTAACTGTAAACTGTCAACATACCATATTTGGTTGTTTTTTGCACTTAATACATTCCAGTCTATGAACATTCCCAAACGAAAATTGTACAATGCACTGTCTCTTTCGTTTGTAATTGTATATTGATAGATGAGTGCATCTGTGTTTTCCCAACCGTAAATCAGTTGTTCTATATAAAGGTTCTTTTTATAGAAACTGGAAAGAATTGCTAGGTCACAGCTGTCTGTTTGAAGAATTGTAGGCGGAAGGTAGCTTTCGAAATCTGCATTCTTTTGTGTTCTTGAGTAAATCGAATGTTGATTTTCTGCAAGTATAAGTCCTCCCTGATAGATACAATTTTCCGAGTTCTTATATGAAAATCCGTTTTGTTTCAGTGAAGTTGAATAAACGGCAATACTTCCATCAAATGTTGCGGATGACTTAATGTTTCCAATTTCAAAATCATAGCAGTATGAGTTAAATTTAATTGGGAAATATTCAAAATCTGAGTAGCTGTTGTCTCCTGAATACGAGAACTTAAAATAAATTTCGTAGTTGACAGGAGGTGTGATAAGTGTTCTGTATGCGAATTTACAGGTAACTTCTTCGTTTTCTGCTATTGCTTCAAAAGTCGTATCTGTTAAAATAGGAGAAAAAATAGAGTTATCACAGACTGATTTTATAGAAATGTTAGTCGCGTCGTGTAATATGTTTTTGAATGTAACATATAAGAAAACAGTGTCTTTCACGAAAGTATAAGGTTGATTTCGTGCGTTTTCGTATATGACATTTGAAATGCGGACACCTGGTAAACTGTTGTTAGTTAGTGCTTTGTAAACATTGAGGCGACCTTTGCCAAGCATGTCTTTGTATTTTGCTTCTGAATTGATTTCATAAATGTCGTCTGCAGAAACACGTAGAAGTTGTGCTGTTTGTAGGGCGGAATATTCAGGATATTTACTACGAACTAAGGCTGCTGCTCCCGAAGCTATAGGTGCGGCAAACGATGTTCCTCCTCCCGACATGGCAATAGTTTTGTCTGAATTAGCAATGGAGTAGAAATCTTTCGCTGGTGCACAGATGTCTATGTATTGATTGTAGTGTGAACCTTTGGTAGGAGTGTCTGCCCATACAAGATCTCCGGCGGCAGTTCCTCCAACACTTAAAACTTCAGGGTAAGAGGCTGGATAGTATAATTCAGTAGAGGCGGAATTTCCTGCTGCGGCAATAACTAGTGCGTCGCAGTTATATGTAGCATAGTAAATAGCATCTTTCCCAAATTGAGAGCCGTAAGTGTCTCCCCATGAGCAGTTTATGACCTTACATCCTTGGTTTGCCGCATAAATAACTCCTTCGTATCCGGCTGTAATGGATGCGGTTCCGTTAGGACAGGCTTTAATTGGAAGAAATTTTGTTTTGAATCCCACACCGGCAGTTCCAAATTCGTTGTCAACTTCGCCTGATGCTATTCCGGAAACGTATGTTCCATGTTCTGTCTTCGAAGTGCTTGTTGGATTGTTGTCGTCATCGGCAGTGTCCCATCCTCTATAATTGTCGGTGTATCCGTCGCCGTCGTCGTCAATGCCGTTAATTGGGTCATTTGTGTTGTATGCAATCTTATTGATGAGGTCTTTCTGAATTATGTCAATTCCTCCGTCAACAATGCCAATTACAACTGTACTGTCACCTTGCTCAACATCCCATGCGTCAAGAATCTTGCAGGTTGATAAATGCCAAAGATTGCCGTTTGAGAATTCAGTGTCATTTGGCGTGTAAAGTAGTTCTGCAACATACGAAGGTTCTGCATATTCAATACAATCCATGTTGTTGAGACTTAGAAGAATGTCTTCCAGTGGCTCGTTGGATGTGTAGTAGAATTCATAGATCTTACTTATATCAGTACATTTTTCGCAGTTTTCCGGTATCTTGACTATAGGAAATTTTTGTTGAGGTTTTGTAGCACCAATCTTTTTAAGAAAAAAGTCTAAATCTTGTTCCGTATTTGTTGATGATGAACTTTTTAGAGCAGTTGAAGGTTTGAATTTAACAATAATTTTCCCCGAAATGATTTCTTTCCCGTTAAAACTGCTGAAGCTTTGTGAAAACAGCAATGTCGGTAGGAAAACAAGAAAAAATATTGATAAAACTTTCTTCATTAAAGTGACTGTTTGATTTTTTTTGTTAGTGACGATGCAAAAATAAGATCGTTAAGTTCCTGATTATCAGTATGCCAGATTTCGTCTTTAGAACCTTCCCACCACTTTTCTCCCTTGTAAATGAATACGATTTTATCGGCGATTTCCATTACGGAGTTCATATCGTGGGTATTTACAATAGCAGTAATATTGTATTCCTGTGCAATACCTTGAATTAAATTGTCTATCACTATAGATGTAATAGGATCTAGTCCAGAGTTTGGTTCGTCGCAAAGTAAGTATTTGGGATTCAAAGCGATGGCGCGTGCGATTGCTACGCGTTTTTGCATACCTCCACTTATTTCTGAAGGGTAAAGTTTGTTTTTGTTTATCACTTCTACACGTTTCAAACAGAAGTTTGCACGTTCACGGCATTCTTCTTCGCTCATGCCCGAAAACATTCGTAGTGGAAACATTACGTTGTCTTCCAATGTCTCGGAATCAAAAAGTGCCCCGCTTTGGAATACCATTCCGATTTCTTTACGTATTTGTTTCCGTTGACTGTCGTTCATTCCAGTGTAGTTTCTTCCATGAAATAATATTTGTCCTTCGTCAATTTCATGAAGACCTACAATTGATTTCATAAGCACTGTTTTACCGGAACCACTTTTACCGATAATACAATTTACTTTGCCTTCTTCAAAAACAGTGGAAACGTTTTTAAGAATTTGGACGTCTTTAAACGATTTTGAAACATTTTTAACTTCTATCATGACTATAAAAATGCAAGAAGTGAAAGGTCAAAAACTAAAACGGCAATACTACTGACAACAACTGCCTGGGTACTTGCTTGGCCTACTTGTAGGGAACCTCCTTGTGCGTAGTAGCCGTAGTATCCAGAAATAGAAGTGATTAGTATTCCGAAGATAATCATTTTAATGTTCGAAAAGAAAACGTAGAATGGTTGGAACATAAACTGTAGTCCAAGAATGTATTGGTTGCTTGGCACCATTCCCGAAACATCGCCAACAATCCATCCGCCGCCAATACCTAGTACAATACATAAACAGCAGATTACAGGAAATGAAATTGCTCCGGCTATAATCTTAGGAAATAAAAGATAATTTGCGGAGTTGATTCCCATAATATCAAGAGCATCAATTTGTTGTGTAATTCTCATGGTTCCTATTTCTGAAGCTATGCTTGAACCAACTTTACCAGACAGAATCAATGCGATTACTAAAGATGAGAATTCAAGAATAATTGAGTCACGTGTTCCTAATCCTACTAGATATTGTGGCAAAACTGGGTTTTCCATGTTAATGGCAAGCTGAAGTGCCATCACACCGCCCATGAAAAAGGAAATAATAGAAACAATTCCAATTGAATCCCATCCAATAGCAACAATTTCCTTCCCGATGTTTCGTCGGAACATTTTTTTTTCGTCTGGGCGTCCTAAAACTTTCTGCATGAGCAGAATATATCGACCTATGTGATAAAAGAAGTCCATTCTTTATTGTTTTGATGGCATAAAAATAGTAAAAAATATGGAATTTGGCTTCCTTTTGACTCATTGCCATAAAATTAGAACGGAAATGTTAAATGAAAAACAGTGGCCCTACAATTTAATTTTATATTTTTTCAATCTCTCGTCAAGCATTTCTTCGGGAATGATTTCTTTAATTCCGTCTATAATAGTGTTGAGCAATCCTGAACGAACATAGTCTGAGCGAATAAAAAGAGACACTTTATGCATAGGAATTGGATTGTTGAACGAACGTAGATTTTTCCGGTGGTTTTCCCGAAGTATAGGAATGTGAAGCTCTGGAATAATGGTAAATCCTTCATTTTCCTCAATAATTCTAAGTAAAGTGGCAATGTTTCCTGACTCGTACATTGAACTTCTTTCCGATTCCCAGTTTTCGGAATTCAATATCTGCTGTTGAAAGCAAATCTCGTGCTTTAGTGTCCATAAACGGTTCCGAGGCATCGTATTAAAATCAATGGTTTTTTCTTTGTACAATGGGTCCTTCGCTGAAACGTATGCCCAGAGCCGTTCCTTGTATAAAGGAATTTCCAGAATGTTTTCGTTGCTGTTCGCTAACGACATGATAGCCATGTCTATTTCTGCATTTTTAAGCATTTCTATTAATCTGTCGCGGTAGAGTTCGCAGGCTGTCATTGTGACTTCGGGAATTGTATTTATGTGATGAAACAGTTTGGGCATAATGTAAGGCGCAACTGTCGGAGTTATTCCTAAACGAATGTTGCCCGAAACACTGTTGTGCTCACATAACGACAGCTCTTTCAACTGATTTGAATGAAAAAGAACCACGCGTGCCTGCTTAATGATTTTTTCTCCTGCCAGTGTCGGACGGATTGGATGGAGATTTCTGTCAAAAATTTGTAAATCAAGTTCTTCTTCAAGTTTATGAAGCATCAGACTCATTGTTGACTGTGTTACACCGCAAGACTCTGCCGCTTTCATAAAATGGCGGTAGTCGTCGAGTGCAATAATGTATTCTAATTGTTGTAAAGTCATATTTCTGTCTTTTGCGAAAAGTAAAATAAATTTTATAAATTAATATGATAATTGTTATTGATTTTATCAATGTTGGATTGAGTAATATGAATTTTAAAATCTAAAAACTGCCTATACATTTGTCCTGCAAAATCGTTCGAATGAGTTGCTGTTTTAGTGTGTAATTAAAAAATGTTATGTTATGGAAACAAAATTTTTTCGCTGCAATACATGCGGCAATGTGATTGTAAAAATCGTTGATTCTGGTGTTCCTCCTCATTGTTGTGGAAAGGAAATGACGGAACTTGTTCCTAAAACCGAGGACGTTGGAACCGAAAAACATTTGCCTGTTGTAACTCGTGTGGATGAATGTACGTTGCGGATAGAAATTGGCAGTGTTCCCCATCCAATGGAATCCGACCATTTTATTCAGTGGATTTACGTTGAGACTAAAAAAGGCGGTCAGTTTGTGAAACTGCCTCCAAACGGAACTGCCTGTGCCTGTTTCTGCATCTGTAATGATGAACCAATTGCGGTGTACGAATATTGTAATGTACACGGATTGTGGAAAAAAGATCTGAAATGTTGCGAAAAACAAAAGTCCTGTAGTATTAACAAATAAAAGTTTTAAGCCATGATTAGTGATAAAATGCAGGACGCTCTTAACGCCCAGATAAATAACGAAATGTGGTCGGCTTATTTGTATTTGGCAATGTCGGCCGACGTGTTGAACTTTGGCATGAAAGGCATGTCGCACTGGTTCAGAAAACAGACCGACGAGGAAATGCAGCATGCGTTTAAGTTCATGGATTATCTCGAAAGTCATTTCGCTTCGATTGAACTCCGTGCAATTGCCGAAATTCCAATTGTTTGGGAAAATCCTGAATCTATGTTTGAAACAGCTTTGCGTAACGAGAGAAAAGTTACCAGCCTTATCAATAATTTGTGTTTGATTGCTGAAAACGAAAAAGATTACGCAACAATAGTTTTTCTTCAATGGTTCGTTACGGAACAGGTTGAGGAGGAAGAGTCTGTTCGTACAATTCTCGATGACTTGACAAAAATTGGTGAAGATAAAGCTGCTCTTTTCTTGCTTGATAAGGAATTGGAAAAGAGATAGTTTTTTGTTGGTGGGGTAGGGAATGCCATAGGGGACATTCCCTACTTTTTATTGCTTGTCTGCGGAAATCGGCTGAATTTTAACATGGTTTGTAAAGACAGACGGGATTAAAGTTGAAAACTCCCTTTTATTTGTTTTTCTACAAAGAAGTTTTTTTTGTAAGCGTAATTTTTTTCAGCACAAAACATTACTTTTGCAAATAAAATTTTCTTTATGGAAGTTGATTTGTTTATTCCTTGCTTTGTTGACCAAGTTCAACCTGAGGTTGGTCAAAACCTTGTAAAGATTTTAAAGCATGTTGGCTGCGAGGTTCATTATAATCCTCAGCAGACTTGTTGTGGACAACCACAGTTTAATAGTGGATATAAAAAAGAAACACAGGAACTTGCAAGGAAATTCCTAAAAGATTTCGAAGGCGACAGAATGATTGTAAGCCCCGGCGGTTCATGCACGGGATTTATTAAACGACGCTATGCTTCGTTGTTCGATAATGCAGATGAGAAAAAAGCTGCTGAAAATCTCTCAAACAGAATGTTCGACATTTGCGATTTTCTTGTGAATGTTTTGAAAGTAACTGATTTAGGAGCTACATTTAACGGAAAAGTAACTGTTCACGACTCTTGTTCCGCGCTTCGCGAATATGGAATGGTTTCGGAGCCTCGAACTCTTTTGCAGAATGTAAAAGGTCTTGAGATTGTGGAAATGGAGGAAAGCACAACTTGTTGCGGCTTTGGCGGTACTTTCTCTATCAAACAAAAAGATATTTCTTCGGCAATGGTTGAACAGAAAGTTCGTTTTGCTGTGGAATCAGGCGCAGAATATATTACTGGAACGGAAGGTTCTTGTTTAATGAACATCAATGCTTACGTGGAACGTAATAATATAAATATCAAACCAATCCATATTGTTAACATTTTAGCAAACTTCTAATGTATAAGATTGGATTTGATGCAAAACGATTATTCCTGAATGGAACTGGCTTGGGAAACTATAGCCGAAGCCTTGTGCGTAGTCTAAAGGAATTCTATCCGGAAAATAATTATGTGCTGTTTTCTCCTAAAGTTTCCTACAACGACGAAAGTTTCTACTATACTCAAGGATTCGAAACAGTTACTCCGGGATTGTTTTCTTCAAAATCAATTTGGCGTACTAAGCTGATATTGAACTCTTTGCTTGAAAATGAGATTGATATTTATCATGGATTGAGCCATGAACTTCCTGTAGGTATCGAAAAAACAACAATAAAATCTGTTGTTACAATCCATGACTTGATTTATAAGCTTTTCCCTGCGGATTTCCCGTTGATTGATAAAACTATCTACGACCTTAAATGGAAAAATTCCTGCACAAAAGCAGATGCAATTATTGCCACAAGCGAGGCAACTAAGCAGGACATTATTGCTAATTTTAATATTGATCCTAAAAAAATACATGTTGTTTATCAGACTTGCAGCGATATTTTCGATAAACACTATTCCGATAAAGAGAAATCCGACGCAATTGAAAATATAGGCCTTCCAAAACAATTTATGCTGTATGTTGGTGCTATTACAGATAGAAAAAATGTACTTAGCCTTGTGGAAGCGTACAATGCAATAAAAGATAAAATTGAACTTCCTCTGCTTATTGTTGGAAAGGGACGAAGCTATTTCCGTAAGATTGCAGCATATATCGAAAAAAATAATTTACAGGATAGAATTATAATACGCAGTGATATAGGAAACGATTATCTTCCGATTGTATATCAGTGTGCGGAAGTGTTTTTATATCCGTCTCGTTACGAAGGTTTCGGTATTCCTATTTTGGAGGCATTTAAAAGTGGAACGCCGGTAATTTTAAGTAACACAACCTCATTGCCCGAAGTAGGAGGCTCTGCAGGTTATTATATTGATCCTTACAAAATAGAAAGCATTTCTCAGGCAATGCTTGACCTTCACGAAAATCAAAATCTACGAAATCATCTGATAGCCGAAGGCTTTGAACAAGTGAAGAAGTTTACCCTCGAAAATTTTGCAAAACAAACTATTGAAGTATATAATAATTTGATGTAGTTTTTATCTGTTTGTCGGACAGCAACAATTGCTTTTTCCCAAAATATTCATATTTTTCGACAACCAAATAACAAAAATTATGAATACAGCTGTATCAACCGAAAAACAAACAACAAGCAAACGAACCTTTCCCAAAAAAGAAATCCAGCAACGAGGCTGGGAGGCATTTCTTGCACTTCGTGCAGAAGCGAAAAAAAATGGTCTTTCAGGAATGACCTTAGAAGAAATTAACGAAGAAATTCGTTTAGCAAGAGAGGGGAAATAAAATGTCTTGTTACTTTTCTTTCTATAGCGAAAGAAAAGTAACCAAAAGAACGCCATCGACCCACGCCTTCACTAAAAATCGTGCCTTAACACTTCCATATCTTAATTATTTCTAATATTAATTTTTCGTTTCGTTCTGATACATCGTTATCATTCCATGACTTCAAAGGAGGATTGAGTATATTCTTCCCAAACTTATTGGACATTGTTATCATACCATTACAATAGGTAACATATCCTTTATATTTTTTCCCAAAGCCATTCATTTTTTCATCCCATGACTTGTTACTTGCACTTGTATTATTTGGTCCATCAAGAAGAGTCATATTTCCCAGCTTATTTATACTTCTTTCTGTTACATTCTTAAGCTTATCCCAATTTGGATGTAATTTTTGAGGTACCATGTGCTCCAAAGTATAATAATCAGGATATTTAAGACTCAAATTATTACCATTCTGTAACTCTAGTTCCAATAAATAAAGTAACACCTTTGGTTCTTCATTATTATCAAAAGATAAAGAGTCTATACTACTTGTTAATTCCTTATCTGAAGGCATTCGACATGAATTATCTTTTGGTGTTAATGTTTTTTTTAAGCTATCTAGAGATTGCACGTTTTGTGCAATAAGTGTTTCCCTAAAAAAACGATTAAAATTATCGTTTGTCCTATCCACCATCAAACAACGTCTAACGAGATACGCTTCTAAATATTTTAATATATCAGGTAAATCCTTCGGTTTGAGGTAAGCCACATACAATATGTAAGGAATGACAGTTGATACTTTAAGCTTTTCTATCAGATAAGCCAATCGTTCATACTCTTCATCTATACTTTTTGTATTATATGAAGGTAAATCGCCCAATTGCCCATCAAGAACAATTTTCCTGAATATTTTTGAATACTCCTCAAGTTCTTTTGCAATTGTTGTTCTTGCTTTATTATTGTATACTTTTTTGCCTGTTGAGTCTTTAACATTGTCCAATAATTTAATATAATCTGCAAAATTTTGTGCGACTCCCCTACCTTTGGACCATTGGTCTTTTTTAGGCTGATTCTTATATGTTTCTGGCCATGACCATGATTTGATTTGTAAATAGTATAATAACAACTGGTCTATACGTAAATCAGATGTCCGTTTTGAACTTGAATACCAATAACCTCGATTTCCTATTGACTCAAAAGTTGCCTCCCAATACTTCTGGTAATCATTATAATTATTATGGAACAAATCATTTTTAACTAAATCGGCTGTGGACAAAACAACACCAAGAGAATTAATATTATTAAAATACAATTGAGGATCATCTTTATCAGCCAGAGTCATACTAATAAATTTTACTGTATTGCCAATTGTCTGTTTTGAGAAAGATGAGAATTTAGAAGATTCATTTGTTATCTTATCATGGAGAATATCAAATGCTTGAATCATATTCGGATATGTTTTTAATTCCTTAGTTGTAATCTTCTCAGATGTAGAAACTTCCTCAATTTTACCATCCTTATATTTGATTTTACAGTCATCCTCTAAGGCCATTATTTTATTATAAATATCTTGGTCTGCTTTACAAGGGACTAAAATAGGCGGATTATCATTAATATCTTTAACAACTGAAAATGCATATTTCGATTGGTTTATAAGACTTAATAGTTTAAAGAACAAAAAAAATGTGGTTACTCTCTGCTGTCCATCAACCAATTCATATAGAGTATATTGTGCGTCTCGTCCCAATTGTCTGGAAATGATTGTTCCCATAAAATATTCATATTCACTTTCATTCGCATTATCATAAATCTGCAGCATTCCATCAACAAAATCAGTTATTTGTTCTTCATTCCATACATAGCCACGTTGATAAAAGGGAATGACATATTTAAAACCACTTGTCAAAACCTGATTAAAAGTATTTTTACTTGCTTCCATTGTTAAATCTTATAAGAGATTGATTATTAGTTACCAATGGGCATAAAAAAAGCGTGAAACTTAACTGTCTCCCGCGAATTGAAGGTATTTGGCGTAACCTTTTGTGAACGAAATAAGATAAGCCCACGCTATGCGTGAGCATTACTTCACTTATTTCTTCTCACAAGTAAATCGCCAAATTTCTCAATTCGAAGAAAAAGCAAGAAATGCTTCTAATATGTCATATTGCATTTTGCAATACGCAACAAATATAATAAAGTTTTTGAATTTGGCTTACTACAGATAAAGCCTGTTTGGGGCTGTATTAATACCTGGCGTTATATGTCTCTAAGAAAACAAAAAAGGCCCCATCCTTTCGGATGGAGCCTTTCGTTATGAAAACTTAAAATCTATCGATTATAGTTTTGGACCTGCTGCAACTAATGCTTTACCAGCTTCGTTAGTTGTGTATTTTTCGAAGTTCTTAATGAAACGAGCAGCTAAGTCTTTTGCTTTTTCTTCCCATTTGCAAGCGCAATCGTAAGTGTCGCGTGGGTCAAGGATAGCTGGGTTTACATTTGGAAGAGCTGTTGGTACTTCGAAATCGAACATAGGGATTTTCTTAGTTTCAGCTTTAAGGATAGAACCATCAAGGATAGCATCGATGATACCTCTTGTATCAGGAATAGAAATACGTTTTCCTGTACCATTCCAACCAGTGTTTACTAAGTATGCTTTAGCACCTGATTTTTGCATTTTCTTAACCAATTCTTCAGCATATTTTGTTGGGTGCAATTCCAAGAATGCTTGACCGAAACATGCAGAGAATGTTGGAGTTGGTTCAGTAATACCTCTTTCAGTACCAGCCAATTTAGCTGTGAAACCGCTCAAGAAGTAGTATTGAGTTTGTTCTGGAGTTAAGATAGATACTGGAGGAAGTACTCCGAATGCATCAGCAGACAAGAAGATTACATTCTTAGCTGCAGGAGCAGATGATCCTGGTTGGATGTTGTTGATGTGGTTGATTGGGTAAGAAACACGAGTGTTTTCTGTAACTGATTTATCGTTGAAATCAATTTTACCATCAGCAGCAACTGTAACGTTTTCAAGAAGAGCGTTACGTTTGATAGCACCGTAGATATCTGGTTCATGTTCTTTAGAAAGACCGATAACTTTTGCGTAGCAACCACCTTCGAAGTTGAATACACCGTTATCATCCCATCCGTGTTCGTCATCACCGATAAGACGACGTTTTGGATCTGTAGAAAGAGTTGTTTTACCAGTTCCTGAAAGACCGAAGAAGATAGCTGTGTTTTCACCGTTCATATCGCAGTTTGCAGAGCAGTGCATAGAAGCGATACCTTTAAGTGGAAGATAGTAGTTCATCATTGAGAACATACCTTTCTTCATTTCACCACCGTACCAAGTATTGATGATAACTTGTTCTTTTGAAGTTGTGTTGAAAGCAACGCAAGTTTCAGAGTTCAAACCAAGTTCTTTGTAGTTAGTTACTTTTGCTTTAGAAGCATTGTAAACGATGAAATCTGGTTCGAAGTTAGCAAGTTCTTCAGCAGTTGGTTGAATGAACATGTTAGTTACGAAGTGTGCTTGCCATGCTACTTCAACGATGAAACGAACAGCCATACGAGTGTCTTTGTTAGCACCGCAGAAAGCATCAACTACATAAAGATTTTTGTTAGAAAGTTCTTGTTTAGCAATATCTTTAACAGTAGCCCAAACTTCTTGTGACATTGGGTGGTTGTCGTTTTTGTAACCTTCAGTTGTCCACCATACAGTGTTCTTAGAGTTTTCATCCATTACGATGTATTTGTCTTTAGGAGAACGACCAGTGTAGATACCTGTCATTACATTCACTGCTTGTAGTTCAGTGTTTTGACCTACTTCATAACCTTGAAGTCCTGCTTTAGTTTCTTCTGCGAACAATACTTCGTAAGAAGGGTTGTGGGCGATTACAGTTGCACCTGTAATTCCGTACTTTGTCAAATCTAAATTTGCCATTTGTTGTACTTTATTTAATGAATTAATACTTAACTTATTAAGCCTGAGCTTCTAACTCAAACCTTGCAAAAATAGTAAATTATTTCTGAAAAATGAACATGTTTTTGTTCCAAAATGAAAAGTCTTTTTGATGAATCAACGGAAGTTAGAAAAAACGGGGCTGTAGTGAACATATTTACAAGATTAAAGTGGTGAGTGACGATATTTTTTATATTTGCATATATGGAGATTTCAGCAAAACATATAAAAAAGAGTTTCTCAGACACTGTTGCTCTCGATGGTGTGTCAATGGAAATTCCCGAAGGAAAGATTTTTGGTATTCTTGGCCCTAATGGTGCTGGTAAAACTACGTTTATCAGAATTTTAAATCAGATGATTCTTCCCGATGAAGGTGAGATTTTCATTGACGGAAAATCTTTGTGCTTTTCAGATGTGGAACGGATTGGTTATTTACCGGAGGAACGTGGCCTTTATAAAAAAATGCGTGTGGCCGAACAAATTCTGTACTTCGCTTCGCTGAAAGGTATGGATGATAAAGCTGCCAAAAAGGAGTTGGATTCTTGGTTTGAAAGACTTGAAATAGGCGGTTGGCGTAATAAAAAAGTGGAAGAATTGTCGAAAGGAATGCAGCAGAAAGTACAGTTTATTGCAACTGTTCTTCATAAACCTTCGTTGTTGATTCTCGATGAACCTTTCAGTGGTTTTGATCCGGTAAATGCGCAGATTATTAAGAATGAAATTGTGCGTCTGAAAAATGAAGGCACAACAATTTTGCTTTCTACTCATAATATGAATTCTGTGGAAGAATTGTGTGACAATATTTCTTTGATACACAAATCGAAACAGATTCTGAACGGTAAAGTTCAGGAAATTAGGGAAAACTACGCTGGAAATAAATATCAGGTGGTCTTTTCTGGTTATTACGATAAGTTTCTGACTACCTTAACACCGTCGTTTAAGATTTTGAATCAGTCTGCTGAAGGAAATAAAACAATAGTTCAAATAGAATTGCTTCAGCAACTTACTACAAACGATGTGATTCAGTACTTAATGAAGTCGGGAAACATAGTGTCGTTTTCTCAGATTATTCCAAGTATGAACGAAATTTTTATTCAGGCTGTACAACAACATAATAAAACACTGCAAAATGGGGAAAACGTCGAAAATATTTAAACGTGAGTTCAAGTCTCGCATTTTCAACAGGTCTTTTATTATAATGACTCTGTTGGGACCGTTGTTTCTTGCCGGTGTTTTGATAATTCCGTTACTGGTTGAGAAACTTGAACAGAACAGGGAGAAAAATGTTGCAATTATTGATGAATCTAATTTGTTGGGACATACAATAAAGGATTTTGAAGCTTATAAATTCACTGTTGTTGTGAATGCTACAGTTGATGATCTAAGTAAAGATTTCGCAAATTCCGGTTTCGATGCGGTTCTTTTTATCCCTAAGAACATATATAATTCTAACTCTGTGATTCTTTATTCAAATGTTTGGGTAGATAATGCGTTGAAAGCGTATGTTGGATATACATTACGCCGTGATTTGGAATATATGGCTTTGATTAAGGAAGATGTCCGCCCCGAAACTATCGGAAAAGTAACTACTCCGGTGTTTGTTGGCGTTCAGAAATGGAACTCTCAGGGCGAAACGGTGGAAAACGAAAGTTCCATGGAGAAAAAGAATTTGGTCGCCACTGGCTTTACTATGGTTATTTACCTTTTTATCATCATGTACGGAGTTCTTGTTCTTCGTGGTGTTGTTGAGGAAAAAACAAATCGTGTTGTAGAGGTGATAATTTCTTCGGTGAAACCTGTTCAATTTATGGCGGGAAAGATTCTTGGAATAGGGTGTGTTGGTTTTGTGCAGTTTGTTTTGTGGGTTGTGCTGACTTTTGCATTGGTTGGCGGAGCTCAATATCTTTTGTTTCCGGAACCGTATGTGCCTGCACAGCTGCCGGAAATGGCGGAAACACTTGGCGTTAGTGATTCTGCTGCAAAGGTGATTGTTCCCGAAGCTCTTTCAATGGATTATGCAATAAATGTTTTTGATGCACTCAGTGGTGTGAATTGGACTGTGATGTTGCTTGCGTTTGCTTTTTTCTTTGTGTTTGGATATTTGCTTTATGCAGCAATATTTGCCGGAATTGGAGCTATGTCCGACCAGGATACGGAATCACAGCAGTTTATAGTTCCTGTTACAATTCCTTTGCTATTGCCGTTGGCATTGTTGCCGTTGATTGTTGCCGACCCTAACGGAACTTTGTCGTTCTGGTTGTCGGTAATTCCGTTTACATCTCCAATTGCAATGATGGGTAGATTGCCGTTCGGCGTTTCATACTGGCAGGTTGCTTTGTCGGTGGTGCTGCTTTTAGCAATGTGTTGCTTAGTTGTAATGTTTGCTGCAAAATTATATCGTTCCGGAATGTTGATGTACGGAAAGAAGATTTCTTTTAAAAGCGTCTTGTCTGCTTTAAAAAACTCGAAATAAAAGTTGGCACAATCATTGGATAGTATTAATGAAAAAATGATTGCTATGAAACGAATTACTTTTTCTTTGGTTTTGATGATTTGCTGCATGTTTGTTCATGCACAGGAATCAGTGAAAGTGCCTTATGCACCAGGTGAAAATCTAAGATATAGCCTTTATTATGGAATAATGGATGGCGGAGAGGCTGTTATTTCTCTTGAGAAAACCAAATCTGGTGAATATCATTCAAAGGCTACTGCAAAAACAGTTGGAATGGTACGTTGGTTCCTAGATATGAATGATGTGTATGAAAGTTATTTTAATCCAACTACTTGTAAACCGTCAAAGGCTGTTAGAAACATAAAAGAAAACAGCTACAAATATTATGATGAAGTTACGTACAATCATGAGAATCACAGCGTGAACAGCAAAAAAAATGGTACAGTTGAAGTTCCTGTGAATACGCTTGATATAATTTCAAGTTTGTATCAGATGAGAGGTTCTGGCTTACGCAATATGAAGCTGAACGACACGCTTACTACTACAATTTATTTTGCTGATGAATTGTATGAATTTCAGGTTATTTACAAGGGAAAAGATAAAGTTACTACCAAATTAGGAACGTTTAAAGCTCTAAAGTTTCAACCTGTAGTGGAAGTGGGACGTGTGTTCAAACACGAGGATGATGTAAGATTCTGGGTAAGCGATGATGAAAATTTGCTTCCTCTACGTGCGGAATTCGATGTCCTTATTGGATCAATAAAATGCGACTTGTTGGAATATTCGGGAGTAAAATATCCGATGGCAATCGTTGATAAGAAATAACAGCATAGTTCTCTTTTCAAGAGAAAAGCTCGTCCGTTTATAACATAAAGTAGAGAATTCCGATTATTTATTGTCCAGAAGTTCTTTGATTTTGTTTGCTTCACTAAGCAAATCAAAAAGTTCTTCGTTTCTGTCTTCTTTAATCAGTTGTTTTATTTGTTGTAAGACAGCAGTGTATTTATCTATGGAATCTATTAGATATTCGGAGTTCTGACGGAAAATAGGAGTCCACATTGCAGCGGAACTCTTTGCGATTCTTACTGTAGAGGCAAATCCGCTGCCCGCCATCTCGAATATGTTTTTCTTGTCGTTTTTTTCTATTTCCTGAACTGTTAGACTCAAAGCATACGCAATGACGTGTGTAAGGTGTGATACATACGCAATATGTTTGTCATGTTCTTCTGAGGTCATATACAGTATGCTCATGCCGAGTTTATTGTAAAAATCTTCAGCCTGCTTTACTGCAGAATCGCAGCTTAGCTGTTTGTCGCAGATGATAGTTTTCTTTCCGTTAAACAGATTTTTCAATGCTGCCTCAGGACCGGAAAATTCAGTGCCGGCCATTGGGTGGGTAGCAACAAAGTTTTTTCTTTTGGGATGAGATTTTACAACTTCACAGATACCAACTTTAGTTGAACCAGTATCAATTACAGTAGTGTTATCCTGTATAGAGTCCAATATCGACGGAAGAATATCGCGGGTAACATTAACCGGAACAGAAAGAATAATTAAGTCTGCAATTCCGTATGTTTTTTCCAACGGCATAGCCTCATCGATAATTCCTAATTCAAGAGCTTTTTTTAGATTTTCCTGTTTCGCATCAACACCAATAATCCTTGTTTTGGGACTACGTAGTGCCAAAGCTATGGATCCTCCAATTAAACCAGTGCCAACAATGACGATGTTCATGTTAGTTTAGGATTTCGTAGTTGAATTTTTCGTCTCTTTTGTATTCGCCTAAAACAGAAAGATTTGTAACGCATTTAAGTACATCTGATAATGCTTTGTCGTAATTGTTACGCTCTTTCCATTCTATATCTGCGTAGAAAGTGTATTGATAAGGACTGCCAAGAATCGGCAGTGATTGTATTTTTGTTAGGTTTATGTCGTTGTTTTTAAATGCAGACAGCACATCTACCAATGAGCCTGGCTGATGCGTAAGTTCGAAGCAGATAGATGCTTTGTTGTTGTCCTCTTTGTTGACTGAAGTTCTGCTAAGCGCTAAAAAGCGGGTATAATTCTTTTTGTTTGTCTGGATTTGCTTTGCAATGATTTCCAAACCGTATAATTCAGCAGCGTATTCACTTGCAATTGCCGCAGCGGTAGTAAGTTTTTCCTTTGCAATTTTCTCTGCACTTGAGGCTGTGTCTGCCCAGTTGATTGTTTTAATTGTAGGATAATTGTCAAGAAAATCCTTGCATTGTTGAATAGCTATAGGATGCGAATATACTTCGTGGATGTCTTCCATTTTAGTTCCTGGAAGAGCCATTAAATTTTGTGTAATGTGAAGACTGATTTCTCCAATTACCTTCAATTTTGATTTCTTTAAAAGAAGATAGTTTTCAAGAATACTTCCTGCAATGGTGTTTTCAATTGCACAAATTCCATAGTCTGCTATGCCGTGTTCTACAGCATAGAATAAATCCTTAAATTGATTACAGTTGTAAGCTGTTGCTTCTTTGCCATAGAATTCCTTTGCGGCAATTTCGTGGAAACATCCTTTTATACCTTGAATAGCTATTTTCATATTCCTAAAAACTTCGTTTAAATCGAAGCTTATTATTTATACAATTAATTACAAAAAAATGTATTTAGATTCTTTCATAACAAGAATGAAATGTTTTTTCAAGAATCCTTGCAAAGATAGGGTTTAATTTGAAAAGTTAGCGTTTCTGCATATCATATTTCTTGACGCTCTGCAGTGAAACTGGTTGAATTTTAACAAGAGGAATTTTTTGATTAACCGTATAATAAAAAAGGAGATTGATGTCAATCTCCTTTTTTACGTACTATGTTTGATAAACGTTATTTAATAATCTTAACAATTTTAGTTTGTCCGTTAGCAGAAACGGTAACATTGTAGATGCCTTGAGTTAAGTTTTCTGCTGGGATTTGAATCAATGCTTTTACGATATTTCCAGTTTGTGTTTTTGCTACAGTCTGACCTTTTGCATCAACAACTTCAATAGTGTAGTTTTCGTATTCGTTACTGATTAAAGCAACATTTATAACGTTTTTAACAACTGTAGGGTAAACAACTACATCACCAGGGAAAATGTCTGTAATAGCATCTGGATCCAGATCTTCGTTTTCTGCTTCAGCAATGTTACTGATTGCGATAGCGAATGGGCCCGATTCAGATTTAGCGCCGTTTTCGTCAAGATATGTTCCATCGGCATTCTTAAGAGCTTTTTCGTTCACCGCTTTGTCAAGTTCGTATGCAATACGGTAAGCATAAGCGTCTTTTGGTGAATCTTCTGTTACAAAAGTATCAAAGCTTTCAGTGTTTTCGATTCTGTCAAGAATGTCATACTTAGATTCCAAGTTGTCAAGAGTTAATGCAGTTTCAGTGATTTCTGTATCTGCTTTTCTACGTAAAACGTAGCTTGCTACAACATTATTTTCACGTGGTGATTGATAAGGCCACCAGTTCAAAACAACTTTTCCGTCTTCGTTAGTTGTTTGTTGTAAGTATGAAGAACGGTAAATGCCGCTAGTTGCTGTGTTTCCACATCCGTCGGTAGTTTCCAAACGATAGTTGTAAGCGCGTGCTTCATAGTTAGAAGCTTCGTCAACAACAATTGCGTCTTCAATGAATGAAAGAGATTCTCCAACATTTTCCCATTCAGTGTTTGAAAGCTGACGTTGAAGTTGGTATGATTGTGTGTTCACATCAATAGTGCGTTCCCAGGCAACAATAATGTTTTTGCTTGATTCGCTGAACGTTACGATGCCGATTTCTTCTGGGTAAGGATATGTGAAAGTAACAGTAATTGTGTCTGCATTTTCACACATGTTTTTGTCTGTAACTTTTGCAATTACGTAAGCAGATGAGTCTAAAATAATTGACTGTTCCTCAGAAGAAATAAATTTGTCATTCTTTGTGATAGACCAATTGTAGTTATATTCTTCTTCTGCATCAAGTAATTCTGCTGCGTTCAATGTGATTGTTTCCTTATCGCACATTGTAGTGTCATTGCCAAAGTTGATTACTGGCAGTGCGTTTACTTTAGTTATAGCAAACTGAGCACTGCTTTCGCATCCAAGGTCGTCAATTGTTGTAACAGTGTATTCAGCAACTTCAGCAGGAATTTGTATAGATTTTGTGTTGGCATTTGTATTCCATTCGTATGATTGGAAGTTTTCGCCTTCAGCTACAAGTTCGTATGTTGTTCCTTCGCACATTACGGAATCTTTTGGCAACTGAACAGGAACAGATACTCTCAAAGAAACTTCGTCTTTCAGTGTATTTAATCCTTTCTTCATTGTTAAAGAATATGTTGTAGTAACATTAGGATTCACAGTGATTGATTCAGTCGTTTCGCCTGTGCTCCATAGGTAAGAATCCAAACCTGGAGTAGCAGTCAGCGTTTTTTCTTCGTTTATACAGATTGCATTTGTACGTTCTGTCACACCGTAAATATTCAGTTTGTCTGCTATGACACTATGTGCTGTTTTTCCTTCCAACTGATATTCAAGAGTAAACGCGATTTCATGTGTTCCAACTTCTTCGAAAACTAATGTTTGTTCCAAACTTTCTGGATTTTCCAACTCAACACCTTCAATTTCCCATTGACCTTTGCATTCAGTTCCGTAGAAAGTACCAATTAATGAAATTGTTTCGCCAGGAACACAGTCGTAACGCGAAGCAATAATAGTTACAGTTGGTTTTCCATACCAAGCGAAATCTTTTTCTTCCTGAGTTGGAGTAACATCGCGGTAGAAAGTAACGTCGTATGAAGATGTTAAACCTCCTTGGTCCATAGCTGTAAAGGTAATAACTTCAGCACCACGCCAGTATTCGTTTAAGTCTGAAATCTGAGCGATAGAACCGTAGAATTGAACAGAAACATTTTCTGAAACTGATGCGCTCCACACAATAGCTGAAGGTGAAGTGTAATCGTCAGTTACATATTTAGATAAATCAATGCTGCTGAATTTAACGTTGTCGTTTTCTTCCTGTTGAGGAATTGCAAGAATCACAGGAGCTTTGTTAGCTTCTTTCTCTTGAACTTCAACAACGATTACTTTTTCTGCGGTAAGTCCGTCTTCATCGGTAAATGAAACGAATAGTTCGTCAAAACCATACCAGTCTTCGTCTAACGCGTAGATTTTTAAGTAATTTCCAGTTTGTTTTACAAAAAGATTTTCTCCTTCTTCGTAATAAAATTCTAAATCAGAAGCTGCTGTGTAGTCATCGCTTGCCAAGTCGGAAATGATTACTTGAGTATATTTCCCGAATGGAATGGTAATAGTATCTACTGCAATAACAGGAGCTTCGTTTGGTTTTTCTATTACTTGAACCTCAACAATGCGGGAATCACTTTGGTAGATTGTGTCGTTTCCGAATTTTTCTAATTCAAAAGCGGTGATTGTTACTTGTGTGTTTCCAACAAAATCATTGTTTTTGGTAGAGAAAGTAGCTTTTGTTCCGTCAAATGAAACAAGAATGTTCTCATTGTCAGATGCTGTGTATTTTAAGTCTTTAGCTTCTTTTTCATCATCCTCAACATAGTTTTCCAAATCAATAGTAGCAGTTAAGCCTTGATGGAATGTAACAGTTGGAATGTAAGAAATTGTTGGTGCAAGGGAAGAAGTAACATATAATGGAACGATTGAAGATTTTGTTCCGTACGATACTTGCAGAATAGTACCACCAATGTTTTTCGCCTGTAATACGCCGTTTGAAGAAACTGTTGCGATGTTTTCATTCATAACAGTCCATTTCAAATCGTTAGCTTTAATTGTTGTTGGAGAAACTCTACATGGAATTGTAATGGTTTCACCTACTTTAACACGAACGGTGTCTGGAAGTTGAAGCTTAACGATACTTGCATTACTTTCAGTAACGTAAACTAAAGTTTGTGCTTGAACACCATTCTTTGTAGATGCTGTAACTACTGATGTTCCAGGCGCTTTTGCGAAAACAAGACCGCTCGTTGTAACCGCAAGTACATCATCTTCTTTTTCAAGGAATGTTATTTCGTTGTAGCTTGCATTGGCAGGAACTACAGTTGCTTGTAATACTGTGTCTGTTCCTGTTTTCAATGTGATCTGTTTTGACATAGAAATGCTTTGTACAGGAATGATTTCGTTGATTACAATTGTCATAGCGTCGCGAAGAGTTGATGTTGTTTTTACATTTGAGCCTCCTACGGCATAAACAGTAATTTCGCCAGGAGCAACTGCCGTAATCATCTTATCTGCAATTTCAACTTTTGCAGAATCTTCACTTGAAAGTTCCAAATGATATGTTGTTTCAGATTCTGAGTGAAGTGTAGCATCAACGAAATACTTCTCGCCGACAAGCATTGTCGTAGCATGTGTTTTGCAAACAATTTCGTCGATGTTTTCTCTTACTTCAATAGTGCATGAAGCAGAATATGTGTTGGCAATGTTTGCTTCAGCATCGTTGTAGAAAATAGAATATGTAACAGTTGCTGTACCTTCAGCTAAACCGGTAACAACTCCGTCTTCAATAGAAACAATTGAAGGATCGCTAATTGTCCATGTTGCATTTTCTGTGTTTTCAATGTTTTTTACTGTAGGAGTAAGAGTTGCAAAATTATCTTTGTAGATAGATATTGAAGATTCTTTTAACGAAACAGAAGGAGCTGCTTTAGATACAACTTGTATAATTTTTGAGTCAAAACATCCTTTGTCTGTACTTACATTTACCGTAAATGTAAAGTCTCCTTCAGTTAAGATAGTTTTTGTTGCTGTTTTTGTTGAAGCTATTAGTGAATTTCCTAGATACCAAGTGTAGGAACCTTCAACAGTTGACGACGCAGTAAGGGTAACTTCGCTTCCTTTATAAACATAATTGTTTGCTGGACTTGTGATTGTTAGTGCAGGAACAGCAGCTACTTCTACTGTTATTGCTGTTTTTTCACTTTCAAAGCCGTTGTTAATTTGTGAAACGTAGTAAGTCTGATTTCCAATATTCTGTGTTGATGGTAGTGGAGCAGATTCTAGTACGTCTCCGTTTTCATCGTACCAAACTATTGTAGCTTCGTTGTCAGTTTTTGTTGCTGAAAGTCTGCTTGCTTCAGCTCCCTGGCAGTAAACATAACTTGTTTTTTCTACAGCAGGAACAGCAATGACAGGTTTGGAAATAACAGTGACGTTGCATGAAGCTGTATATGTTGCAGAAACGCCGGTCTCTTCGTCGTAATAAAGAGTCGATACAGAAACTTCTGTTGTACCTGCCTTCAAACCAGTAACTGTTCCGTTTTCAACGGAAACAACCTCTAAGTTTGCAGCCCATGTGTAATTATTGGTTACATTGAAGTCTGTAATAGGAGACAATACGATTTGGTCTCCTTCATACATCTGAATGTTTTTTTCTTCAAAATAAATTGATGGCGTTTCTTTCACTTTGAAAACCACTGATTTCTCTTTGGAAACACATCCGTATTCATCTGTTTCGATAACAGAAATTGTGTAATTACCGGCGTTGCTGAAGATTTGAGAATTAGAAGCTTCAGTGCCGTTGATTTTCCATAAATAAGAAGATTTATTATTTTCAGAAACAACACTGAAATTAATAGTAGAATCTTTGTAAACAGTTGTGATTGTTGGGTTAAAGTTTACAACAGGATTTTCTTTAACAGTTATCGTGATAGGAGTTTTTTCACTTTCCAATCTTTTTACTGTTTGTGATACATAATAAGTTTGTGGTCCAGGGTTTTCTGTAGATGGTGTAGGTGCTCCGGCTAAAAGTGTGTAGTTTGAATCGTACCAATTCAACACTGCATCGGAGTTTGCTGTTGCAGAAAGTTGTTCAACATCTGTTGCTCCTTGGCAATATATGATATTTGTTTTTGCTGCAGGTGCTTCTGGTTCCGATAAAGTAGAATGTTTTACAGTGAAGCTGTTTATGTTAAACTCAACATTGTATTTTGTTCCAAAACGGCTTCCGTCTTCAGGAACAAAGAACATAATCATGTCTGGAACCGACAGTGCAACACCGTTTTGTGTAGTTTCCGTAATTTGCATGTCAAATGTGAAATCGAAGTCTTCTCCGGCAACAACTTTTTGCTTCATTTCAATTGTGTCGGACATTGTTGCCCATCCGTTTACAGAGTATCTTTCGTCTGCAAGTACGAAACTTAATGTTCCCGATGCATTTGATGTTCCAGAAATATGTACTGTGAAATTATCTTTTATAGAAGGTTGCCAGTTTACAACATTACCGCCGTCACTTTCTATTGCACCTCCAATTAATGTGGCATTTGCATATTTCCATGTGTCGCTTCTGCCGGTATATCCAAGATTTTCTATATCAATACCGTTTTGATCCCATGTAAGGATAATGTCTGGTTCTGAACGTACAACAACTTCTTTTGTTGCAGTGAATGTTCCTTCGGAACAGGTAACAGTTGCTGTTATTGTAGTGCTACCTGCACTAACTCCTCGTACTTTTCCTGCGCTTGTTACGGTAGCAACATTGTCGTTTGAACTGCTCCATTGAATATCATCAAGCGATGCTGAAATTCCACTCTTAAATATTGCATAGCTCTTGAAATCAGAAGCTTCGTTTACTTTGATGTTGTAGCGATATGATGGAGCTTCTTCAAAGTAAATTCCTTGGAAACTAGTTAAAGAGATTTCGTCAATAGTAAGCGTAATGGATTCTACACCTTCAATTTCCTCATAAACGTTAAGAATCAACCAATATTCTCCGTTTTTAGGCTCGTCAATCGTCTGAGTAACAACTAGTTTTGATGTCAGGTCATAAGACTCGCCTGCAAAAATATTTTCTCTGATTACTACGTAACTTTGTCCTAATTCTTTCCAGCTATTGGCGGCAGAAGATTTGTCAACAATGGAGTAATTCAAGTTTCCAACGAAATCACTGGTAGAAAGATTCTTTAGTGTCAATGTGGAAGCCTGGCCAATTGTTGGTACATAATTGTTTGTAAAGTCACTAACAAGAATTCTTCCTTGATAGAAATATAGAGTTGTACCGTTACTTGTGTAGTTGGTTTTTACACAATTGATGGAATACTGGGAAAATGAACATAATGCTGTAAATACAGCTACAAAACTTAGTAGAATTTTTTTCATATCGCTATTGTAAATATCGTCTTATTTAAAATGTGTAAAATAAACACTTTCTTCGCACTTTCACAAGACTAAATTAATAGTTAAAAGGTTACAGAAAAATAAAATTTTTATTTGTGATTATTTGACAATTGAATGTGTAATTCCCGTAAACAAAAAACGCTGAGTTATTTTGACTCAGCGTTTCTGTTTTGCAATTGTTATTTATAACAATGTTATTGTAAATTCATTTCCGTAGAAAGTTCTTCTGCACGCTTAATAGCCTTACGAATATGGTCATGTACGTTATTTTCTCCTACAAGTTTAACCAATCCTGCTTTGTGCAATGATTTCATTACCACTGGATTTACACCCGAAAGAATTACAACGCGGCCGTCTGCCAATGTATTGCGGATAAACATTTCCAAGTTATGCAAACCGGTAGAGTCAATAAACGATACCTTACGCATACGCACAATACGAATAATTTTATCATTGTGCTCACGAGTAATTTCGTCAAACTTGTTGGCAATACCAAAGAAGAATGGACCATCTACTTCGTACACTTCTGTACCTGCTGGTATGATAAGTTTTTCGTCTGCACCTTCACCATCGTGATGGATTTCCATTTCGTCGCTAATAACAGAAATGTTGGTACTTTCCATAATACGTTTCATAAACACCACAATTGCCATCAATAAACCAACTTCTATGGCAATAGTAAGGTCAAATAATACTGTAAGCAACAAAGTAGTGAACATAATTGTTGTACTCATACGCGATTGCTTGCATATAGCAACGATAGAACGCCAACCACTCATATTATAACTTACTACGATAAGTACACCTGCCAAACAAGGCATTGGTATAGCACCTACTAATGCACCCAAGAACAACAACACTAACAATAGCACTATTGTATGTACAATACCTGCAACCGGAGTACGACCACCATTGTTAATATTTGCCATAGTACGAGCAATTGCGCCAGTTGCTGGAATACCACCAAAGAATGGTACAACCAAGTTAGCGACACCTTGTGCAATAAGTTCAGTATTAGAATTGTGCTTGTCACCTATCACACCATCAGCAACCATTGCCGACAATAACGATTCAATTGCACCAAGCATTGCCATTGTAAATGCAACTGGCAATAACATCGTAATTGTATCTAATAGATTACTGCCCTCTTCCATTTTTGGTAGACTAAGCGATGGCAATCCTTCTGGCAAATCGTAAAGATCACCAATAGTTTTTATACTGTCTATACCTGCATAATTACGAAGTATCCAGCATACAAGAGTCATAATTACAATGGCAAAGAACGCTCCTGGGATTTTTTTACTAATCTTAGGAGTAAGTGTTATAATCAATATACTTACTATACCTACTGCAAAAGACATCCAGTTAATGTCTGAAATATGGTGAGCATAGCAAGTCCATTTTTCTATAAAATTAGCAGGAACACCTGTAATGCCCATACCAAAAAGGTCGTTCATTTGGGTTGAGAAAATGGTGATAGCAATACCACCTGTAAAACCAACAATAATAGGATACGGCATAAACTTAATGACACTACCAAGTTTCACAACGCCCATTATAATAAGCATAATACCCGTCATAATAGTTGCAATAAGCAATCCATTAAGACCATATTGTTGAATTACACCATATATAATTACGATGAAAGCACCAGTAGGTCCACCAATTTGCACCTTAGTACCGCCCAATGCAGAAATGATAAGACCTGCGATAATTGCAGTCACCAAACCTTCTGTTGGACCAACACCCGATGCTATACCGAACGAAATAGCAAGTGGAATTGCAATTACACCTACAATAATACCCGCAACAATGTCCGTAGTAAATTGTGCACGATTAAAATTACGAAGTGTTTCAAAAAATCTTGGATGGAAGTCAATTGTGTTTTTTACTTTCATTTTGTTTGTGTTTTATTTTATTTTTTCCATGGAGTTTCTGTTTGCCAAAGCGAACTCCTAAAACGCGGCAAAACTACATAATTTTTCAAATTGGCAAATAAACGCAAAGAATATTTGATAAAATGAATTTTGATATGTAAAGAAAGTGTTGTATATTTCAAGTTTTTTTTCAATTTTTGAATAAAATATAAGTTATGAAGACAATTGTAATTATTCCTTCTCGTTTCGGTTCTTCTCGTTTCCCAGGAAAGCCTTTGGCAATGATTCAGGGAAAACCGATGATTCAGCATGTGTATGAAAATGCAAAAAAAGCGTTCTCTGATGTGTGGGTTGCAACTGATGATGAGAGAATAGAACAACGGGTAAAGGAATTTGGTGGCAATTGTGTCATGACTTCTTCTTCATGTCCAAGCGGAACTGATCGCCTTGCACAGGCAATTCAGTCTATTCCTAATGGCGATTCTTTCGATATTGTTATTAATGTTCAGGGTGACGAACCGTTTATTCAAGCAGAACAAATACAGTTACTTGCAGGTATTTTTGAGAAAAATTCCACAACTCAAATTGCAACGTTGGTGAAAGAAGTAAAGGAGTCTGCAGATTTATTTAATCCAAATAAACCAAAAGTTGTTGTGGCAAATGACGGACGGGCTATTTATTTTAGCCGTTCGCCAATACCTTTTGTGAGAGGTGAAGAAAATGAGAATTGGACAAAAAAACATACTTACTTCAAACATATAGGAATTTATGCCTATAAACGAAATGTGTTGTTGGAGATTACAAAATTACCTCAGTCAAGTTTAGAGAAAGCCGAAAGTTTGGAACAGTTGCGGTGGATTGAAAACAATTATGTGATAAACACCGCTCTAACGGAATATGAAAATCTTTGTGTAGATACACCCGAAGATTTGGAGAAAATCTTGGCAACCTTACATACGGATTCTTTAAAGTAAAAAGGGATTAACTATAGCTAAATATAGTTTTCTTTAAAATCCTGTGGATTTTCAGATTTAGAAGGAAGTGATCTGAAATTTTTGTTCTGTTTCTGACGTTTTTGCCAACGTTCTCTTGCGTATTGTTGTAAGTCGCTTACTTCGTCATTTTCGTCAATGATTTCGAGACCGAGAATAGTTTCGATAATATCTTCTAAAGTAAGAATTCCTTGGAAACATCCATAGTCGTCAATCATTACTGCAATTTGTGCTTTGTTTTTTAGCAATGCTTCCCAAACAGAACTTATGGATTGTTCTTCGTTAAAGAATGAAATTTCTCTTTTTAAACTTCCTAATGTCATGTCGAAGTTGTCGTCGGCTAATTCTTCAAGAGCATCGCTTCGAAGAACGTAACCGGTTATGAATTCTTTAGAATCTGCATAAACTGGTATTCGGGAAAAATGAAGAAAGTCATCATTGTCATAAAACTCTCGTAATGTCATAGCTTCTGGAGCAATAGCGGAAACAACACGTGGAGTCATTACGTCGCAGGCTTTAATGTTGTCGAGTTTTATAATGTTTTGTATAATCTTGTTCTCGTTTTCTTCAATTACACCTTCTTCTTCTCCAACGTTTGCCATAGCGGAAACTTCTTCACGGCTTACTGTTGCTTCGGTTTCCTTTGGAGTAATCCATTTGGTAAGAGTTTTAATTAATACAACAAATGGATACATGACAAATATTAATAAGGATATTGTTCTTGCAGTAAAACTCATAAGATGTTTCCAATATGAGGTACCAATGGTTTTTGGTATGATTTCGGAAAAGACTAAAATCAAAAGTGTTACTATTGCGGAAACAATGCCAAATGGAATGCTTTCAAGCACTAACGCAGCCTGCTTTCCAACTCCAGCAGCACCAATTGTGTTGGCAATAGTGTTAAGTGATAAAATTGCTGCAAGCGGTTTGTCTGTTTCTAATTTATAATTTTTGAATAATCTTGCACTTTTACTTCCTTCCTCTTCTCGCATGGTAATGTAAGAAATAGGCGTTGACATTAAAACAGACTCTAATATCGAACATAGAAATGATGTTACTAAGGCAATGAGTAAGTATGTTATTAGTAGTGACATAATCTAAAAATCGCTACAAACATACGTTAAAAAGAGAATATTCACAAACGAGGGGAACCATTGGCTATTCGAACATGTTCTTATAATCTGCTTTTGCTATTTTGAATGCAGCATTTTTCTTTACACTTTTTGCTTCGGAGGTATATTTAACCTTGGAATTGTTTTCGCCAGTAATGGTACCTTCCATAAGAAGTGGATAACCGTAGCTGCTTTTGGGTACATACAAGTTCGTGTATTTTCCGTTGAAATCTGAACTGTTTGATGCCCAGCAGTTTCCGTTGAAATTCATATTGGAAATTGTGTATCCCGAACAAGTATATCCGCATATAGTTTTGCTGCCAGAAATCTTTTGTGTGTTTTCTGTAGCTGTAGTATAGTCAGTTGCAATGTATTTGTACGCGAAATAAACTTTGTTTGTGTCTGATGCTGAAAAACAAACCATTACGTTATTCTTGTAATCAATAACTGTAATAGATTCGTTTGCTCCGTATCCAAAATATTCTGTGTTCGAGTTCAAATAGTAAGTACAAGGAATTGTTTCTTTTTCTCCTTTCTCATCAGTCATTACTATTTCTGTATTGATAATAGTATTGAAAATATATTCGTCTTCAAATGGTACGTTTGTCATAGCAATTAAGGAATCTTGCCAAGCACCCATGGCTTCTTGATATTTTTTATTCTCTTCAGTAAGGTGCTTTTCATAAGCACTTAATTTTCTGTTTAGGAAAACTTCCATTTGTTTTTCTGCAATAGATTCTGCTTTTTTAGAAATTGCATTTCCAACACCTCTTGCTGCGGCATTTGCTGCATTGTTAAGTGCTCCGTTAATTAAACCTCTTTGTGCATTGGCAAAGAAAAAACAACAACTTAGTGCAAATAGAAGATAGATTTTTTTCATCGAAATAATTTTTTCTAAAACAAAAATAGTGAAATCGTTAGATAAACCAAATAATAATTAAAAATCAAAGTTGAATCTGATGTATAAACCTCGTTTACTAATATCTGGATGGTCAAGATAGTTTAGTCTCCAGATATATTCAAGTCGGATGAATTTAACAAGGTTTGTTACTCCAATGCCGGCTTCCATGTATGGCTTGTTGAATTCGTTTGTGTTTTCTGGTAGTTTTAAAATAGCATTAGGGTCATGAAGTAATTTGCCGTAACAGGTTTTGAATGTTAAGAGTTCCCTAAGTTGTAGTTTTCTTATTCCCCAGATTTTATTGAAGAAAAATCCGTTTAAACCATATTCAGCATATAAATTCACATAGATATCGCTTGCAAATTCAAGATAATTCATGTGATTGAAATAATATTCTCCGCTGCTTCCTGTTTGATTTCCTCTGTGAACTTCTAGTAGTGGAAACGGTACGGATTTGTCAATCATTCCCGCTTCCATAACATATTTTAATCGTCCAACGCCAATAAGAATATCTTGTCGTGCAACAAAACGTAATTGTGTGTACCAGTCGGAAGTTCCGTTGATTGTAAACTTGCCTCGAAGCACATTCAGATGACATACAGGGTAGCGGGAGTCTATGTAAATTCTTCTAAAATGATTTGTAGAGATTTCTTCTTTGTGCGAGATTCTAATGTTAAAACTAAAATCATTTGTTGTGAAATTCATTAATGAATCTGTAGGAGCGTACTTGTCATCCTGTAAAGTGCCGAAAGGAATGTACGGAGGATTATAATGGATGGCATGTGTGTATGCGGGTTTAATAATAAGGTCAGGAATAATTTGTTGCTCGTATGCAATAACTCCTCGTTTTACAAAATAAACAGCCTCATTCTCGCTTTGTGTAAGTAAAGCGGAAAGTAGATTGTCGTCGGACTGAACAAGTACATTTTCACGTATAAAATCAAGGTTTTGCCTGAAATCACCGATTCTGTAGATGTTCTGGTCATATTTAATATGTAATGCTCCATAGTATTTCGAAGGCATTCGTACGGAGTATTCTAAACCATATTTAAACTTTTTGTCCCGGCATCCATATCCTAAGAATCCACCAAACACCATTTTGTCATGAAATTTCTCTGATGTTCTTCCGCAAAGATTTAATCGTACTCCTTCAATTTTATTGTTTTGTATGAAATACAAATAAGGGCCAAGGTCAATATATTTTATTGGCAGATAACCGTACATAAGCATATTCATGAGCTTATTTACGGTTTTTATTGTAGGAATATTGTTACTCGTTTCTATAGCCTTTTGCGTAATTAAATCCAGGCTTGAGAGTGTATCTGGTCTGTATTGAGAAAGAAATGTTGTGTCTTGTAGAAAATGTTCTTTTCGTTTTAAATTGAATTTCCCCGGAATAACTCGATTTTGCAGATAATCCTGGATTTGTGAGGAGTCTATGATGTAAGATGTTGATTTTATTGCAGTTAGAGGAGTATTGATGGCTTTGTATGCTGTGTCTTTCGAGAATTCCGGTACAAATTCCACTTGCATTTTTTGCTGCTTTCTGAACCATTGTCCATCCGATGTGAGCTGTAGTTTTTCATACAATCTCATATTACGGACAAAGTTTAAAATTGAAGATTTCTGTAGCGTAGCATCAATTTCGGTAAGTGTACCTGTTTCTTTTTCGATAATCATATAACCGAAAAATGCAAGGTCCTGAGAATTTTTTGGTTTATAATTAATTCTATAATATGTTCTACCGTCGCTTTCTACAGAATCTTTTAGGTAATATTTGTAATAAACCATTGCCTGTTGCGAAATCGGGCTGATGAAATCTTTTTGTAGGAAACGAAGGTTCCCGTAAAAAGTCATGTCTTGATTTAAGCTGGCAATGTAATTTGTAACGAGGTCGCTTTCTATAAAACTGCTTCCATGCTGATTTTTAATGATTTCCTGAATCTCCGGCTCTTTGTTTTCCCGTAATTTCTTGTAATTCATGTATTCTGAGAAAAAAAGAGGCACGTTGTATGTGTCATCATAGGTGTTTGTTTTCACCAGGATGTCGGCGTGTTTTCGGAAAAATCCAATGTTAAAAATTGTGCTGTCAATACCACTTAGGCTAAAATTTAGCTTGTTGTACTCAATAAGTTCGATGTTTCTTATATTATCAGGACGATTTTCCCGTCGGTTGTGGATAGCTTTTTTTACAATTGGAATGGCTGGATTTTTCCCAGGTTTTATGGTGATGGCCTCAATTTGTATTGCAGAAGGAACAAGTTCTATCTGCATTTTCTGTTGAATGTTTCTGCCAAGAATTTCAAAATCTCTGTAACCTAATGCGCTAATTAAAACAGTATCAGCTTGTTTTACAGGAGAAATAGTGAATGTCCCGTCAATTTGTGTGATGACGGCGTTGTTGGTGTTTTTTATCCATACGCTGGCAAAGGACAGTGGCTCTTTGGTGTCTATATCAAGAATTTGCCCTGTGAAGGTCTGAGCATTACTGCTCAAACTGATTATCAAAAAAATAGTTAAAAACCTAACGAACAATAATTTTCTTGGTCGTAACATTTTTATCTTCAATAATTTGAATCAAGTATTCTCCTTTTGGTAAATCAGATACTCCGATTTCTGTCAAGTTATTTGTGATAGAAACTGTTTTTACTGTTTGTCCAAGCATGTTCCGCATGATAATCTGTCCGTCATTTCCGTCAGTTCTTACAGTAACTTTAGACATAGCCAAAGTTGGATAAACAGCCTTGTTAGAAGTAATGTTTTCCATATTTGTTTTATCTGCATAAATACAGATTTTTACTGTAAAAGAAATTTCTATTGCAGCTCCGGATTTTGCTCCGTCGGTAGCTGTAAAACTTACAAGTGATGTGCCTGTTCTTTTCAGCGATGTTCCGTATAATGCAAAGTTTTCTTCGTCAAAATTTACCCATGTAGGCTTTGATACGAGTTTAATGCTTAATTCATCTTCTTTATCAGTAACAATATCTTTAGGAAGCTCGAAACGGAAATCAGTTGATTGTTTTACGAAAAGTGTGTCGGTAAAATTTATTTTTGGACTTTCGTTTGTATAGGAACAAGCTGTTCCTTCCCACAATTCAAACATAGACTGACCTATTTCAGAATTGTTCAAATATTTACCACGAACATAATCCCATTCGTCAGCATACGAGTAGAAAATTTCTGAACCTACACCTTTTGCAAAGAATGGAACTAATTGATTTGTATGATCTATTGAATAATATCCAATACCAGGCATGTTTCCAACGCCGTTATCAATTATCTGCCAATGGTTCAACATGATAGAATCTTCTTTGAATGTTGGATCAGCCATAAAGCCAGTTTCATGGTCTGCAGTGATGATAAGCAATGTTTCGTCCCAGCTGCTTTCTTTTTCTATCCAGGCAATAACAGAATCGACAGTTCTATTAAACTCAATCTGCTCTTCAAGTTGTCTTCCTGGACGATTTTTATGGCCGCCATTGTCAACCATGTCATTTTCAATCATTAGGAAGAAGCCGTTCTCATTTTTTGACAAGCAATTTATTGCTACACGACCAATTTGCCATAGTCGTGGCATTCCTTTATTCCAATCGTCATAATGCACATTGTTGACATCTATTCCATCACGATAGAATTGCATAGAACCTTCAACAGGAATCATTCCGAAAAGACGTTTTGGTGTTTCGCCAGTCATATATTGAACAAGACTCGCACTGTCTTCCACAAATGTCCAAGGGTCAGGTTCGCCGTCACCGTCAATATCTCTTACTGTATTCCAGCCAGAATTTGATGAAATAGCATATGTTGTTGCTCCAGCACGAAGTCCTTGCATGATTTCCTCGCCACCAACATTTGTATAATCTGGACTCTCTTTCTTTTGTCCATTATTGTCATACTCAGGATGGTCGCAACCAATCACAACATCTGCATTTGATTCTATTACCAACTGGCGAGAAAGATCATTATAATTCAATCGTGATGGATTATTTGTGAAAAATGCTCCTGGAGTTGCATCATAATATGGTGAATTTGTGGCAACACCGGCAGATTTACCCATTTCTTTTGCATGACGTGCAATAGATTTCATTGCATTACGCTCAACATCGACACCAAGCGAGAAATAGTATGTTTTCTTTCCCGAAGACATTGCCGTTGCAGATGCACCAGAACATGTAGCATTTTTACCTTTCCATAAATAGTCTTTTCCCGTCCATGCTAGACGAGACTCGTATGTGTTGTTCCAATTTGCAAGACTACTTGTGGCACTAGACGTTGCAGAGGCATGTGTACAATTCCACAATGCCACAGGGAAATTTGTAAAAGGAGTTGCTTTCCCTGTGTAATATTCAGCCGCTTTTATAGGTGAAATACCACAACCGTCGTTCACCATAAAAATGATGTTTTTAGGCTTTTTTATCTCATTTGGCATTAACCTAAAGCATACTTGAGCTATTTCGGTATTGTTAATATAACTTCCTAATACAAAGTCTGTTTCGTCAGCGTAGTTTAAAAACAGTTCGCTTCCGTTTCCTTTTGCATACATAGGTGTAAGCAAATTGGTGTTATTCAAACTGTTATATTGAAAATCCTCTTTCGATTTAGAAAGGAACGTTTTATGCATAGATGATTTGTCAAATGATTTACTTGTAGCATATCCTTTTTCATAAGAACCAACTACAATCAAAAGCGTTTCGTCCCAATTACTGTTTTGTTCAACCCAAGAATAGATGGTTGAAATATACGCATCCACATCGGCCATAGTTTCCTGAACACGAACATTTTCATTGTCAGAATCCATTTCAATATTTGCACATTCAGAAACAAATACAAAACCGTTTTCATTTGTAGCAAGCAAATCTAAACTAGCCGCTGTCAATTCTCCGAACTCTTTACTTTGTAAGGTTTCCTTACCTATCATAACCTGTTTTGACAAATTTGCAGGCATATTTTTCTGATCAGCAACAAATACCCAATTTTCATTTTCGACACTATATAATTCCGAAGAAATAACAAGATTCACCTTGCTTTTCAATACATCAAAAAACAAATCATCAAAATCTTCTGTTGTTTGAGCCACTTTTTTATGGCACACGAATGGAAGAATCGCACTATTATCCCATACCGAGCCGTTCGTTGCAATGGCAGTCATTTTACCTTTCGCCATAGCGCGTTCAAGTATGGTTTCAAGTTCGGTGTTGTCCATATCGTAACTTACCGCATCAAAAGCAGGCTTTACACCTGTTGCAAGAGCAGAACCAGCAGTGATTGGGTCTATCGGCAACGAATCAGCATAGTCAAATTCTTGCCAAACTCTACGCACGTGATAATCACCACGATAATAATTTACATCATATTCTTTATCTAATGTATTCCAATATGTTGGATAATTTGATACTGCGTAATTCACATCAAAATTATTCAAGACGCAATTCTTTTCACTTGTAATAATCTGACTATGATTGACTCCCATACCGTCAACCATTACAAGAATGATGTTTTTAGGTTGTGCAAATGCAAATGTTGCTGAAAGCAAACTGATAACAAAAACAGCAAGTTTTTTCATAGATGAAATAGTTTTTAGTTTGAACAAAAGTAAAAAATAACGGCAGATAGTTAATCGCTTAGTTTCAAAACTGCTAAAAATGCTTTTTGCGGAATTTCAACACTACCGATTTGCTTCATACGTTTTTTACCTTCTTTTTGTTTTTCAAGTAGTTTTCGTTTACGGGAAATGTCACCTCCATAACACTTGGCGGTAACATCTTTTCGCACAGCTTTAACTGTCTCACGTGCAATAACTTTCGTTCCGATTGCAGCTTGAATAGCTACGTCGAATTGTTGTCGTGGTATTAAATCTTTCAATTTTTCGCAGATTCGTTTACCAAAGTCATATGCATTACTTTGGTGTATTAACGCTGATAAAGCATCAACTCCGTCTCCATTCAACAAAATGTCTAGTTTTGCGAGTTTCGATTCTCGGTATCCAATTATGTGATAATCGAAAGATGCATACCCTTTGGAAATACTCTTTAATTTGTCGTAAAAATCAAATACGATTTCTCCAAGAGGAAGTTCAAAGTTTATTTCCACACGGTTTCCCGTCATGTATGTTTGATTTTTAAGTATGCCTCGTTTATCAATGCATAGTTTCATTATTGGACCAATAAATTCCGCATTGGTAATGATTTGAGCTGCAATGTAAGGTTCCTCAATGTAATCAATGATATTCGGATCAGGTAAATCAACAGGATTGTTTACTGTAATTTTTTCTCCCTTTTTTGTGTAGCAATAGTAGGAAACGTTAGGTGTAGTAGTAATTACACTCATGTTGAACTCACGGTCAAGACGTTCCTGTATGATTTCCATGTGCAAAAGTCCGAGAAATCCGCAACGGAATCCAAATCCAAGAGCTGCGGACGATTCAGGCTGGTATGTCAGCGATGCATCGTTAAGTTGCAATTTTTCCATTGAAGCACGTAAAGGCTCATAGTCTTCAGTATCAATAGGATATATTCCGGCAAAAACCATCGGTTTTACTTCTTCAAAACCTTCGATTGCTTTCTCACAAGGAATGTCACGATGAGTGATTGTATCACCAACACGAACTTCTCTGGCTGTTTTAATTCCTGAAATAATGTAGCCAACATCTCCTGTTTTTACAACATTTCGAGGTTCCATGTCAAGGCGAAGAACACCAATCTCAAGTGCTTCGTATTCCTTTTTCGTGTTAATGAATTTTACGAGATCATTTGTGTGAATTTCACCATTTAGGATCTTGTAGTATGCGATAATTCCACGGAACGGATTGAAGACAGAGTCAAAAATTAATGCTTGTAGCGGAGCTTTAGGATCACCAACTGGATGAGGTATTTTTTCGACAATTGTTTGCAATATTTTCTCAACACCAAGGCCGGTTTTTCCACTTGCTTCTAAAATATCTTCACGTTTACATCCGATTAATTCAACAATTTGATCTTTGACTTCTTCGGGCATGGCACTTGGCAAATCCATTTTATTAAGAACTGGAATGATTTCAAGATCATTTTCGATTGCCAAGTACAGGTTTGAGATTGTTTGTGCCTGAATACCTTGCGTTGCGTCAACAATTAGAAGTGCTCCTTCGCATGCAGCAATTGAACGGGAAACTTCATAAGAAAAATCGACGTGTCCAGGAGTGTCTATAAGATTTAATACATACTTCTGACCATTGTAGTTGTAATCCATTTGAATCGCGTGACTTTTAATTGTGATTCCACGTTCACGTTCTAAGTCCATATCGTCAAGAATCTGGTCTTGTGCGTCACGTGCAGAAACGGTGTTTGTAAACTCCAATAATCTGTCTGCCAACGTACTTTTGCCGTGGTCGATATGTGCAATAATGCAGAAATTACGAATATGATCCATTTTTGAAAAAATTACTTGCAAATATAGTGATTAATTGCATTTTTCAATCGTCTGATTGCTATGGAATTCTTATTCTTTGTTGATAGTAAATCGTTAAAAATTCTATATTTGCGGAAATAACAAGGACTTTGTCCGCTAAAATATAATTCAATGGGAAAACAAAAGATAGAAACTCTTTGTGTTCAAGCTGGTTATGAACCTAAAAATGGTGAACCTCGTGTGGTGCCAATTTATCAAAGCACAACTTTTAAATATGACAATACGGAAGAAATGGCCGATTTGTTCGATTTGAAGAAAAGCGGCTATTTTTATACTCGCCTTCAGAATCCTACGAATGATGCTGTTGCTGCAAAAATAGCAGCTCTTGAAGGTGGTGTTGCTGCAATGTTAACTTCTTCCGGTCAGGCAGCGTCATTTTATTCGGTTTTTAATATTTGTGAAGCTGGTGATCATTTTGTTTCTTCTTCTACAATTTACGGTGGAACATTTAACTTGTTTGCTGTAACAATGAAAAAGTTGGGAATTGAATGTACTTTCGTTGATCCTGATGCAAGCGAAGAAGAAATCTCAAAGGCGTTCCGTCCAAATACAAAAGCTTTGTTCGGCGAAACAATTGCCAATCCTGTGTTGAGTGTGTTGGATATCGAAAAGTTCGCACGTATTGCTCATAAACATGGTGTGCCTTTGATTGTAGATAACACATTTGCAACTCCTATAAACTGCCGTCCTTTTGAATTTGGTGCCGACATAGTTATCCATGCAACAACAAAATACATGGATGGCCATGCAACAAATGTGGGTGGTTGTATTGTTGACAGCGGAAATTTCGATTGGGATGCTCATAAAGATAAATTCCCTGGAATGACAGAACCGGATCCTTCTTATCACGGATTAGCTTATAGCAAGTCTTTTGGAAAGGGCGCGTATATAACAAAAGCTACTGTTCAGATTATGCGTGATTTGGGTTCAATCCAGTCTCCTCAAAATGCATTTTTGTTAAGCTTAGGCTTGGAATCATTGCATGTTCGTGTTCCTCGTCATTGCGAAAATGCTCAGAAAGTAGCAGAATATCTTGAATCAAATGATAAAGTTGCTTGGGTTAATTACAGCGGCTTGAAGTCAAGTAAATATTACGATCTTGCTCAAAAACAATTTACAAACGGTCAGTCATGTGGTGTGGTAACGTTTGGATTGAAAGGTGACCGTGAACGTGCTATCAGATTTATGGATAACTTGAAGTTGGCTTGTATTGTAACTCACGTTGCCGATGCTCGTACTTGTGTACTACATCCTGCAAGTCACACTCACCGTCAGTTGACTGATGAACAGCTGATTGCTGCCGGTGTTCGTCCTGATTTAATCCGTTTTTCTGTTGGTATAGAAAACGTGGATGATATTATTGAGGATATTGAACAAGCGTTGAATAAATAATTGAAAAGCAGATGCGATCTCGTGTCTGCTTTAATATTTAAAAACATTTACTTCGTATAGAAAAAATATCTCGTGTTAGAGAAATTTCTATATTTGTAACTGACAAAATTTAAAATATATGAAAGGTAAATATCAAAACTTAATTATTATTGGAATTGTAGCTGTTTTCTTTTTGATAGTATTTGGAAACAGTATGTTTATTAAATTGGAAGCTACAGAGCGTGGTGTGATTTTTCGCCAGTTTACAACAGGTTTGGATAAAGAAAATGTGTATGAGCCAGGTTTCCATGTTATAGCTCCTTGGAACGACATGTATGTGTTCAATGTGGCAGAACAGAAAATTGAAGAAACAATGGATGTGTTGGATAAAAATGGTCTTTCTATAAATATAGAAATTACTGTTCGTTTTTATCCGATTTATAATAGTGTTGGTTACTTGTATGAACAATTCCGTACGGATTATGCGAATCTTTTAGTGATTCCAGAAGTTCGTTCTTCTGTCCGTCAGGTTGCTGGCCGTTATTCAGCAGAAGAAATTTATTCTACAAAACGTTCGGAAGTGGAACAAACTATTATTGACGAAGCTGGGAAAAAATTACGTGACAATCATATAGAAATGAAAGCTTTGCTTATTCGCTCTATCAATTTGCCACAAGACATCCGTCAGGCAATCGAGAGTAAATTGAAACAGGAACAGGAAGCTCTTGCATATCAGTTCCGTTTGGAAAAGGAAAAATCAGAAGCTGATCGTAAAAGAATCGAGGCTGAAGGTGTTAAGAAAGCTAATGAAATTATCAATAGTAGTTTAACTCCAAACTTGTTGAAAATGCGTGGAATTGAAGCTACTTTGGAATTGAGCAAATCTCAAAATTCTAAGACTGTAATTGTAGGTAATACCAGTACCAATGGACTTCCTATAATTCTTGGAGACAAATAATTCTCTATAAATATTCAGCATAGAAGCCAGCCGCATATATAAGTGGCTGGCTTCTTTATTTTGTAAAAGTAGTAATAGGAAAAATTTCAACTTCGTTTTATTACTTTTGTCTAAAATTAATTTCGTTATGACAAAGAAGGAATTCCTTGAAATTTTATCGAAGAAAATTCTTGTGCTTGATGGTGCTACTGGAACTATGATTCAACGTTATAATCTTACGGAAGAAGATTATCGTGGAGAACGTTTTGCGGATTCGAAAATATTATTGAAAGGAAATAATGATATTTTGAGTTTGACGAAACCGGAAGTTATTCGGGAAATTCATACAAAATATCTTGAAGCTGGAGCTGATATAATTGAAACTAACACGTTCAATGCTAATAAGATATCGCAATCGGATTATGATTTGCAGGATTTTGTCAGCGAGATTAATATAGCTTCGGTTTCTATAGCACGTCAGGTTGCCGATGAGTTTACGAAGAAGAATCCAGAAAAACCACGTTTCGTGTGTGCTTCAATCGGTCCTACAAACAAAACGGCTTCTATGTCGCCGGATGTAAATAATCCTGCCTATCGTGCTGTAACGTATGATTATTTGGTAGAAACATTTGCTGAACAAGTTAAACCAATGATTCAGGCAGGGGCTGATATCTTAATGATAGAGACTTCTTTCGATACTTTGAATGTAAAAGCGTGTTTGTATGCTATAGATAAAGTACAGAAAGAATTAGGTTCTGATTTGCCAATAATGATTTCGTTCACGATTGCCGATGCAAGTGGACGTATTTTGTCGGGACAGACGTTGGAAGCGTGTATTCGTTCTGTGTCGCACGCAAACATTTTGAGTGTAGGTTTGAACTGCTCTCTTGGCGCAAAGGAATTGACGCCTTTTGTTAAGGAATTAGCAGAAAAATCACCAGTGTGTGTTAGTGCCCATCCTAATGCAGGTTTGCCTAATCAGTTCGGAAAATATGAACAAACACCGGAAATCATGCAAGGATTTGTACGGACGTTCTTGGAAAATTCTTATGTGAATATTATCGGTGGATGTTGCGGAACAAATGATGAACATATCAGGAAAATTGCTGAGATTGCAGGCAATTATTCTCCACGTCCTTTCCCGTCTGCAGATCACAAGATGTATTTAAGTGGTTTGGAACCATTATGTGTGGAAAAAGATAAAAATTTCATAAATATTGGTGAACGAACAAACGTGGCGGGCTCAGCAAAATTTGCCCGTTTAATCCGTGAAAAGAATTATGAAGAAGCTTTGTCTATAGCCCGCACTCAAGTAGAAAATGGAGCTCAAATAATAGATGTGAATCTTGATGATGCCATGCTGGATTCTAAAGAAGAAATGATACATTTCTTGAATCTGTTGGCTTCGGAACCAGAAATTTCTAGAGTTCCAATTATGATAGATTCGTCAAAATGGGAGGTTATAGAAGCAGGCTTAAAATGTGTTCAGGGAAAATGCTTGGTAAATTCTTTGAGCTTGAAGGAAGGAGAAAGTTTGTTTCTTCAAAAAGCGAAAAAGGTAAAAGAATACGGAGCAGCCTTGGTTGTTATGGCATTTGATGAACAAGGGCAGGCTGATACTTATGCGAGAAAAATTGAAGTTTGTGAAAGAGCTTATAAGTTGTTGTTGTCAATAGATTTTCCTCCTCAAGATATTGTTTTTGATACAAATGTGCTGACTATTGCAACAGGTATTGCAGAACATGACAATTATGCGAAAGATTTTATCGAGTCTGTTCGCTGGATAAAACAAAATCTTCCTTATGCTAAGACAAGTGGCGGTATTAGTAATGTGTCGTTTTCTTTTAGAGGAAATAATGCTGTCCGCGAAGCAATGCATTCCATCTTTTTGTTCCATGCTATTAATGCAGGCTTGGATATGGGTATTGTCAATCCGGGAATGTTGCAGGTGTATGATGAGATTCCTTTGGAACTACGTCAAAAGGTTGAAAATGTTGTGCTTAACACTTCGTCAACTGCCGCTGAAGAGTTGGTTGAATACGCAAGTACAATTAAGCAAAATGATTCAGCAAATGTAAAACAGGAAGATTGGAGAAATGCTTCTGTTGAACGACGTTTAGCGTACGCTTTAATGAAAGGGTTGCCTGATTATTTGGAGGAAGATTTGACTGAAGCAAGAGCAAAATATCCGTCATCATTGTCGATTATTGAAGGACCGCTAATGGGAGGAATGGGGGAAGTTGGAACTCTATTTGGTCAGGGAAAGATGTTCTTGCCGCAGGTTGTAAAAACTGCCCGTACAATGAAAAAAGCAGTCTCAATATTGGAGCCGTTTATTGAACAGGAAAAACAACAGTCAAAGGCAGTGACAGCGGGAAAAATTTTGCTGGCTACAGTAAAAGGTGACGTACATGATATAGGAAAAAATATCGTAGGTGTGGTTCTTGCATGTAATAACTTCGAAGTTATTGATTTGGGAGTAATGTGCCCTGCAGAACAAATTGTTGACGAAGCAGTAAAAAACAATGTGGATTTCATTGGTTTAAGTGGGTTAATTACACCATCACTTGAAGAAATGATGAACGTTGCAAAAGAACTTGAAAAACGTAATTTACATATTCCAGTGTTGATTGGAGGAGCAACGACATCAAAAGTGCATACTGCTATAAAAATTGCTCCGTTGTATTCTGCTCCTGTTGTATATGTGAGTGATGCGTCTAAAGACGCAGGTGTTTGTTCTGCCTTGTTGTCAAAAAATAGACAGAAATTTATTGATAATTTAAAGACTGAATATGAGTTAATTAGAAGACTTTATTTAAATCGTCAGGTTAATGATTTGTTGCCATTAAAAGATGCACGTGAGAATAAATTCAAATTTGATGATGCAACTGCACAAATCGTTAAACCTCAATTTATTGGTAATAAGGCAATAAATACTGTTGATTTAAACGAATTAGTTAAGTATTTTGATTGGAATTTCTTCTTTGGCGCATGGGGAATAAAAGGTGTGTCATATCCAGCGATTTTACAAGATCCTCAAAAGGGTGAAGAAGCACGCAAATTATTCGATGATGCTCAGAAGCTTTTAAAGAAAATTTGTGATGAAGGCCTATTGACTCCTGCTGCTACAATTGGTTTTTATCCAGCAAATTCAATAGATGAAGATCTTGAGGTTTATGATGATGAGAACTCTAAAAATGTTATAGCAAGATTCCATAACTATCGTCAGCAGACATTGCAGCCAAATGGAAATCCTAATATATGTCTGTCGGATTATATTGCTCCGAAATCGTCAGGAAAAGTAGATTATGTAGGTTTGTTCGCTATAACTGCCGGCTTGGAGGTTGATAGTCTTGCTGAATCATATAAAAATCAGGGTGATGATTATTCTGCAATGCTTGTTCGTACGCTCGCTGATAGATTTGCTGAAGCATTTGCGGAGAAACTACATTATGATGTTCGTAAGCAATATTGGGGTTATTCTCCTGATGAGGAAGAGGATGTTACTAAGATTCTAAAAACTTCATATCGTGGCCGAAGAATGGCTATTGGTTATGCGGCTTGTCCTGAACATAAACAAAAACAAACGATATTTGATGTCTTAAAAGCTACAGAGAATATTGGAGTAACATTGACGGAAACATGTATGATGAAACCTGTGTCATCTATATGTGGATTGTATTTCGCTCATCCTGAATTGCAATACTTCGGAGTAGGAGAGATTTCTGAAGAACAGAAAATTTAAAGTCTTCCGAAATCCATCACCAATGCGTAGAAAAATATGGCGAAGATTATTGCCATTCCTATCATCTGTGCTTTCTCCAAAAACGAATCGCTCGGCTTTTTACGAGCAACTAATTCGTATAAAAGAAATAACAAATGACCACCATCTAATCCAGGAATTGGTAATATGTTCATAAAAGCAAGTATCACGGAAAATAAGGCAGCCAATGACCAAAAACTTCTCCAGTTCCAAGTTTCGTCGTATAATTTTCCCATAGAAACAAAGCTGCCGACTTGCTTAGAACCTTCTTTCGTGAACACCAACTTGAACTGCTTAACATAGAACACAAGCGTATTTGCTCCCATTTTTATTCCCTCAGGAATAGATTGTAAAAGCGTATATGTTTCGGTCTTTAATTCAAACAAATCATACGCTGATTTTGTCCATGCTCCGATTTTACCTTCGGGCGAAATCGCAATTGGAATTTTCTCTTCATATCCGTGACGCAAAACAGTCAATTCTATCTCTTTATTCTTGTATTGCGAGATTGTTTTTACAAAGTCATAGAATGCTGGAGTTTTAATTGAATCAACTGCTATAATTCTATCATTTACACGAAGTTTTGCTTTCTCCGCAGGAGTGTTTGGCATGATAGAATCTATAATGAAAGGCACATATTCCGTAATGAAAAATGACTGTTGATTAGCAATTATTTGCTCACCTATTCCTTCGGGAATTGGAACCTCAACCGTGCGTCCATTTCGGTCAACAATAATTTTATCGGATTTGTCTAACAAAATCATACTTACTGCTTCACCCAAAGTTGCAGGGACTTTATCGTTTACTTGCAAAATCTTATCGCCATTCTGCAGACCCATGTTCAAAGCAACTGAATCACAATAGATTCCGTATTCAAGATTTTGTAATGGAAGCGTTGTTTTTCCCCAAGTAAAAGAAATAGCAGCATAAATAATAACTGCCATAATAAAGTTGTTAATTACACCACCGGTAATAATTAACATTCTCTGATACAATGGTTTGTTTCGGTATTCCCATGGTTGCGGTTCTGAACCCAATGATTCCGTATCCATAGACTCATCTACCATACCAGCAATCTTACAATATCCTCCCAACGGAAGCCAACCTATCCCATACTCTGTTTCGCCCACTTTACGCTTGTATAACGAAAACCATGGGTTAAAAAACAGATAGAATTTATCTACACGGGTACCAAAGATTTTCGCCCACATAAAATGGCCAAGTTCGTGAACAAACACGAGCAACGTTAGGGTAAGTAATAATTGTAGGGTTTGTATCATAACAACGACTGTGCGTATTTCATTGATTCTTCGTGTGTTTCAACATAATCTTGAAGCGTTGGTTCAACTACAAAAGATATATGTTGCATAGTTTTTTCTATCAAATCAGACATTCCGAAAAATGAAATCTCATCTTTTAGAAATGCTGCTACGGCAACCTCATTGGCAGCATTCATAATACATGGCATATTACCTCCTTGTTCTATTGCAGACAATGCAATATCCAAGTTTCTGAAATTCTTTCTGTCCGGTTTCTCAAACGTAAGATTACCCAATGCAAACAAATCGGCACGTGGATAACTTGCCTTTAGTCGTTCTGGAAAACTGAAAGCATATTGAATTGGAACTCTCATATCTGGAGCGCCTAACTGTGCCTTAATCGAGCCGTCTTCAAACTGTACTGCCGAATGCACAATAGACTGCGGATGTACCAAAACTTCGATATTTTTGGCAGGCATATCGAACAACCATTTTGCTTCTATAACCTCCAACCCCTTGTTCATTAACGAAGCAGAGTCTATTGTTACTTTAGCACCCATGCTCCAATTTGGATGCTTCAATGCTTGAGCTTTTGTAACCGTTGCCAATTGTTCTGCCGAAAATCCTCTAAAAGGACCGCCAGAAGCAGTCAATAAAAGTTTCTCCGCCTTATTGCCACATTGAATTTCGCCCTGCAAACACTGATAAATCGCTGAATGTTCGGAATCAACAGGAATGATGGCTGACTTTGGGTGTTTTTTCAATAAATTATTTACCAACTGACCTGCGACAACAAGCACTTCCTTATTTGCCAAGGCAATAATTTTATCGTGTTCTATCGCGTGGATAATTGGTGCCAAACCTGCATAACCAACAAGTGCCCCAAGAACCATATCAACAGAACTCATCTCTACCACATCCTTCAAAGAATCCGGACCAGTAAAGACTTTTATCATCTCGTCCTTGAGTTGCTCCGCAACATATTCGTATTTTTCAGGATTAGAAATAACAACCACATTTGGATTGAACTTCTTCGCTTGTTCTATCAGCAAATCTGCGTTATTATGTGCAGTCAAAACCTCAACCGAAAATTCCTTCGGATGACGTGATATAACATCCAATGCCTGTGTTCCAATAGAACCTGTTGAACCTAAAAGTGCTATTCTTTTCATCTTAATATACTATATAATTCTCTGAATTGACAGGCTTACCTTCGTGCCACAATTCAAAGTGTAGATGTGGGCCGAGTGTTAAGTTTCCTGTGTTTCCTAGTAATGCGATGCCTTCTCCTGCTATAACGTGCTCACCTGTTTTCTTAAGAAGTTTAGAGTTGTGTTTATATACGGAAATGAAATCGTTACTATGCTGTATCATAATTGTGTAACCTGTTTCAACAGTCCATGTATCTAAAATAACGGTTCCGTCTAAAACCGCATGGATAATACTGTTTTCTGCCGCAACAACATCAGTTCCATAGTGTCCGTTATTGAAATTGCTAGAAACAATTCCATTTATTGGAGGATAAAAAAACATGTTCTCAATGCGCACACCAGCTGTGTTTGCTCTGAAATTTACGTTAAGAGCTTCATTTTCCTGAATTTCCATGCGTAACATAGAGTCGGCAGGAGATAAATCGAAGTTTAAATTGGCATAATGTTCTGTTGAAACCACAACCAATGAATCTATATTGTTGTATTCAGAGGGATCATCGCCTTGCAAAATGGTTTGCAGAATCTGCATTTTCTGAGTGTAAAGTTTCATTTGATATTCAAGGGAATCAAGAACTTCTGCGTTGTGTTCGAGTTTTTCGCGTTCTTCCCGTTCAGGGTAGTTAGGAATGATATATTCTTTAATTGGCGTATAAGCTATTACTAAGTAAACTATAATAATGAGAATTATAGAAAGTGCAGAAACAACGGTAAATACATTCATTATTGACAAACGGAAAGAAAAAACGGTAGCAAATGTTTTTTCGTCAATAATCGATAGATTATATTTTCTGTGCAGCTTTGTACGCTGTCTTTTTGCTCTTTTTTCTGCTTTTCTACTCATTTTCAATAATTTTTCCGTCTTCCATTTTTATGACTTTATCTGAAATTGCTGCAAGATTATCGTCATGTGTAACAATAACAAATGTTTGATGAAAAGTGTCCCGAAGCCGAAGAATTAACTCATGCAATTCTGCTTTGTTGTGAGAATCAAGATTTCCGGAGGGTTCATCTGCAAATACAACAGCAGGATTATTCATGATTGCTCTGGCAACTGCAACTCGTTGTTGCTCTCCTCCAGAAAGTTCTGAAGGCTTGTGCGTTAATCTTTCAGAGAGATTTAAAAAATCTAATAATTCTTTAGCTCTGTCTTCGCACTGTTTTAGGGATTTTCCCTGAATTAATGCCGGCAGACAAACATTTTCCAATGCACTAAATTCAGGAAGTAATTGATGAAATTGAAATACGAAGCCAATATTCTCATTTCTAAATGCAGCAAGTTTTTTCTCTTTTAGTTTGCTGATATTAGTTCCCAATATCGTAACACTTCCTTCGTCAGCGTTCATTAGAGTTCCTAATATCTGAAGCAAAGTAGTTTTTCCGGCACCACTTTTCCCTACAATAGAAACAATCTCCCCATTATTCACATCCAAATCTATTCCTTTTAGTACAGGAAGATTTCCGAAGTTTTTTTGTATGTTTCGTGCTTCTATAATCATATTGCAAAGAAAATCATTTTCTTGAAATTTATTTTTGCTCTAAGGCAATAAAATCAATTAAGCCACAAAGTGCATTTCTTGCTTCTGATTCGGCGAAAGAACAACAAAGAGTCTTAGCTTCATTGCAGAAATCAATTTGTTTTTGTGTGGCATATTCAATTCCACCTTTAAATCGGACAAATTCTGCAAGTTCTTCTAATTTTTTTTGCTTGTTATTGTGGTGTTCTAGCTTAAAAAGAACTTTTTCTCGTTCTATAAAAGAAACTTTAGATAATGCGTAAAGTAATGGTAGAGTTTGTTTTTTCTCTTGTAAGTCGTTTAATGTTTTCTTCCCTAAAACAGAAGCTCTTGAAAAATCTAAAACATCATCGCGAATCTGGAAAGCTAATCCCAAAAGTTCGGCGATTCGTTCAATTTTCTTAATGTCGTCTTCAGTTGCTTTTCTTGTAGAATAAGCTCCTGTAACCATAGAAACAACAAATAAGGCTGCAGTTTTTGCCTTTATGATTTCGTAATAAGTGTTCTCCGTGTTTTCTAATGATTTGGCGTGTTCAATCTGCATCAACTCGCCTTCGCTCATCTTTTTTACTCCTTGCGACATTATCTCTAATGCCTTGATTTCATTTTTTTCTATGGCGAACAAAAGACCTTTTGCTAAATAGTAATCTCCAGCAAGAACAGCAACTTTGTTTTTCCATTTTGCTTTGACTGACAGTAGATTACGTCTTGTCTCAGAATCGTCAACAACATCGTCATGGATGAGAGTCGCATTGTGCAGTAATTCTACCATATATGCGGCCGAGAAGGTGGAATCTGTTACATCGCCAATTAGTCGAGCAGATAAAAAAGTAAGCGCTGGACGTATTTGTTTTCCTTTATTTCCAAAAACATATTTGGAAATTGTATTCAATAAATTCGTTTTTGACAAAATGTTCGGCTCAAACATCTCGTCGAATTTCTGAATATCCTCTTTAATTATTTGAGGGAAAATGTATTCTGCCATTTTGTTAGATTCAATGTGTCAAAGATACAGTTTTAATTTATAAACTGAAATTCTAAAGATATTATACTCAATTTGTTTTCATTTAAATCATTATATTTGCAACGATTTGAAATAGTATTTGTGATGTTTGAGAACTTATCGGAACGATTGGAGAAGTCGTTCAAACTCTTAAAAGGACAGGGAAAAATTACGGAAATCAATGTTGCAGAAACATTGAAAGATGTTCGTCGTGCGTTGCTTGATGCCGATGTTAACTATAAAATTGCAAAACAATTTACCGAAGATGTAAAGCAAAAAGCCCTTGGTCAAAATGTGTTGCTTGCAGTTAAACCAGGTGAAATGATGACGAAAATCGTTCACGATGAGTTGACTGCATTGATGGGCGGACAAAAAACTGACATTAACATAAAGGGAAATCCTGCCATTATTTTGATGTCGGGTCTTCAAGGTTCTGGTAAGACAACGATGTCGGGTAAATTGGCAAATATGCTTAAAACTAAACAAGGTCGTCATCCTCTTTTGGTTGCGTGTGACGTGTATCGTCCTGCTGCAATCAACCAGTTGCAGGTTCTTGGAGAACAAATCGGCGTTCCTGTATATGCGGACTTGTCAAGCAGTAATCCAGTTGACATAGCACAGGCTGCAATTCGTCAGGCAAGACAAAATGGTCAAGATATTGTGATAGTCGATACTGCCGGTCGTTTGGCTGTTGATGAGGCAATGATGAACGAAATCACAAACATCAAAAATGCTATTGATCCTCAAGAAATCTTGTTCGTTGTTGACTCAATGACTGGTCAGGATGCGGTAAATACGGCAAAGGAATTCAACGATAGATTGGACTTCGATGGCGTTGTTCTTACAAAACTTGACGGTGATACTCGTGGTGGTGCGGCTCTTTCTATTCGCTCGGTAGTAAATAAACCTATAAAATTCGTTGGTACTGGCGAAAAACTTGAAGCAATTGATATTTTCTATCCTGAACGTATGGCCGACCGTATCTTGGGCATGGGTGATATCGTTTCGTTGGTAGAACGTGCACAAGAACAATACGACGAAGAAGAGGCTAAGAAACTTCAAAAGAAGATTTCTAAGAATCAATTCAATTTCGAAGATTTTCTTGCTCAAATCCAACAAATTAAGAAGATGGGTAACTTGAAAGACCTTGCTTCGATGATTCCAGGCATGGGTAAAGCATTGAAAAATGTTGACATTGATGACAATGCATTCAAAGGTATTGAGGCGATTATTCGTTCAATGACACCAGAAGAACGCGCAAATCCAATTATTTTGAATGGTTCTCGCCGTAAGAGAATCGCGTTGGGTAGCGGTACTTCCATTCAGGACGTAAACAAACTTATCAAACAATTCGACGAAACGAAAAAGATGATGAAAATGATTACTGGCGCCAAAGGTGGAAGAATGATGCAGAATATGATGCAAAATATGAGATAGAATCCGTATGGATAATAGGGGTAGGTTTTTAATCTACCCCTTTTTGATTGAAAATAATAGAAACTATATATGGAATTAATAGACGGTAAAAAAGTTAGCGAATCAATTAAACAAAATATCGCTAAGGAAGTTGAGGCAATAAAAGCAAGAGGAGAGAAAGTTCCTCACTTGGCTGCAATTCTTGTCGGTAACGATGGTGGTAGCGTTACGTATGTAAACAACAAGGTGAAATCGTGTGAACAATGTGGTTTTACATCAACATTAAAGACTTTCGACGAAAATATTACGGAAGAAACTTTATTGAAAACAGTGGAAGAATTCAATAACGATGACGATATTGATGGATTTATTGTACAATTACCATTACCAAAACATATTGATTCTCAAAAAGTTATTGAAGCAATTGATCCTACTAAGGACGTTGATGGTTTCCACCCAATGAATGTGGGAAAAATGATGATTGGTCTTCCTTGCTTTAAGTCTGCAACTCCAGCGGGAATCCTTGAACTTTTGAAATTCTACAATATCGAAACTGCAGGTAAACACTGTGTTGTAATTGGTCGTAGTAATATCGTTGGTAAACCAATGAGCGTATTGTTAGGTCAAAAAGGATGGGACTGTACAGTTACACTTTGCCACAGCCGTACAAAGAATTTGGAAGAAATTTGTGCTTCTGCAGATATTCTAATTGCAGCACTTGGAGCTCCAGGATTTGTTAAGGCAAATATGGTGAAAGAAGGTGCTGTTGTTATCGACGTGGGAACAACACGTGTCACAGATGCTACTCGTGAACGCGGATGGCGTCTATGTGGCGATGTTTTGTTTGACGAAGTTTCTCCAAAATGTAGTTACATTACTCCTGTTCCTGGCGGCGTTGGTCCAATGACAATCTGCTCGTTAATGATAAACACATTGCAGGCTGCAAGAGGTAAAAAAGCATAGCTGTTGCGATTACCTATAGTTTTCGTGAAAAATTTTATATAAATTTGTAGAGACGTTCAAAAAAGGACGTCTCTATTTGTTTAAAGAAGGTTTATGGCGGAGAAGCAAAAAGAGTTGGTAATAATCGGTGGACCAAATGGTTCCGGGAAAACAACATTCACGCAAAGTTACGTGGAGTTACATCCTATGGAATGTTTAAACGCCGATGCAATCGCAAAACAAGTTAATCCCGAATATATGGGAGAGGCAAGTATGCATGCAGGAAAAATCTTTTTTAGACGTTTGGAGGAATATAAGAAACGAGGTGAAAGTGTTTTAATTGAAAGCACTTTGGCGGGTATGTACCTAAAGAAAATGATGGAAAGTTTCCATAAGGAAGGGTATGTTGTTACGTTGGTGTATGTCTTTTTGTATTCTCCTGAAGTTTGTATTGAAAGAATCAAGGAGCGAGTGCTTAAAGGAGGACATTATGTGCCAGACTGCGATGTGATCCGCCGTTATTATAGAAGTAAAGAGAATTTCTGGAATAATTATAAAAATGAAGCAGACAATTGGTATTTAGTGTATAATTCGGAAAATAAATTTATTCCAATTGCCTTAGGTATGAGAAATCAGTTTTCTATAGAGAATAAAGACTATTTCTACAAATTCATGAGTAAATTTTAACAATATGAAGTATAGGTACAAAACAACAGGAACTTGTAGCCAGCAGATAGAATTCGAGATTGACAATAATATATTGAAAAATGTAGTTTTTTATGGTGGTTGTCAAGGTAATCTTCAAGGTATTAGTAGTTTGGTAGAGGGAATGAAGGTTGAGGATGTCGTGAAAAGACTGGAAGGTATTCATTGCGGAATGAAGTCAACTTCTTGCCCAGATCAGTTAGCAACAGCTCTTAAGAAGGTTCTTGAAAAGAACAATAATTCGGAGAAGAATCAATAATTTTGTGTTAATTGATACAATTTGAAAAAAAATAATATATTTGCGTCGGTCTAAAGTAGGGAATTTTAAAAATAGTTGATAGACTAAAATCTAAGTTGTTAAAAAAGCTTGGTATGGAAGTAAAAAAATTTTCTGACTTAAATTTGTACTTGAAAGGTTTTGAGATTGAATCTATTGGCAATCAAGCTGTTAGAAAAGCTCAGGATGAAAACCGTAAAAAAGGTATTCCTCTTGTATATTCCGTTGACGGAAAAATATACTATGAACTTGCAGATGGTACTATTACAACAAATAGTCCGTTCAAGTCTGACAAAGGATAATCATTTATTAATCGTCCGTAAAGGACAAAATCTGTGTAATATGAGAAAAATAACAAAAGGACTATTCTTCGCGTTGAGTTTGGTCCCTGTGGTAGGTTTTGCCCAAAAGTCTGTGTCAATTGATGTGAAATCAAATGTACACACAATTAGTCCATATATATATGGTACGAATGAAAGTTATGACGGTGCAACCGTTTCTCGTTGGGGAGGAAATAGAAGCTCTGCTTACAACTGGGAAAACAATGCTTCAAATGGAGGTAATGATGCAAATTTTACTTCTGATAATTTTTATGATTACACAGAGAATAAAACTCCTGGTTTGCCAATTTTGAATGCGGTAAAATCGGCTGATAGTAAAGGACAATACAGTCTTGTGTCTTTACAGGCAGCTGGATACGTAGCTGCAGATAAAAGTGGCGCTGTTACTGAGGAACAGGCTGCACCAAGTGAACGTTGGAAAAAAGTTTCATTCCATAAGAATGCACCTTATTCTTTGGTTCCAGATCAATCGGATGATACTGTTTACATTGACGAATTGATAAATTATTTATCTACTAAATTAGGTCGTGCTGGTGATGGTGGTGTCTCTGCATACGCAATAGACAATGAACCATATTTGTGGAATCAGACGCATGCCCGTATGCACCCAGAAAAAACAACTCCTGAAGAATTGATTCAGAAGACAGCTGACTTGTCTTCCGTAATACGTACGTTGGCTCCTGGTGCAGAAATTTATGGCCCAATGTTTTTTGGTTGGACGGATGCATTCAAATGGGGATTTGATGGAGATAATGGTGATGCAAAAAAATGGAGTGAAATAGAGGCATTAAGTACTCGTGAAGGATATACAAGTAAATATAAATGGTTTGTCGATTACTATTTGGATACACTTTGCCGTATAGAAAAGGCAACAGGTGTACGCCCGATAGATGCTATAGCATTCCATTGGTACCCTGAGTCGTATGGCACTAAAACTCACAAACGAATTGTTGACTTAGATAATAATGTAAGTGCTGCAGAATTAATAGCCGAAGATATGATTGAGGCTCGTTTGCAGGCTCCAAGAGCTTTGTGGGATAATAAATATAGATATTATGGTCGTGATGGACAGTATTCTTATGTATGGAGACAAAATGTTGATACTAAAAACAAAGCTATTATTACTAAAATAAAGAATTCTATTAATAATTTTTATCCTGGAACAAAAATAGCATTTACTGAATTTGAGTATGATGCGGAAGATCATTGGTCTGGTGGATTATGCTTGGTAGATGTTTTAGGTGTCTTCGGTCGCGAGGATGTATATCTTGCTTGTAAATGGGATGTGTTTAAAAAATTCTCTATCGCTGCATATAATCTTTATTTGGATTATGATGGTGAAGGAAGCGCTTTTGGAACTACTTCAGTGTATGCAATGCAGAGTGACACAGTTTCTTTGTCAAGTTTTGCATCTCTTGATGAAAATGAAAACTTGCATATTATTGTGGTGAATAAAACAAATTTTGTTCAAAATACGACATTTAATATAGCTAATGGAATTTACACCGATGGTGTTGTTTATGGATTTGGACAAATGGGATCGGTGATTACAAAATTGGGCACTGTTGATAAAATAGAAAATTCCGCTTTCTCGTATGACTTACCTGCATACTCTGCAGTGCATTTTATTTTAAATGCTGCACCTCAGTCTAAATTGGTGAAAGCTCAGATTACTGATAATGCTGCAGATGAATTGTCGATTGCGTTTACAGATGCGTTGACGTTGGTGTCTGCTGCTGAGGCTGCTAAAGAATTTGTTGTAACGGTGGAAGATGTGGAATATGCTGTGTCGAATGTTTCTGTTGAAGGAAATGTTGCAACATTGAAATTGGAAAAATCAATTTTGGCGACAGATAAAAATATTCTTATAACATATAAGGGTAAAAATGTTATCGGCGCTTCGAATCTTCCGATAGCGTTGTTTGATACAGTGTTTGTATATAATGATATGAAAGAAGCACCAATGTATATTCTTTCAACTCAGGTTGACGAACTTGGTAGATATGCGGTCATTTCGCTTACAAAGGAAATTGGAACAATAGAAAATGTGGCTGGTTTCAAATTTACTTCTGATGGAGAAGATGTGGTAATAGATTCTGTGAGAAAAGTTGCAGAAAATCCGTATGATTTGTATGTGTATCCAGCAGCAAGAATATTAAAGTATAAGGAAAATGTTCTTTCAAATTCAAATCAGACAGATTTGTTGGCAAAGGATGGCTCTGCTGTAGATAATTTCTCTGTTACATTGAATGGTGGTGCAAATTTCGCCCCAATTATTGATTCAATGGTTGTTGCAGATAACTATACAATCTACTTATACTTCAATACGAATTTAAATCCTGACACGGATTACAATGCGGTTGGCTTTAATCTTTCATCTGAGGAAGAGACTATAAATTATACTGCAAAATATCTGAAATCATATCGTTATATTGTTATGAGAACAGAAACTGCATTGCAGGCTGGTGTTGATTATACTATATCGTATAAAGATAACGGACAGGTTGTTACTTTACATAACGGTGTTTTAGAAAGTTTCTCTGAGCTTTTAGAAAATCATCTTGTTGACAAAGGCTCATCTGTTGTGAATATTCCTGCAGAGGTAATTCAAGGAGATGAGTATTGGTTCTCTTTAGGTCAGCCAGTTGTGGAAGATTGCTCGGATACAAGTTCTCTTGGAAATGGAAAACACTTGGGTTATATTAGTTCAGGAGACTCTTATACTTATAAGATAAATGTTGCGGAAGACAAAAATTACACTGTTTATGTACGCTATGCTTCGGAAAGTAATGGAGAAGTTAATATAGTGGTTGACGGCGTGAAATATCATTTAACATTGCCTTCAACGAAAAGCTTCTCTAAATGGCTGGAGGCTTACCGTGTTATTCCATTAACAGCAGGAGAACATGATTTCGTAGTAGAAATACTTGCTTCAGGATATAATATCAATTATTTCCGTTTTGCTGATGAGGAAGTTTATCCTGCAAGTTATGTTACGAAAACAATTGTTCCTACTCAGGGTGATGTGTTGAGGTTAACTTTCAATACAAACATAGATGTGTTGCCTTCTGTAGAAGAATTGACACTTACATGTAACGACACTGTTACTATTCCGATATCTTCTATAGAATACAATGCACCTTCACTTGATGTTATAAAAATTAATTTTGACACTTTGATTTATAAAGGTGATAATATTTCTTTGAGACTTAATTCATCTTCGATGGTATCTAATGATGGCGGTTATGTGGCTGATACAGTTATTGCGATTAATAATAAATCCACAAAAGTTTATAAGGCCCCTGTACTTGATGCAGTAGATGATCTTTCTCTTTCAGAAATTTCTGTAGCTCCAATTCCAGCTGATAGAAATGAGGAAATTCTTATCACAACAAGTAAGAGTTGCGTAAACGACTTTGTGCTGATTTCTCAAAGCGGTGCAGTTGTTCAAAAAGGTAGTTTTGTTGGAAATACAACAATTACTATTGAACAAGCTGGTACGTATATTTTGAAAGTAGTTCAGGAAGGAAATACTGTAGTTCGGAAAATTATTGTAAGATAATGTTTGAATTACACTAATATATTTCTATATTTGTTGAATGTTGGTTGAATTAAATTTTTGACAGATTATGAAAAAAGAAATTTTATTGTCTATTGGCATTAGTATGACAATGACATTGTTTGCCCAAACAAACATCCCTGAAGATTCTAAAGAGAAAACAGCGTTTTTTGAATCTTACTGGAAAAACTATAAGAATAATTACGAATTGTATGATAGTTGGTGGGATGTTGATGATCAAACAACGAATGTAAAGGTTCTTTCAAATTTAACACCGGATGATTTGGAGATTGGAAATGTTTATCCAGAAGGAACGTATGATATTACAACAGAAGATGGTGTTATTCATGCAAATTATAATAAAACCGGATCTTACGAGAAATTTGGTATGAGCTGGATGCAATGGGAATATCCTGAAGATTGTGCTGCTGATAACTGGCAGTTGGTAAATCCTCTTACTGGTGAGGATTGGGCTGCAGGTTGTCATAGAACAGCCAAAGGTTATTCTGTAGATTTTTCTGATCCTGCAAATCGTATTGTTTCTTTCAAATATCAGGTTAAAAGTGATGTTTCGTCGGTAAATCTTCGTGTGGATTTATGGGATATAAAAGGACGTAAAACTACAAAAACTGGGTATATCTGTACCGATGACTTAGAAAAGGTAAATATGTATTCCCCAACAAATGACAAAATGTGGAAGGAATTTGTGATTATCTATTCTGATGAAAATAATGAAGCTGCTTATAGCAAGTTGGAGGAAGAATTTGACAATGGATTTTTCTATGGAACAACAGCAGGACCTCTTGCTGATGGAAATAACACTTGGTGTAATGGTATTACCTTGACAGAACCTGGTTTCCCATTGCTTATTGATTCTACAAGAATTATTGGTTTGGAGTTTTACATAAATTGTGAGGCAACAACAAAACAAGAAGTTGATTTATATATAAAGGATATAAAAATTGGTAATACAATAAGCACTGCAATTGAGAAGATTTCTGACAATGGAGCTGTAGAAATTGTAGATGGTATTGTGTACTCAGAAGGAAAAATCGTTATTCTTGACGTGATTGGGCAGAAGGTGAAATCAGGTAAGGAGCAGTTAGATATTAACGACCTTCCTGTGGGAATCTATTTTATTCAAACTGCAGAGGGAAGTGCAAAGATTATAAAATAGTCGATTTTAAATGCTTTTGGTTATGGAAAGCCCGCTTTTTAGCGGGCTTTCTTGTTTTATTTAATATTCGAAAACAATTGAAATGTTCGTTCATCTCTGTAGTGAGATATGTGAACTATAGAATGCCGCCGATGCCACATTTTTATTAGGATAAGGTGAATAAAATTAGTTTTTTATAAAAAAAACTAATTTTGTCGTTTCAAATGAAACAAGGCTCTATTGCATTGTAACTGCCTTAAAATAAGAAAATAGAAAAATATTTGTTATGAAGATATCTGTGAAAAGTTTTGTTGCAACAGTTTTGTTGGCACTGTTTACGACGTTTCAAGGATTTAGTGGAGAAGTTGTAGTAGGAGAAGGAACGTCATCTGCTAATTCTTTCCCATATTATAATAATTATAATTATGCAACAACACAGTCTATTTATACCGCAAGTGAAATTGGTGTTGCAGCAAAGATAACTTCTATTGCCTCTTTAGTTGCTTCGTTCGTTGTTTTACCAATGACTGATAGTTCTACCGTTGGTGCAATCAATTAGGTTTTGGATCAGTATAAGAACTGGGCGTTTGTGTTGGCTTTTACAAGCATTGGTCTTGACACAAAATTCAGCGAAATCATTAAACAAATGCAAGGTGGCAAAGTGTTGTGGTTGTACATTGCTGGTCAAGCATTCAACATTATCTTGACATTTGTGGCTGTTTGGTTGTTATTGTCGGGTGTGATTTTCGACGTTCCTGTATTGGACAAATAGTGTGAAGATATTCAAAATCATTACAATTATAGTTGGAACCTGTATTCTTGCAGGTTCCATTTTTATTATGTGCCAGGGGCTTGGCTTGCAAGAAAATCTTGACTTTGGTGCAGGAGCATATTATTATGCCGATATTCCCAACTTTGAGAAATTTGTGAATGCTGTAGATTTCCAAACCACAATACCAATGTGGGTACATATTGTGTTATTCCTAGTTTGGGGATATTTGATGTACAAATTGTGGTGCTGGATTGATAGGCATTGATTGCCAAACAGAGATTAGGAAAAATTCCCCAAAACATATTGATTTATCAATTTGAATGATAATTTTTTGCGAATTGATAAATGCTATTTTTGTGAAAATGATATTTTTGCAACAATTTCGAGTAGTAGGTCCATTGGTATGCTCATATTGCATTCTGATATGCGATATATACGAACTGGAACTACTGTAATATTGACTAAAATATATTTTGATATATGAAAAGATTTATACAAAAATTCGTTGTAACAGCATTGTGTGTGTTGAGTGTAGTTCAAGGATTTAGTGGTGAAGTTATAGTAGGAACAGGGACAACAAGAGCTGTTACTCTCCCATATAACAATAACTGGAAATATGCAACGACACAGTCTATTTATACCGCAAGTGAAATTGGCGTTGCGGCAAAGATTACTTCTATTGCCTATGAGGTGGCTGCAAGTTCGTCTATGACAAATCAATCGGTAAAGATTTATATGGCACATACATCCAAGAGTAGTTTTTCGTCTGTAGCAGATGCCTTGTCGGAAGATGAGTTAACGGAGGTGTACAGCGGTACAATAACATTAGGTTCAAAAACAGGATGGGAAAGTATTAAATTGGCTACGCCATTCGTGTATAATGGCTCGGATAATTTAGTTGTTGCTGTTACTCGTGCAGTACCAACTGGTGCAACGTATAATTCAGTTTTAAAGTACAACTATACAGATTGTTCAAGTTACATGAGTTTATATCGTAGAAGTGATAGCAATGTGTCGTATGCTGACATTTCATCAGATGTTACTTATGCAGCAACAAGTACTACCCGCCCAAATATTAAATTTGGATTTACCTATTCTCTTCCTGTGACAGATGGATATTATCTGATAAATACTGTTACTGATTTAGAAACATTTAGAAATTCAGTAAGTAATGGTGGACTAAATTTTGTCAATGCGAGATTGATGAACAATCTTACTCTTAACGAACGAGTATTGGATGCAAACGGTCGCTTGCGTGCAGATTATGAAACTGTAGGATTGAAAACCATTCCTGCGTTAAATTACGGCTCAAGTGCTTATTATTTAGGTGTTTTTGATGGAAATAACCATACGATTTCGGGAATATACTGTAAGGCAACATACTATGTAGGTCTTTTTGCAGGTTTAGGAACGGGTGCTATTGTTAAGGATTTAAAAATACGAGACAGTTATTTTGAAGCACAGGCAGATGTCGCAGCTATTACAGGTTATTGTCCACTAAATGCAACGATACGAAATTGTTCTGTTGAAGCACATATCTATGCGTCAGCAAGTAGTGCTGGTGGTATAGTGGGAGGATATTTTCGTAATGGCACTATAGATGGTTGTGAGAATTTAGGTATAGTAGAAAGTAATGGTTCACAAGTCGGTGGTATAGTGGGCTATGCTGATGCTTCAAAAGGTATAGTCGTAAATTGTAGTAATACTGGTACTATTATTGGTTCTAGTAGTGTTGGTGGAATTGTTGGTGAAGGTTATTGTGGTGTAACCAATTGCAATAATACGGGAACGGTTTCTGCTAATGTATCGAATGCAGGAGGTATAGTTGGACATATTCAGGGTACTTTAGCTAATGCGTTAACGGGAAACTATAATACGGGCAGGGTCGAAAGCGTTACAAATGTTGGTGGTATAATTGGATTAACAGACTATAAAACATCAGTAGAGCAGTGTTACAATGCAGGTCCGATTTCTGGTACCGATTATATTGGTGGGCTTATTGGAAAGTCAACTTCAATAAGTATTGTTAATGCATATAATACGGGAAGTGTTGCCGCTACAGAAGGTTTTGTTGGTGGTCTCGTAGGCTCTACATCAAGTTCGATAACGGTTGCTACGAGTTATAATGCAGGTGTAGTTACCAATAATGGTCAAACGGCTTATACGGGTGCGTTATGTGGCAACATTTTTACAGGGACTTTCACTAATTGTTACTATCTTGAACAAGGAATAGGTGCTGTTAATAATGCTGCTCAAAGTGGTTGTACGGTAAAAACAAAAGAAAATTTAAAATTAATTTCAAACCTTTCAGGTTTTTCTACTGACTATTGGAAAAACACGACATCATCAGGTGCAGTTACAATAAGTAACGATGGTGAATTTAGAAATGATAGAAGCGGTTACTATGTTTCGTTAAAGAATGTTGGTACTGCCCAACCTTGTACTATAAGTTATTATAACTTTGGAACTACCGACTCTCCTGATTGGCAAACCTACACGCCTATCTATACATACGATGATTTGGCAAATATGGCGCTCACAGGACGCTATGTGCTTATGAATGATTTAAGAAAATCGGACGGCTCCTCAGTTGCATGGAATCCTATCGGAACGGAACTTGCTCCTTTTACAGGAACATTAATTGGACGAGGTAAAACAATAGCATTCTTGACAAATACTACAGCAAAGTACAATGGTATATTGGGTTATACCAATGGTGCAACTATAAAGAATGTTACCATTGCAAAATCTACTTTTACAGGAGCACAATATGTTGGAGCAATAGTTGCATATGCTACTAATACTCTTATTAGTGGGTGTACCATTGATACTTGTACAATTCAATCTTCAAAGATTGCTGGTGGTCTTTGTGGTTATGCACGTGCAGATGTGAGAATACTAGATTGTAGAAATTATGGAGGATCTGTAAGTTCCAGTGAACAAGGCGGAGGTATTATAGGATATTGTATTAGTAGTGTTGGACAAATAGAACGATGTTTAAACACAGCAATGATAACTGCAAATATTGCGGGTGGTATCATTGGAAAAGGAATTTATGATTCAAATAGAGTTAAGATACGTGAATTGGTAAATTATGGTTCTATAACTGCTTCTACAGCAGCTGGTGGTGTTGTAGGAGAAGTTTCGGCTTTAGGTTATGTTTATGATTGTATAAATTATGGAAATGTGAATAATCCTTCATCTGGTTCTGCTGGAGGTATTATTGGCGAAGAGTCTGGTGGTGATTATGCCTTTTATTGTATTAATATTGGTACAATAACAGGTAAAGGAGTTGTAGGTGCAATTTGTGGAGCCTCAGGTTCTTTCTATACTACACATTGCTATTACAATAAAGATATTAGTGGAGCAAAAGAGGTTGCAGGAACCGATAAAAACAACTATGCTCCAAAATCTACGGTAGAGCTTGGTTCTGGAGAATTACCTAGTTCTAATTTCGATACAGATATATGGGGAACTCGTTTGCCAGAAATTAAGGACGATGGTTTCAAATACAAATACTACCCGTATCTTAAATGGTTAGGTGAAGAATATATTGAAATAGCACAGAAATTACAATGTTTCCCTGTTACTATGAATTACATTGGTGGTACAGCCGATGAAGACTTAACATTCTATGTAGAAACTGAAGGTGCAACATTACCATCGGATGTAACTCAATTAGGTTTTACATTTGGTGGTTGGTATAGCAATAGTAACTATGCCGGTAGCCCAATAGCAGAAATTACGGTTGATGAAACTGGACCAAAAACATATTATGCAAAATGGTCGGTAAATAATTACTCGGTAACACTAAATACCGATGGTGGAATAATAAATAGAGGTAATATAGCTTCCTATAACTACGGTTTTAGTGGAACACTTCCAACAGATGTAACAAAAACAGGATACACATTTGCAGGTTGGTACGAAGTACCACGAGCTGATTTGGTTCTTTCAGCTACGAATATCACAGGAAATATTTCCAATGCTCTGCTTATAGAAAAAGCACTTGTAAATGCTTCTGGTAATGGGGTAGAATATTGGCGTGAAAAAATACTTTCTTTAGTTAATAATATTGAAACTGAAATTGTTGTTGCCGCCAATGCTGATGCAACGACATTGAATAAATATTTAAAAGAATTGGCAAAAACTTCTGCAGTTTATTCTATTGATTATGATATTGATGCGCTTCCTAAAACTGGTTGCGATTTAATATTGGAATCATATAATGAATCTGCACTTTCAGCTACTGTTGCGGCAATAAGAGGAATAAATGGATGCAGCTTGGTGGAGGCGAGAGACTTAGTTTTAAATAGTCCATCAACAATTATAGATAATGTCTCTCTTGAGGATATAATGGCTTATAAAGCCCAATTGGAGGCTGTCGGTGCAACAGTGTCGTATATTAATTATGATGAAGTAGAATCACTTGTTTCTACAGATTATGGAGATAGATGTTATAAGGCAAAATGGAATGTTAATACTTATAATGTGGTATTAGAAGCGAATGGTGGTAAAAACGAAAATGTAATAAACGAATATACCTATGGAATAGGTGCTACATTGCCAGATGACTCAGAAATCACTCGTACAGGTTACACATTTGGTGGCTGGTATTTGAATTCTAGTTTCACAGGTGATATGTTTACCGAAATTAGTGGTAGTGACTATGGAGATAAAATATATTACGCAAAATGGACAGCAAAAGAATACGATGTTTCATTTAATGCAAATAATGGAGTAATAAACGGTGGTGATTTTGATAGTTACACATTTGGAACATATAACTTGCTTCCAACAGATGTAACAAGAACTGGTTATACTTTTGGTGGTTGGTACGAGGTAAAAGAAGGAGAAGCCGCTGGTGCAAGTGTAACAGATGTGTATTTAGAATCTGCTGGTGCACAAAAACTACTAGTTGTCAAGTTGGTAAAAGAATATTTGGGACTAGGACTAAAAGAAGCAAAAGATCTTGTTGATTCTGCACCATCTACATTAGTGACACAAATGGATAGAGAAGCAGCCGACAGATTTCTTGCAGCATTGATTGAAGCAGGTGCAAGTGCCTCGCTTAAAAATGCGTTGGGAGGTGTAGCAACTCGTGCAATTGCAATTACAGACTATGGAAACAAGGAATTCGAAGCTAAATGGTTAGTGAACACATATACTGTAACATTGCAAGCGAATGGCGGCACTATTAATAGTGGAAATGTTACAGAGTATGTTTACGGTGCTCTAAAATCTCTTCCTACAAATGTTACTCGTGAGGGTTATACGTTTGCAGGTTGGTATACAACATCAAGTTTGGATGGTAATAGATACTTTGCAATTACTGCTACAGAAACAGGAAACAAGACTTTCTATGCAAAATGGAATGTGAATAGTTATGCTGTTACATTAGATACTGATGGTGGATCTATCAATAGTGGAAATCTTTCTTCTTATACCTACGGTGTAGGAGCAATACTTCCAACTGATGTTACCAAGACTGGTTTCACGTTTACTGGATGGATTGATGACGATACAGATGCCGTAGCAACAAATATTGCAAACAATAGTATTGGTGATAAGTCATATACTGCAAGTTGGTCTCAAATCGACTACACTATCACATATAATGCCAATGGTGGTACTTCAATTTCTAATGATACATATAACTACGAAGATGAGGTAACGTTGCCAAATCCAACACGAACAGGCTATACTTTCTTGGGCTGGTATAATAATTCCAATCTGGTTGGAACTCCAATAGAAGAAATTACTTCTACTGAATTTGGTAATAAAGAATTCTGGGCTAAGTGGGAGGCAAATATCTATACTGTTACATTAGATGCAAACGAAGGCGAAATCAATAGCGGAAATGTAACTTCATATACTTACGATGTCTTAACTATTCTTCCTTCGGATGTTACAAGAGTGGGTTATACATTCCTTGGTTGGTATGATGCCGATGATAACAAGGTTACCCAAATTTCAAAGGGTACAACTGGTGCTGTTGCATATACTGCAAAATGGTCAGCAAAGACATATACAATAACATTGCAGACAAACAGTGGAACAATCAATGCGGGTAATGTTACTTCTTATACTTACGGAGTTGGTGCAACTTTGCCAACAAATGTCACAAAGAACGGATATGAATTCGTAGGTTGGTTTGATAATTCAAGTTACGAAGGTGGATCTGTAACAACAATCAGCAAAACAGATCTAGGTAACAAAAATTATTGGGCAAAATGGAGAAATGCTTCGTATGCAGTTACACTGAATGTGGATGGCGGAACAATTAATGCAAACAATGTGACGTCTTATACATACGGTGCGGGTGTTGTTCTCCCAACAGATGTAACAAAAACAGGTTATACATTTGTTTCATGGAAAGATAAAGGTGGTAAAGATGCTGCTTCAATTTCTGCAACGGATTTCGGTGATAAAACATTTACAGCAAGCTGGACTTTGGCAACATACACAATTGCATATGATGCCAATGGTGGTGCAATTAATGTAACATATAATAAAAATTACAAATTAGGAACATCTGTTACTTTGCCAACAAATGTTACTAAAACTGGTTGCACGTTTGCTGGTTGGTACGACAACGCAAATTTAACGGGCTCAAAAATTACTTCTATTGCAAATACTGAAACTGGTGACAAAACATTCTATGCAGAATGGACTCCAAATAAATATTCAGTAACGTTGGATCCAAAAGATGGTAGCATAAATTCCGGAAATATTTCGGAATATACGTACGGTGTTGTTTCTGTTCTTCCTACTGACGTAACACGACAAGGATACGTGTTTATGGGTTGGTATGCTGATAAAGATTGTCTTGGTGATGTTGTAAGTATTATCGCTTCAACTGAAAAAGATGCTAAAACATATTATGCAAAATGGGCTACAGATTCTTATTCTGTTGTTTTGAATACGAATAATGGTGTGATAGCAAGTGGAAATGTTACTGGTTATACGTATGGTGTAGGAGCAAAACTTCCAACTGCAGAGCAAATTACAAAAACAGGAAATACATTTGCCGGTTGGTATGATAATTCAAGCTGTGAGGGTGATGTTCAAACAGAAATTCCAACTGATGCAACGGGAAATCGTAATTATTGGGCTAAATGGTCTTTGAATAGTTATGATATTTCATTGAATACTAATGGTGGCGCAATCACAAGTGGAAACGTGGTATTCTATACATTTGGAAGTGGTGCCACTTTGCCAAGTGATGTTGCAAAAGCTGGTTATACATTTGCAGGATGGTATAAAAATGAAGATCTGTCTGGTGAGAGAATTGGGAGAATTGATGAGACAACAACTGGAAGTCAAACATTCTATGCAAAATGGACTGAGAATACATATAACATTGTTCTTGTTGTGAATGAAGGTAAAATTAATGATGAATCTTATGCAACAGAATATGTTTATGGTAAAGGCGCTGCGTTGCCAACAGATGTTACTCGCACAGGTTATACGTTCGGTGGCTGGTATGCTAATTCCAACTATGATGGTTCTGCAGTCGTTTCTGTAGCAAACAATGAATATGGTGATAAGACATATTATGCAAAATGGAGCGTAAATGCATACGATGTTACGTTATATCCAATGGATGGTGAAATCATTAATGGCAATATTACAAGATATACGTTTGGCGTAGGTGCTACTTTGCCAACTGACGTTGTGAAAACTGGTTATAGATTGGAAGGTTGGTACGATAATGATGAGTTTGCAAGAGAACCTTTCTCTGTAATCAGCACCGATGCAACAGGGGATTTGGAATTTTATGCAAAATGGAAGGTTAACACTTACACGGTAGAATTGAATGCGACTGGTGGTGTTATTAATTCTGGCGAAATTACTGAATATGAATATAAACGAGGTGCCGTTCTTCCAACAGATGTTACAAGAAATGGTTATCAATTTGCCGGTTGGTACAATAACTCGAATTTAACAGGCGAACGTTATGTTGAAATTAGCACTACTGATCTTGGTAATAAGAGCTTCTTTGCAAAATGGGATGTGGAAATGTTTTCTGTTGTTCTTAATGCAAATGGCGGTACAGTAAACAGTGGAAATGTTACATCATATACTTACAGTAACGGAACTATTTTGCCAAACAATGTTACAAAAACAGGATGTACGTTTGTTGGTTGGTATGATAACGAGGATTTGGAAGGTGAGATAATAACTTCTGTTCCTTTTGATGCGTATGGCGATAAAGAATATTGGGCAAAATGGACGGAAAATGAATACAAGATTGTGTTGATTGTAAACGATGGAACAATTAACGAAGGAAATGTTGATTCGTATGTTTATGGCGTTGGCGCTGCGTTGCCAATAGATGTTACAAGAGCTGGTAATACGTTCTTAGGATGGTATATCAATTCAAACTTCGATGGTGCGTCAGTTTCTTCAATTACAGGAAATGAATATGGAGATAAGACATATTATGCAAAATGGCAGGCTGGAACATTCGATGTAACATTAAATACAAATGGCGGTACAATTAATTCAGGCAATGTTACTTCATATACGTTTGGTGTTGCAGCTGTTCTCCCTTCAAATGTTACAAAAACAGGTTATGAATTTGTTGGATGGTATGACAATGCAGATCTTGAAGGTGATGTTGTTAGATTGATAGCAAACAATGAAAGTGGAAACAAAGAATATTTTGCAAACTGGCATGTTGAGTCTTTTGACATTGCATTAAATGCAAATGGCGGAACTATCAACGAAACTGCTTGTAATGAATATGAGTATGGAACAGCAGTTAGTTTACCGACAGATGTAACAAAAGCAGGTTACACGTTTGCCGGTTGGTATGATAATCCTAATCTTGTTGGAAAGAGAATTCTTGCAACTGATACAGCCGACTTAGGTGATAAGATGTATTTCGCAAAATGGGATGTAATGACATTCAATGTTGTGTTGAATACGAATGACGGTGATATAAATAGTGGAAATGTGGTTGCTTATACATATAGTAATGGAGCAGTTCTTCCTATCAATGTAACAAAAGCAGGTTACACATTTGCTGGTTGGTATGATAATGAAGGTCTTGAAGGAGACGGAGAGTTGTCAATTCCGCTTGATGCCTATGGCGACAAAGAATACTGGGCTAAATGGACTCCAAATCCTTGTAAGATTAGTTATGTTGTTGGCGAGGGAAGAATAAACGGAGGATATGTCGAAGATTATCTATGTGGTGAGAGAGTTGTTCTACCAACAGATGTTACTCGTAAAGGATATTCATTCGTTGGTTGGTATTCTAATTCAAATTATGATGGTGCCCCTGTAGAAGTGATTTCAGAAAATGATTATGGCAACAAAGTTTTCTGGGCAGAATGGAAAGTTCAGTCATATAGAGTAAATGCTGAGTATGATAGAACTATGGGTGTTGTTGACGGAGCTGATTTCTATGATTATAATACAGCTGCAGTTTTATCTGCAAAAGCATTTGGTGGATATGAATTTGTAGAATGGACCACTGAAGATGAGGAATTCTTGTCAGTTATGGGAGAAGGTGCTTTGAATGATTCTACTATTCAGTTCAATGTAATGCAGGAAGTAAAACTAAATGCGGTATTTAAAAAGAAGGAATTTGTTTATTCTAAGATGGATTTGGTAATAGACACTTTAAAAATCGATATGGAAAATCCTGAAATTGACCTAACTGAAATGTTTGCTTCTAGTGAAGGCAGCGCTATAACGTATGATGTTTCAAGTTCCCGTCCGAATGTGGTTCTTGCTCAGGAGAAAGAAGGAAAATTATTCTTGTCAACTTTAGGTGTTACGGGAAAATCTGACATAACAGTTACGGCGAAACTTTCAAATGGCGAGAAAACATCATTGACGGCAACTGCAGTTGTTGTGTACAATTGTGATATTCAGGCAGAGGTTTCCATAACTGATGCAAAATGTTTTGGCTTCAGTAATGGTAGCATAGCGATTACAGCTCAGGAAGGTTACCAATACCAATGGTTAAATACAGAAGTCTTTGGCGCATCTTTGGAAAATATACCAGCTGGTAACTATACGGTGCTTATCAGTGACGAAAAAGGATGCGAGTCGTATAAGACTTATACTGTACATCAACCAGCAGAGATTATCGTTGCTGTTGATACTGTGATAACTCCACGTTGCGACAGAGAAAGCGAAATTCGCCTTTCTGTGAATGGAGAGTATGAATATCAATGGAGTAATGGTTCAACAGCTAAGGACCTTATTGGTTCGGGTGTTGGTGAATACACTGTTTGGGTTACAGATCCTTCTACTGGTTGTCGTGATTCTTTGACACAGGTTATCAGTCTATCATTTACTGAACCGGAGATTTCGTTAGTAACAGTAAGTCGTGAAACTGGAAAGAATTTAGTTGTATGGATGCGTGAAAATACGGATCAGATAGATTACTACACTGTATATCGTGAGTCAGAAGAGGCTGATTTGTATGAACCGATAGCAACAGTTTCGTATTCGGAATTAAGTGTATATGAGGATGAAGAAGTTGATCCAATGGAACGCTCGTGGTCTTATAAGGTTTCGGCAACAGACTTCTGCGGCAATGAAACAGAATTGAGCGAATCTCATACAACACTTCATTTATCACAAATGCCGAGTCAACGTGAGGGTTATGTGGAATTGATATGGGAAGAATACCGTGGAATTTCTTACTCATCGTTCTATATAATGCGTGAAACAACTGTCGGTGGTTATACGTTCATTGATACGGTAACAACAGTTCCGTCAAGTATAAAATCATATACGGCAGAGGTTCCTAGTGTTGGAAAGAGTACGTATTACGTGGGTATAAAACTGCCAACGGTAATTAATCCAAAAGACTTCTTGAAGGCTGAATCAGGACCGTTCTCTTTGGCAATGTCAAATATTGCTGAAGCTGAAAACGATGAGGAACCAAATGCAGTTGATGATTTAACGGATGCAGTGGCAGTATATGCTGTAAATCATACAATAAATGTGAAAAATGCTGGTGAAAACAGTATTACAATTTATGACAATAATGGCCGAATAATTACACGTCATAGTGCCGTGTCGAATATGCCGATTTTATCATTCGATATTCGTTTAGATGGCGTATATATTGTTGCGGTCGGCAATCAAACCTTTATGGTTGTTGTTAAGTAGCACAAGATAAATAATTTTAAAAAGGGGAAATTACTTTAGCAAAAGTGTTTCCCTTTTTTTGTTCCGTTTGGTTTAACAACCTTCTTGTATAGATTACACCTGGCTGTTCATAACTTTTTGGGCGACAAGACGTTTTTTTTGATTTTTTTTATGGAAAAATTCTATTTTTACCCCATTAAGGTGCAGTGTTCTGTGTCCTTAAAAATACGTGTGTTGAACATTATTTTTTAAAAAAGATATGAGAAAAATTTATTTGTTTGCGACAGCAATTCTATTGGTCTTGAATTCTTTTGCTCAATCGTACACAGTAAAATTGGGGAAAACAACATCTGGTAAGGAAACATTTTATCAGGGGATATTGACGATTTCAGGTACAGTTACTTCTTTAGAAAATGCATCATTATCGGGATTTGTTCCGAATGTCGGACAATATTATGAATTGTCATTGACAGGTGTAAAAACCAGTAGTTATATTGGTGAATTGACGGTAAATTTGGTTGATGTCTCTTCGTGGGCATCTGGTTGGTTGGAATTGTGTACAAACTATAGAATTCTTGACCAAAAAATGTATTCTTCAGATGATCCAGCAAACTTGGCTGCAAACTTTACTATTGCGAAAAATACGGGAAGTATATATTCTCGTTTGGGTGATTATAGAATGGTGTTCCGTGCAAAGGACATTGTAGCAGGTGTCGATACAATTATGTTGACATTTAATGAAGCGAGTTTTGCCCGTGATTCTCGAATGAGAGCTTTTTTTGAAGAACAACCAGCATCAGCATATTCGATAAATGTTGGAGAAACTACTGACTTGGAACAAATGATTCAATTGCATTATTTAACGAAGGATAATGAATCAAAATATGTGATTGGTACAGATGAGGAAACAGGACAAAAAGTATATAGTCCATATTGGTTTTCAAGTGATGAATCTGTAGCTAAGGTGTCTCAAAATGGTGTGGTAACAGGTGTTGGTCGTGGTAGTGCGAAGATAACAACTTATCGAGCTTTTGAATCAACAACATCAGTTTCAAAGGTTCAATATAATGAGGAAACGAAAACATACGATACTTTGATTCGTCCTGTAGGAACTGCATTTAATTTTAAATTAGAACATGAAGTGACTGTTACCGATGCTCCTGATTTGACGATTCCGTGGAATCAATACGGAACTGATTTCGAAGGGATAGGTATAGAAGGGAAAAGTGATAACTGGCAGGACAAGGTGTCAGATAAATTGGAAGATGCTATTGATGCGTATCAGCCAGGTTTGTCTAATACGTGGTCTCCGGTATATGGTGATGTTTTCACTGTTCATATGAAAGGTACTGCAAGTTTTACTGGATATATAGAATTTGGTCTTGCTGATGAACGTCCAGCTGTTGATTATTGGGCTATCATGGCTGATTTTGTGGAAGCAACAAAAGTTGTGGAAGGGGAAGAATTTGAATGTACCTTACAATTGCCTATCACTAGTTTGGTGAAAGAGGGCTCTGACGTTGCTCTTACAAGTCCTGATTTAATAATTGGATGTTATCCTACTGCCGGAAGTAGTTTAGGTACAGATACATATATGTACTTTTGGTTAGATGAATTTGAAGTTGGCTATATTCCTGCAACTGATTACTCTGTAGAATTTGTAGATGCTCCTGCAATATCTATGGAAGTTGGAGAATCAAAGGTGTTGACTTTGATTCTGAATAATCTTACTGGAAAGGGTACGTGGGCTTCTTCATACGAGAATGTCGCAATTGTTGAACAGGATGGTAGCGCAATAGTTAAAGGTATTGCGGTTGGAACCGTTACTGTAACATACACGGAATTTGTTGCTCCAAAAGTGTCATATACGGCATCAATAGAGATTTCTGTACAAAAAGAGGGTGAGGCTCCTATACCATACATCGCACAAAATGAATTTTCATATTGTGAAGGTGATGCTTCAGCAGTGTTGGAAGCCGTAAAAACGGTGGAGAATGGTGAGATAAACTGGTATGATTCAGAAGAAAAACTAATGGCATCTGCTCCAGTAGCAAATACTGAAAATGCAGGTGAGTTTGTGTATTATGTTTCTCAAACAGTAGATGATTTAGAAAGTGAAAAATTAAAGATTACAATTGTTGTAAACGCTAAGCCTGCAGCTCCTTCTGTTGAAAATTCAGAAAGAACAATTTGTGCAGGAACGCCAACAACATTTGTTGCAGAGAGTGATGGAAAACTTACATGGTTGAATTCTGAGGACAGAGTAGTTACAACTGACAAAACTTTAAGCCAAACTGAGATGAATCCTGGTGTACGTACATTCTCTGTTTATGCAACAAGCGAAGCTGGTTGTGTTGGTGAATCGACTGCAATAACATTAAATTTGACAAAAGTTCCTTCGGTTACAATTTCGGGAAGCGATGCTTTGAAAATTAAGGAAACAGGTTCTTTCATAGCTAATGCGACTTCGGAAAATTCAGTAATCAGTTCGTACAAATGGACGGTTGCTGGAGTAGAAAGTTCCGAAACATCTAATACACTGGAAGCATCGTTTGCTTCAACAAGTGGCGGAAATACTATTATGGTTGAAGTTACCGATGAAAATGGTTGCTCTGCAATAGCAAGCAAAAATGTTGTTGTAGATAATTCTAATCAGTCGATTGTGCCACCGTTGAAGGATGAAGAAAAATCGTATCTGTTCTGTCAGAACTCGACGGCTACAGTATTGTCTGCAACAGCATCGGAAAAAAGTACTTTACAATGGTATGATGCGGATGGCAATTCTTTGGAATCAGCTCCGATTCCAAACACAGAAGTTTCTGGCGTTATGTATTATTATGTATCGCAAACAACCGAGGGATATGAGGAAAGTGAGAAGGCTCAGGTGTTAGTGTACATCAATGCTGGTCCATCGGTTTCTTTGACTCCTTCAAAATATGCTGTTTATGAAAATACCGAAGTTTCTGTAACTGCAATTTCGAACGAAAACGGAGGTACTTTTGTATGGTCGTTGAATGGAAAAGAAGAGAAAACAGAAATTGTAGATGAGTTGGAAAATACAAGCTCTTTAACTAAGTTGTTGACCACTGGAGGTGAGTATGTATTTTCTGTTTCTACATCGGATGCAAATGGATGTGTTTCAAATACATCAGTATCGGTAACGGTAAAAAGTTCTCCTTCGGTAAAATTCCCTCAGGATTCCTATGATATTTATGTAGGTGATACAGTGTTGATTAAACCGATTTTTACAAGTATTTCAACTGTAGAAAATTTGAGAGTTTCGTTACAGGAAAATGGCGAGGGATTTGCAAAACTTATTTTGAACGAAGAAGACGGTACTTGTACTGTAATTGGTTTAATTCCTGGAAATACAAGTTATTTGGCTTTGGACTTTGGTTATTATGATGAAGAAACTGGAAATACGGTCTCAATGGTTGAAACCTGCCATATCAATGTAAAGCTTTCTGCAAAAGCATTTTCATTTGGAACAGACGAATTGTTGGTTGAAGAGGATGGTACGACAAATCTTACCGTACGATCTTCTATTCCTTCACATTTATTTACAATAGAATGGACTTCGAAAGACGAAGAAATTGCTACAGTAGGTATGGGGCAAAATGGAACCTATCCTATAAATGGCTTGAAACAGGGCTCAACAACTTTAACTGCAAAAATTACAGTTGGCGAAGAAACTTGTGAAAAAACACTTTCGATTTCTGTAGTAGAGTCTGAAGCTTCTAAGATTGGAAAACCTGTTATTGCCAAAACATCGCTTAAATATTGTGTTGGTGATGTAGCTGAGCAGATTGAAGCAACTCCAAGTAAAGATGGTGCAACAATAAAGTGGGTTGACCAATATGGACAGCTACTTAGTGCAGCTCCAACACCATCAACTGATTATGATCATACTGAAACATACATGGTTTCTCAGGTGTTAGATGGAATTGAAGGTAAACCTGTAACAATTCAGGTGACAATTTATGCGAATCCAGCACTTTCATTGTATTTCCCTACTGTTGTTTATCAAGATACAGAAGTGTCGTTGACTGCAAATTCAGCTGCTCCTGCTATGTTTATATGGAGTGTTGCAACAGATTTTCCAAGTGAAATGTCTTATTCAAGCACTGCAACAACTACGTTCCGTAGTATAGGTACAGAGAAAGTTGCTGTATCAACAACTACAGGTTTCTGCTCTGATAATAAAGAAGCTGAAATAAAGGTTAAAGAACTTCCAACTGTTTCTTTTGAAAAGGAATCTTATACGGTGATGGAAGGAAAAACAATCACTCTTGAACCTGCAACTAATTTTACACTTCAAAATAATATAGGATGGTCGGTTGAAGAAGGTGGTGAGGAAATTGTCTCTGTAGATAATGGTGTTGTGACAGCTTTGAAAGAAGGTACAGCAACGATAACAGCTTCAACTTACTATCGCGACGATGAAACTGAAATAGGAGAAACATACTATGGATCATGCTCAATAGTAGTAACTCCAAAACCAAGAATTGCTTTGCCTTCTGTTGAATCAGAAAATATTTTGTATTGTAAAGGTGCTGTATCAAAACAACTTTCTGCTTCTTTAACGGAAGAAGCCTCTGAATTGAAGTGGTATGATGCAAATGAAAATGGTTTGGACGCAGCTCCAATTCCATCAACAAATGTTACAGGATTACAAACATATTATGTGTCTCAAATAGTTGATGGTGAAGAAAGTGATAAAGTTGCGGTAAATGTAAATGTTAAAGAAAATCCTTCTGTTCAGTTTGCTCCTGCTGTAACAACAGTTTATAAGGATTCATTAACAACATTTGCAGTTGAATCTGTAAACGAAACTTCTTCATATTTGTGGAAAATTGATGGTAAAGAAGCTGCAAATAAAATTTCTTTTGACGCAGTTGGATCATATATAGTTTCTGTTTCAGAAAAAGATTCTGATGGCTGTGTCTCTGATGAAGTGTCTGCTTCTATTTCTGTAAAAGAAACTCCTGCTATAAGCATTGTAGAAAAAGCTTTGACAGTTTATGTTGATGATAAATCGACACTTTCGATTACTGCAAATTTCACAGTGACAAACGATGTTGTTTGGTCTATTGATGACCAAACTGTCGCTTCTGTTGAAGATGGTGCAGTGACAGGTTTGAAAGAAGGAACAGCAACAGTAACAGCTTCTGTACTTTATTATGATGAAGAAACACAAGTAGAAGCTTTGTATTCTGCGATGTGTTCGTTAACGGTTGCTCCTGTTCCAACGGTAGAATCACCTACTGTTAGTAAAACAGAAGTTAATTATTGTAAGGGTGATAATGCAAAGAGTTTGAGTGCTAAGACAACTGTTAATGGAGCAAAAATTGTGTGGTATGATATCAATGGAACTGCTTTAGAATCAGCACCAGTTCCTTCAACGGAAGTAGCTGGAATTCAAAAATATTATGTGTCTCAAATTGTAGATAATATTGAAAGTAAGAAAATTGCTGTAACTGTAACAGTAAACGAGCTTCCAGTTGTTAGTTTTGAACCGGAAAATACTGTCGTTTACAAAGGCGTTTCAGTATCTCTTTCTGTAAGTTCTGTTAATCAAGGTTCTACATATTTGTGGAAAGTTGGTGATACAGAGATTTCTACTGAAAGTTCTGCTTCAAAAACATTTAATGCTGTTGGTACTTATGCTGTTTCTGTTGTCGAAACAGATTCAAATGGCTGTACATCGGAATCAAAATCAGTTGATTTTACGGTGAAAAATATTCCTGCAGTTTCTTTTGCTAAGAGTTCGGTTGTTATATATGAAGCTGATAATGTAACTCTTGAACCTCAGTTCAGCAATTTTGCGTCAATAGGAAATATCTCATGGACAGTACGTGATTCGCAGATAGTTTCTGTTGAAAATGGAGTTGTCTCCGGTTTGAAAGCTGGTAAAACAACAGTGACATGTTCGGTGTTATATAAAGATAGTGAAACAAATGTAGAGAAAACATATTCTGCTGTTTGTAATATAGAAGTTCGTGAAGATGTTGCGGAAATTATCTGCAAAACTCCATATTATGAAATGTTTGTGGGCGAGTATATGATTGTGGATGCTGAAGTTCATTCATTGAATTCTTTGTCATACCATTTGGAAATTTCAGATACATTGTTGGCTGATGTGGTTGATAAGATGATTACTGCAGTTGCTCCTGGTGAATTAAAAGTGTATGCGATTTCTGATGAAAAATCAACAATATCTGATACAATGACTGTTCTTATAAAGGAATTTATTCCTGCAAAAGAATTGTCAATGCCAAAACAGATAGCTATAAAAGTTGGACGTGACACAACGTTGAGTGCAACAGTAATTCCATTCAATGCAAGTTATAAGGATGTATTTTTCTTAGAGAAAAATGACGATGTGATTGCTGTTTCTACTGATGGAACCGTAACAGGTAAGTCTGTTGGAACATCGATTGTAACAGCATCAACCCGCGAAGGTGTACAAGCTCAAACTTTGGTGTATGTTACAGCTAGCGAGGAAGAAATTGTTAAGATTCAAGTTCCTGATACTGTATATGTTAAGTTGGGTGAAGTCCTAACAATTCCTTGTAAAGTTTCTCCAACAACAATCAAGTCAAACGATATGACTTGGAGAGTTGCCGATGAATCAATAGCTTCGGTTACAACAAGTGGTATTTTAACAGGTAAAGAAATCGGTGGAACTATTCTTACAGTAACTTATGGAACTAAATGGGGATACGTAGTTGTGTACGTAACAAAATCTGTTGCTCCAACAATTTCGCGTATTCCAGATGTAATGATGCAGCAGCAAGGAGAACCAGTTGTAGTTGATTTGGAACAATATATTTCATGCGACACCACTTTGGTAAATAAATCAGATATTGCTGTGGCAGCTTCTGTCGATGAAAATGTTGAAGTGTCATTCTCTGGTATGGTGGCAACATTCTCTTTGAAAAATCCGGATTATGTAGGAAGAACACAGATAACTATTTCTGCAGCAGATACTGCATTCTGTGGTGCCGATACGGTGTTCTTGGTAACAAAACGTGTTGTTGATGTTCAGGTTGATGAAAAACCTAATGACGCTCCATATTTGTTGACAAACTCAATAACAGTTCCTTATCAGAAATATACTCAGATAATGTTGACAGATTTGGCTGCTGATGATTATACAGCAGCTTCTAATCTGACATTTAAATTCGATGGTGGAGATAATCTTGTGTATAAGATTTATAGAAAAACATCTTTAAGAGTGTATGCATTGGAGGATGAATGGTCAGGAACTGATTCAATTCAAGTTTCTATAACTGATGGAGACGGATTGGAATCTGTAAGATATTTGACGGTTCATGTTCTTTCTGCATCGGAAAATCAGGCGCCTGTAATATTGCCATTCCCATTGTTGTGTGAAAATGATACGGTGAAATTCCCAAATATAGAGTTGTCGCAGTATGTTACTGATGATTACACTTCGCCATCTTCTATTGTGTGGACAGCATCAACATCGGAAAATGTTAGTGTGAAGATAAAAGGCTCGTATGCGGAAATTGCTGATTTGAACGAGTACTGGCGTGGTGCGGAAGTAATAACTTTCACTGCTATGGACCAAGGTGGTTTGACTTCATCTATTGATGTGACATTCTACCGTGAAACAACAACAACAGAGGAAGAAAATGATTTCGGCTGGTATGGAAAACCTACGGTAAGTATTATAACTTCCCGTTATCAAGGAACTCCGGGAGAAACATTTACGGTGATTGGAACATTCTATGGAACTAATTGTTCTGGAATATGGGAAATAGAAGGTGTTGAAATGGATAATCCAAACGATTTGATTCAAAACATTGCTTTTGATTCAACAGGTTCTTTCAATGCTAAGTTTATTGTACAATATGGTGAGGAACAAAAAATCACTGATAAAACAGAAAACTTGAATGTGTATGGTGTGAAAGAAAGAACTCCGGTAATTTGCTATGGAATGGAAAAACTTCTGGTTGCTACCGAAGGTGTTGATTCTTATGAATGGAGTACTGGTGAAACCACTGCATTTATCACTGTTAATCCGTTAGTTACAACAGATTATTACTTGACGATGAAGAAAGGTTTAGTGACAATGACGGATACTGTTTCGTTACGTGTTTCTGTTCCAGTTCAGTTGCCAAAAGATTCTGTAATGTGTGAAGGAACAACATTTGAATTAATTGCAACAGGTGAAGAATTATATGATTCTTATGAGTGGAGTACGGGAGAAACAACTCCATCTATTGTGATTCCATCTGTGAAAAAAGAATATATGGTGAAAACTTCTATTGCCATGAGTGAACAGTTAGTCTGCAATGACAGTGCTTCGTTTAAAGTTACTGCAATAAATGCTCTTCCTCCATTGAATTTAGGTAATGACACAGCTGTGTGTGATAAGCAAGTGTTGAAGTTAGATGCAGGAACTGGTTACGAATATGCTTGGAATTTCATTAAGAATGACCAACAACTTGAATCTTCTGAACAAGTAATTGTTTTAGATTCTTCTGCTTATGTTACTGTGAAAATAACTGATGACAATAGATGCGAAAGCTTTGATACAATCAATGTTACATTCACTTATCCGTATCCAGAAGAAATCGGAGTTGTAACATTTAGTGAATCAAGTAAAAATATTATTGTTGCATGGGAGCGTACTGTTGATGTAAATACAAGTAGTTACCAAGTCCAATGTCAATTAAATAATGATGTTTGGAAAAACGTTGGAGAACCAGTTGATTTCAATGAATTTGGAATTGTTGTTGACGAAGCTTCAAATTATGAAAAGAATGCTTATAACTACCGCTTGGAAACAACAGATGGCTGTGGCAATAAAGCGTACAGCGGAAAATATCGTTCTTCATATTTGCAACAAACAAAAACAAATGAAGGTAAGCTTGCATTAAGTTGGTGGACATATCGCTCTCCTCGCGAAGGAAATGTTGTTGGTAGCTATTTAATTTCACAGAACAAACAAGGTGAGTTACGTGCTGATGACCTAATTCCTGGATATTCTGTTGTTGAACAGTTCCCATCGGAGGATGACTATATCGGATGGACAGATGTGGATAATAACTTTGTGGCAGGAGATGTGCTTCGTGTTGCTTTCTTGCTTGATGAAATGATATATGAAGACGCGTTAAAGGATAAAGACGGCAATGTTTTGGAACACACTTTAAAATCGGAATCTGGACCTTTTGCAATTGCAATTAGTAATATTGCAGAAGTGGAAAATGACGATGCAATTCGTGATTTATTCCCTGCAGATGTTACTGTATATCCAACAATTGTGAAAGATGTAATTAATGTTGTTATTGCTTCAAATGAATTTGCAGATTTTAAAGTTGACGTACTAAATTCTAAAGGTCAGATAGTTTCGCAGAGTCAAACTGGAATGATTACAAAAACGTTGTTGCAGATACCTGCAAGTTCTTTTGGCCAGGGTGTCTATAATGTTCGAATTTCGGTTGATGGAGTTTCCAAAACAATCGAGGTTGTGAAGTAATTATCCTACTTTGAGAGCTTAAGAAAAGGTGAGTTTGTTAGACAGATTCACCTTTTCTGTTTTTGTACTCCTGCCATTTACTTGAATTTTCTGCAACCTTTTCTTTCAGATGAAATGGCTGGAAATAATTTATACAAGGCTGAAACGAATAATTTCGTTTTTTTATTAGTGTGTTATGTGAGAATAATTATATTTTATTATAAAAAAAATCTTTAGTTTTCTTTGGTTAATATTGTAAGTATTTGATAATAAATAAAATGTATTTTTTTAAAAAAATAGTGTAAAATAAGCAATTTTGTTGTAATATTGCACCGTTTTTTATTGCCTGAAGTGGGCATGGTATGTTGTGTAATTAACTAAAAAGATATATGAAAAAGTTATTTTTGTTTTTATCATCGTTATTATTTGTAATAACAACCTTTGCTAAGGAATTTACTATTAATTTCCCATTCAGTGGCAAAGAAGTAATAACTGTTGTTACGGGAGAAGAATTTTCTGTGCTTTTTGCAATCAGTGATCCTGAAAATAAACCTTCGGGTGAGTTGGTTTTTTCGTATTCGGAAGATGATTTGACTGTTTATTATGAGTCTGGCCAGATTAAAGGTGTTGCAAAAAAAGTTGGAACATACACCTGCAATGTTGTCTCTATTAATGGCGATTCCTATCCGTTAACAATTGATGCTGAATGTATGGATTTGCACATAGGCGATGAGGAAACAGGTTTGTCGCGTAGAAAAGATGATTTATTAAATCTACGTTGTTTTGTTGGTAAGAATCATTTTGAAACGGAGACTGAAAGAGAAAATTATAGTTTTGAGTGGTATTCGGATGAGACTATTACATGGGACTCATATAAGCAAGGAAGTAATTATGACTATGATGCATATATGACTGGTTCAGAAATCGGTAATCACACAGTATATTGTAAGGTAACTGATAAAGAAAAAGGATGTAGCTCAACAAAATCTATAAATGTTGGTATCTATAGAGCCCAATTGCTGGGATATGCATTTGTAAACTTCGATGATGTTGCTGTAAACAAAGATGAAGATTATACTGGTCTCTTTACATTCAGTGAAACATTAGGACAACTATTTTCTGAAAGCGAACAAAGTGTATCTTTTTTTGTGAAAAAAGATGGTTCGGAAGAATTTGAACTTGAAAATGAAATAGAAGATGAAATTAATAATAATCTCGATAGTAAAGAGTATGAATTTCATATTTATTCGGGACTTGAGATAGGTGAATACAGTTTTGGTTTCTATAGCTGGACTTGGGGTGAAGTGCTCTTTGAAGGAAAGCTTACAGTAAAACCAAGTTATCCAAGACTTGTTATTGAGGGAAATGCAAAAAATACATGGGGAAATAGCTATGAATTGAAATTAGAAGCAGGTTCTTCTGCTTCGTATAAACCTGAATTGAAGGAAGGAGTTTTCGGTGACAACTCAAATATTTATGTTTATGAATATGAGGAAACTAAGAAGATAGTTCATATTGATCAATCTAAGGGAACTATTACAGCATTAAAAGATGGTAGTGCTACCGTTCAGTTCTATTACAATGATGATACGACTGCGTTTAATGGAGATATTGAATTGATAATTTTGCCAGCTTCTGTTCCTGTAACCATTGAACATGATTTTGATAAAGGATCAGATGATTATAGTGGACCATATGCCAGTGCATCTCTTGAAGCAACATTGGATTTGGGTAGCTTATATACAGTAAATGTTATTCATACAGGCGAACGCCAGGCTGATCTGGTAAGTCTGGAAATTAAAGAATATTCGGACATATTGTCGATGGAAGAGGGAAAAGTGTTTGCAATGGCACGTGGAGGAGAGTATGTAAGGGCAATATTCAGTAATGATTCTGTTGTAAATATTTATTTTACTGTTGAAGCAAATACTGAAGAATGGACTCTTGCAGAAGAAAACATAACAATAGAGCAGGGAGAAGAGTATGAGGTGACAGTATTAAATTCAAATGGAAATAATGTTTCTAAGTATGTGTGTCTTGCTGTAACCGACATGACTGAAGAATCTCCTGTTTATGTTGATGGAACTAAGATATATGGTGAAGGGGTCGGAAGCTCAAACGTCTTAGTGTATATGGCAAACTATAGAGAGGAGTTTTATTATGATGAGGAAACTCAAGAAGGTGGCTGGAGAGATATTACAGATACTATTCCAATAGGAACAATAGCAGTTACTGTTAACCCTAAAGTGGAATATTTAGTTCCAGAATATGGTTTTACCGTGTGTGCAGCAGAAATTGGAACGATTGAAATTCCTGCTAATATTGACATTCCTTATACACTACGTACTGAGGTTCAGGATTTTTCATCTGAAGAAAATATTTCTGATGGAGAGAAAAAAGAGGGTAAGAATTTGGAATGGGATGTTACAGTATCAGGTTCTAAAGCAATTATAACTGTTCCTAAAGGACTTAACCCAGGATATTATAGCTGTAAAATTTTTAGGGGAGATAAATGTGTGGCTAGTGTTCCTGTTTTTGTTCAACAGCTTAGTGCAGGGAGAATCTATACAGAGCAGGAGAAATTATACGTAGGTGAAGAAATTCAGTTCTATGCAGAACAGTGTGATTTTAATACTTATGAATGGACCTGCGAAAATGCTACTTTAGTAAAAGATGTTGCAGATGGTGAGGAAACTGATTATTCTATAAGTGGAGTAAAGGTAACTTGCCCAACTGCAGGAGAATATGTTTTGAAGTTGACAATATATTCTAATGCAGGTTGTTCCGATTCAGATGAATATACATTCAATGTTGTAGAAAAACCAGAATATAAAATTACTCCAGAAAAGATTGCTATTCGTGTAGGAGATGAACAAAGTTTAGAATTGTATGAGGATGGAGTTTTAGTAGAGGAAGGTATTGATTGGAGATTGGAAAATCAACTTTCTGCTGAAGATGCAAATGTTGCAAGCGTATATGACAACGTTCTTTACGGAGAATATGCAGGTACAGCAGATCTTGTCGCTTATTTATTTGAAGATTCTGTTGCCTATGTGCCAGTAACAGTAATGCCACAAATTGAATATACTATAAATGAGACTTTTGTATGTTATGGTACTACAGGTTTTGTTCATGTAGATGCAACAGAAGCTATTCCTGCCACGATTACTGCTACCATTGAAGATATGGACGGTATTGCATATAACGTAACAATGAATGTCGTAGGTGATACTGCATCAATCGAAATTCCAGCATCAACAAATGCTGGTGAGTACAATGGATATTTGTATGATGGAGAAAAAACGGTAGGAGAGTTTTCTTTAACAATAGAAAAGGTTGATGCTGGAGAAATCTATTTGGAAAAAGAAGCATCTATATTAAGAGAAGGCGAGGTTATTAAGTTCGTTGTGGAAAATACTTCGGAATACCGCAATATGAAATCTGATTGGATCTGTGAAAATGCAGAATTAGCTAATAAGGAATTTGACGGCGTTGAAGTAATTTGTCCAAAAGCAGGAGATTATCTTTTAAAATATATTTTGACAGATGAAGATGCTGGCTGTTCGGGAATAAAGGAATATACATTTAAAGTAAGTCCAAAAGCTGATTATAAAATTTCTCCAGAAAAACTTGCTCTTATTGTAGGAGAATCTCAAGATTTAGAATTGTTGGATAATGGAATCATTGTTCAATCAAATGATTTGTATTGGACAGTTCTTGGTGAAGAACCAATTGCTTCTATAAACTACAATACTGTTTATGCAGAAGCAGAAGGTTTTAGTTATGTTGTTGCTTATATAGGTGAAGATTCTGTTGCGGCAGTTCCTTTGACTGTTACTAAACCTAAATACTATATTAATCCAGAACGACCACAAATTGTGGTAAACCAAGATACGGTAACTGTTTCGTTGTACAATTCAAAAGGTCAAAAGATTGGATTTAGTTCTTCATTTATAGAAGAAAAAAACGATGCACAAGGACCAAGCTTAATTCGTTTTGATATGGAAACAGATTTTGATAACGATGTTGTTAAAGTCTGGGCTATTGGTAATGTTGGTGGAGTTGGCATTCTAACGTTAGGAGGAAGAGAAGGAGAATATGAATTCTTTGAAGAATTTGAATTAGATGCAATTTTCAATGGTAATGAATATCATATCAATGATATGTACCTTACCGTAGGTACTGAAGGTCAAAAAATACGGGCTTACAATCAAAATGGCGAACCTGTTGACATGCCAGAATATACAATCAACGGAGAAGAACCAAGTTCTGCTGATACCTATAATTGCCAGTTGTTAGGTGATGAATGTTTTACACTTGAAAATGGAATGATAGTTCCTACTGCCTGTGGATATGGCCGTGTTGCATTCTACAATTCAATTGGTTTGGTTTGCTACTTCCAAGTATTTGTGACTACTGAAAACGATTATATATTCTCTGGTTTATACAATGACCAGGATATGACTGTTGGTACAGAAGGTTATTTGTCATTGCAGAAGTTGGTAGAAACCGACAAAGGAAAAGATTTTGTTGATGCTCAGGAACCGAATTTCGTTTCTTCGAATCCGAATGTGATAACTATCGAGAAGGAAGACTCTTATTATAAATACAAAGTTCTTTCTCAAGGTACAACAACAATTACAGCTTATGATGGTGATGAAGTTGCAGCATCGCAAGTTGTAAATACATTGGGAGAAACTCTTACAGTTCAAAAAGAGGTTCTTCTTAGTCAAAAGGAAATTTCTTTGAATGATGTCTTTGGAGAAAATCTTTCTGCAGATATTAAATGGGAAGTTGAACCATATGTTGGTGAAACTTCTGCGGTTTCAATCTCAGGTAACACTGTTACTTTAAATGATGCTGGTGTTATTACACTTAAGGGTGATAACAATTCAAATGCAACATTGTTCATTTCAGAAAAAGAAGGTTATATGGTTCTTGCAGGTGCTCATTTATCTAATGGCACTGCAATATCTTCAAATAGCATTACATTGAACTATGGACTTGCTTCTGCTTATGGCGAAAGTGAACAAGCATACTTGTATGCATATAAGTTGCCTTCAGTTGCAAATGGCGAATTTGAAGATATAGTTAGCGAAGAAGTAACTTGGAAAGCTTCTGCAGAAAATGTTGTCGAATTAAAACGTACATCTATAGGTGAAGCATATATCTTCCCACTTGATACTACTGCAACTGTAACTCTTACAGCTTATTATCAAGAAAAAGAACTTGGTAATGTTACGGTAAATACAGTTGGTAAGAAAATCGAAGAAAAAACAGATTATTCTATTGTGTTCTCTGAACAGATTTACAAGGTTAAGGTAAATGAATCTGCTAGTGTTTGTTATACACTTGGCTCTTCTTTCGAAGTCCCAACTTTCCCTGTTGTGTATGCAAGCGACAATTCAATTGCTCAAATTGTAGATGAAGTTTCAACGGTTATGAATTGTATAACTGTTAAAGGTTTGCAGCCTGGCGAAACAACTCTTATTGCAAAGGTTGTAACTGCTGATACAACATATTTAGCAGAAGTTACAATTGTTGTTGCTTCTGAAGAAATGAAACCTCAGTTTGAAACCCCTGGTTATAATACGAATGAGTTGTCAATATGTTATAAGAGATCTGGTGTTAATACGGTTGAACCAGCAATCTCATTGGAATCTATGGTCTTCCCAACTTCGGAAATGGGTATGGTACAATGGTATGACAATGCAGGAAATAAATTAACAAAGGCTCCTCTTGTTAATACTGCTGCTGTAGGAACAACAAAATATTATGTTTCGCAAGTTGCTTACGATGCAACTATAGATTGGTTGGAAAGTGAAAAGGTTCCATATACGGTTACAATCTCATATGTTCCAGAGCCTACATTGAATATGTATGATCAAAAGATATGTGATGGCACGGATGCACAAGCATTCGAGGCAAAAACAAAAGAAGGAAATACAATCAAATGGTTGCTTGATGGTCAAGTTGTTGGAGAAGGCAATTCTTTCTTGCCAACAGAGTCAGGTTCATTTGAGGTATATGTTTACAACGAAGAAACAGGTTGTTCAAGTGATAAGACAACAGTAACATATATGGTTGGCTCTGTTGAAAAACCAGAAGTTGCTATTTTAAGTCAAAAAATAATATTTGCACCTGGTGAAACTGTAGAATTGTTTGCTCGTGTTCAGGATACTATTTCAAGTAGTATTGTATGGAAAATAAACAATGAAATTACTCAAGGTCAAACGGCTGCAGTTTCGTTTAAAGAAGCTGGTTCACATAATGTTGTTTGTCAGGCAATTGATAAATTTACAGGCTGTGTAGCTGAATCAGTTCAGGAAATAACTGTTGAAGAAACACATGTTCCTGTAACTTCTATGATTGTAAATCCAGAAGTTTTGAATATGTATGTAAATGAAAAACAACATATCTCATTAAGCTTTGAACCTGAATATGCAACAAATAAAAATTATACAATTGAAATCGCTGATACAACAATTGCTAATGTGAGCGGTTTATCTGTTATAGCATTAAAATCAGGTGAAACAAAGGCTGTGTTAACAAGCAAAGATAACAGTCAAATAAAGAAAGAACTTGTTGTTAATGTGAAAGAAGAAGTTGTTGCTCGTGAAATTTCTATGCCAAAGATCATTACCATGACTGTTGGTGAACAGGTTAAGGTTCAAGCCTCTGTTCTTCCTGCAAATGCTTCAAAGAACAAAATTTCTTTCATGAAAAAAACAGATAACTCTGTTGTAAGTATTTCGTCTGATGGAATTTTGACAGCAATTGCCGATGGTATAACAACAATCACTGCATATACTGAAGGCGGCTTGCAGGCAAGTGCAGTTGTGTATGTAACTTCAAGTATTGAAGAAATTACAGCAATTCAAGTTCCTGAAAAGATTGAAATGAAAGTTGGAGATTCTGTTGCTGTTTCATACAAAGTAACTCCAACAACATTGGCAGTGAAAGACTTGAACTGGGATGTTGAGAATTCTTCTATAGTTTCTTTCAGTAACGGTGTTGTTAAAGCATTGGAAAAAGGTGAAACAAAATTGACTGTTTCTTATAAGCAGATAACAAAAGAAATTACTCTTGTGGTAAATTCGTCTTCCGCTCCGGTTGTTACAACTGTTCCTGATGTGGTAATGAATCCAGATGGTAACTCGACAGTCGATTTGTCTGATTTTGTTTCCGATGAAAATGGTTTCGATAATTTGAAAATTACTACTGAATCTGAAAATTTCAATGTGAATGTTGACGAAGATGGTAAGTTGACAATTGCTCCTAAAACAGATTCATACGTAGGAAAAGATACTGTGAAAGTTGTTGTTACAAACGAAGAAGGTTTGTCTTCTGTGGTAACAATTCCTACTGAGGTTAAAGAATCAGAAAATAAAGCTCCAATTGTAAAACTTCATGAAGTTCTTATGCAGGAAGGAGAAACATATAAGTATATCGAGCTAAGCGATATTGCTGAAGATGATATGACCGATGCAAATGCGTTGACATATACGTTTACAGTGCATAAAAATGGAATTGCTGCTCAACAACAGTTGCTTGCTCGAATTATGAAGAAAACTCAGTTGCGTCTTGTTAAGGCAATGCCGTTTGAACAGGATACAATCTTTATTAGTGTTTCTGATGGTGTGAATATCACAAATGACACGATTGTTGTGTATGTGGGATCAATTCCTAATAAAGCTCCAAAAATTGCGGAAATACCAGTTCAAATAGAAAATGACGAAGTGAAATTCTCATCTATCGATTTGACAAAATATGTGACAGATGATTATACAACTCCATCTGCAATTTCATGGACTGTTTCTAAATCGGAAAATCTTGCAATCTCAATAGCTAACGGAAAAGCTACCGTAACTGTTTTGAATGAATTCTGGAGTGGTGCTGAAGCAATCACATTTGTTGCTAAGGATGAAGAAGGTTTGGCAGATTCAACAATTGTATATTACAATAGAATGGTGAAGAAAGCACCTGCTCAAGCACCTGAAACTTCAGGTGAAATTGTTGCTGTGTGGGAAGGCGCTCCTGTATTTGATGTGATGACAATGAAAACAATTGGAACTCCAGGTAGTCAGTTTGTTTTGATGGCAAGTTTGTCTGGTTACAACTGCACATGGTCATGGGATATTCCTGGTGCTAAGGGAATTGATCCAACTTCATTAATGCAGTTTGTTACATTCGATAAACCTGGTGTTTATGATGTTACATTTACAGTGGAATCTGAGGATGGCTTGTTCAGCCAGTCGTTGACAAAAGAAAACTTCTTGACAGTTGTTGGTATTCAGGAAAGAAATCTTGCAATCTGCCAAGGGCAGTCTGCAACTTTGAACGCAACTGATGGAGTTAATTCTTATTATTGGTCAACAAATGAAGTTGCTCAATCAATAAATGTTCGTCCAGAAAAGACAGCAACATATTCTGTAACAATGAAAAAAGGTATGTTTACATTGATTGACAGTGTTACAGTAAAAGTATCTGTGCCAGTTTCATTGATGGAAGATTCTGTGATGTGTGCTGGAACAACATTTATGCTTGAAGTTCAAGGTGAATATGATTCATACATTTGGAACACTGGTGCTGAAACAAAATCAATAGAAATTCCTGCTGTTGTTGAGTCTTATTCAGTATTTGCTGTTGACTCAATGAATTGTGAAAGTATAGACACATTCGCTGTAACAAAAATCAATGAATTACCTAAGATTAATCTTGGTGAAGATTTGACTCCTTGTGATGGAGAAGAAGTTGCTTTGAGTGCAGGTACAGGTTTTGAGAAATATTTGTGGAGTACAGGTGCAACTGATTCAGTTATCGTTCTAACAGAAGGTACTTCTACCGTTTGGGCTCAGATTACTGATGCTAATTATTGTGTTAACTCAGATACAGTGATGGTAGCATTCAAATATCCATATCCTGAACAAATCGGTGTTGCTACATTCAGCGAAACTACTGATCACATTATTATTGCTTGGGAAAAGACAAAAGATGTAAATACAGTTTCTTACCGTGTAGAACGTGAAACTGACGTTACTGACAATTGGGAACAAGTAGGTGATGATGTTAAATTCGAAGAAAGCGGAATTGTTGTTGACGAAGATGTGAACTATAAACGTCGTGCTTACAAATATCGTTTGGTAACTGTTGACGGTTGCGATAACGAGGCTGTAAGTGAAATTCACCGTTCAATGATTTCTACAACAACATTACAGGATAATGGCTTGAAGGTATTACAATGGTGTGCTTATGAACCAATGGAAAATGTTACTCAGTATTTAATCCTTCGTGGTACAGATGCTACTAAGATGGATACAGTTGACAGAGTTCCAGCAAGCAACTTGTATGAAATTTGGAATGAAACAGATCCTTCATATAAGGGTGATGATATTAAATACCGTGTTGTATTCCGTTTGAAATCAGAAATTGATGAGAATGCATATAAGACATTGGAAGGTCAAACTATAGCAGGAGCTTATACAAAAGCTGAATCAGGACCATTCTCTTTGGCAATGTCAAATATTGCAGAAGCGGAAAATGAAGAAACTGGTGTTGAAATAGTTGAATCGGATGTTGACGTAGTTGTTTATCCAACAAAAATCACTTCAATGATAAACGTTGCAATTGCTTCTCCAAGCGAAGATGACTTCATGATTGAAGTTGTTAATTCAAAAGGTCAGGTAGTTGCTCATGTTGAAGCACAGAATGTTTCAAAAACTCTTGTTCAAATTCCAGCAGATGGACTTACACAAGGTCTTTACAATGTAAGTATATCTAATGGAACACAGGTAAGAACTGTTAAGGTGATTAAATAAGATTATTATCGTATTAGAAAGAAAAGCAGAATCTTTTGATTCTGCTTTTCTTTTATTTATAAAACAAATATTGACAATTGTCAATTAATATTAATTTTGCCGAAAAATAAATATTATGGCACAACAACCTTCTATACCTAAAGGAACGCGGGATTTTACTCCTGCCGAAATGATGAAAAGAAACTATATTTTCGACACAATCCGTTCCGTTTATAAAACCTATGGTTATTTACCTATCGAAACTCCTGCAATGGAAACAATGCAGACTTTGATGGGAAAATATGGTGAAGAAGGAGATCGTTTGATTTTTAAAATTTTGAATTCAGGGGAATTCAAACAAAGTGTTGCTAATGAGGATTATGCAAACGCATCATCGTTACAGCTTGCAAATAAATTTTGTGAAAAAGCATTACGTTACGATTTAACAGTGCCGTTTGCACGTTTCGTTGTTATGCATCGTAATGAAATTCAACTGCCATTCAAACGCTATCAAATACAGCCTGTTTGGCGTGCTGACCGTCCTCAAAAAGGTCGTTACCGTGAGTTCTATCAGTGCGATGCCGATATTGTTGGCAGCAATTCATTGTTAAACGAAGTAGAGTTAATACAGATTATTGATACAGTATTTACAAAGTTCGGAATCAATATTACTGTGAAAATAAACAACAGAAAAATCCTTTCTGGAATAGCAGAAATTATTGGTGAACCAGAAAAGATTGTTGATATTACTGTTGCCATAGACAAATTAGACAAGATTGGTATAGATAATGTAAATGCAGAATTGCTCGAAAAAGGTTTGAGTCAGGAAAAAATTGCTGCATTGCAGCCAATTATTATGCTTTCAGGAAGCAACGAAGAAAAGTTTGAAAAACTTAAAACCATCTTAGCTTCCTCAGAAACTGGAATGAAAGGTATCGAAGAATTGGAATACATTTTCGGTATGCTAAAGAAAGTTGATATCAAAGCTTGTCTTCAGTTGGATTTAACATTAGCTCGTGGCTTAAATTATTATACTGGTGCTATTCTTGAAGTTAAGGCAAACGATGTGGAGATGGGAAGTATTTGTGGCGGAGGCCGTTATGATAATTTAACAGGAATTTTTGGAATGCCAGGTCTTTCTGGTGTCGGAATTTCTTTCGGTGCAGACAGAATTTATGATGTTCTTAATCAGTTAAATGCTTATCCTACAGATACAAAAGAAGCAACTAAACTTCTGTTTGTGAATTTTGGAGATGAGGAAGCTGCATATATCTTACCAATCATAGCAAAACTTCGCTTAGCAGGAATTGCCTGTGAGTTATATCCAGATTCTTCAAAGATGAAGAAGCAAATGCAGTATGCAAACGACAGAAATATTCCTTTTGTAGCAATTGTTGGTGGCGATGAAATCGCACAAAACAAGGTAATGGTAAAAAATATGACAACAGGTGAACAGTCGCTTGTGGAGAAAGATTCTGTTGAAGATATTTTGAAATAATCGAAATCTAGATTTAGAAAACTAAAAGGATAACATATAAAAAGTGTTATCCTTTTTTATTTGTTTCTGCTTTTAAGTTCGTCCCTGATTATTGCGGCAATTTCATAGTTTTCTACTTCCACTGCTTTTGCTAATTTAACTTCCAGTTCTTCGTTGGTGTCAAAAATAAATTCGAAGCGTTTTTCTGCATCGGCAATTTCTTCTTCTGTGAGTGGGTTGTTTTGTTCCTCAGGAATGTCGTATTTCTCTGTTCCGGTCTGGTTTAGAATTTCCTCTGTTGTGATTATGGGACAGTTGAAACGTATGGCTAGTGCAATGGCATCGGACGTTCGGGAATCAATGATGAATTTTTTTTCGTTTTGTACGATTGTCAAGTTTGTGAAAAATACACCATCGGCAAAGCGGTAAATGACAACTTCTGAAACGTAAAATTGTAACTCGTCGGCTAGGTTCTTGATTAAATCGTGCGTTAATGGTCGTGGAGTTTGAATGCCTTCCAGGGCAAGTGCGATAGCCTGAGCCTCGCTGCTGCCAATAATAACAGGAATTTTTCTTGTTCCATTTATTTCTCCAAGAATTAACACATACGCATCCTTTTGTGATTGGCTGTATGTTACACCGTGTACTTCAAGATTTACTAATGCCATGAACCAAAGATAGAAAAAAATCTTGCGATTAAGCCTTTTTAGTGTACTTTTGAAAAAAATCAGGTGGAATGAAACTGAATGTAATTGCATTTTCTTGTATGTTGTTGTTTGCGGTGGCTTGTAACGAAAAAAAACAGACAACACAGACTGTAACTGAATCTACTACAAAGGAATTACAGGCGGAAGTTGTTCAATTGTCTGAAAATCAATATAAAGAGCTGATTTTTAATTATGAGATAACACCTTCAAAATGGATTTTTAAAGGTAAACGTCCTTGTATTGTGGATTGTTATGCGGATTGGTGCCGTCCTTGTAAAATGATAGCTCCTTTTTTTGATACTTTAGCAAAGGAGTACGAGGGGAAAGTTGATTTTTATAAAATTAATGTTGATGATTCCCGGGAATTTTCGGCGTATTTTCAGATTCAATCTATTCCGTTTGTAATGTTTTGTGGAAAGAATGTTATTCAATATTCAAATGGTGCTTACCCAATAGATTTCTATCGTCAGATGATAGATAGTTTGTTGTTACGATAAGTTTTTGTGTAATAAAGAAGAAAATTGTTCGGTAATCTTTTGAGATTACGTATTTTTGCCGCACAAAAATTTCTACGAAAATGACAAAAGTACTCCCTTTCAGTAAAGAACAGATTCAAAAGATTATTACTCAGTATCCTACACCTTTTCATATTTACGATGAAAAGGCTATTATAGAAAATGCCGAAGAACTAAAAAAAGCATTTGCTTGGAATGAAGGTTTTCATGAATATTTTGCTGTAAAGGCTGCTCCAAATCCATATTTGGCTAAATTGTTGGCTCAACATGGTTTCGGTTGCGACTGTAGTTCGTATCCAGAATTATTGATTGCTGAGCAAGTTGGTAATGTTGGCGAAAACATTATGTTTACTTCTAACGATACTGGCGATTATGAATTCCAAAAAGCAAAAGAATTAGGTGCAATCATCAATCTTGATGATATTTCGCACGTTGCTTTCTTGGAAAAATGCGCTGGCATTCCTGAATTAGTCTCTTTTCGTTATAATCCAGGAAGTTTGAAGTCGGGAAATGATATTATTGGTAATCCAGAAGAGGCTAAATATGGTTGTATGGAAAACCAATTGTTCGATGGCTACAAAATGTTGAAGGAAAAAGGCGTTAAACGCTTTGGTATTCATACAATGGTTGCCTCTAATGAATTGAATGAAGAGTATTTTGTTGAGACAGCTCGAATTCTTTTCAATCTTGTTGTGAAAATCAATAAACAATTAGGTATAAAATTCGATTTTATCAATCTTGGTGGTGGTCTTGGTATTCCGTATCGTCCCGAACAAAAGAAACTTGATGTTTTCAAAATCAGCGAAGGTATTCGTAAGGAATATGAATCAATTTTGGTTCCAAATGGTCTTGCTCCAGTAAAATTGTATTTGGAATCTGGTCGTTTTATTACAGGACCTTACGGATATTTGGTAACTACTGTTCGCCACTTAAAACATACATTCCGTGATTATGTAGGTGTAGATGCAAGTATGAATAACTTGATGCGTCCAGGTATGTATGGTGCATATCATCATATTACAGTTTTAGGTAAGGAAAATGCTGCTTGTGATCATGTTTATGATGTAACAGGTTCTCTTTGCGAAAACAACGATAAATTTGCTATTCATCGTGAATTGCCAGAAGTTGAGATAGGCGATATTATTGCAATACACGATGCTGGTGCACACGGTCACGCAATGGGTTTCAACTATAATGGAAAACTTCGTTCCGCAGAACTTTTGTTACGAACAGATGGTAGTGTAAAAATGATTCGTCGTGCAGAAACAGTTGAAGATTTATTTGCAACTCTTGACTTTGCAGGCTTAAAAGACTTTAAGTAATAGAGAATCATATATTTAGAATGTAAAAAGCAAATTGATCTTCGGGTTGATTTGCTTTTTTTGAAAATAATTATCACATTTGTAAAGGAATCACAAGTGTGATTTAGACATATTAGAAGCATATAGCTTTATTTCTTTCTTCCTAGAAGTTTGGCGACTTAAAGAGAGATACGAAAGAAATAGGTTAAAGTGTTCGCGCTATGCGTGAGCTTTACTTATTTCGTGTATCACGGTTACGCCAAACACCATAGGAAGCGGGAGACAGTAAGTTTCACGCTTTTTTTATGTCCATAGGTGAAAAGTATGTAATATCAAATTAAGGTTTAATTTAAAATAAGGTACTAGTATTATGGAAATTTCAAAATTAGAATTAAGTGCATTAGTAAAAATGGCTAAGTTAATGGCAATGGCGGATGGAAGAATTGATGAATCAGAAATGGGAATGATAGCAAATGAGGCTAGACGTTTTGGAGTTTCTTCTTCAGAATTAAAAACCATTCTCGAAATTGGAGATAGTATGCAAGCCTCAGAAGCTGCTTCAATCTTATCGTCAATGGATAAAAATATGAAGAAATATGTCTGTGCATATTTGGGAACGATGATTGCCATTGATGGTGATGTCGATGAGGCAGAGGTAAAAATGTGGTCTCTTATTTCAGCAATGTGTGATTTACCTTCAATGAAAATATCTGAGGCAATTAATATTATGGCAGATTTATAGAATATTATGATACTTTATAAAATCGGCATATAGATATGGGATTGTTTGATTTTTTTTACTCAAGTAACTTTGATTCTAATGTAAAAACATTTGTTTTTCATTCTACCAAACATCAACGTTATGAAAGTGATGTACCTGTAATGGGATTGCAGATTTGTGGACGAACATTATCGTTAGAAAAGAATGTTAATGGTTGCTCTGGATATCGTTTACGAGAAGGATATGGTTATATTGTTCGTGGTCAAAATGATGATATTGGTCGAGAACAGTTTGCTCCCAAACCTATGGAGGTAATAAAACAATCAAAAGATTATGTTTTACTACGAGGATATATGACTCAAGCAATGGGTCCATTTGGCTGGATAGACTTTGATTTGTCTGATTACGGTTTTGAAGTTTTTTATGAAAACGGTATTGTCCAAAAATGTGTATTACATATGTATGATAGAAATGTGCGAATTGAATATTTAAAATAAAGTTATGGCGTTATTAGATTTTTTTAGATCAAGAGAATATTTAGCTAAGTTAAGTCATTTAAAAAGTTTGTTAGCTGTTGTTATGGCAGATGGCAAAATAGAAGATGCTGAAATGGCTAGCTTGGCTATTATTATGAATAGAGAAGGATTAAGTAATAGTGATTTGGAACGCTGTATGAAAAGACCTGACTCAATAGAATTTGTAGCTCCATCATCTGAAAATATTCGTTTAAACTATATAAGAGATATGGTTCGAGTTATGGCTATAGATGGGAATATTGATAAAAACGAACTACTTGTTTGCAAGTTAGTCGCTCATCAACTTGGTTATCGTCACGAAATTACCGAAGCAATGATATTGGAAATGATTGCAGAATTAAAACAATAGTTTTATGAACTACATACAAGAATTACAAATATTATCGAAGAAATTCCCTATAAATCCGCTTTCCATTGTAGATGACGAGAGAATTAATAGTGAACATAATATTCCAAATATATCAGGTTACTTTAAGAATGATTTTATGGTAAACATTAGTTTATTAAAAAGAATAAAGTCACCTATAACTTGGAATGATATTGTGGAATTATTAGTTTATCAAACAATAGATTCATTATTAGAGTATAGAAAGAATTGTTTTAATTTCTTGCCGATGTCAATAGTACAACAGGTGAAAAACCAAATGAAAGAAGCTGTTTCTTATATGAGATGGGAAGAAAAGGATAAAAGTTTTGTTACAACCAAATTTGATTCTTTGTTGGATTCAAAATTGTTTAGAGCTGGGATTATTGAGGAAACAATGCATTATATGAACAGAATAAATTTAGCAAAGAATGTATAAAATTAAAATATGGGAACATAAGAATTTAAGTTATGATCCTTATGACGAAAAAGATTATAATTATTGGTTGAATAAGCTGAATAATGCGTCTGTGTCTTTGTCAGAGACGTGTTTAACCATATGTGCCAATGGTGAGTGCATAAATGTGAATTTGTCTCTATATGAAAAGGACAACTTTACGACATCGTGGGTTGGTGTTTTCCCTGATGGAAATAAATATCGCATAGTAAAACCCTCGGATTTAATTAATAAACTATTTCTTTTGCAAAACCCTGATGCAATAGATGGTTTTACTTTGGGTACAATGAATCCCCAAGGTTGGTCAATATCGTTAAAGTTGTTAAAGTAGTAGGTCTGGATTATTAGTAAACTTAAATTGTTGATTTTTATATATTTAGAAGATTGCCCCCAATCGATAAATTCGGTTGGGGTATTTTTTATGAACAGTGTATGATTTTATATTCTTTTGCTATATAAAAGCAACTTGCAATTTGGCTATCATTTATTAAAATAATATATTTATCGAACCAAATATCCTAATTATGATAATACCATTACAAAAACAGTATGATTTTTATGTTGCCCACGAGAGTGACTTATTGTCTCTTTATGAGGGTAGTTATTTCGGACAATTGTCAGGTTTTTCCTTTTGAAAAAGCAAGGTCTGCATACGACTTTGGAGTTACAAACTTTGGTGTCGGACATTTCCTTCTTCATAAATGTGAGAAAGATAGTTTAGAAGCTCAAATTCTATAATAAGTTTATTGTGCTTTTGCTTTTAATTGTAATATAACACATATTGTAACATTAGATTTCGCCGGTTTAAAAGACTTTAAGTAAACAAGAATTTGAAAATAAATTGGGGGGCATGTATGAATTTTTGTACATGCCTTTCTTTTTGTGTGCATGATTTTTATCTTTGCAGTGAAAATTCTGAAGGATGACGATTAACGAAATACAGGATGAAATAATTGATGAGTTCAGCCTATTTGACGATTGGATGGATAAATATCAGTATCTCATAGATTTAAGTAAAAATCTGCCTGTAATTGACGAACAATATAAGGCAGAAGAATATCTTATCAAAGGTTGTCAGTCGCAGGTTTGGCTTTTTGCAGAATTTCGTGACGGGAAGGTGTATTTCACTGCTGATTCTGATGCAATAATCACAAAGGGAATTATTTCGTTGCTAATACGTGTGATGTCGGGACAGTCGCCTCAGGATATTTTAGATTGTGACCTTCATTTTGTTGAAGCAATCGGTTTGAAGGAAAATCTTTCGCCAACTCGTTCAAATGGATTAGTTTCAATGATAAAACAAATGAGAATCTACGCACTTGCATTCAAGTCTCAAGAAAAATAGTTATGGCTGAAGATAAAGAATTGAAAAGAATCCAGGATGAAGTTGTAATGACTTTAAAAACGGTTTATGATCCGGAAATTCCTGTTGACATCTACGAATTAGGTTTGATTTATAAGATTGATTATAAATTGCCGATTGTAGAGATTGATATGACTTTAACTTCTCCAAATTGTCCTATGGCAGAGCCTTTAGTGTATGAGATACAAACAAAACTGAAACTGATAAATGGCATTGAGGACGTTGCTGTAAACATTGTGCTTGAACCGGAATGGAATCAAGAAATGATGACTGAAGAAGCAAAATTAAAACTTGGTTTGCTGTAATTCGGAAGAATCTTTTGTTTAAATTTTTATCACTTTGTATTTCTTAAAATTTTGTTGAATTTTCTCTCAAGAGAAAAGACTGGAAATAATTTAAGGTAATTCCCCATTTTTTTAGTCTAAAATCTAGTATTTAAAATTTAATGTGTTATTTTTACACTTTAGGATATTTTTATCTTAAAAGAAAAAAGTTTTAGAGAATAACAAAAAGAAAAATTTATGCGTATGAAACGTATCTGTATAGTCTTAAATCTACTTCTTCTTGCAATAATTTCCTTCGGACAGAATTCGATTGTTGGTGGAACAACGTTTGATCAAAAAGAAGGGTATGACGAATGGGGATGGGATTTCTCAAAAGTTCAACAGGTTGGACCTGCGGGGAATCAAATGTCTTCTACTATAGGTTATATGAAAGATGCAACTGATTTTCAATCTGGTAAAGAAGCTTGGGTTGTAGTTGATAATCCTTTTAAATTAGGAACTAACAAAAAGGATTCAACCAGTTTGTATCCAAATATTAACGATGCAATGTATGTTGCTTCAGCCTTTCTTTTAGGGTCTCAAAAGGAATTTTATAATTACACTGCCAAAGGTCTAAAACCTGGAACAAGCTATAAGGTTGAAGTTACTTATTATGTGCTACATGAACCGATGGTAGTGGATAGTATACAGCATGAAGGTTGGGTAGAAGTTTCATATCCAGGATTAAAACCGTGGGATGCTCTTGCTTCTTTGATATTTGATGTAAATGGTGATTCGAAAAATACTGATGCGTACAATCCTACAAATATTGGAACTCCAATAACATATGAGTATAGTGGGACATTAAAAGCAACAGAAACGTCAGTTTCTCTTACAATAAAAACAGGAAGTAATTATGCTAAGGAGTGCTTAATAGGAATATCGGATATAAAAATATACGGAACCGTTGATCCTAAGGTGATTTCTGGTCAAGGATCGGAAATGTGCAGGGGGGAGCAAACTTTGTTGACATTGGATAGAGATTACGGAAAAGATGCAAAAATTAGCTGGGAGCGTTCTCTTAATGGTTCTTCAGGCTGGACTAGCGTGTCATCAAAACCAAGTTTGTACGATGAGATCACAGTCAATGAGGTATATTATCGTGCATCTGTAAATGGCTCGATGACAGAACCATTGAAGATATCAACGATTATGTGTTGTGAAACAGAAGTTGATGGAAAGGTTGTTTATTCTTCTCGTGAAACTATTTATTATGAAGATTTTGGCTATTTTTCTGATGATCATGAATATGTAGCAAGTGATGGAACAAAGAAAATAACACCATCAAATTATATTATGCATAGAATTGATTGTCCATTCTCAATGCCTGCAGGTGCTGGATCATTTGACCCAACGGGACAAATCAATGATGGTTATTATGGCGTAGTTGTGCCGACAAGTATGGGTTACAAAACCGATTATTGGGCAACTTGGATGACTGGTAACGGTGCTATTACGCAAGATCATTCAAGTATGATAAATGGTATTGAGAATAGTGCCTGTTTGTTCATGAATGTTGCTTTTGAATTTAGAGGTAATATTTTTGAACATCAAATCTCTGGTTTGTGTACAGGTAAGAAATTAACATTTGAGTGTTATGTAGGCAACATGTCTGATGGTACATCTCCTATTCTTTCTTTGTATATAAAAAGCAAAAGTGGAAACATTTTGGGAAAGGCAGAAAAAGTTTCACCAGGTAAAGGTGCAGGTTGGCAACGTATTGTCATTGACGACTTAATTTTGACAGAATCAGATATCATTTTTGAAATTTTTAGTGATTCTGATGGAAGTAGCGGAGATAGTTTCTGGCGAAATGGATGTGACCTTTGTATCGACGACATAAAAATAATGTCATGTTCGTCTCCAGCCTTAGATTTGTTTTCTGATGTGGATAATCTGGAACGTGCAACAAAAGTTTGTTCTGATCCATTTGAATTAGGTTCTAAAGCTAGTGCTCTGTTGTCAAGTTTTTATGGTTCGTCATTGCAGTATTTGTTCCAATATTCAAAAACTCCGGATGATGAAAGTAGTTGGACACAGATTGGTTCTCCGTCGAAAGCGAGTACTTATACAATACAAAATCCTAAGGAGTCTTCCATTTTTGCAGGATTAAAGAATGGTGAATCAATGTATTTCCGTGTTATTGCAGCAACAGAAAATACATTAAAAAATACTGCAGTATTCTCACAAACAGATTATTGTAAGAATTATTCTATTTCTCCATCTGTAGAAGCTATAATTGATTGCCCTTCGTGTACGGAACCTAAAAAGGTAACAATTACACCAAGTGGAAAAACAGCATTATGTCCTGGTGAAAAGGTTTCGTTTACTGTAACAGAACAGGCAGATGCTTCAACGTTTAGTTATACATGGTATGACGAGAAAGGTGATATTGTGGCAGGTCCGGAAAAGGCTGCTACTTTGCCGTTGAAGAATGTTGAATCTGCTGGAACGTATAAAGTTCTTGTGATAGATCCTGCTTACCCAACAATGACTTCGTGCCAAACAAGTGCGACAGTCGAGGTAACAAATCTAGAATATCCAACAGCAAAAATAACTGGTGGCGGAGAATATTGCGATGGTGGAACTATAAAAGATTTGAGTGTTGAATTTACTGGTGTTCAGCCGTTTATATTTACTTATAGTGAAAACGGTACGGAGTCGACAAGCAAAAAGTCAACTAAAACGACTGCTGCAATAACACCAACGAAAGTTGTTGGAAATGGTGCTGCATCAACGGAGTATGTATATGCAATCGCGTCGTTAAGTGATGCAAATTGTACGGCAACTGCAGCTAATTATACAGGAAATACATCGGTTGTGATAGGAGCTGTTCCAGTTGCACAAATAACTGCTGATCCAGAAGATGGAGTTGTTTGTTCTCCGGAAACTGTCAGCTTGAAAGGGGCTGCTGATGTTACCGGTGCTTCTTTGGCATGGGGCGGAGCCGGAACGGGAACCTCTGACGAAATAACTGCAAAGAAAACAGGTGAATATACATTGGCAGCTACTAATAAGGTTTCTGCAACGCTAACTTGTAAAGGTTCTGCTGTAAGTCAGGCTGTGGAAATTGCCGAAAAGCCTGTTATTACTCTTGAAGTAGATGGCAGTGATGCTGTTTGTAGTGGTGAATCTATAAAATTGAAAGCTACGTCAACAACTTCCGGTGGAACATTTACTTGGACGGGAGCTAACGGTACAGGTGCTACAGCCACGGTAACGAAAACCGCTTCATGGCCTGATAAGGAAAATGTTGTTGTAACGGTGAATTATGAAAGTGCTGCAGGCTGTACGGCTGAACCTGTCTCAAAAACTGTAACATTTAATCCTGTTCCAGGCAATCCTGCTGAAAGTAATAAGAAATCATACTGTATGAATGCCAGTGCCTCGGATGTAACACTTGAGGCTGTAGATGATGCAGGATGTACATTAACTTGGTATGAAGGCAGTACAAAACTTGCTAAGGCTCCTTCGATAAGTATTAAGAGTGCGAAAACATATAATTATAAGGTAACGCAATCTTATGAAGGTTGCGAAAGTAAGGCAACTGAAATTGAAGTCACGGTAAATGCAAAATTGAAACCTGAGATTTTAATAGCAGAAGATGGACTTTGTGCTGATGGCAAAACAGAAGTTACTGTTGCCGATGCAGCAAAATATGACGTAACATGGTCTGAATCTGCGTCGGATTTGTTTGACAATAAAAATACAAAAACGCCGACATTCATAGCTCCTTCTACTGTTTCAGCAAAAAAAGAATATACAGTACATGTGTATGTGAAAAATTCTGAATGTGACGGAGAAAATGAAGCAACTATAACTGTGTATCCAACTCCAACATCAGTGATTTCTCCTTCATCGACAACAATATGTGATGGAGAATCTGCTGAATATACTGTTAAGGTTTCTGGAGACGACGGTAAAGGAATAGGAGAATGGAGTGCGAATACGACTGCTTCTGGAGAAAAAGCGGTATTCGTATCGAGTGGGGCGACAGCTAAAGAAAAAATAACATACGGTTACACAAGTAGTCATGGTTGTAAGGCGGCTGTGGCATCCGCTGATGTTACAGTAAATGCAATACCGGAAATGCCGACAACTACTGCGTATTCGAATTGTGTGGGAAAACCTTCTGTTTCGTTAGAAAGTAATGTAATAAAGAAAACGGGAACTCTAAATTGGTATGGTACAAATCAAACCGGTGGTACAGCAAGTGCGTCGGCACCATCGCCAAGTACTGCAACTGCAACAAGTTCTCCATTAATGTATTATGTATCTCAAACTGTTAATGGATGTGAAAGCGACCGCGCTTCAATAAGCGTTACAGTTAATGATAAACTTACACCGGTTGTTATTTACGAAGAAAATAGTGGTTTGAACAAAGATGATGGTGAAATATGTTTCGGAACAGAAGTAGGATTAAGTGTGTCTGGAAACTATGAAAATGTGTCATGGTCGGGTGATGCTTCAACATATATGCCGTTAAAGAGTGGAAAGAGTGTTTCTTTCAGCGGTGCGCCTGCTGGAGAATATGCGGTAAAGGTTTCTGTCGTTGATGACAATGGATGTGATGGTGAAGGTGATGGCGTTGTTAAAGTACATGAGGTTCCTTCTGCAGTATTGTCATCTCTTGTCTCAAAATGTGAGTCGGACGATGAATCTCAAACTATAACTGCAACATTGACTCCTGCGGGAATCAAAGGTGAAGGTACATGGACTGGCGATGTTGTGAAAAATGATGAAAAAACTGCTGAATTTGTGCCGAAAACTGCAGGAAAGGGAACACATGAATACACTTATAAGTTTAGAAGTGAGGATGGTTGTGACATGAAAGCAGCTGCAACAGGTTCTGTTGAGGTATTTGCTAATCCTGTTATTTCAATAACACCGAGTGTTACACAAATATGTGAATCAGGTGCAAATTCTGGTGTGGTAACAGTGAAAATGTCGGGCACTTACAATACAACTGGCGGTAAAACACAGGTTTTCAATTATGAAAGTGCAACGCTGAATGACGTGGATGCTACTTCGGGAAGTTTCACTTCGGTAGGACAAACAGCTGGAGAACATGTTGTGTCATTATCTTATTCGGATGCAAATGGATGTTCCGGAACGGCAGAAACAAAGGTTACCGTAAATGCACGTCCTGTTTCCGATATTACAATGAATCCGTCTGAAATTTGTGATTATGATAATGCGGTAACTTTAAAAGCTGAGGTTAATGGGGTTTTGGTTTCGGAAGGAACATTTAAGGGTACTGGCGTAAGTAATGGTAAATTTATTCCAAGTACACAGATAAAAGGAAAGAATACTGTGACATTCAGCTATACTGACACAAAAGGCTGTTCGGCTGAGGACGTAAGCTATGATATAACAGTAAATCACACAGATGCTCCGCAAACAACACCTGCAGCAGCATCAAACATTGATGTAACTGATCAGACAAAGGTTCCTGCTTTGACTGCAACAGGAAGTCAGATTAAATGGTATAGTAGTCAGGATGTAACAACACCTGTTGTGAAGGAAGGCTCTGAATATCAGGAAACATTTAAAGATGCGGACAGTGATGGCAAAATGGATGTCGGAATTTACACAGCGTATGCAACTCAAACATTGAATGGTTGTCAGTCGGATCCTGCTGAGGCTACTCTTACGATAACAGATTGTAAGGCAAAAACTCCAAGTGCAATAACATATCATGCTTGTGTTGGTCAGGATGATGATTTGGTATTGAAGGCTGAGTCTAATCAGGATGGAGCTGAGAATTTCTGTTGGTTCACGGATCGTGCAAAAGTTGTTGAGGCAACTAAAACAACGTACGCTTCATTGTCAGACGCTCAAAGTGTAGATGGTGTTGTGGAAACAGGAGAAACATTTAGCGTGTCGAAGGATTATTTCTCAAATGATGAGGTGTTGACATTCTATGTTTCTGAGTATTATGCAACAGATCAGTGCTTCAGTGCTGCTACGCCTGTAAACGTTCAGGTTCATGCTGCTCCTGTACCAGTAATAACTGTTCCAGAAAAAATATGTAGTACAGAAGATGAAATTACTGTGTCGTATGCTCCGGCAACTGGCGGAAGTATTACATCAGAATTACAAGGTGTTGGTGTTGAAGGAAATAAATGGAAGGTTCAATATGACGACAGCAAAACCGGAGTTACTACTACCACATTGACATTGCATACGGAAGAAGTTTGGGGAACAGGAGATGGATCAGCAACATGTGAGGCTGACAAGTCAGAGGATTTTTCTGTAACTCATGTTCTTTCACCTAAAGGAACGGGAATTGGAACTCCAAAAATTTGGAGTGCTTCTAAACTTGGAGAATATCTTCCAAAAATGGAGGTAACCTATGCAAATGACCTTGGTGCTACATTGAGTGTGAGAAATGAATCTAATGTGGAAATTGGTACAAGTTCTCCGGTTGATATGAAGTCGCATATTACAAAAGAGGGTGTGTATAAGTACACGGTAACACAGACATTGAATTCTTGTCCTGCTAGTTCAGTTTCAGAATGGGATATTGTGGAATGTCCTACTCCAGCACCTAAACCAACGTCGTTAAGTATATGTGCTGGTCAGGATGAACTGCCTGAAATTAATGCAAATGGTGCTGTGGATGCTTCTTATATTTGGAAAGCTGATGGTGTGGAAATATCTGGAGAAACATCTATGACTTTGGATTTGAAGAACATAAGTGGTTATGTTTCAGAAGAAGATATGAGTCTAACAATATACACATTTACGGTACAACAGGATGGAGATGATGGAGCCGAAGGACGATGCTATGGTCCGGAAGCAAAAGTTACTGTTACCGTAAATCCATTACCAAAAGTTGTTGTAGACAAGCTAAATGATGAAAATATCTTATGTTATGCCGGTGGAAGTGTAATGGCATCTGCAAAAGCAGATGGAAATAAGGCTTCTGGCGGTGTATGGTCTATGAAGGATTCTGAAGATAATACTGTTTTGGGTGTGAATTCTGATGGAGTGATTGATCCGACATTTAACGGACAAAAAGATGGTGATTATACATTGTCATATACATATACTGATGGAAATGGATGTATAAGTACCGGTAATCTTGCAATTAAAGTTGAATATCCGGAAATTCCAACTACAACAAAATATATTGGCATGAACCAGAATCCTGTAGCTGTAGAAGTGGAAGCTGGAAATATAGAGAGTGGAGCTGCAATTAACTGGTATCGTTCGGCAAATGCAAAAACTGTTGTTGCAGCGGTCAATCCATGGACAATAGATAAAAATGATGTTGATCCGTCGAAAGTTGGTGAATATTCATATTTTGTTTCTCAAATAGTAAACGGATGTACGAGTGAAAGAAAAGAACAGGAAATAGAAATTGTTGCATGTCCGTGGACAATAAAAACTGTTGAGAATGTTGATGTATGTGCGGGAACAGATGAAAAATCAATGTCTGTTTCTCCTCAGGACGGAATGGATGAAAATGATATTACAGGTTGGAGATGGTCAAAGGAAAGTGACTTCAAAGAGATAATTTCCGGTGCAACATCGAAAACGTATGCACAAAGTGAAATTGATGATGCAGGAATTACTACATATTATGTTTCTTATCGGGCTGAGGATCCTTATAGCAGTCAGGAATGCTGGTCGGAAGCAGCTGTAGTTACTACAACAGTTCATAGTAAACCAGTGATATCATTTGCGAAAGAAGAAGAAACCGTATGTTTTACCGACGGATTGGTGAAAATCAACGTAAATGTTGTTCCTGGAAATGACGGTAATGGTAATAGTAACGGCAAAGGTACTTTTGAATGGAGTACAAGTAACGAAAAATCAGGAACAATTGATTCTTATGAAAGTTATGCATATTTCAACACAGAAAATTCTGATATAACCAAAACTACAAGCAGCTATACGATTACGTATAAATATATAGACAATCAGAACTGCGAAAACAGTGAAACGCGTTCGATAGATGTTGTATATCTGGAAGCTCCAGTAACAACAGGTTATCATGGTTTATCAAGTTGGAATCATGATGTTGAGGTAAAAGCAGAAAAGAATGGCGGAGATGAAATTCATTGGTTTGCTGAGGAATATTCTGTTGATATGAAGCGTGGGGATTCCGAAATATGGAAAACACAGGACAAAGCAGACCGTGTTGTTGAAAAAACATATTATGCACGTCAGTTCAATAAAGATGCAGGATGTTATAGTCAGGCTGCTCCAGCTGTGGTTAAGATAGAAAGATGTCCAATACCAATTGTTTCTATAACAGATCAGTCTGCATGTATTTACGAAAGTGTACCAACATTGACAGCTGAAACTAACGGATGGGACGGACGTAATGAAAGTAAATCTGAATACCGCTATTATGCTTCATCAGAAACATCTGATTATGTGGCAAGTAGTGATGGAAGCTATACCCCATCAGGAATAACAGAAGCTGATACCTACTCATATTATGTAACAGAATACAACAGTGATCCAGTAGAAGGTCTTACTTATACAAATGAAGGTTGTGAAAGTACAAAGAAACGTGTGTCTGTAATAATAATAGAAACTCAGGCTCCTATTGTTACACCAAAATCTGCTGCAGTGTGTGAAGGTGAGGAAAATCCTGAGTTTACAGCTGTAAGCGCTAATCCTGATGTGTTGTGGTACGAGGCTGAACCAGGGGAAAAAGGTGCTCCTACTATTGAGGAAGTTGGCAATGAACTGAAGTTCCGTCCAACTGCCGAAAGCTCTTCGCAGGAAGCTTATGGAGTATGGGCAGTGAAATATGCAAATGGATGTTATAGTGCGCGTACTAAGGTTGAATATACAATTAAGAGAATTCCTCTTGCTCCGGAATCGGAACGTGTGGAAGTTTGTGCAGGTGTTGACAGTGAACTTACTGCTGATGCGGAAGAAGGAGCAACAGTGAACTGGTTCGCAGATTCAAAAATGTCGTCTTATCTAGCTCAAGGAATAAAATATGCTCCGAAGAAAACTGACGTTGGTGAATATAGTTATTATGTCGCTCAACGTGTTGATGGATGTTGGGGACCTACAAAAAAAGTTGTTTACGAGGTTAAGCAGATTCCACTTCCTCCTGTTGTAAGTAATCCTGGTAATTTGTGTGAATACGATAAAGCTCCAACATTGGAGACGGATGAACTTGTTTATCAGAATGTTCGCTGGTATTCCTCACAAAATAGAAGCTCGGAAAGTTTCATTTCTGATGAAAACTCATATACGTTACTTGATAATGAAATGACTCCTGGAACAAAAAGATTTTATGTGACTCAAACAAAGAGAGAATGTGAGAGTGATGCGAAATTGGTGTCGTTTGTTGTGAACCAGAAACCTGTAAGTCCTTCGGTTGTAGGAGCAAGTATGTGTGAGGGTGATACTGACATTCCTACTCTTTCAACGAATATGAATGCAGATTCATGGTATGCCGACGAAGATGCTCAGACGTTCTTGAAAAAGGATTATACTTATACTCCTGATGCAAGTGAAATAGGAAACAAGGATGTGATTTATTATGTTGTTCGTGAGATAAAGGGTTGTTATAGTGATACAATTCCGGACACACTTCATGTGATTGCAAAACCAATTTTCTCTATTGGAAATGATACAATCTTGTGTGTATATGATTCAGTGTTAACAATTCAGGCTCAGAATTATGTGCCTTCGCCAACAGAAAGATCTTTCATTGAATGGTCTGTTTCAAATGGAACTATCTCAAATAAATATGCGGATAATGAAGAACATAATATCACTCCAAGTAATATGATTACAGCTGCTGGCGATTATACAATTACAGCTTCATATTCATATCGAAGTGATGTTGCAACTTGTAAAAGTGATCCGATTCAGATGAAATATTCTGTGAAAGAACGTGCAAGAACTCCACTAGTATTTTCTACTGTAATTTGTGCCGGTGATGACATTGATTTGCTCCGTTCTTTGGGTAGTCCTAATACCGTATGGCACAGCTTGGATGGCACATTGCCTGCAGAATGGCATGGACAATCATATAAATTTCAGCCTAACCAGACACTTGATACTGGAAAATATCGTTTTGAAATCTATGATTTGAATGTTTATCAGATAAATCCTGAAAACGAAGAGGAACTGTTAGGATGTGAAAGTGTACGCGATACAATTGAATTGGTTGTTGCTCCAGGTGCAAATACGAAACTGTTTGGACGTGATTCTGTTTGTATGGGTGCTGTGGGTGAAAGCTATTATACTCAATACGAAAGTACAAGTCAGTATTATTGGACAGTAACAGGCGATAACTTGAATTATTCAAAAGATGCCACATCAACCTCGGTACGCTACATAGACTGGATGGCTCCGGGAATTGATACGATTATGGTTTACGAACAAACTTGGGCTGGTTGCGAAGGTTTTGATACACTGATTGTCAGGGTTGCTCCTGCACCAACAGCGAAGTTCACTTGGGAAATGCCGGGTGCTTCAAATGTGATAGAATTGGTTGACAGCACTATTCAGGACAGTTTATGGACAACTGATGCAAACGGAGATCCTCTTGCGTTACCTGTGACATACACTATGGCGTGGAATTATGGCCATCAGGGAACACCTGACAGTCAAATTGATACGATTGTTCCTTATAATCAAAGAAATTTCCCTCTTCAGGAAGGTGGCTATTTGTACGGATTCAATTGTCCAATATTGACAGTAACGAATGACTTTGGCTGTAGCGACACATATACGGAATGTATTTTCGTAAATATTTCGTCGTCGTTGTATGTTCCAAATGCGTTCTCTCCAACAAATCCTGCACACAGCGTAAGAAGCTTCCAGCCAAAAGGATTCAACTTGTCAACATGCGAGGTTTCTGTGTACGACAAATGGGGTAATCTGCTATGGTATTCCGATGAAGTTGAAGACGGCATGTTCAAGGGTTCATGGGATGGCCGTTACGATGGCAAGATGATGAAGTCCGATGTTTATGTCTGGAAAATAGAGGCAACGTTCCTAGATGGTCAGAAATGGCAGGGATTTGATGCCGGAAATGGAAAGAAAACAAAATTCGGTAGCGTAACTTTGGTTCGATAAAATCAAAAAAACAGATGTTCTAATATGAATATCTGCTTTTTTTACTTGCAATTAACAATTATATGTTAATTGTAACTTTTTTATTGTTTTTTTAGTCTTACTTTTGCGTTTCAGAATAATTTTTAAGAAATGAAAAAAGTAATCTTTAAAATAGTAATTCTTCTTGGAGGATTATTAGTAAGCTCCTTGTCTGCAAGTTCTCAGGTTTTAGTTGCAGGAACGGATTTTTCTTGTGCAGGAAAAGAGAAAGATGCGTATGCTTCTGTGGATGATATCACAGGTTGGCTGGGTATTCTGCAGCCGCAGATTTCTGTAAGTTTACCTTTAACGAAAGATGCTAATGTTGACACAAAAAAAGGAACTGGAACTTTTGTCGATGGTAAATATTATGCAATAACTAACAATCCAGCAAAACTGGATTCTTTCCGTTTGTATGATAACAAGGAGGATTATTGGGGATTAGTTCTTCCAAAAATGTCGGAAAATACAACCATGCTGACATTCTCGGTTGCAGGTTTAAAGCCGGCGGCAAAATATACCGTTGAGGTTGAATATGCTTTTGTCGCATCGTACAGCGAGAAATTCGGATATGGTTATCCTGGTGTAAATTATAATACAGGAAGTAAAAAAGTTGAGTATGGTGGCATTGATCCAAAAATAAAGCTGATTGCAAATCCTGATCAGTATAATACAAAAAATGGTACGGATGTAGGTTTTAGTACTGCTCAAAAAGAAAGTAACGGTATAGCAACAGCTACGTCGTTTACACAAAATGCGGTAGGTGCCGATGGAAAACTGACAATTTATGTGAATTCAAGTCAGCAGACTTCTGCCATAATGATCAAGAGTATAAAAGTTTATGGTTCTATTGATCCTACAATTTATAGTATAGATGGTGCGGAAGTCTGTGCCGGTGATTTTGCTACATTGGAGTTGAAAGGAACATACAGTAATGTTAAATTCCAGTGGTATAAAGATAATAAAGCAATTTCAGGTGCCACTACTGCAACGTATGCTTACGAAACTCCAACAACTTTGGGTAAAAGTTCGTACTATTTGGAAGTAACTTCTGGTACAACAACGTTTAAGTCAAATACTCTTTCTATTTCAACGATTAAATGTTGCGAAATAACATTGGAAGATGGAACTACTGCTCCTGCGTCAAGAAAAGTAATTTTTAAGGAAGATTTTGGAGAATTTGATATTGATAATGATCCCAAAGGAATGACATATAAAGTATGGGATTACAGTGATATTTCTAATCCAAAACAGGTTGTGAAAAAAACAGCAACTCCATTCCGTTATCCATTAAATCCTGCTCCACTTGGATGTGATTTTAAAGCAACAAGTTCGTTGGGCGATGGTGACTATTGTGTGGCAGGTGTGTTGACACAATATAATGGAACTGTATATAATGGAACTCCTATTGATGGTGCAAAATTGGAATGGGCAGGTCGTATTGGTGGTTTACAGCAACCTGTAGATCCTTCTGTTGACCATTCAGGAGAACTTCCAGGATGTGCGTTGTTCATTAACTGTAAACCTAATACAGGTGGAAAATCTCTATATACTCGTACAATAGATAATTTGTGTCAAAACCGTCAGCTATTCTATGAATGTTATATCACAGTGTTTACAAACTCTGCTAATGGTAAGTATAATCCTGTGGATGTGACAATTCGAATGACTGAAAAAGGAAATACTTCCAATTATTCTGAGGCTCGTGGAACCGCAACAATTCAGAGTGAAGGTGGTACGGGAACATGGGTGAAAATTTCTGGCGATATTTTCTTGGAAAAATCAGATGCTGTGATACTTGATGTTATAAATAACTCAAATGTAGACCAAAATGGTAATGACCTTGTTGTAGATGATATCATAATAAAAGCTTGTTCGTCTCCTTCGATTCAGGCTTATTATGATTTAAAAACATTTGATTCTGATACAGCTACATGTTCGGGTGAAGGAATCAGAGTCTTTGCAAAGGTTTCTGAAATGTTGAAACAATATTTTGGTGGTATAAACAATACGTATTTCCAATATCAATATTCAACTACTCCTGATGTGAAAACATCATGGAAAAATGTTGGTCCAATGACTGTTGATGAACAAATGGATGTGTCTTCATGTCAGGCATTTAAAGATGCAAAAGATGGTGATGTGATATTCTTCCGTGTTGTTGCCGGTGGAAAATGGACAATGGAGAACACTGCGGAATCTGCATTTAATCCAGATGATCCTTGTGCAAGTTATGCGATTTCAAGTGCTATTCCTACTCAAATTGTATGTCCAACTTGTAAAAATCCAAAGACTGTATCTATTACTGCCAAGCAAGATTTATTATGTCCTGATGAAGAAGTAGAATTGACAGTAACTGCTCAGGAAGATGCAACAACTTTTAATTATACATGGTATAAAGGTAGTATCGATAATAAAAACATTCTTGCATCAAAAGATGCTGCAACTTTGCCTTTGACAGTAAAACATGATGATATTTCGGAAGAACAGACTTACATCGTGTTGGTAAAAGACATTAATTATCCAACAGCAACTTCTTGTCAAACTCAGGATGAAGTTGTGATAAAGGCAAAAGATGCTCCAAGTGTGACGATTTCCGGTGGCGAAACAATCTGTGAAGGTGAAGATTTCACAAAACCAGTGAAATTTACATTTGTTGGGGAAGAAGATTTTACGTTCACATATTCTGACGGAACAAAATCATATAGAGATGTCATTCCTGATGCAAATCCTTATTTGCCAGCATTGTCAACAACGGCAGGAACAAATGCATCATATACAATTACTGCTTTGAAAGATAAATATTGCGAAGCAACTACTTTACCGACAAATAAGGCGACAATTGTAGTAAATGCGAATCCAACAGCTTCACTGACAGCTGATAAAAATGAAATTTGTGAAGGTGAAGGTACAATTCAGCTTTCTGCGACATCATCAACAGGTTCTACAATAGAGTGGAAAAAAGATGGTAAAACATTTACAAACAGTGCGGCAACAAAAATGTTGTCTGCAGTGACAGAATCTGGAACATATTCTATTCAGGCAACAGCAAATAGTTGTGTGAGTGAAATTTCGGAACAGACTGTTACAATCAATAAGAAACCAGAAATACTTACTCTTACGTCGGATAAAAAATCTGTTTGTAGCGGTGAAACAATTACTTTGTCCGCAACAGTTAGCGATGACGGCTCTGGTGAATTTTCATGGACTGGTGACGATGCTATTTCGGGAACAGGATCAACTGTAACAATATCAAAAACTGTTACGAAAGATACGGAAGTAACAATTACTCTTGCATATAAAAATGGTTGCGATGCAAAAGAAACTAAAACAATAAAAGTTACTTTCTATGCAGTTCCAGCTAAACCTTCTGTGAAGGATTTGTCTTATTGTGTGGACGATACACCATCTTCGTTGGAAGCAACTGCTGTGAGCGGTGCAGTACTAAATTGGTATGGCACAAATGAAATAGGTGGAACTGCAACAACTACAGCTCCAACTCCATCGACAGCAAAAACAAACGTAGGAAAAACATACTATTATGTAAGTCAAACATTAAATGGATGTGAAAGTGAGAGAGAAAAGGCGACTGTTACTGTAGATGATACTTTAGCTCCTGTAATTAATGCTGTTCCAGGATTTGAGGTTTGCGAAAACGTAAATGTGGCATTGTCAGTTGAAGGATCGTTTTCTACAACAACATGGTCTGGATCAGGTGCGTCGAAACTCGATGCTGCTTCAATATCTACACCAACATTCTCGAAGGCTTCTGCTGGTTCATATGTTATAAAAGTTAGTGTGGTTGACACAAAGGGTTGTAAGGGTAGTGCAACAAAGTCGATTGTTGTGAATCCAATTCCAGAGGTAAGCTTGTCAGATTTGTCGAATAAGTGTGTTTCTGATGAAACTGCACAGACGTTGACAGCAACAATTACTCCAGCAGGAACGAAAGGTGAGGGAACATGGACTGGCAAGGTAACGAAAGCCTCGGAAACAACGGCAACATTTACACCTTCTGTGGCAGAAGAAGGAAAACATACTATAAAATATGATTTCGTAAGTGAAAAAGGATGTGTCGCCGCTCAAAAATCAACGTCGGTTGAAGTTTATGCACTTCCAACTCCAACAATAAAAGTAAGCAATGCAAATGTCTGCGTAAGTGATAATAATAGTGATGAAGTAACTGTTTCAACAACAGGAACTGCTGCGGCAGGAACTTTTGCATATTCTGTAGATAATAGCGGAAAAATCAATGCCGAAAACGGAACATTTGATCCAAAAGCAAACAGTGCTGGAACATATACAATTACATTAAACTATACTGACCCGAATGGCTGTAAAGGCTCTGCAACAGATCAGATAACCGTAAACGCACTTCCAACGGTAACAATCACAAATCCAGGAGAGATTTGTTACAATGCAGACAAAATTACAATCGGTGTGTCTGTTGAACCTCAGGGCGGAACGGGCGTTTGGACAGGAACTGCTTCTGCTACCGATGCTACGTTTGATCCAAAGAACGTAAATCCAGGAACTGCAGATTTTAAATATGTATATACGGATAAAAATAAATGTCAGAATTCTAACACATCAAGTATAAATGTTGTTTCTGTAGAAAAACCGACTGTTTCTTCAGATTATCAACCAAAGGTTGTGATTGTGAATAGTGGAAGTCTGTCGACTACGACTGAATTGGTGTCAAGTGCAACAACATCAGGAGATGAACTTCAATGGACACAAATTTCAACACCAGATAATGATGTAGCTAAATCTTGGGCACCAGGTGAAAATACTTTCCAAACAGGATTGACAGAAACTTCTGAGGACGGCTCATACGTATATTTAGTACGCGAATATAAAATGGTTGACGGTAAAGCTTGTTATAGTGATAGTGTAACAGCTACATTAGTGATATCAAATTGTGAGGCATTGCCTCCTGCTGCTGAGGATAAGTACATCTGCGTTCTTCCAAAAGAAGCTACAGCTGCCGATAAGGCTAAGTTCAGCACTGAATTGGTTGCAACAAGAACACCATCGTCTGTTGATGACTATAAGATATCATGGTTAAGCATCGATCCTGCAGGAAAGATGGGAACAGAAGCAGATGCAAATATCCTAGCTGATGTAGAAAATTATGTGCCAACGATAGATTTAACGACAATTGCTGATTATTCATATTATGTAGCAGAGTTCGATAAAACAAAGACTTGTTGGTCTGCTGGTAGAAAAGTTACGATTCATGTTGTAGATACACCTTCGGTAACAATTTCTAGTCCAGCAAATATCTGTGCAAAAGGAAGTGAATTGGTACCAGTAACTGTTACACCACAGAACGGAACTTTGACAGAAGAAAACAGTAAGGGAAGTTTCTCTGGTTTAAATTGGATGCCAGGTGATTATACAGGCGCTTCGCTTGAAGCAACGTTTGTTTATGTTGTTGAGAGTCAGAAATATGCTGATAATACAACATGTACAAGCACTGTGAAATCAACTACAACGGCACATTTTATGGAAAAACCAGAAGGATCTAAACCAATTTGGTTGATAAGTGAAATAGCATCAATTCCAGATGATTTGTTGAAAGCGACGAGAACTTCAACCGGTAAGACAATGAAATGGTATGAAACAAAATCAATGTCAAGTGAGTTGAGCCCAGTGACTGCAACAGCTACAGGTTCTACGTATGCTTTAGATAAGACTGCTTTGAAAGCAGAGGTTGGAACATCTTCAGAATACCACAAAAGTTTCTGGGTAACACAGACAAATGAACATGGATGCGAAAGTGAACCAGCTGAAGTAACCTTAAGTTTGTTGGACTGCCCATGGGAAGCTCCTAAAGTGGATTCTATACAGCGTTGTTTAAATACTCAGATAGGAAATTTAACAGCAACAGAAGGTAACTCTGTTGAGACCATGGCTAAACCAGGTTCGCAGATTTCATGGATTTGGTTTGACGAAAACGGAGATGTAATTTCTGGTTCAACAAGTAATGTTTTGGTACCTGTAATGGTAAAAAACACTGAAGCAAAAGTCTCTAAATTCTCTGTAGCTTATGAAGCTGTAGAAGCAACAAGTGGTGTGTCATGTCAAAGTCCAAAAACAGATGTTACGATTACAGTTCTTCCTTTGCCTGAGATAACAATTGAGACACCAAGTACAATTTGTTATACAACAGAAGAAACGAAGATAATTGCGTCGAATACATCAGCGAATGGAACAACAACAGCAACATGGACTGCTGTTACTGGTGATGTTTCTGAAATTAGTGATAATGGTATTTTCTATGCTCAGGCAAATGGTAGAAAGGCCGGAGAAAAAGAATATTCAATTTTGTATGAGGTAGTTGACGCGAAAACTTGTAAAAAGAATGAGACAATTTCTGTAAAAGTATTGTATCTGCCTCCAGTAGAAACAAAAGGCTTCTATGCTTTGACTGGTCAGGAAGATGAGGTTATTGTAAAAGCAACAAGTACACTTGAAAACGGCGCTGCTGTAAAATGGTTGAGTTCTTCAACATTGATTAATGATCAGGTGACTGTGGGAACGGGTGTTACATTTGTAACAGACGATAATCCAGATGTAGAAATAAAAGGAAAGAAATATTATGCACGCCAGTTCGTAGATGAATGTTACAGTGAACCTACTGAGGCAATAGTTGCTATTGAAAATTGTCCGATACCAGAAGTGGTTATTTCTGATGAAGAAGAATGTTTATACAATGGCGCTCCTGAATTGTCTGCAGAGGGCGGATTATGGAACGAACGTCCAGAAGGCTCTGTATTCAACTATTATTCAGATGCAGATATGTCAAATAAAGTAGGTAGTAGTTCTGATGGTACATTTGTTCCTACTGATATAAAGAAAGATTCTGAAGCAAAAGAATATTATTATTACGTAACAGAAACAAATAGCAATATTCAACAGTTTAAAGATTACGGTATTGATGATAAATTCGGATGCGAAAGCAAACCTGTAAAAGTTACTGTAACAATGAAGAAAACTGCTTCGCCGGTTGTTTCGTTTGATCCAAAAGAAGTTTGTTTCAAGGAAGAAACTCCAAAATTTGTTGCAACGCAAGTCTCTGGTGAAGTGTACTGGTATGAAGAAAATCCTGGTGAAGAAGGTGAACCTCAGGCGTCTTCGGTAAAAACTGGAAGAAATTTCACACCGGAATTTGCTCCTGTTGGTTCGCAGGACATTTGGGCTGTGTCATATAATAATGGTTGTTATAGTAATTCTGTAAAAGCTACATACAAGGTCAATGCAATTCCAGAAAAACCAACTGTGTATGATGCCGAATCATGTTATGCTGCAGATGCAAACGAATTGAAGGCGGAAGGTGAGTCTGGAGCAATTTTAACATGGTATGCAGATAAGGATAAGAAAAAGATTCTTTATGCAGATGCTGATACGTATGTTCCAACTGTGGAGGAAGTTGAAGTATACTCATATTTCGTGACTCAGAAAGTCAATGGTTGTGAAAGTCCGGTTGCTGAAGTGAAATATGAAATTATCGAATTACCATTGGTTCCTATTGTGCTAGAGTCGCCAACAAGATTGTGTGAGTATAATGAATCTGCTACAATGAAGGTTTCAGGTGAGAATATTAAATGGTATGCTGATGCTAACAAAACAGAGATGATTGAAACAGCAATTGACGATGTTTGCATAATAGATGATATGAGTGTTGGTGTACATAAATACTTTGTAACACAAACAATTCGTGGCTGTGAGGGTGCGGTAAAAATGATTTCTTATCAAGTTTATCCAACTCCAGAACAACCAAAAACAACAGGCGGAAGTATCTGTGCAGGTGATACGGATATTCCTATGCTTACAACAGATATGCAGACAGATAAATGGTACGACGATCAAGATAATTTTAAGGGTGAAGGTTATGTATTGCAGTTAAGTGCAGACGAAATTGGTGCAAAGGATGTTGTTCTTTATGTTCAACGTGAACGTAATGGTTGCTTGAGTGAAAAAGAAGAAACGATACTTCACGTTATAGAAGTTCCAAGTTTCACAATAGGTGAAGATATGGTACTTTGTACATATGACGAAACTCCTGTAATTCAGGCAGATAATTTTAAACCAGTTCTTACTGAAAAATCATTTGTGGAATGGAAAATTTCAAATGGAACGATAACGAAGAACTTGGTAGATAATGCTGAACACAATATTTCTCCAAGTAATATGTTGAATACTGCTGGAGATTATACTATCAGTGCTGTATTTGCATGTCGATATGATGAAAGAATCACTTGTAGAAGTAATTCAATCAGTGTGAATTATTCTGTAAAAGCACAACCTCGTACACCGATAGTTTTCACAAAGACAATTTGTCAAGGTGAAAAAATTGATGAATTGCAGGCGTTAGGTAGTCCAAATGTAGTATGGCATAGTTTAAGTGGAACTTTACCAGAAGAATTCCATGGACCAAAATATAAGTTCCAAGTTGGACAAACTCTTGATACCGGTGTCTATAAATATGAAATTTATGATTTGAACTTGTATGATGAAGAAAATCTATTGGGTTGTGAAAGTGTTCATGATACAGTTGAAATGGTTGTTGCACCAGGAGCAAACACAAGATTGTATGGTAAAGATTCTGTATGTTTGGGCGCTGTAGGTGAAAGCTATTATACTCAGTATGAAAGTACAAGTCAGTATTTCTGGACTGTAACGGGCGATAACTTGAATTATTCAAAAGATGCCACATCAACGTCAGTACGCTACATAGACTGGATGGCTCCTGGAATCGATACGATTATGGTTTACGAACAAACTTGGGCTGGTTGCGAAGGTTTTGATACATTGGTTGTGAAAGTTGCTCCTGTTCCAAAAGCACATTTCTCTTGGTCAATGCCAGGTGCTTCAAATGTGATAGAATTGGTTGACAGCACTATTCAGGACAGTTTATGGACAACTGATGCAAACGGAGATCCTCTTGCGTTACCTGTGACATACACTATGGCGTGGAATTATGGCCATCAGGGAACACCTGACAGTCAAATTGATACGATTGTTCCTTATAATCAAAGAAATTTCCCTCTTCAGGAAGGTGGCTATTTGTACGGATTCAATTGTCCAATATTGACAGTAACGAATGACTTTGGCTGTAGCGACACATATACGGAATGTATTTTCGTAAATATTTCGTCGTCGTTGTATGTTCCAAATGCGTTCTCTCCAACAAATCCTGCACACAGCGTAAGAAGCTTCCAGCCAAAAGGATTCAACTTGTCAACATGCGAGGTTTCTGTGTACGACAAATGGGGTAATCTGCTATGGTATTCCGATGAAGTTGAAGACGGCATGTTCAAGGGTTCATGGGATGGCCGTTACGATGGCAAGATGATGAAGTCCGATGTTTATGTCTGGAAAATAGAGGCAACGTTCCTAGATGGTCAGAAATGGCAGGGATTTGATGCCGGAAATGGAAAGAAAACAAAATTCGGTAGCGTAACTTTGGTTCGATAGACATTTAATCAAAATATGCGGAAGGGCTGATGTGAAAACGTCAGCTCTTTTTGTTTTGTAATGTTTTATTTATGGATGTTGAGCAAAATCGCTGTTTCATAAAGATTATTTTCATCTTACATTTGATGAAAAGTCGTAGTTATGAATGTTTTAGAAAAAAATGAGGTTGGTGCCTGGGGTGAGGATTATGCAAAAACTTATTTGGAAAATCAAGGGTATGTTGTTTTAGAAACAAATTGGCGTAGTTCACATCTGGAGGTAGATATTATTGCGCAGGATAAAGAAACCGTAGTGTTTGTTGAAGTAAAAACACGTACAACAACATTTAAAAATCCTATTGAGGCTGTTAATAAACAAAAACAAAGATTTTTGATTTCGGCGGCAAATTCTTATGTAAGACAGAAAAAACTTGATTGTGAAGTTCGCTTTGATATTGTTTCAATAATAAAAGACAGAGGAAACTTGATAACGATGGAACATATTAAAAATGCATTTTATCCGTCTATGAGATAAAAAAGTTTGCTTTTTTGTCAATTTGTTTATTGATGTTAGAAATAAAGATTTAAAAAATCAATTCTACTTGAAATGTGTGTTCTACTTTTGCATTTGAAAAGTGCGCACAACATATTTATTGAAATTTTAAATTTTTACCATGAAAAAAAGAAGACTTTTTAGAATGCTCTCAGGAGCTGTAATAGCAATGAGTTTAAGTACAAATCTGTTCGCAGATACTTATAACCCGAAGAAGACGTATCAAAAAGGTGATGAGGTCATCATAACAGTTAACGATGTAGAATTTTCTGTTGTGTATATTAATGACAAGTCATCCGCAAATTACAATCCTTCCACACCGTATGATGTTAATAATGGATGGTTGTGGAGTGTGTCTAATAAATATGAAGGCACCTGGGTACCATATCATTATGTTTTATTTAATGATGGTCCTACTATTGTAAATTATGGAGGAAATCAATATCAATTATTACAGGAAATGTGGCCGACATCGGCAACACCATCTGAAGCTGCTGCAGGGGGATGGGGCTGGAAATGTTTGGATTGTGTAGAATCATCAGTGGCTTCTTGTCCAAATCCATATTCTACGGACTATTTCCCTATATCGTTAGCTCAGCAAAATAATGGTGCTGATAATACAACACCGGCAAATGCAAGCGGCGGCGCAGGAATAACAAGCGGTGAAGGCGGAAATTTTGTGTATGTCAATCAACAACGTTCTTGTAATACTCCTTTCGCATTGTATAACAATGATATTTTATTCAGAGATGCCTGTGATCCTCATTCTGGACTGGGATATTACGGTGTGTCTGATAACACAAATGTTCCAGCTCCGCAAAAACGTTTGTTTGCCGATACCGATACGGACGGTCCTGTATTGTATGGTTGGAACGGTGGAGCTCTTGGAGTTCGTCAAAGAAAGAATCTTTCTGCCGTAAATGGACCTCATATTGAGAAAATTGCCTTGCAATGGACTCCAAGCACAGTGTTTATTGGTACAGAAAAGTTACCTATGTTATTGACGTCATACAGCACTGTTTCTATCAAAGGATTGACGGGAACTACGGCTGGATTCTATGTGAGCGGTACAGAAAAAACAAAAGCAATCTCCATTTATGATGCAACTAATAAGAAAAGTTCTTTCGTTGTGTATGGAAATGGTGTCGTGAATGCTAAGAAAATTTATGCCGAAGAAATTGAAGTCGTAGCGACAGTGAATGGAAACAAATGGCCGGATTATGTTTTTGAGGAAGACTATGATTTGAAATCGTTGGACGAACTTGATTCTTTTATAAAAGAAAACAAACATTTACCTGGTGTACCTTCTGCAGAAGTAATGAAAGATTCAGGAATGAACTTGGCTGAGATGAATGCAACGTTGTTACAGAAGTTAGAGGAAATGACATTGTATATTATTGATTTACAGGGTCAAATTAATACGTTAAAGAAAGCAGAGTAACATAATTCTATTGAAAAAATAATGAAGAAGTTTTTTAAAATCGCTTTAGCATTTTTTGCCTCAATAGGACAGATTAGTGCTCAGGAAGACGATGTTTTTTCGAGATACAAAGCCGTTGTAAATGATGTTTTCTCTGATATTTCAAGGGAAAAAGTTACAACAGGTTTGTTGATAGAAAAAGCAATACCATATGTTTCCGTTAATCAATATGATGGCTCAAAATATTGCGATACAGCTAATTATGATGTCTTCCGAAAACTGTATAAGCAATACTGTCTTGCTCATTATGATTATACCAATGTTACCTTAAATCAAGATTTTATAGAATCTGCATATACAAATGAAGATGAAATTCCTATAGGTTTATTGGCCTTTGATTATAATCAAATAAGTACTGATGCTGTTTTGAATAATAAAATTATCCTAGACACAATTTCAGGAAAAATCATAGATAACTCGAGAGCGACAGAACAGATTCTTGATAGGAAAACTTGTGTATCATTGTCACCTTTAGTTAACGAAATAGAGGAAGGAACCTATGCTTTTTCTTTTCCTGTACAATTATGTATAGGAAATAGAATTAATGAGATACAGGAACTGTTAGTTAATTTTGATGATGGCAGTGGATTTCATTCTGTTAATATTGGCCAAAGTGTGATGGCTTATTATGATAGTCCAGGACAAAAGATTATTCAGACTAGAATAAAAATTGCAGGTAAATCGTATTGTACTTTGAGCTCGTTAAATGTGCATGGGAACGTAGAAACAGAAAGCTTTCTAAAAAGTTATTCCTTGAGTTTAGAACCTGATTTTGGTCCTGCTAGTTATATAGCAGGTAATGTAGAGGCAGAATATGCAATTTATGAAAGATGCAATGGCGATGGAAGTCTGCGAAAACCATATTTGATAGTGTCTGGCTTTGATCCACAGGATAATAATAGATTAGTGGATAAGAGTGGAAAGATTAACCTATATAAAGTTTCCAATAAAAATGGCTATTTGGATAGATTGCGAAATGATGGGTATGATATTGTAATCTACCGCTCGAAAAATAGCGCGGAATCAATTATTGATAATGCAAAGAACCTGGTTTCTTTTATTCAGAAAATCAATAAGGAAAAGACATCAAACAATGAGTTGATAATTGCAGGTGCAAGTATGGGTGGATTGGTTGTCAGATATGCCTTGACATATATGGAATACTATAAAATTGACCATCAGACAAAATTGTTTATATCGGTTGATTCTCCTCAAGAGGGTGCTAATATTCCTTTAGGAATCCAATATATGCTAAAGTATTTGAATTCTGATTTAATGGAAGTTGTAGATAAATTGAAGGATGCTGAGGATGAAATGTTGAATAGTGTTGCGGCAAAAGAGATGTTACTTTATCATCACACAGCAACGGATGGAAAAACAGCAAAGTGCTCAAACAAACGTGATCAGTTTCTTTCGAGTTTAAATAGTATTGGATCATTTCCAAAGCAATGTAGAACAATTGCTCTTTCTATGGGAAGTGGAAATGGAACAGGACAAGGTTTCTCTGCAGGTGCGAAATTGTTTGAGAAAGAACCAAATATATCATTTTTGGTTGCTAGTCTAACTCCAGTACCAAGGATTACGTGGGAATGTTCGGTGTATGCTGTTCCAAATCAAGCGAATCATCTTATTTATACAGAATCCGCTAATTTAAAAATGTGTATGAGGATGCCATTGGGTGGAGGAACAAAGTGTACATCTGGTGGAACTGTTGCTTCTCGTAATGTATATGTTAATAATACAATGCCTATAGATAATGCGCCAGGTAGTATTAGAAACCTTCATAATTTAGGTGATTTTAAAGGAGAAGGTGGCTTTGGGGGAATAGATGGTGTTGAATTAATTGAATTTTTAGGAGAATTTAGCTATGATTCGCATCCAGACAATTTTATTCCTTCTTATAGTTCATTAGGCTTACGAAATATAAGTAATCCTCATGTAAATATTAAGAATTATTTGTCGTCAACGGCAGGTGTAACCAAGCTCTCAAATAATCTATATGCAAAATCAGATAAGTCAAATATATCTTGGTTTGATGTTATGTATGTAGAGGATAAAAATCTCGATCATATCTATGATAAGGATAAAGAAGGTGTATTTAGTGAAGAAATGATTTCTGTAATGCTAGATGAATCCTCTTCTGAGAATATATACCTCGAAAATATTACCGTAGGGAATGGACATAAAAAGGCTGCTGAAGCCAAAAAGAGTGTTTTTATAGGAAATTCTGTTGACAATGATCTAAAAAATGATGGCGATGTGATTCTTGAGTCTGGTTCAGTTATGTCTGCGTTAGCAAACGAAAAGATTCAAATTCTGCCAGGAACATTGATTAAAAAAGGTTCTTCGTTTACTGCAAAAATTGGAAATGAAACTTATTGTGATGAATCAAATGGTAATTATGTAAAATCATATGAGTTGGATTTTTCCGAGACAGATGACATTGCTGAGGATGACGGGGATAACCTATTTGCAATTATTAAGGATTATTCTGATGCGGTAGTAATGTACCCTAATCCAGTTACGGAGAAGTTGTTTGTGTCCTCAAATAAAACGGACAATAAAGTGATTATATATGATGTGAAAGGGAAAAAGATGCTACAAGAAAAGTTTCAGAAAAATGTAGAACTGACTTGTAGAGATTTCCCGGCAGGAACGTATGTAGTTAAAGTTGTGCAGGGCAATGGTAATGTAGTAATAAAACAAGTTGTAAAACAATAAAAATATGTATGTTATGAAAAAGATTCTCTATTTTCTGCCTCTATTATTTTCGGGTTGTGCTTCAATGTATATCCCGCCAATGGCAAGTGCTCCATTATTTGAGGAAAAAGGTGAAAAACAGGTCGCAGTATCGGTAAGTTCTAATAGTGTGTCGTTATCTTTTGCAGATGCCTTTTCTGAAAAATATGCAGTAATGTTAGATGGAAATGTGTCGTATGGTAATTTTACAGATTATAATGACGCATTTACAAAAAAAGGGACTTCAAGTCGAAGTTATACAGATTTGTCTATTTATGGAAAATATAGTCATCGGTATTTTGAAGCTTCTGTTGGAAGATTTAATTTGACGGACAACGAAAACTTTAAGTTAGAAGCATTCCTTGGTGCAGGATATGGAATTGCTGATGAGGTGGAAAGTAGTGAGAATTATCATAACAAATATGCTCTTGCTTTTGCTCAAGTGAATTTGGGACAACATGTGAATTGGTTTGAATGGGGAACTTCTGTGCGTCTATCGTCATCGTTAAATATGTTCGATTGGAATGATGATTATAATAAAGCATACAATCAGAATTTTTATATGTTTCATTTTGAACCAATGATTTTTTGTAGATTAGGTGGAGAACACTTGAAATTTGAACCAAGAGTTGGTTTGTCATTACCGGTTTCAAGTTCTTCATTTGATTTTATAGAAAGTAAAATAAAGGATTCGGATTATTATAGAACAACTTTATTGCATGTATCCCTAGGTTTACACTATAAATTCTAACAGTCTATCTCTTGTTTTCATTTTTGATGCTGCGGTTTAAGAAGGACTGTATCCTCACTGATTTTTTTCAGTGAGGATTTTTGATATTGTAATAATATGTAATTCTATAGTTGCGGTTTCTCTTTTTAGTTATATTTGCGTGGACTTATTACAAAGCAATGAAAATATTAGAAATACAGAGCTCTATTGGAGAATCAAAGATATATGTAGGTGAAACGCTTGCAAACGTTGCAAATTATTTACCTAAAAATAAGAAAATAGCAATTATAACTGATCCTGTTATTCATTCTTTGTATGGGAAACAGTTCCCGAAAGCTGATTTGATTCTTGAAATTCCACAGGGAGAAGAGAATAAAAGTATGCAGTCGTTGGATGCAATTTTTGAAAAATTGATAGAAAACGAATTTGACAGAACATCATTTATTCTTGGAATTGGTGGCGGAATCGTATGTGATATGAGTGGTTTTATAGCCACAATTTTTATGCGAGGAATTGAGTTCGGATTTGTGTCAACAACTTTGTTGAGCCAAGTTGATGCGAGTGTTGGTGGAAAAAATGGTGTAAATTTCCGTGGAATAAAAAATATCATCGGAACATTTAGCTTGCCAAAATTCGTTATCTGTGAATTGTCTATATTAAAATCATTACCAAAGACCGAACTTTTAAGTGGTATGGGTGAGGTTGTTAAATATGGAGCAATTTATAGCGAGGAGTTTTTTAAATATATAGAAAATCATATCTCCGATATAAAAAACTATTCCTTAGAAGTTTTTGAATCACTTGTGTACGAATCTGTTCGTATTAAAGCAGAAGTTGTAAACAATGATGCACGTGAATCTGGAATGCGTAGAATATTCAATTTTGGACATACATTTGGTCATGCTATTGAAAAATTGACACATATGCCTCATGGATGTGCAGTTTCTGTGGGTATGGTTTATGCAGCAAAACTTTCTGTGTTAAAAGGAAAAATGTCACAGAGTGACTGTGATCGACTAATTGCTTTGCTAAACAAAATGGAAATGCCAGTTTCTTGTGAGGTTGATCCTGCTGAATTACTTCATGTTATGAGAAGCGATAAGAAACGTGAAGGTGAGAGTGTTCATTTTGTATATTTGGATGCTATCGGTTCTTGTGTAGTAGAAAAATTGTCTTATAACGAGTTAGCAACTGTTATCAATGATTTGCGTTAGTGTTTCCGAAAAAGATCCGAAAAGAATTGTAGAGATTGCAAATTCTGCGGAAATGGCTGAAATTCGCATAGATTTATGTGGATTGAATGAAGAAACTGTTGTTGAGGTATTCTCCAATATAAAAAAACCGACTATTGCTACCTGTCGTCCGCAATATTGTGATGATAAAAAACGTGCTGTACTTTTAAATACAGCTATCGTATCAGGGGCAAGTTTTGTTGATTTAGAAATAGAGTCAGCCGAGGATTTTAAATCCCAAGTAAAAGTTGTTGCAAAGAAAAATAACTGCAAGTGTATTATTTCATATCACAATTATGAAAATACTCCTTCAATAGAGGAGTTAAAAGCTATTGTGGAGGAATGTCGTGCGCAAGGAGCTGATATTCCAAAAATTGCAACTACAGCAAAATCAAGAAAAGATGCTGCAAGAGTATTATCTCTTTATTCTGAATATTCAGATTTAGTTGCTTTGGCAATGGGCTTGGAGGGAAAAATTACACGTGTGGCAAACTTGTTTCTTGGAAGTCCTTTTTCTTTTGCAGCAATTGATGATGCTCATGCTACTGCAGGAGGGCAACTGACTGTAGAACAAATGAACATTTGCAGAAGCATTATAAAATAAAAACGGTATTATATACTTTGGTCTTCTAGTAATATTCTTTCTTTCTGCTACAAAATGCCTGTAGGGAAAAGAACCAAAGAATGCCACAGAATCCAGCTATGTGAAAAATATAAAACTTTAAGCTTCCGAAATCATCATCTTGCTATATAGGGACTTAGCTGCCCAGCGTATCAAATCAACGAAGCGGAGCGTAAAAAGGAGTTGGTGCCTTAACACGGTAAAAAATATCACTCGAAAATGCGGCACTTCAACTCCTTTAGCGCAGCGAGTTAGATTTGCAGCCGTGCAGGTACGTCTTGAACTTTTCGCTACCTTTTCTTTCAAGAGAAAAGGTAGAAAATATCTTTACAAGATAAAAAGGGATAATTCCGAAATAAAAAAAGGCGATAATTTATTTTATCGCCTTTTCCCAAACAAAACTTAAAAATTATAACATTGCTCCACTAACAGTGTAAGCAATAAATGCAAATAACCAAGCTACTACAGTAGGGTAGATTATAGAAAAAATAACCCATCTTTTTTTGTTTGATTCCCCATAAATTGCTCCTAAAGTTGCAATACATGGAAAACAAAGTAGCATGAAAATCATCATTGCTAAAGCTGAAGATTGCGTGAAGGTCCCGTCTTTTAATATTGAATCTCCTAAGGCTTCGGACTCAAAATCTTCATCAATATCCTTTACATCATATAGAACTCCCAAAGTGCTGACTGCAATTTCTTTTGCAGGAATGCTCGCAATAATGGCAATGCTTGCTCTCCAATCAAAGCCTAAAGGTCTCATTATTGGCTCAATAGATCTTCCTATTTGCCCTAAATATGAGTTTTCTGCATCAATTACATCTGCGGCAGCTGTATAAGTAATTGTTTCGTCATTTTCATTTTTTGTTTCAACTAATGGTCTTGGAAAATAACTTAAAAGCCATATGATAAACGACGCTCCTAGAATTACAGTTCCGATTTTTTTCAAATATTGAACGCATTTTTCCCACATGTGTTTTATTACCGCAATTGTTGTCGGCATACGATAAGGAGGCAACTCCATAACAAAAGGAGTTTCATCTTCTCCGAATTTTACAGCACGTAATAATTTTGCACTTAATGCGGCAACTAAAACTCCAAGAATATATAAGAAAATCATTACTGTAGCTGCATGATTTGGAAAAAATGTGCCTGCAAAAAGTACGTAAATAGGAAGCCGTGCGCTACATGACATAAATGGAATGACTAGCATTGTAATTAGTCTGCTGCTTCTGCTTTCAATGGTCCTTGTTGCCATCACTGCCGGCGCATTACAACCAAATCCCATTAGCATTGGGATGAATGATTTTCCATGAAGTCCCATTTTGTGCATTAAATTATCCATGATAAATGCTGCACGCGACATATATCCGGAATCCTCCATTAAAGAAATGAAAAGATATAAGAGTAATATGTTTGGCACAAAAGAACAAACTGTTCCACAGCCAGCAATAATTCCGTCAACTAATAACGAACGAAGTGCGTTGTTTGGCATGATTGAATTCAACCAATCAGATAGTGCGGCAAATCCGGAATCAATCCAATCTTGTGGATATGAACCAAGAGAAAATGTTACAAAAAACATGAGCCACATAATGAAAATGAAAATAGGAAAGCCTAACCATTTGTTTGCTACTAATTTGTCAATCTTTCTTGTTTTTCGATTAATGTCTCTTTTGCCTTCAGTGAATGTTTCGTGTAATGCACCGGAGATAAAACCATATTTTGCATCGCTGATGGCAGTTTCAACGTCTTTATCTAATTGAATCTGAATGTTTTCTGCTGATTTTTCAGCAATTTCACTCCATGATTGAAACTCTTTGCATGAATGTAAAATTTCTATAGCTTCTTTGTCATTTTCAATCATTTTGAGAGTCCAATATCGGGCAGGAAATTGTTGTGGTAAATCTGTCGCTTTATGCATTTGTTCTGCTAAAGCAGAAATTTCGGGTTCCATCACACTGCCATAGTTGATATGAACATGGCGGGCATCTGGATTTTTACCTTCGAAAAGTTCTATGATTGTATCAAGTAATTTATCTAATCCCTGGCCGTTTTTTGCAACAGTTGGAACCATTGGGATTCCCATCATGGAACCTAACTTCTCATAGTCAAGAACGGCACCGCTTGCAGAAAGTTCATCGTACATGTTTAAGGCAACAACAACCCGTTGACTTAAATCAATGAGTTCTGTTGTAAGATAGAGGTTTCTTTCTAAATTTGAAGCAACTACGGCATTTACAATAACATCCGGCATGGAACTCTGTAAATGACGGCGGACATATATTTCCTCTGGTGAATATGCCGAAAGTGAATATGTTCCGGGAAGATCGGTCACATTGAAGTGATATCCTCGGTAATTAAAATGACCCGTTTTTACGTCAACTGTAACACCGCTGTAGTTTCCGACGTGTTCATTTCCACCTGAAAGAGCATTAAATAAAGATGTTTTACCGCTGTTTGGATTTCCAACAAAAGCAATGTTTATAATGTTTCTTTGTGTTGTTTTGTGAAGGTTTGTGAAACAGCTTGAATGGCATGCACTGCAGTCGCCACAAGCAAAGTAATTAGGCGCCTGTGCGTCTTCTGCAGAAAGCATTGCGTCAGCTTCACTTTCGGAAAGTACTGTGATTAATTCAGCTTCACTGCGACGCAATGAAACGTCATATCCCATAATTGCATATTTTATAGGGTCATTCATAGGCGCATTAATCAAGGATGTTACTTTTTGTCCACGGACAAACCCCATCTCCATTATTCTTTTTCTGAAGCCTCCATGACCGGAAACACGCACAATTACGGCAGTTTCGTTGTTTTTTAATTCAGACAGTTTCATTGCAAAAATTTTACGATGCAAACATAGAAATATTGCTAAAAATCAGCAATCACTATTTATTATGATTTTTAATAAAACAGAATAGGTATATAACAAAAAAAGACGGTTTGTAGCCGTCTTTTTTTATGTTGAGTGTTAATTTACAGACTCCATTCAAATCCGTCCTTCGTGTCTTTTACCGAGAAACCAAGATTTGCTAATTCGTCACGAATTTTGTCGCTTGTCGCCCAGTCTTTGTTTGTTTTGGCTTGTTTACGAATCTCCAACAACAAATCAATAGCACCTTTGTAAGCCTTATCTTGTTGATTGTTGCTTTCTTCAACACGAAGACCAAGGATTTCTTTTACAAACACTTCAAAAGTTTGTTTAAGTTCTTCCAAATCTTCTTTGGAAATCGTTGCTTTTCCGTCCGTAACAAGATTGATGTTTTTGGTTGCATCAAAAAGATGGGAAATTACGATAGGAGTATTCAAATCATCGCACATTGCCTCTTCACATCGTTCACGAAGACCTTTTACATCAACAGTTGAGGTAGCGCTTGGAGTAATTCTTTGTAAACGGTTGTAAGCATCAATCAAACGTGCAAGACCTTTTTCTGCTGCCTGTAAAGCATCATTGCTAAAGTCAACTGTGCTACGATAATGAGCTTGCAAAATAAAGAAACGGATTGTCATTGGAGAATATGCTCGTTCCAGTTTTTCATGAGTACCGGTAAAAAATTGGTCAAGAGTAATGAAGTTGTTGTAGCTTTTACCCATTTTCTGACCGTTTATAGTAATCATATTGTTATGAATCCAATATTTTACCGTTTCGTGTCCTAATGCCGCTGTAGATTGAGCTATTTCGCATTCATGATGAGGAAAGATAAGATCCATTCCGCCGCCATGAATATCGAATGTTTCTCCCAAGTATTTTGTACCCATTGCCGAACATTCCATGTGCCAACCTGGAAAACCGTCACTCCAAGGTGAAGGCCAGCGCATGATGTGTTCTGGCTGTGCTTTTTTCCACAAAGCAAAATCTAAAGAACAATGTTTTTCTTCCTGACCATCAAGTTCTCGTGTTGTTGCTAGAAGCTCATCAATGTTACGGCCAGAAAGTTTTCCATAATGAAAGTCAGCATTGAATTTACGTACGTCAAAATAAATAGAACCTTGACTTTCGTATGCATATCCAGCATCCAATATCTTTTGAACGAAGTTTATTTGTTCAATAATATGTCCAGAAGCTTGAGGCTCAATACTTGGAGGAAGAACATTTAGAGCTGCCATAGCATTGCGAAAACGATTTGTGTAATACTGAGCAACCTCCATAGGTTCTTTTTGCTCTAATCGAGCTTTTTTAGCAATCTTATCTTCTCCTTCGTCTGCATCGTGTTCCAAGTGTCCGACATCAGTAATATTGCGGACATAACGCACTTTGTAACCAAGATGTGTAAGGTAGCGGAACAATATATCAAAAGTGATTGCTGGACGAGCATGTCCAAGATGGCCGTCGCCATAAACAGTTGGACCACAAACATACATACCTACGTGAGGAGCATGTAAAGGTTTGAAAAGCTCTTTTTGACGAGATAAGGTATTGTAAATTAGTAAGTTTTGCATGGTTTAATATCTTTAAGAATTAAATAAAGTAAATTATGATTTAATTCATTATTTAGTGTATCCAATTAATGTTTTCCAGTCTTTTGCTGTCATACCAAAGGCAGAAGCATTTCCGTTCATCTTGTGGAATGCAAAGTAATATAAGTTACCTTCGGTGTCTAGAATTATTTTATAACAACGTCCAGGAATCATTTCTCCTTCCTGAATCATTTCCATGTCGTTTGGCCATACCATGTGAAGGATTAAAGCTTCTGAATTTTTGCTGCGACGAATTGTTTTTTCTATTGTAGACTTATCTTCGCAAATGGAAGTCTTTACGTTTGGATTTATTGCAGTGATTTCTGCTGCTTCGTCTAAATCTGCGGTCTGTTCAGATTTTATCATATACAAAGTTTTGTCATATATGTTCTTCTTTAACTTTGTGTAAGTTGCGAATTTTTTATCCTTCAGAAGTTTCGGATTGTTTTGTATGTTTTGTACATGTTTATTAAAGAATGCTATTATTGCTGGTAATTTATATGTCATTTCTTCTTCGTCTGAGCCGTCGTAACAAAGAGGGAATGTACATACCTCAGGTAAGTCGTTGATTGTTTCGTATTCACCGCCGATCAAAAGGCTTAAAAATGTGTATTTAACCGAATCCTTGTCTTCACCGAACTGCATTGTAACTTGTGTAAGAAATGCGTTTTTAGGGTTCTGAAGTTTTGTACTGTCCAAATCGCTTAAATGAATGAATTTTACTGACGTAAGGCTCCAGTTTTTTTCAACGGCTTTACGGATTTCTGCATTGTAATCACTGAGAGGACTTTCTTCCATAACAACATACAATGTTGCATTTTGTACCATGTCGTTTACTTGGTCTAATGTTGCCGTTGGACGTTGTGCAAAGATGTTTAAACTAAAAAATAGAGTAGCAGTTAAAAACAGAAACTTTTTCATAACCTTTTTTATTTTTTACAAAAATAGAAATATTATACAAACTAATAAATCTAACTAACCAATAACTTTTGTTATTTTTGTTGCATAAAAAATGGTAATTATGTCAGATTCAACTATTAAAACAAACTATTCGGCGTTATATACACTGATTATTGTATTTTTCTTTTGGGGATTTATAGCTGCAAGCAACGGCGTTTTTATTCCTTTCTGTAAACATCATTTTTCATTAGACCAGTTTCAGTCTCAGTTGATTGATTTTGCGTTTTATACAGCTTATTATGTAGGTGCTCTTGTTTTGTTTATCGTGAGCACTTTAAGAAGGTCTGATATTGTAGGAAAGTGGGGATATAAGAAGAGTATAATTTATGGATTGTTGTTTTCTGCTGTTGGGGCAGTAGCCATGATTGTTGGTGTAAAAACTGATGTGTATCTTGGACTTCTGATAGGTTTGTTTACTGTAGCATTAGGTTATTCGTTGCAACAAACGGCTGCAAATCCGTTTGCTATTGCTTTGGGCGATCCTAAAACGGGTAGCGACAGAATTAATTTAGGAGGAAGTATTAATTCCTTTGGAACTACTATCGGTCCAATAATTTTAGGTTTAGTTTTGTTTGGAACTGTTGGGGAAATTACTGACAGTCAGATTAATAATATGAATCTCGACAATGTGGTGTTCTTGTATTTGGTTGTGGGAATTTTGTTCTTGCTTGCTGCTGCAATTTTCCATTTTTCTAAGAAGGTACCTGCTTGTGTTCAGGAATCAGAGGTTGAAAAATCAACTAAATCATTGAAGTTGTTTGTTGTTATCAGTGTTTTGTTGCTGGTATTTATGGTTCCTGTTTTTAATAGTTATAAAACTGATGGATTTATAATACTGAACTTTGGCGATATAGAATTGAATCGTCTTGTTTGTTTGCTTGGAGCGTTTGCAACTGTGATTATTTCGTTGTTGTTTGCTCATACAAAGGCAAAGAAAGATAATAGTGGATGGGGAGCTTTGCAGTATTCTCAGTTGGCTTTGGGATTAGTTGCATTATTCTTTTATGTTGGCGTTGAGGTTTGTATTGGTAGTAATCTTGGTGAATTGTTGAGTGAAGAAGAATTCGGCGGATTTTCTACATCTCAGATTGCTCCGTTTATATCAATGTATTGGGGTGGTCTTATGATTGGACGTTGGTGCGGCGCAGTGCTTGTTTTTGATTTCAAAAAGACAATGAAAATTATAGCAATGGTAGTTGCTCCTTTGTTGGCCTTTGCTCTTGTAATTGGTGTTAATACTTTAGCTGGACACGATATGACAATATTATATTATTTCGTATTCTGTGTGTTGCTTCAGGTTGTTGCGTTTATTCTCTGTAAGGAAAAACCTGCGTTAACCTTGTTTGTTTTTGCAATTTTAGCTGTTACAGCTATGACTATAGGTCTTTGTTCAACTGGAATAGTTGCAGTATATGCGTTTCTTTCTGGAGGTTTATTCTGTAGTATTATGTGGTCAAATATTTTCACTTTATCTACATTAGGATTAGGAAAATATACATCTCAGGGATCATCACTTCTTGTAATGATGATTCTAGGCGGCGGCATCATACCTCCAATACAAGGAAAGTTGGCTGACATTATAGGAATACATAATTCCTACATTATTCCTATAATAGGTTTTTCATATATTGCATTTTTTGCTGTTGCAGCAAAACGTATTTTAAGAAAGCAGAATATAGAAATAGAATAATACAGTATTTCTGTATAGAGAAAAGTGCAGAGGAAAAGATTATTTCCCCTGCATTTTTTCTAAATCTTCCCAAAAGTTAGGGTATGATTTTGCTACACATTCAGGATTTTCGACTTCGATAGGATTTGGTGACAATAATGCCGTTACGGCTCCGGCCATGGCAATTCTGTGATCGTTGTTTGCGTGCATCTTGCCTCCATTTACTGTTCCGCCATATACAATCATTTCATCACCATTCAGGTCGATTTTTGTTCCAAGTTTTGCAAACTCTGTTTGAAGAACTAGTGCTCTGTTACTTTCTTTATGTGCTAAACGTGAAACTCCTTTTATTATGGATTTTCCATCGCAGTGTGCTGCCAATGAAACTAATGGAGGAAACAAATCCGGACATTCTGTTGCATCAAAAGAGAATGCATTTAAATCTTTTCTGGAAACAGAAATGGAATTTTTATTTATGGAAATATTGGCTCCAATCATTTTTAATACGTCCATGATTGCTTTGTCTGCCTGGCAGGAATCCATGGAAATGTTTTCAACAGTAATGCTTCCGTTTAGCGCACCGGCAACAAGTAAAAATGCTGCTCCGCTCCAGTCTCCTTCGATTGTGAAATCCTGAGCTTTATAAGACTGTTCTGCAGGAATAACAAATGAATCATAATCGTGACGGCCTACGGAAACACCAAATTTTTGCATCATGTCGAGAGTGATGTCTATGTAAGGTTTACTTTTTAGGTCTTTTACGTTAAGAATCACATCTTTCTGTGCGTATGGAGAGGCAATTAGAAGTCCTGTCAAAATTTGAGAACTGAGGGAACCATCAACATTAGCGTATCCACCAATCATCGGGCCGCATACTTGAACAGGAACAAAGCCATTGCTTGTCGATATTTGAACTCCAAGTTGACGTAAAGGATCTTCCAAAACATTGACTGGTCGTTTTTTCAAAGAACCTTCTCCTTGAAGTGTTATTGGCTCATGCCATAACGAAGCGATAGGGGTAAACATTCTTATGCCTAATCCTGCTTCACCGCAATTCAGAGTTAATTTATTTGGTTTCAGCCCTCCGTCAATTGTAACGTTCTCACCGTCAACGCTTACCGTTGCTCCAAGGTTCTCTGCTATTTTTAGTGCAGCATCGCTGTCGTTGCTTGATGAATATCCATACAAATGCGATGTGCCTTTTGCCAGTGCAGCTATTGCAATTGCACGTTGCATAACGCTTTTTGAAGCTGGTGGTATTATTGTGCCGCTAACAGTGCTTGGTTGAATTATTTTGTTTTCCATATTCTTTCTATTTCGTCTTTTAATCGTTCTGCAGAACGTGTTTTTGGTCGTGTTTCTGTACTAAAAACAACATGCGCAGTACGTGCATATAATTCTTTACGGTCGTTAAGTAATTGTTGTAATTTTTCTAATGGATTATCGCATTGAAGCAATGGACGCTTTGCAATGTTTACTCTTTGTATGATTGCATCTGGCGTAGCATATAACCATATTACTAAAGTATTGTCTTTCAGTAGATTTCTGTTTGGTTCGTTTAAAACGATACCGCCTCCACAGGAAAGTATGCAAGGTTTGTCTGTGCTGAAATTTTTTGAAAGAGTTTCTTTTTCTATGTTGCGGAAATATGCTTCTCCGTGTTCGGCAAAGATTTGAGTAATTGGTTTGCCTTGCTCTTTAACTATCTCATCATCAATGTCTTTGAAGTCAAATTGCATTTGCTTTGATAATTCCAATCCGTGTGATGATTTTCCTGCTCCCATAATTCCAATTGTGGAAATCACATGGTTTTTGTCGGCAAGTGTTGGTTGTTGTAATCCAGATTTCATGACGGCTTTGTCTGGCTCTGCGTCAAGGAAAAGTTTGTATGAGGCAATCGCTTGATTTAGAAGCCAATCTTCGGCGGAAACGATAGTACATTGTTTTTGCTTTGCCATTTCAATTAGTGGCGAACCTTTGTAGTTTGCGTCAAAAATAATGTGCTCTTTCGTAAGCCATTGGTCTTCAATTGGATTGATGTTTTGCTGTAAGGCTGAGATTATTATCTCGCTTTGTCTTACGTATTGTTCCAATTGGCTTATTTCAGCGTAATTACAGCCAATTATTTCAGCTGCTTTTTGTGCTTTTTCAAGTGTTCGGTTAATTATGGTAACCTCTGCTCCTTGCGAATGAAGTCCGTATGCTGCCGATTTTCCTGCTCCTCCTGCTCCTATTACAAGACATTTCTTTCCTTGAATAGAAATTCCGGTATCAGCAAAACTTTGTGTAACGCCATAAAAATCTGTGTTGTAACCGTGAAGTTTTCCATCTTTGGAAACAACCGTGTTTACACTGTCAAGAATTTTTGCTTCATCATGTACCACATCAAGCAGTTTCCCTATTTGTTCCTTAAAAGGGGACGTTACATTCATTCCTTTTAGACCAAGTTGACGGAATAAAAAGATAGCTTCTTCTGCAGTCTCTGCCGCAAAATAAAGGTACTCAGCATCAATTCCGTAATGTTTGAACTGTGCGTTAAACATGTTTGGACTTTTGCTGTGTAAAATAGGTTTTCCTGTAACTGCAAGTAATTTGGTTGCCATAAAATTTATTTTTTCCAGAAAGCTGGCATAAATAGTAATAAGATAGTAAATATTTCCAAACGTCCTATCAGCATCAATACTGACATTAAAATCTTTGATGCTGCTGGAAATCCGCTGAATTCAATTAACATTCCTGATGGGCAAAAACCAATTCCTACATTTGAAATTGACAGCGCAGATGCAGAAAATGAAGTGTAAAAGTCATGTCCGAAAAAGGATAGAGATAATGCTCCAAAAAGGAATATGATGAGGTACATTGCTATAAATGCGTAAACGTTTGAGATAACTTTTTTCTCAATAGGTTTGTCTCCCAAACGTAATGTTAGTACGGCATTTGGATGAATAATTTGTTTTAAAGCTATGTAACTGTTTTTTAATAATACGGTGATTCTTACTAACTTTATTGAACCGGTAGTAGAACCAGCACAGGCTCCCATAAATGTAAGTATGAAGAAAAACATCATTGAAGCATTTGGCATCAGCGAGTAATCAGTGATTGTAAATCCAGTAGTAGTAATAAATGCAATTACCTGAAAAACAATTATTCTGATTTCTTGCTCCAAATTGCTGATAGAACCATGTTTCCATAAATTGATTAAGAAAATCGCCAATGAGATGAAAAGAATGATAAAAATATAGTTGCGTAACTCTTCATCTTTTACAACTGTGCGCATTTTACCTCGGATTGCCATGAACAGAAGGACAAAGTTGACACCTGAAATAAACATAAAGAACATTACTACATATTGTGTATATGGCGTCATTTCAGCAACGCTGGCATTCTGACTCGAGAATCCCCCGGAAGAAATCGTTGATAGAGCAAGGATAAGAGATTCAAAGAAACTGTTTCCACCAACCATGAGTAAGATTACTTGCAGAATAGTGCAAGCAATGTATATAAGATATAAACGGCTGGCTGTATCTTTTATTCGAGGGTGAATTTTATCTTTTGACGGACCGTTTGCTTCAGCCGTGTATAACTGCATTCCACCGGTTCCCATCATCGGTATGATTGCAACAGTGAGGACGATGATTCCCATGCCGCCGAGCCATTGCATTAAACTTCTCCAAAGAATAATTTGTTTTGGAAGAATTTCAATGTCCGAAAATGTTGTCGCGCCTGTTGTGGTAAATCCCGACATTGACTCAAAAAATGCATCTGCAAAAGAGTGAAGTACGTCGGTGAAAAGAAATGGCATTGTTCCCACGAGTGAGAATATAAGCCAGACAATTCCTACAATAAGATATCCTTCACGTCGTCCTACACTGCGTGAAGCATTTCTTGTTGATAGTAGTGCGGTAATTCCTAAAATAGAGGAAATTCCAATGGAAAGAAGAAAACCTTTGGGATTTTCATGAAAAAAAAGTCCTGTAATCAGACAGCAAAGCATGAGGATACTTTCTAGTATCACAAGAACACCCATGATTCTGATTACAACTTTGAAATTCATTTAATCGTTTTTTTCGTCTTTTTTAGATGCAAGAAATTCTAGACTGATACAGATAAGTCCTAACACTAAAAATAACGTGATTGTTTCCTGTTCAACAACATTTAATATCATCAACACAAGCGATGCGATTCCTAATCCAAGGGCAACAGAAATAAGAATTTTTGTTCTCATATTATTTCTCAAATAAATTTTTTACTCCGTTTACCGCAGATGGTAGGGCAAAGACTAACACCTTGTCGCCACTGCAGATTTGTGTTTTACCGGAAGGAATGAAAGCATTTTTCCCACGTACAACACCTCCAATAACGGCGTCTTTTGGAAAATCCTTCATTTCCATCAATGTGCTTTTTGTAATTTTAACATTCTCGTGCACGATGATTTCTAATACTTGTGCATCGCATTGAGTCAAGTGTCTTGTAGAAGAAATGTCAGCAGAATTACTCATCGTAAACTTATGGATGCTGTTTGCAGCAATTGTTTTTTTATTGATGAGAGTGTCAATGCCCATGTCAGATGCTAAACCTATGTAGTCAACATTTTCAACTTCGGCAATTGCACGTTTTACGCCAACTCTTTTTGCAAGGTAGCAGGAAAGAATGTTTGTTTCCGCATTGCTGGTAGTAGCTATAAACACATCAGTGTTGCGTATGCCTTCTTCTACTAATAAATCCATGCTTCGTCCGTCTCCGTTTATTACAATGGTATTTTCCAATTGCTCGGAAAGTTTACGGGCTTTTATAGGATCTATTTCTATTAATTTGACGTCAAATTGTTTCTGAAGAATTTTTGCAGTCGCTCTACCTGTACGGCTTCCTCCTAAAATCATTACCTGTGATACCGCCAAATCCTTTTTCTCAAATGTTTCAAGCATTTTGTTCACACCTTGACGGTTGCTTACAACATAAAGAATATCATTTGGTTGGCAAATGTCATCACCTTTGGGAATGATTGTTGAAAAACCACGTTTGATTGCTATTACACGGTATTTCTGAAGTTCTTCCTGATTAGGGATAATTTCTTGCATGTATTTACCTACAACCGAAGCGGTATCTTCTACTTTCAATACAAATAGTGATAATAAACCATCGGCGAAATCAAAAGATTCACGGGTTGCCGCACGTTCAACAAATGTTGCAATTTCTTGAGCGGCAAGTGCTTGTGGATAGATTAGGGAATCTATTCCCATTCTTCGGTAGAGCTCGACATTTTTTTCAAGAAGTAGTTCAGGGTCGCGTACACGTGCAATAGTGTGTGGGGCTCCGAGTTGTTTTGCAATAACAGCCGATGCAATATTCATCTCAGGGAAATGTGCTACTGCAATAAATAAATCACACTGAGCAACGCCAGCTTCATTTAAAACCGAGATAGTTAGAGCAGAACCTTGAATTGTAAGAATATCCAAATGCGATGATAGTTGTTTTAGATTCTGAGAATCAACATCTATCACGGTAACGTCATGTCGGTCATCTGCCAAGATTCTTGCCAGGTGTTGCCCGACTTCTCCTGCTCCTGCTATAATTATCTTCATTTCTGTAAAAAATCGCCCTAAAGTAATACTTTTTCGCCATTATGCTCGGATGTAAGCATACTTTTCTTTTTTTAGTAAATAGAACTGTTGTTCTTGAAAAACAAAAAAAGTGATTTTTTTTTTGAATGTTATGAAAAATAAAAGAAATATGTATATTTGCACCACCAAATGCCAAAGTGGCGGAATTGGTAGACGCGCTGGACTCAAAATCCAGTGATAGCAATATCGTGCGGGTTCGATTCCCGCCTTTGGTACTAAGCCTTGAAAGTGATTTTGAGGCTTTTTTAAAACGGTTCCTTGGATGAGTGGCTTAGTCAGCGGTCTGCAAAACCGTTTACGGCGGTTCGAATCCGCCAGGAACCTCACGGGAGACTTTAACGGTCTCCCTTTTTTTGTGCCTTTTCATAGGATAAGTATTAAAGTACATGGAACAGCGCCTTAATAGAGAAATACTCCGACTTTCTATCCCGAGCATATTAGCCAATATAACTGTTCCATTGGTCGGTATGGTTGATACTGCTATTGCAGGTCATTTGTCTGAAAAAGAGATTGTGTCGTTTGGTTTGCTTCCTGCTGTACCTTTTCCAACGGTGGCGTCGTATATTGGGAGTATATCCGTAGGTGCAATGATGTTGAGTTTGTTGTATTGGATAGTAGGTTTCTTGCGAACAGGAACTGGTGGTATAACAGCCCAAGCGTTTGGAGAAGATAGCCGGTATGAATGTAAAAGAATACTTCTGCGTGCGTTAGGCGTGTCTTTTTTGGTGAGTTTTGTTATTTTGCTTTTGCAGTGGCCATTAGCCAAAATCACGTTATTGTTTTCTGACTCGTCTCCTGAAACCTGCAATTTGGCACTTCGCTATTTCTTAGTCCGTATTTGGGCGGCACCGGCAACTGTTGCTTTGATGGCACTACGCGGTTGGTTTGTAGGTATGCAGGATTCTGTTAATTCAATGCTGACAGATTTAATTATAAATGCAGTAAATGTTATTGCAAGTTTGTTCTTCTGTATTGGCTTAGATTTAGGATTTGATGGAATTGCGTTGGGTACCGTTGTTGCCCAATATGTTGGATTTTTCTATGCAATTAGTGTTGTTGTCGTTAAGTATCACGCTTTTGGCGGAATGAATGTGTCTGATTGTTTTAGATCTAACGATTTACGCAGTTTCTTATTACTAAATTCAAATTTGTTTATTCGTTCTATCTGTTTTAGTGTCATATATATAGGACAAACATTTATCGCTGCGAGTTTTGGTGATGTGTTGCTTGCCTGCAATGCGATAATTATGCATTTACTACTATTGTTCTCGTATGTTGTAGATGGCTTTGCCTATGCTGGCGAAGCGCTAACAGGACGATTTATTGGAGCAAAGGATATGAAAATGACCGAGTTGTCTGTCCGTTATGTGGTTCGTTGGAGTTTGGGGTTGGCAGTGTTATTTATGCTCTTTTATTGGGTTGCCGGAGGTTCTTTTGTTGGTATAATGACATCAGACTCTCTTGTCGTTTCCACCTGTTCCGAATTTCTCCCTTGGCTTTTATTGATGCCGATATTGGGCTGTCTTGCTTTTGCGTGGGATGGGATATACTTAGGAGCAGTTGCTTCTGCGCAAATCCGTAATTCTATGTTTTTTTCAATGATTGCATTCTTACTTGTATGGTATGTAGGTAATTATTTTCTTTCCCTAGATGGTACTGCAAAACTTCATCTTTTGCTTGCAGCATATTTTTCACATCTGTTAGTTCGCACAATATGGTTAAGCGTATGTTGGCATTCGTCTATTTTAGAAAAATAGTATTTATATGTTATTGTAAAAAAGAAATTTAAACACATTATCTTTGTTTGTAGAAAATTGAAAGACAAATAATTATGAAAGTAATTCTTACTGGAACAACTGGATATGTGGGTGAGGGAGTGTTGCTTGCAATGTTGGATGATCAACGGATTGAAAAGGTTCTGTCTGTAACCCGTAGGCCTTGTGGGCATACACACGTGAAACTGGATGAGTATATTATTCCAGACATGTTGCAATTGAAAGAAGGCAATCCACGTTTTGATGGTTATGATGTATGTTTTTTTATTGCTGGTATTAGTTCGGTTGGTACTCCAATGGATTTGTATCGAGTTGTCTGTCATGATATTCCAGTGCATTTCGCTTCAATTCTGCCGAATAAAGATCAGATGACATTTATTTATCTTTCTGGTGCAGGCACAAAGGATAATGGTTTTCAACAATGGCAGAAAATAAAGTCTGCTACAGAACAGGAAACGCAATCAATAGGATTTCGTTATGCTTTTGGCTGGCGACCAATGCTTATGACACCTTATTCCGGACAGACAAATCGTCAGTTACGAGCTCAGAAAATTGCAATGTTGTTTTATCCTTTGTTCCGTCTTTTCGGTGGTGTATGTTCTATGACAGAGATGGTTAATGCTATGTATCGTGTTGCCACTCAGGGATTTCGTAAAAACAATGTGGAAGCGTGGGATATAGTGAAATTAAGTAAATAAATTTCTATGGATATAGATACAACAAATATGTGTTCGCATTTGCAAAAGAAATTGCTTGATTCCAATGGGGTGTATTTCCCAATTTGGACTGCAATTCAAAACGATGACACATTAACTGCAATAGTACGCTCTCGTCAGTTGCATATTTATCGTAATGGGAAGAAAGTGCTGATTTTGACGGGTAAATCTCAACCAAAGATTCTGAGAGAGGATAGTATTTCAGATTTATTGAAATAAAACAGTACAGTTGTCCACTAAAATCTTGTAAGTCTATTCCATTCTTTCTAATTCAGCAAGGTGAAATAAAAAGGACTCAATTATTATAATTGCTATCTTGCTATACTCGGACTTAGCTGCACGGCGTATCAAATCAGTGAAGCGGAGCGTAAAAAGCAGTTGGTGCCTTAATACGATAAACGATAGGATTCAACGATGCGGCACTTCAACTCCTTTCGCACAGCGAGCTAGATTTGCAGCTGGGCAGATACGTCTTGAACTTTTGGCTACCTTTTCTTTCAGGAGAAAAGGTAGAGAATAAAATAGTTCTTTTAAACTAGTGTGGACTGATAACATCGTAAAACAATAAAAAACGGCATAATCTTTTAATTATGCCGTTTTTGTTTGTTCTTATTGCATCTGATATGCAGGAATCTGTGATAATGCAAAAGCAAGATTGTCAACTAATTCTTGCATTTTGTCTTTTTTTATCATCGGTCGAGCTATTAAGGGTACGTTGGCCCGTAATGTAATACGAATTCTTGTATCGTAAGGAGCTACTTGTTTTAGCTGAATCCATATACAAAACATCTCGTTCCCTGCAGTTCCCAATTTAAGCAACTTGCTTGGCTCTTTGTCAAGAACAGAGAGGGTTATGCTCATACCTGCCATTGCGTTAATGGTAATAGTATCCTCCGTTACCGAGATTTTTTCCTTGACTTCGGGCGGAAACATTGTAGCAATATTCCTGAAATCAGAAATAAAATTAAACAACTGGAAATCCTGACACGGATTCTTAGTTATTTTACTTACAAATTCTAATTCCTTGCCCATTTTAGAATTCTGCTGCTTTTGGATAACGAGGGAATGGAATTACATCACGGATGTTAGTCATTCCTGTTACAAACAACATTAAACGTTCGAAACCAAGACCGAATCCAGAGTGTGGCACAGCACCAAAACGACGTGTGTCAAGGTACCACCACATATCTTTCATAGGAATGTTCAGTTCTTCAATTCTTTGGCTCAATTTGTTGTAATCAGCTTCACGTTCTGAACCACCTATGATTTCTCCGATTCCAGGGAATAAAATATCCATTGCGGCAACTGTTTTTCCATCAGGGTTTTGCTTCATATAGAAAGCTTTAATTTCCTTTGGATAACCAGTAAGAATTACTGGTTTTTTAAAGTGTTTTTCTACTAAATAACGTTCGTGTTCGCTCTGTAAATCTGCTCCAAATCCGTCAATGTGATATTTAAATTGACCTTTTTGATTTGGCTTAGAATTCTTTAAGATTTCAATAGCTTCTGTGTATGTAAGTCTCTGGAAATCATTTGCAAGAACAAATTTTAATTTTTCAATTAAAGGCATTGAACGTTCTGCCTCTGGTTTTGATTTTTCTTCTTGAATCAAACGTTCTTGAAGGAATTCCAAATCTTCTTTACAATGATCTAATGCGTATTGTATTAAATATTTAAGGAATTCTTCGGCAATATCCATGTCGTCATTAATGTCGGCGAATGCAATTTCTGGTTCAATCATCCAGAATTCTGCCAAGTGACGTGTCGTATTTGAATTTTCTGCACGGAATGTTGGACCAAAAGTGTAAACTTTTGAAAGCGCCATACATGCCAATTCCACTTCTAATTGACCAGAAACAGTCAAGTTGGTCATTTTTCCGAAGAAATCTTCGTTGTAATCGATAGCACCGTCTTCTGTTTTAGGAAGGTTGTTCATGTCCAGTGTTGTAACTTGGAACATTTCTCCAGCGCCTTCGCAGTCGGAACCAGTGATGATAGGTGTATGGATATTGTAAAATCCTCGTTCTGTAAAGAATGTGTGGATTGCATAAATCATGTTGTGGCGAACACGCATAATAGCTCCGAATAAGTTTGTACGGAAACGCAAATGTGCCTGTTCACGAAGAAATTCTAACGAGTGTTTCTTTGGCTGAATAGGGTATTCGTCTGGATTACAAGTTCCTAAAACTTCAAAAGATGTTGCTACAACTTCTACTCGTTGGCCTTTTCCTTCCGAGGCTTTTAATGTTCCTTCAACACTTAAAGAGCATCCTACTGTGATTTTCTTTAATTCTGCTGCATCGAATTTTTCAATGTCGATGACAATTTGAAGATTTTGTAAAGAAGAACCGTCGTTTAAAGCGGCAAACATTACAAAACTGTTGCCTCTAAAGTTTCTTACCCAACCTTTTACTACAACTGGAACGTCTAATTCTGTCGCCTGTAGTATTTTACTGATTTCTGTTCTTTTCGATGACATGATCGTATATTTTTATCTATTTAATGCCTTTGAATATTCTGTTATTGGATATTCGCCTAATTCATTCCATCGAAGATCCAATTCGTTGCATAAAGCAGTTTGTTTGTATTGCTGTGCTACTTGATATATGCGGATAACCGTTCTCATGTAATCAATTTTGCTTGCTTCAATTCGTTTAAAGAATGTAGGCTGGTCTTTCAATGAATTGTACCATTCTATTTCATCCATTAAGTTTTCAGCATAAGTTTTTAACAGACGGTTTCCTGACTCAAAATCCTTAATCATGTAATATGCATACGATGTTGAAATAATTGATTCATCAAAGTATGGAATTTGCCAATCTGGCATAAGTGAGTCAAGTTTGTTAAGAACTTGTTGTGCGGAATCAAGTTTGTGTTCAGCAATAAGTTCAAAAGCAAGGGAGTTAAACATTTGGCGAATTCCAATTACACGTGTTGTACGTTCGTGGAAATGGTCGATGTAAACACCTTTTTCTCCCATACCTCTCCATTTATAAACATTCATTAATTTGTCGTAAAGAACATCTGTGTCGATGTATGGAACACGTGCATCTTCGTTCTTTACTGGAACAAATTTAAATGCAAAACCATCGTAACGAAGATAGCTTTCTAAACCTAAATCCTCTGCTGATGACTGACTTGTGAAATAAAGTGGACGGTCCCATTGCCATCCGTCAAGACAGTCGTAGATAACAAGTTTGTTTTTATAAATATTGTTGTCTTTTAGTGTGAAACTAATTTCATCAACAATTTGGTTTGTATCTTTCTGAGAAACAGCATTGTTTGCTAAAGCAACTTCTTTGTCAACACTGAATTTTAGATTTTTTGCAGGGAAATAATTGTATTTGTCACCATAGTAATTGATTAACATATTGTCGTCGCGTACAACTTCCATTGCCTCATGAAGTGAAACAAATTTTCCTTTTTGGTTTCCAAATTCACGTACAGGAACCATGTCACGGATGCCTTTGCCCACTTGCTTTTCAGTAAGTTTCATTGGTAGCGGTGCTGATTCGTATGCTCTGTGTTTCATTTGTTGAGAATACCAGTCTGTTGCTAACAGTGGTGTGCAAAGTACACGAACATCTGTTCTAACTCCTTCGATTTCTTGGATATACCAAAGTGGAAATGTGTCGTTGTCTCCGGCTGTAACAATCATTGAATTTGGATCGCAACTTTGTAGGTAATTGTATGCAAAGTCATGTGCTGTGTATCGTCCTGATCTGTCGTGATCATCCCAGTTTTCTGTTGCAAGAAGAACAGGTGCAGGGATTGTTATCAAAAGTGCCACAGCAATACCTGCAATTGCACCAATTTTCTGGTTGTTTTTGAATATGTTTTTAATTAATTCAAAGATTGCAAGTACGCTTAATCCAATCCATATACAATATGCATAGAACGATCCTGCATAAGCATAGTCACGTTCACGTGGCTCGTAAGGTTTCTGGTTTAGGTAAACGATAATTGCCAAACCTGTCATCAAAAACAATAGAATTACAACAAATGAATCGTCTTTTCTTCGGCTTAAATGATAAATCAAACCAATTAAACCAAGTAGGAGCGGTAACATGTAATATACATTTCGCGAAGGTGTTGTTTTTGCTTTTTCTGAAATTTGAGATTGGTCGCCAACTAATTGTTTGTCAATGAAGTTGATGCCAGTAATCCAGTTTCCATGCTCAATGTCTCCATGTCCTTGAATGTCGTTTTGACGTCCGCAGAAATTCCACATGAAGTAACGCATATACATGTGTCCAATTTGATATGAGAAGAAGTAACGGAGATTTTGTCCAAATGTTGGTACATCATACGTTTTGCCTTCTCTGTCGTAACGTACTTTTTTAGTGTTAACTCCGTCTTTTATGCCTGCCCAATCTTTGTATCCGCGGACATGATGAGCTTCGCGGCTGTACATACGTGGGAACAACGTACATTGATCAGGATTCCAAACATATTCCAAGCCGTTGCTTACTTTTACATATTTTCCGTCACGTGGAGTATATGTGAATTTTTCTTTAACTTCGGCACTTCCGTCTTGTTTCCAAACTGGTGACGCGTTATAATATGGTCCGTAAATTATAGGTGTGGAACCATATTGTTCACGGTTCAAATAGGATAGAAGTGAAAACGCATCTTTCGGTGCATTTTCATTCATAGGTGTTTCTGCATTTGAACGTATAATAATCATTGCGTATGAGGAATAACCTATCATGATGACCATCAATACGTTGACAAGCGTGTTTAGAATGTATTTGTTTTGCTTGTTTGCATACTGAAGTCCCCAGATAATTCCTGCAAGAATGATAATCCAGATAATCGGACTGTCTGTTAATGTTGGTATTCCTAATAATATTGTTATGAATGTAACAATGCCAACTTTTATCCATTTGTTGAGGTTATCTTTCTGTGTAACAATAATTCCTGCAATAAATGATATTGTTAGGACAATTAACCATAAAATCAAACCTGATTGATATGGCATACCTAAAATGTTTACACAGAACAACTCGAATGATGATGCAACATCAACCGAACCGGCAATAATTCCCCACATCATAAAGGCGATGAAAAGGAATGAAAGTAAACATGTTAAGATAATTCCTTTTAGTGTCGGCTGGAATTTTTTGAAGTAATAAACGAATACTATTGCAGTGATTGTCAATAAGTTCAATAAGTGAACGCCGATTGACAGGCCCATGATGTATGCGATGAAAATAATCCATCTGTCACTTCCTGGCTCATCAAAATGGTCTTCCCATTTTAATATTGCCCAGAATACCACTGCTGTTAGTAGCGATGACATTCCATATACTTCTCCTTCAACAGCTGAAAACCAGAATGTATCAGTGAAAGTATAGGCTCCGGCACCAATTAATCCTGCGCTTAGAATTAAAATGATGTTTGTGATATTCAGCTCACTTTCTGTAAAGAATTTCTTCGCAAGGTGCGTGATTGTCCAGAATAGGAACATAATAGTTGCACCACTTGCCAATGCTGACATTGTGTTTACACATGCGGCGATTTGCTCAGGAGATGATGCAAAAAGTGAGAAAAATCTACCTAAAAGAAGGAAAAATGGTGCCCCAGGAGGGTGACCAACTTCCAATTTGCCTGCTGTTGCTATGAATTCTCCACAATCCCAAAGGCTTACCGTAGGTTCAATTGTTAAAATGTAAACGATTGAAGCCCCTATAAACGATAGGAAACCAAGGAGATTGTTTAATATTTTATATTTTTTCTCCATTTTTAATAAAAATTTTAGCAAAGATATGATTTTAATATATAAATCGTAATGTGTAAAAGTATTAATTCTTTGAATTTATTTGTTGTTCCAACCTTGTGCCTTTAGATGCACGTAATCACCGGAACGACTTATCATTCCAAGTCCTTGGTCGGCTTCAACAATGTTCCCAATAATAGAAATATCTTCGATGTTTTTAAGTTTTTCGTAATCAGAAAGAGGAACAGTGAATAGTAATTCATAGTCGTCTCCTCCATGAAGGGCCGGAATTATTGGCTCTAATCCGAATTCTTTACAAACTTCGCCGGTAGCTTGGTTTATAGGGATTTTTTCCTCGTAAATTTTACATCCCACTTTTGAGTTTAAGCACAGATGAAATAACTCCGAAGAAAGACCGTCGGAAATGTCTATCATCGCTGTTGGTATAATTTGCTCTTTTGCTAGACTTTTGATAATGTCTTGTCTTGCGTCTGGCTTTAATATTCTTCCCAAAACGTATTCGTAACCGTCAAGTTTTGGCTGGGCTCCTTTGCCTTGGTTGAACACGGCTTTTTCTCTTTGAAGTATTTGCAATCCTGCGTAAGCTGCACCTAAATCTCCTGATACGCAGATTAAATCGGTGGTTTTTGCGCCTTTTCTATATGCAATCTTGTCTTTTCCCACGGTACCAAGCATGGTAATGCTGATTGCAAGTCCTGTCATCGATGCTGATGTGTCGCCTCCAATAAGTTCTATATTATATTGTTCACAGGCTAATCGTATTCCGGAATAAAGCTGTTCTAATGCGTTAACAGAAAATTTTGCTGATACAGCTATGGAAACAGTCATCTGCTTTGGCGTTCCGTTCATGGCAATTATATCGGAAATATTTGCCATAACTGCTTTGTAACCAATGTGTTTTAATGGTGAATAAACCAAATCGAAGTGGATTCCTTCAAGCAACAAATCTGTGGTAACAAGTTGAAATTCTTTCTCGGAATATTCCAATACCGCACAGTCGTCTCCTATGCCTTTTATTGTCGTTTCTTTTGTTCTAAAATCTTTTGTAAGTAGTTCTATTAGACCAAATTCCCCGATTTCTTCAAGAGTTTTTTGTTTTTCCATTATATATGTTTTTTGCAAAAATACATTTTTCAGCGAAACACGGGTTTTACTAAAGAATGTTTCGTGGTAAAATCATGCGAAAAAGCTAAATGATATTCCGTAAGATTTTAATATTTTTGTAAAAATTGAAAATAATATAATTATGAAACAAATTACAGTTGGAATTGATATAGGCGGAACCAACACCGCAATTGGCTTTGTTGACCGTGAAGGAAATTGTTTGTTCGAAACAAGTGTTCCTACTAAAGAATGTCTTGATATAGAGTCCTATATGAAAAATTTGTGCGGCCTTATCCAGACAGAATTAAATAATCATTCTGATTGCCAGTTAATGGGAATTGGGGTTGGAGCACCAAATGCAAATTATCATAGAGGAACCATAGAAGAAGCTCCAAATTTAAGTTGGAAAGGTACTGTTCATTTTTGCAAAATGATGGGCGAGTATTTCCCAAATGTGAAAATTGCGATAACAAATGATGCAAATGCGGCTGCCATGGGAGAAATGATTTTTGGCGCGGCAAAAGGCATGAAAGATTTTGTTGTGATAACGTTAGGAACAGGACTTGGAAGTGGTATTGTTGTAAATGGCGATTTGGTTTATGGCCATGATGGTTTTGCTGGAGAAGTTGGGCATACAACTGTTTTTATGGACGGTCGTCAATGCGGTTGTGGAAAGAAAGGTTGTTTGGAAACTTATGTGTCGGCAACTGGTATTGTACGTACAATTTCGGAACTTCTGTGCAACTCTCGTAAACCTTCTTCGTTACGTGATATTCCAAATAGTAAGTTGACTTCGTACGATGTGTATAAAGCTTATCAGGCAGGTGACGAAATTGCAAAAGAGTGTTTTGAATATACTGGGAAAATACTCGGATTAAAACTTGCTGATGTTGTTTGTCATACAAGCCCGTCAACAATTTTCTTGTTTGGTGGACCTGCAAAAGCTGGCGATGCAATTATTAAACCTGCAAAGCAAACTATGGAAGAATATTTGTTGCCAATTTTTAAAAATAAAATTGACATTAAATTAAGTGGTTTGATGGATAAAAATGCTGCTGTTCTTGGTGCCAGTGCGTTGGCATGGAAAGAGCTTGAAAAATAACCTTTTAGGGGCTTATTTTATAGGTGATGGCGAGGTTGAAAAATCTCGCCTTTTTTTATTGTTTTAAATACGTTATTAACTTATTAAATCATTGAATATCAACCTGATAATATGTGTTTGTTTTTAAGGTTATTAATAACTTTGCAAAGATTTTTACAATAAGAATTGACTTAAATTTTAATTTTGACATGCTAAAGTGATAGAGATATTTTGTTATCGAAATCTGAAGGGAAATTTGGTGTAAATCCAATACTATCTTGTAACTGTGAGTTCATAAAAAACTGCATGAAAAAATGCAGAATGAACGAGTCAGAAGACCTGCTTTGCATGATTACCGATTTAGGATAAAAATGCGAAAGAGGAGATTGTATAATATCTTATTCTTGGCAATGGTTAAAAAGTAAAATATCGTTAAAGTCAAAAAAATGGGTGTTTCAGAAATTAAAATCGTAAAGCGCGATGGTTCAAAAGAATCTTTCTCGATTGAAAAGATTAAGTATGCAGTAAGCAAGGCATTCTTGTCGGTTGGTAGTTATGCAACTGATGATGATTTGGCAGGTGTTTTGAGCCGTGTTCATGTTGCTGATGGAATGAGTGTTGAAGAAATTCAGAATCAGGTTGAAGTTGCGTTGATGGCTGAACGATATTATACAGTTGCAAAAAGCTATATGTTGTATCGTCAGAAACATACTGAAGACCGCGAAGATCGTGAGAAATTGAACTTCTTGGTAAGCTATTGTAATGCTTCGAACGCGGCAACAGGTTCGAAATACGATGCAAATGCTAACGTTGAAAAGAAAAATATTGCGACTTTAATCGGTGAACTTCCAAAATCAAACTTTATTCGTTTGAACCGTCGTTTGCTTACCGACCGTTTGAAAGAATTGTATGGAAAGGAGTTGGCCGATAAATATTTGTACTTGTTGAATAATCATTTTGTGTATAAAAACGATGAAACTTCTATGGCAAACTATTGTGCGTCAATCACAATGTATCCATGGTTGTTGCATGGTACAACAAGCGTTGGCGGAAACTCAAAAGCTCCTACAAATCTAAAAGCATTCTGCGGCGGTTTCGTGAATATGGTTTTCATCGTTTCAAGTATGTTGAGCGGCGCTTGTGCTACTCCTGAGTTCTTGATGTACATGAACTATTTCATCGAAAAAGAATATGGCGAAGATTATTATCTACGTGCTGACGAAGTTGTTGATTTGTCGATGAAAAAACGCACAATTGCTAAAGTGATTGATGATTGTTTTGAACAAGTGGTTTATTCAATCAATCAACCAACGGGTGCAAGAAATTTCCAAGCTGTGTTCTGGAATATTTCATATTATGATAAATTCTATTTCGAAAGTCTGTTTGGCGAATTCTATTTCCCTGATGGCTCTCAACCACATTGGAATTCTTTGTGTTGGTTGCAGAAACGTTTCATGAAATGGTTTAACCAAGAACGTACAAAAGCTGTTTTGACATTCCCAGTGGAAACAATGGCTCTTCTTACAAAGGATGGCGACGTGATGGATGAGGATATGGGAGATTTTACTGCCGAAATGTATTCTGAGGGTCACTCTTTCTTTACATATATTAGTGATAATGCAGATTCCTTGGCTTCATGCTGCCGTTTGCGTAACGAAATCCAAGATAACGGATTTAGCTACACGCTTGGTGCAGGTGGTGTTTCTACTGGTTCAAAGAGTGTGCTTACTATCAACTTGAACCGTTGTATTCAATATGCGGTAAAGAACAATATGCACTATATGACATACTTGGAAGGTATTGTTGATTTGGTTCATAAAGTTCAGATCGGTTACAACGAAAACCTGAAGAATTTGCAGAAAAAAGGTATGTTGCCTTTGTTTGATGCTGGTTATATCAACATCAACCGTCAATATTTAACAATTGGTGTAAACGGTTTGGTTGAGGCTGCTGAATTCCTTGGAATTGAAATTAATGATAATCAGAAATATATTCAGTTTGTACAGGATGTTCTTGGCTTGATTGAAAAATACAACAAGAAATATCGTACAAAAGATATGATGTTTAACTGCGAAATGATTCCTGCAGAAAATGTAGGTGTTAAACATGCAAAATGGGATAAGGAAGATGGTTATGTAGTTCCACGTGATTGCTATAATTCATATTTCTATATTGTTGAAGACGAATCATTGAACATTGTTGACAAGTTCCGTCTTCATGGTAGAAATTATATTGCTCACTTAACTGGTGGTTCTGCGTTACATGCTAATTTGGAAAGCCATCTTTCTAAAGAACAGTATCGTCACTTAATCCGCGTTGCTTCTCATGAAGGATGTAACTATTTTACATTCAATATCCCTAATACAATCTGTAACGATTGTGGAAAAATCGACAAAAGATATTTGAAAGAATGTCCTTGTTGCCAAAGCAAAAATGTGGATTATTTAACTCGTGTAATTGGATATATGAAACGTGTGTCAAACTTCTCTGCTGCACGTCAGGAAGAAGCTAAACGCCGTTATTATGCAAAAGAACAACAGTTCGAACTTAATTTGTAATGCTGAAGTATTACAATTTCGATATTGTTTTTGCAGAGATTCCCGATGAAGTAACAATGGCCATCAACATAACGAATTGTCCAAATCGTTGTGTTGGTTGCCATAGTCCTCATCTACAAGAGGATATAGGTAAGGTTTTAGATGAGACCGAGTTGGCTCGTCTAATAAATGCCTATGATTATGATATTACTTGCGTGTGTTTTATGGGAGGAGATAGGGAACCAAATTCTGTTTTACAACTTGCAGAGTTTGTGAAAAAAACATTTCCTAAAGTAAAAACTGCCTGGTATTCGGGAAAATCGTCGTTGCCTCAGAATTTTGATTTGCCACAGTTCGATTATATAAAACTTGGAGGATACGATTCTTCCAAAGGGCCGTTAAATAAACCGACAACTAATCAGAAATTGTATAAAATCTGTTCAGGGGAAATGGTGGATATTACTGACAGATTTTGGAAAAAATAGAATTTCTCAACATTTATATATGTATTTTTGCAACGATTAAACATAGGAAATGGAAGAAATCGTTGAGGGAATAAATAAAATTATCTGGAGTCCGGCGCTGATAATAGTGCTTCTTGGTGCAGGTTTGTATTTTACTATACGGACACGTTGTATCCAAATAAGGAGATTAGGCTTAATGGCTAAACTTCTTATAAAAGGAGATTCTGATAAGTCAACGTCTTCAATATCTTCTTTTCAGGCTTTTTGTATTGCTCTTTCTGGACGTGTTGGCACGGGAAATATTGTTGGTGTGGCAACTGCTATAGCTTACGGAGGACCTGGAGCGGTTTTCTGGATGTGGATAACAGCTTTCCTTGGGGCATCAACAGCGTTCACGGAGTCAACACTTGCACAGATTTATAACTTTAAAAGTAAAAAAGGTCTGTGTGGCGGTCCAGCTTCATATATTAAAGATGGTCTGAAAATTCCGTTGTTGGGAACTGTGTTTGCGGTTCTCGCAATAGTTGGTTACGGAATGTTTCTCGTTCTTCTTCAATCGAATAATGCGGCGTCGGCGTTTAGTAATTCATTTGCTGTTAGTCCTTTGCTAATTGGAATTTTAATGGCAGTTTTACTCGGACTTGTGATAATTGGAGGTGCAAAACGTATTGCCGATGTGGCAACAATTGTAACTCCATTCATGGCCATCGTCTATATTATTATGGCGATAATAATTATCTGTGCCAATATTCAGGCTGTGCCGGCAGCGTTTACAATGATTTTTGAAGGCGCTTTTGGTATTAATCCGCTTGCTGGAGGAATCCTTGGAAACACAATTGCCATGGGAGTTAAAAGAGGCTTGTTCTCAAACGAAGCGGGCCAGGGAGGAGGTGCTATTGTTTCTGCGAGTGCCAATGTGAAACATCCTGCTCAGCAAGGACTTGTGCAGGGCTTTTCTGTATATGTTGATACTTTGCTTGTGTGTACGGCAACAGCACTTATGATTCTTTGCACAGGGAAATATAATGTGTTTGATTCAAATGGAGAAATGATTTATTGCAGTGCCCCAGAATTAGGTGCAAATTATGTCTCTTACACACAGAATGCGATAGATACCGTTTTTTCAGGGTTTGGAAGTGTCTTTGTTACGGTAGCACTTTCGTTTTTTGTGTTTACCACACTTATGGCTTATTGCTTCTATGCAGAATCAAGTTTTGCTTTCCTTTTTGAAAAGAACGAGAAAAAACAAAAAATAGCCTGCTGGATTTATCGTTTCCTTATGCTTATATTAGTAGTTGTTGGTGCATGTGCTTCATCTAACACTGCATGGGGCATTGGCGACATCGGTATTGGATTGACAACATGGATAAACATTCTTGCTTTGTTGATTTTATTCCCAAAAGCCTTGAATGCCTTGAAAGACTACGAGGATTCTCTTTCATAGTTATGCTTTACAATAGTAATCTTGTACAAAACCTTCAGCTATTCTGTGCGAAGGATATCTATACATTATTATATGTAACATTTCAAGATTAAAGTGGAGCGATTGATTTTGAAAATCAAAAAAAATATGTTCCTTTGCATCGGAAAAATTCCAAGAGCGAAGTTCTAGGCTTGTCATCCTCCGCTCTCAAAAATAAATTAAAACATAAAGAGCAATGATTTTAAAAACAATTAGTTCCGAGATCGAGGACTATAAAGTTCTCCTTCGCAAAGTGCCGTCTTTAGCACTGTCAATTTTCATCCTTTCCGTAGTATTAATGAATCTGCTTGCAAACAAGGAATTGTTTCATTCAGAATGGCTTGCACTAGACTGTGGCTTTGCTCTGTCGTGGATTCCTTTTCTTATAATGGACTGCATCTGCAAAGTTTACGGAGGAAAAGCTGCCACAAAAATCTCCATTCTTGCTATTGTTATTAACTTAATAACATTTGTGTTTTTCAAACTTCTTTCGCTTACACCTGGAATGTGGGGAGAATATTATTCAACAGGATTAACGGAGGTAAACGATGCTTTGAACGCTACAATTGGCGGTTCCACATGGATTGTTTTTGGCTCTGCGTTTGCAATGTTTGTAGCCTCTGTTGTAAATGCTGTAACCAATATGTCGATTGCAAAAATATTCCAAAACGACAAGTACAAGGATTTTGCCCTTCGCAGTTTTATATCTACGGCGGTGGCACAGTTTGTCGATAATTTTGTGTTTGCTTCGGTTGTGAGCATTCCTCTTTTTGGATGGAATTTAAAACAGACCTTGGTTTGTTCTTTTACTGGTGCTGCTGTGGAACTTCTTATGGAAATATGTTTTTCCGGAGTTGGTTATAAAATTTCTAAGAACTGGCAAAAATGAAAGTTCTCATAACAGGAACATCTTCGGGTATTGGAAAGGCTACTGCTGAGATTTTCCTTCAGAATAACCATTCTTTGATTGGCTTGGATATTTGTCCTTCAAAAATTGAACATTGTAATTACCTTCATTATCAATGTGATGTGTCGAAAAAAGATACACTGCCGGAGCTTTCTGGTATAAATGTTCTGGTAAATAATGCGGGTACACAAAATTCCGACGACGATATAGACATAAATTTGAAAGGAACAATCCATGTTACCGAAAAATACCTGTCTCCAGAAATACATTCGGTGCTGATGGTTGCATCGGCTTCAGCACATACGGGCGCGGAATTTCCTGAATATTCAGCAAGTAAGGGCGGCATGATTTCCTATATGAAGAATGTGGCTCTGCGTATCTCGAAATACGGAGCAACCTGTAACAGCATTTCGCCGGGCGGTGTGGTTACTCCAATAAATAAACCGGTTATGGAAGACAAAAAACTGTGGGATTCCATAATGAATGTAACTCCTTTAAAACGTTGGGCAACTGCAGAGGAAATTGCAGAATGGATTTATTTTCTCACAATAAAAAACCGTTTCTGTACAGGACAGGATATTGTAATCGACGGCGGTGAGAAAGATCTTAACAGCACATTCATCTGGCCAAAATAACAGTTTACATTTCTTCCCGTAAATATTCTCAAGTTATTTGTTGATTTATAATCCCTTATACGCCCGAGATGTTCGAAAATATCAAATTAATCACCGTTAGGGGATTAATATCAGTAGGACAATTTCAAAGATTATAAAAAACAATTCCGTAGGAGTTGCATGTTGGTTTCGCAAATTTCCCTTTGTAGAGAAAAGATAGGAGATAACTCTATAACTGTAAAATCCCTATACATTATAATATATATGTAACAAAAAATCTCTCCCTATATAGGGTTTCTTCTTTCTTATTTGTCTTACCTATGTCAAAGATTTTTGAAGACTGTTAGTAAACTATTGAAAAAAATAGTTTACTTTTGTAAGCTTATAATTTGTAAACATTAAATAGTATTAATATGAAACAAACAGAGATTTCAAAAGTAAGAGGCTGGTGGAAACACCTGATGTTACTGTGTGTAACCCTCTTGGGAGTGGTGGGCTTCTCAACAGCTCAGAACTATCCGTTCCCGCAAAATTATCAGTATCCGTATGGAAATATCTATAAGGGTGCTAATGTTGGTAGTAAAATACAAGAGTTGTATACTGCTTGGAAACAAAATTATTATGTAGAAGGAACTGTTAATGGAAAGCCTGCTGCTCGTATTAAGTTTGATCAGCATACTGCCAGTGATGATGGAACAAACTCGGTTTCTGAAGGTATAGCATATGGTATGCTTATCTTTGTGTATATGGACAACTCTACAAACAATACACAGGATTGTTTCAATAGATTGTGGACGTATTATAAGGAGAATTCGAACAATAATGGTTTGATGAACTGGAAAGTAAATGCATTTACTGGTAAGGTTACTGCAGGTGACGGTAATGCCAATGGTGCTACCGATGCGGATTTAGATGCAGCTCAGGCATTGCTTATGGCTCATAAACAATGGGGCAGTGATGGAAAGGTTAATTATCTGCAAGAAGCTAAAACATTAATAAATGCTATTTGGAATTACGAAATTAGTAGCACAAAACAGGTGAAACCTGGTGATATGTTTGATGATTATAAAAACCCTTGCTACTTTATTACAAATGCAATGCAGTTGTTTGCGTATGTTGAAGGCAAAGAAGGATGGGGTACTCGTGCTTGGTCAACAGTTATTAATAACTGTTACACTTTGATGGCTAAAACTGCTAATAGTACTACTGGTTTGATTCCTGACTGGTGCTACGAAAACGGAACTTATTTGAAAGGTTTGATTAATGGTAAATTTGAGTCAATCTTTGGTTACGATGCAGTACGTATTCCTTGGCGTCTTGCTCATGCTTACGCATGGTATGGTCATGCACAGGCTCAGGAATTGGCTAGTAAAATAACAAGTTGGGCTCAGTCTAAATATCCTAACCCAGATGACATCGTTGACGGTTATCAGTTGAATGGTACTCCAGGAACTGGAGGCATGGGTGGAAGTCTTGCTACATGGGGAACTGGTAAAAATGCTTGTTTCAAGGGAGGTCTTTCTGTTGGTTCTATGGTAGATGACAAGTTTAGTGCTTATATGGAAAAATGCTGGTCGGTTGGTTCTGCTAATGATGCTTGGGGTGCCTACTATACTCATACAACTCAGTTGTTGTTTATGATGTGCTTGACAGGTAATATGCCTAACTTCTGGGATATGCTTCCTGTTCCTGATGCTGCTGAAACAAATGCTGACGGTACTGTTGTTTATGTTGATTTTTCTAAAGAAATTCTTAATTCGGGGTTAGCTGCTTCGGAATGGAGAGTGCAGACATATGAAAATAATGATGATGCTACAGCAACAACAATCTCTGTTTCAAAAATAGCTGTAAGCTCTTCTGATGCAAAACGTATCGTTTTGACTTTGTCTTCTGAGATTTCTGAACCTGTAATTACTGTTACGTATAACGGTACTAGTATAAAAGCCGCTGATGATAAAGCAAAAGCAGATGCTTTCTCTGAATTTGAGGTGGCTAACAAGATAACAAGTATGGAACCTTACGTTGTATCTCGTTATACAAATGATATTGGTACGAAATTAATGATTCAGTGGTCTAAAGAAATTGCATTAGGTGGTGCAAATGCTTCTGATTTTACTGTGTTTGTTGATGGAACAAGTAAGGGTAGCCCTGCTTCTATTAACGTAAGCGAAACCGATGCTGATGTTTTGGAATTAGTTTTTGATGAAGCGTATATTACATCGGCAAAGGCTGAAGTAACAGTTTCTTTTGCTGGTGGAGCCATTACTTCTACAACTGGAAAGAAAACAGCAAAAGCATTTACAAAGTCGTCTGTTCAAAATTTCTATTTGAGTGTACAATGTTTTGATTTGTTAAATGCTGCCACTGAAACAAATATTGGTTTTGGAGGCTCGTGGGCTGGTGCAGGTTCATTTAGTACAGGAACGCAGGATGGAACGAAAGTTTATACTTGGAGCAATAAAGGAAGAGCGTATGCATGTTTGCAAACATATCCTGGAGATGCACAAGCAATGTCTGCAGGTGATTTAGCTGCATTCCAGGAAATAACATCTAAATCAGGCCTGCGTTTAAAAGGTCGTGTGTTTTTGAAATCTATGGAAGGCGATGGTCTTCAAATTCAAATTAACGATATGGGTGACTATGGTTCGAACTATGGTGTTATAGATTGTTCAGATTGGGAAGTTGGAAAGTGGAATGAGTTTGACTATAATTTCTCGGATCATAATGTGAATTATCAGAAATATAATCCTGGTTTTGAATATAGTGGTGTAAAGATTAGATACTTAACAGATGCTGATAATGGATCAAAAAAGAATTATGAGATTTATATAGATTATTTACAACTTTGTCCTCCTAATCCAACTGTTGAGGCAACGAGTGGTAAGGTTTCATTTGATGGAAAGCAAGTGGAATTGAAATTCAGTACAGGTATGAGAGTTCCATCTGTAGATCCTTGCTCTATTCAAATTTATGCAGATGGGGATTCCAAAACAATTGTGTCTGCTGAAACTAAGGTGGGTGATGCTACAACATTAGTTCTTACTTTGGAAGAACCAATTGATAAAGGTCAAACTGTTTATGCATCGTATGCGTCGTATGAGGAAGCTGTTAAATCACTTGATGGTCGTCTTTGCGAAGATATTAATGTTGAATTGGCTAACTTGGTTGGTATGACAGTTGCTACAGGTTGGTTCGACCATTTTGACGATGAAAGTGATTATGTTACTTATGAAATAGCTGGTGACGGCAAGATTGTAACAGCAAGCAATAAGACAGAAAATGCTGCGAAGAGCATTCTCGCTGTAACTCAAAAAGAAACGGAATCATGGGCTGGTGCCTTGACAATTTCTACAAAGGATGCTGGCTATGTAATTGATATGAGTGGAAGAGAGACTCTTTCATTCAAAGTAAGTACAGCTTCTGGTACAATGACAGGTTATTACCGAATTGATTTCGTTGACTATTTTGGTAAATTATCTGAAGGTGATTGGATTGCTACAACTATCTCTACCTCAGGATTAGAGGTTCTTAATTATTCTGCAATGAACTTTGAGATTGTGGATAGATCAGCAATTGAACAGGTGTTGTTTAGATTTGTTTCTGATAAAGGTTCAAAAGCTAATGATTATACTCCTACATTCTATGGTGGCACTTTGAATTTTGATTATATTTCAGTTGGTAAGGCATTAACATTAAAGGTTTCTCCTGCAGATGCTTTGGATCAAAGTGTAGGTGTTGCAGAAAACTCAACAATTGTTGCCACAAGTTCAGCAAATGGATATATATATGTAGTTCCATTTAAAACAACTCCTCAATTTTCGGAATTGGAAGCTGCTGTTGTAAATGGTGAAGGTGTAAAAGTAGCTTGTACAGAAGATACAGAGACAAACGTTAGTCTTGAGGGTATAGGTTATGGTTACTTCTACGTATATGCATATGACCCAGATGCCGGTGCATTATCTTCAAAGGTTGCAATTACTGTAAATGACGTAACAGCTCCAGAAATTTTGGAATGTACAGAAGGTGATATAACAAAAGATGGTTCTATATCTATTACATGTTCTGAAAATTCTACAGTTTATGTGGTTCTTTCTTCTGCAACAGGTTTAACTGGCATGGGACAAATTGCAGATGTTGCTAAATATAACTTCAGTGTTAGTGGTGGTGAAGCTGAAACTGTGTTAATTGCGGATATGACAGAATGTGAAGTTGGTGAAACTTATGCGTTCTATGCAATGGACGCAAGCTATAACGTTTCGGAAATGTCATCTTGTAAATTCACTATAAAAGCTGAAAAACTTAAAATAGAAAATGTTTATACTACAGATGAAGATGCAGGACCAATTTCTGCTGCAACTTCAAAAGATGTGGTTACTGTTATGGCAAACCGCCCATTTACAAATGCATATTTAGTATTAGGTTCAAAAGCAGTATCTGCTGCAACAATTGCAAGTGTTGCTGATATTTCTGAAGAATCAACAGGATTGGCTGCTGAGTTGAATTTAAGTACTGTTGAAATTGATGCTGAAGGCGCTCTTGGTCATATTTATATTACTGACGGTGAATCTTTGGTTGGTCCTTATGATGTTGAAATAACAAAAGGTACTGTATATGTTACTGCATTATCAACCGAAGTTGATAAACAAACTGTAAAAGTAGGTGAAGAGGTTTCTGTTAAAGTTGTTGAAGATCCTCTTAATGCAACAAATAAAACATTAACAGTTGCAGCGTCTGACTATGCTACATTTGAATATTCTTATGATTCAGAAAAGAACATAAACAATATAGTAGTTACAGGTGTTAAATCAACAGCTGGTGAATATGTTGATATGGTAATTTCTGCAGAAGGTGAAACTGGTGCTGTAACAACAACAGTACAATTAAAAGTTGTTCAAATGCCTACAGTTATCGCTATTACTGGTGAAGAAACTATGTCGGTAGGAAGCAAACAGACATTGAAAGCAGAAATTGCTCCAGCAGATGCTGAGGATAAAACTGTAACATGGTCGGTTCCTGGCATTGCAGCAAAATACTTAACCATAGATTCAGAAACTGGTGAGGTAACTGCTCTTAAAGAATCTGGTGATCCTATAACAGTAACTGCTACTTCTGTAGCAGATGAAACGGTTATTGCAACATTCGAAATAACAGTTGCTGCGGTTACAGTTAATGAAATAACAACTTCAGGTGAAAAGAATGTTACAGTTGTTATGGATAAAACTGCAAGCCGTTTGATTTCAGTAGCTCCTGCAAATGCAACAAATAAGAACTTGACAGTAGTATCTGCAGATTCTGAAGTTGCAACTGCTGAATATGCTGAAGGTAATTTAACTATATCTGGTGTTGGAGTTGGTACAACAACAATTACTCTTACTCCAGCAGATGGCGGTAAGGCTGAATTAGTATTCAACGTTACGGTAACATGTCCTACTGCTGCTCCTACAGCTGAGGAAGTTTCTCAATCTCAAGAATTCTGTCAGGGAACTGCAGGAAGTCTTGAAGTAATCGGCTCTTGGACTCCAGTGTGGTATACAAAAGTTGGTGAAGTATTTGAAGTATTAGATGCTACTCCAGCAACTACAGCTTCAACTCCTGCAGGAAGTACTACATATTATGTAGCAAAACTTGATGGTTGCGAAAGTGCAGAACGTCTTGAAGTTGCTATGGTTGTGGCTCCTAAACCACAAACTGAAATTGGCAATGAAGAAACTGAATTCTGTGCAACAGAAAACGAAGTTGAGTTGAAGAGTTCTTATGGTTCAGGTATCTGGACTGCTAAGAAAGGTGAAACTGATGTAACAGAGACTGCTATCAGCGGCAACAAATTCTTGCCAAGTGTTGTAGGTGATGGTACATATACTATTACATTAACACGTGGTACTGATGCCTGTGGTGATACTGACAGTAAAGTATTTACTGTAACAGCTGCTCCTGAGGTAACAGTAACAGTTCCAGAAAAAATCTGTTCTGCTGATGACGCAATTGCTTTGACTACGGTTGCTGATCCTAACACAGGTTCTTGGAAAGATGCTAAGAATGAAACTGTAACTTCTTTCGATCCATCAAACGGTTCGGCAACACTTACATATACCTATGTTGATGGTGCATGTTCTGTAGTAAAAGAGGCTACATTCACCGTAACAACAACTCCTGCTCCTGCAGTAGAGGGCTTGAAAGAAACAGTATGTGCAAATGATGCAGAAATTGATTTGTCTAAATTGACATTCTCTCCTGCTACTACAACAGTTACAATGGGTGGTTCTGCAATCACAACATTCAACCCAGCAACTGCAACTGTAGGTGCAAATACATTGGTACTTACTGCAACAACAAATGGTTGTGAAGGAAGCACAGAAAAAGTTATTACTGTAAATGCAGTTCCTGAAATAACATTTGGTTCGTATGAAGCAAGCATGTGTTCTAACGATGCTGCACAAACAATAACAGCAGAGCCAGCTGAAGGTACTTGGTCAGGTAATGCTCCTGCAGGTGTATTTGATCCAGCTGGTAACAGTGGTGTTGTGGAAATTTCATACTCAGTAGTTGTAGATGGTTGTAAAGCTTCTAAAGAGGCAACAATTACTGTAAACGAAACTGTCGCTCCTGAAGTAACTGCCGTAGTTGGTTTGGTACTTGGTGCAGACGTTCCTACATTGTCTGCTGAAGGTACAACTATTATGTGGTACACTGCAGAAGATGGCGAAGCTGTTGCTTCTACATCAACTTACACTCCAAGCATTACAACAGATGCGGAGGGATCTTATAAAGTATATGTAACAAATACAACTGTTGCTGGTTGCGAAAGTGATAAAGAAACTGTTACTATTACAGTTACTGACTGTAAAACAGCTGCTGTAACAGTTGACGCTGTTGAAGCAATCTGTTTCGGTGCCGAAATACCTTCATTAACAGCAACTGGCGACGGTTCAAGTGAAATTCGTTGGTACGATGCTAAAGGAACTAAAGTTGGAACAGGTGAAACATTTACCCCAACAATTGAAAAAGCTGGAAATTATAACTTCTTTGCTGCTCAATATTCAGAAGCAAATGCTTGTGAAGGTATTCAGACTCCAGTTACTCTTACAGTAAAAGCAACTCCTGCTAAACCAGTTCTTACTGCTAACGAAAGTTGTGCCGGTGCTGCTGCAAATGCATTGACTTCTTCTGACAATGTATTCTGGTATGGAGAACAAGGTACTCAAGCATTAAATGCTGCAGCTGCTAAGACATATTCTCCAGCAGATCTTGAAGCTACAAAAACATTCTATGCACGTACAGAATTGAACGGTTGTTATTCAGAATATGCTGAAGTAGTTTACACAATCAATGAAACTCCAGCTGCTCCTGAAACTGCAGTTGCAACTGCTTGTTATGGTTCTTCTGATGATTATGTAGTATCGGCTACTGCATCTACTGGATGCACATTGCAATGGTACGATGCTGAAGGTAACACTAAGGGAACTGAAGCTACACAGGCTGTAACTGGTGTAACTGCTGCTAAAGATTACACTTATACAGTAAAACAAAAATCAGAAAAAGGTTGTGTGAGTGCTGCTGCTGAAGCTGTATTGACAGTAAATGCAATCCCAACTCCTGCAATTGAACTTTCTCAATCAGAATATTGCCAGTCAGTAAACGACGAAATCGAATTGACTGCAAACAATAACGGTTTTGCTGGAACGGGTGTATTCAAAGTAAATGATGTAGTTAAATCTTCATTCGTTCCAAATTCTTATGCAATAAACGATGTATTGAAGATTGACTATACATTAACTGATGAAAACGGATGTGCCGGTTCAGCTGCATCAAAATCAGTTGTAATTGTAAACTGTAACGATGATCCAGTAGATTATATTACGGTTGCTCCAACATCTGTGACATTAAAATCTATCGGTGCAGAACAAACTGTAAAAGCTACTGTGTTCTACGGTGAAGGTACTGAAGGAAAATATAATTCAGCAGTCGCATGGACATCAGATAATGAAGAAGTTGCTACTGTTGACCAGTCAGGTAAAATCACTGCAGCTGGTGTAGGTACAGCTAACATCACTGTTAAATCAACATATACAGAAGGTAAATCTGCAGTATGTGTGGTAACAGTTGTGGTTCCAGTTACTTCAGTATCATTCACTGAAAATGGTGAGGCATTAACTTCAATCTCATTGGGAAGCGGTCAGTCAAAAGATTTGAGCGGTCTTGTATCTTACGAACCTGCTGAAGCAGAAGTAACATATAGCTGGACTGCAACAGCTGGCTTGACAGTTTCAGAAGCTGGTGTTGTAACTGCAGAAGAAACATTGAACGACGGTACTGGTACAGTAATGGTTACTGTAACAACTGCCGATGGAACAGAAAGAACAGCTTCTCTTCCTGTAACAATTGTTGCTAAAGTTCAATTGGTAGAATCTATCACATTGAAAGAAGGTGCAACATTGTCATTGCAGGAAAATGCTACTTACACATTAAAGGCTCCTACTGTATCTCAGGCAACTGATATGAGCTATACATGGTCTATTGACGGTGATGGCGCAACAATCGAAGGCAATGTTATTACTGTGACAGGTAAATCTGGTGATACATTCAAAGTTGTATGTTCTTCAAACGATGGTAATGCAACTGCAGAATGTGTGGTAACAATTGTTGACCAAATTATTCCAGCGTCTTCACTTTCATTCAGTGCTGAAGGTGTATATGAAGTATATGCTTCAGGTTCTGTTAACTTGAGAGAATTGTTGGTTATCGAACCAGAAGATGCAACAATTGAATCTGTTAAATGGTCTGTTGGAACAAGTGCTTACGCAACAATTACTGACGAAGGTGTGTTCACAGGTGTTCCTGAAAAGGTAAACGAAATGGGTATTGCACGTCAGGTGTCGGTAACTGTAACAGTGACTTCTACAGATGGCTCTGTTTTGAGAAAACAGCAAACTGTAAAAGTAAATCCAGATCCAATGTATGTTGAAAGCATAACAATCCCATCGGCATTGTCAATTGAAGTAGGTGGTTCTTATACATTCAAGAACAATGAAATTTCAATTGCTCCTCTAAATGCTGATAACAAAGAATACGTATGGGTACTTTCAGAAAATGCTCCAGCAACAATTTCTGAGGAAGGTGAGATTTCTGTAAATTCAGATGCTACAATCGGAAGCGTATTCAGTGTTAAAGCAATAGCAAGCGATGCCAAAGGTGTTGAATCTAACGAATGTCAGGTAACAGTACTTCAAGAAACTGTTAAGATTACTGGTATTACAATTGATGTAGAAGACTTGAGCCTTGAAGCAAATGGAAGAGCAGGTGTATTCTATGTAACTCTTCTTCCTGAAAATACAACTCAAACAAGACTTACTGTAACTTCAAACTCAGACGCAATCCTAATCGAAGACAATGAGGATGGTTCATATGCAGTTAAAGGTCTTGCAGGTGTTGAGGAAGCAGAAATAGTAATTAAATCTGCAGACAATGCTTCGATATCAAAAACTGTAAAAGTTTCAGTTGTTGAAAAAGTAACATCAGTTAAGGTTAGAGGTAGCCAAAACATGGTTGTTGGTGAAACAATGAACTTAAGTGTTACAGTAACTCCAGAAACAGCAACAAATAAAATAGTTGCATGGAGCTCAAGTGATGAAAGTGTTGCAACTGTAACAGCTTATGGTACTGTTGTTGCAAAACATGACGGTTATGTAACAATCACAGCGAAATCAACAGATGGAACTGATGTGGAAGATGCTATTTCAATCTATGTTGAAAAGATTCCAGTAGAAAAGATTACATCGAAAGATGTTGAGTTGGAATTGAATCAGACTAAGAAAATTTCTGTAACAATTGCTCCTTCAAATGCAAGTTATAAGGATGTAAACTTTATAGTGTCAGATAACTCAATCTTGTCTGTTGACTCTGAAGGAAACATTACTCCACTTGCAATGGGTGAAACAACTGTGACTATCATGGCTGTTAATGACAATGTTGAAGAAACAATCACTGTAAAAGTAACTGCAGTTCGTGCTGACAAGAATTACTTGATTCAGTTGATTGAAAACGAAACTTGGGGTGCATATTCAGTGTACAACAAAGTTCAGTCTGGTGACATTATGATTGGATGGGCTAAAGGTCAAATCTCTCCACTTGTTTACAATGAATTCCAATCAGCTTGGATGGATGCACAAACAGTTCGTTACGAAGATTTCGCTACACAAGAAGCTGTTGATGCTGCAGCTAAGAGATTGTTGAATGCAATCAAGGCTATGGGTGAAGATCCAGACATTGTAATTGAAGATGCAATCGAAGATGTTGTAGCTGTAAATGCAAAAGTTTATCCAACATTTGTAACAAACGTTGTGATGGTTGAAGCTGACAACATGAAATCAGTAAAAGTTGTTTCTACTACAGGTAAAGTAGTTGCTCAGGAAGAAGCTAACGGTGATGTAATTGAAATCAATGCAGCACGCTTCGCTCAAGGAAACTACAAAGTGATAGTTGAAACAGAAAACGGAATCGTAACAAAATCTTTCATAAAGAAATAGTAAGTTATAATTCTTATAGATAACAAAAAGGGGATTGTCTTTCGACAATCCCCTTTTTGTTTTATGTTGCAATGTTTATTACTTGTTTCTTTACAAAAATAAACTGTACGGTTATGTTGTTTTGTTACACCAACTTCTACCTTAATTTTTTGCTTTTTTCTTGAAACAATTCTATCTTTGTTTTGTTTCGGAAAAATTTATTTATGAGAAAATTCTACTTGTTTGTCTTATACATGTGTTTTTTTACAGCCACATTCTCTCAAAACAAATTTGAAGGAGAAGTGAGTTGTATGAAAACAACTTTTTCCGATACGTTGTATTATGTATATACAATCAAAGATGATTGCGTAAGAATTGACGAATATGATAAGTATAAACGCGTCATACGTGCATATATTGTGAATCTGCAGGATAAATCAGTTATGCTGATAAATCCTAATAAACGTATATATACAAAAGTTGAATCTTTCCCCGTCTCAGAGAAATATGTTCAGAATTTAGAAGTTGTAAATACGGGGAATCATAAATATATCAATGGCTATTATTGCAGTCAGTGGCGTGTTAGAAATCTTGAAGAAAACATGGAGATAACGTATTGGGTGGCAGGGGAGAATTTTAATTTCTATACTCCTATGTCGCAGGTCGCTATGTCTTTGGAAGATTACTTTTTGTTTTTCAAAGCATTGCCACATGGAAAGATGCGTGGCGTAATGCCAATGATGATAGAAAATAAAACATTGTTGCGAGCTCCAAAGTCCACGTTAAATGTTACGCAGGTTAAACAGCATGTTGTGGATACGTCGGTGTTTAATCTTTCCCAGTATCAGAAATTTGAGAATTTAAGATAAGATTTCTTTTCTCTTCCGTTTGTTGGTCATACAAGAGAAATCTACAATATCATTAGAACAAGTTAAACTATATTCAGCTCCTATAATTAACGTTTGGTTTAAATCTTCATGTCCAGATGGGAAATTGAAAACAACAGGATATGTGCAGTCATCAACTGCGTCAAGAATAATTTCTTCAATACTGCCACTGTATTCGTCTGTGCCGTTTCTCATTCCGCTCATTGTTCCAACAACAAGTCCAGCTATGTTCTGCAGAATCCCGGAATGCTTAAGGTTCTGCATGATTCTGTCGATATGATAAAAATATTCATTTAAATCTTCGATGAAAAGAATTTTGTCGTTGTAATCATATTCAAAATCAACCCCTCTCATGCTGTAAAGCATGGAAAGATTTCCGCCAACAAGTTGTCCTTTGCATTTCCCAAGATGATTGAATTTTGATGTTGCAATTTGTATGTTATGAATTACCCCAAATAACACGTCGTGTAGTGATTGTAAAGATTTGCTTGTTACGTTTCCGAAGCCTTTGGCCATTACTCCATGAATAGATTGAATGTCGAGCGAACTCATTCGTGAGTGAAAAACGGTAATGTCACTGAATCCGATAATCCATTTTGGATTAAAAATTAGTGAGGAAAAATCAATTCGGTTTATAATGCGTATAGCACCGTATCCTCCTCTTGCGCATAATATTGCCTTGACTTCTTTGTCATCGATAGCTTCCTGAAAGTCGGCAGCACGCTCCTCGTCAGTTCCTGCGAAAACGCCATAGCGATTAAACACATTTTTGCCGATTTTTACCTGTAATCCCCAAGAATTTAATGTCTCTATTGCAAAGTCTAGGGAACCCTCTTTTATTGGTCCTGATGGACAAACAATTGCAATTGTATCGCCCTTTTGTAAAAAATCAGGTCTTATCATTGATGTTTGCTATAAAATTCTGACAAATAATATATCTTTGCGAAGATACAAAAAATATGTTAGAAATGACCGATTATAAACGTTACCTCATTACTGCAGCCCTTCCTTATGCGAATGGACCAGTGCATATTGGCCACCTTGCCGGAGTATATGTTCCCGCTGATATTTATGTTCGCTATTTGAGAATGAATGAAAAAGATGTTCTTTTTGTGTGTGGTAGTGACGAACATGGTGTGCCAATTACAATAAAAGCAAAAAAAGAAAATTGTAGTCCTCAAGATATTGTTGACCGTTATGATGCAATTATTAGAAAATCTTTTGAGGAATTTGGTATAGGTTTTTCTAATTATTCCCGCACTTCGCATGATTTACATACAAAAGTGTCGTCAGATTTCTTTAAGACATTGTATGATAAAGGCGAGTTTATTGAACAGACTTCCGAACAATATTATGACGAAGAAGCTCAACAATTCTTGGCAGACAGATATATTGTTGGAACATGTCCGAAATGTGGTGCGGAAGGAGCTTATGGCGATCAGTGTGAAAAATGCGGTTCGTCTCTTTCTCCAGAAGAATTATTGAATCCGGTAAGTAAGCTTTCTGGCGCAAAACCAGTAAAAAAAGCAACAAAGCACTGGTATTTACCACTTGATAAACATGAAGAGTTTCTTCGTAAATGGATATTGGAAGATCATAAAGAATGGAAAACCAATGTTTATGGTCAGTGCAAGTCATGGTTGGACGGTGGATTGCATCCACGTGCTGTGAGCCGTGACTTAGATTGGGGAGTTCCTCTTCCGTTAGAAGGCACTGAAGGCAAAGTGTTGTATGTATGGTTTGATGCTCCGATAGGTTATATTACTTCGACTCAGGAATGTTCTGCAGAATGGGAAAAATATTGGAAATCTGAAGATACCAAGTTGGTTCATTTCATTGGAAAGGATAATATTGTTTTCCATTGTATCGTGTTTCCTGTGATGTTGAAGGCTCATGGAGGTTACATTTTACCAGAAAATGTGCCGGCAAATGAGTTTTTGAATTTGGAAGGAGATAAAATTTCAACATCAAAAAATTGGGCTGTTTGGTTGAATGAGTATCTAGAAGACTTTAAGGACCAGCAAGATACGTTGCGCTATGTGCTTACAGCAAATGCACCGGAAACCAAGGATAATGATTTTACCTGGAAGGATTTTCAGGCAAGAAACAATAATGAATTGGTTGCAATTCTAGGAAATTTCGTAAATCGTGTTGTTGTTTTGACTCAAAAATATTTTGGAGGAAAAGTTCCTGCACAATCAGAATTGACGGATGTTGACGAACAAGTTTTGCAGTCTATTGTTGAGGCGAAAGAGAACGTTTCTAAAAATATCGAAAACTATCGTTTCCGTGATGCTTTGAAGGATGCAATGCAGCTTGCACGTGTAGGAAATAAATATTTAACAGAAACAGAACCTTGGAAAGTTATAAAAACAGACGAAAAACGTGTTGCAACTATATTGAATGTCTGTTTGCAGATAACAGCAAACTGCGGAATCCTATTTGAACCATTCCTTCCATTCTCGGCAAAGAAAATCATGAAGATGATGAATCTGTCGGATGTAAAATGGGCTGATGCGGGGAAAAAGGATATCATGGCTGAAGGAAAAGAAATTGGTCAGGCAGAGTTGATGTTTAGAAAAATTGAAGATTCAGAAGTTGATGCACAGATTGCAAAATTGGATGCTGCAAAGAAAGCACGCGAGGAAGAAGAGGCTATGAATGCACCTGTTGCTGAGCAAAAGGCTACGATAGTATATGATGATTTTGCAAAGATGGATATCCGCATCGGAACTATTCTAGCTGCTGAACGTGTGCCAAAAACTGATAAATTGATGAAATTGACAGTTAATACAGGAATTGATACGCGAACAATCGTATCAGGTATTGCTGAACATTTTACTCCAGAAGAATGTGTTGGACGTCAAGTAAGTGTGTTGGTTAATTTGCAGCCACGAAAGATGAAAAATATAGAGTCACAGGGAATGATATTGATGGCAGAAGATGCGGCTGGAAAATTGTACTTCGTTGCTCCAGAGAAAAAAATAAAAGAAGGAAGCTCGATTTCATAAAAAAATGATTTTTGCAAAAAATAATTTATATATTTGCTAAAATTTGAAGACTCGGAAGGAATATATGTGTATCCGTTTTAAGAAGATAGTAGCAATTGTGTCAGTTCTGCTGGGTGGATTTATCTCTGCGTATGCTCAAGATACTCACTTTTCTCAGTTTGATGCTGCACCGTTGTATTACAATCCGGCGTTGGCGGGTGTGAATGAATGTCATAATCGTATTTATACGAATTATAAGGGACAGTGGAGCACATACAATACGTTTATGGCTTCTTACGACCATCACGTTCAGAAATTTCAGTTCTTAGGTGGTTCTCTTGGTATTGGAGGTTTAGTTGTTGCGGATTATTCTGGTGAAAACTCGTACGGAAATACTCAGTTTAAATTGATGCCGGCGTATCATTATAATGCAGGTCGTCTTCGTATTTCTTTGGGATTGGATGCGGCTTTTAACTTGATGAGTATAAATGAGGACAAACTGGTTTTAGGTGGTAATATTAATCCTATAACTGGTGAATATACTGCTGGTTCTGATCTTGAAAATACAACACGTTTTTATTGTGATATGGGTGTTGGCTTAAATGGTCAATACTTTGTTACGAGAAAAATACCTATTAATATGGGTGTGACTTTATTTAGATTGTTCGGTTCAGGTGGTGGCGGTCTTGCTGTTGTTGGAAAGGATTCAGAAGATAACTATCTGAGATTTTCTGTAAATGCGAATGCCTATTGTCCGGTAAATTCGATGGTTACACTTTTGCCAAGTTTCATTTACGTGAATCAGAAAATGTATAATGAAATGAATTTCGGTACGTATGTGAAATGCTCGGTAGGTGAATATACACCGGTAATTGATGCCATATATGTAGGTTCTTGGTATCGTTTGAAAGATGCTTTGATATTAGGGTTGTCATTTGACAAACCAATAAATAAAAACTGGACAGTGCAATTCGGGTTTAGTTATGATATAACACTTTCAAGTTACCGTGAGGCTAATAAATGGGCTACTGGTAGAAATGTGAGCGGTGATAGCTTTGAGTTTTCTTTGAAGTTGTTGAATTGCCGTGCTCCTATCTTGGTAAATCCTGAAGGTATTGTAAATGACCCATTTAGATAGTATATGAATCGAATTAGTCGCATAATTTCTTCTTTGTTGATTTTATTGTCTTTTTCCGTTGCTGCTTTGGCGCAAGGGAAAAAACAGTATTATGAGGCTTATATAGCATTAGGAGATACTTGTTTTGCCCATGCCAATTTTTATGGTGCTCATCAGGCTTATGAAAAGGCTTTGGCGTATGTAGATAATCCTAATATTGCCTTTAAATGTGCAGAGGCTTGCCGTGGTTATCAAAATTATCCAGATGCAGAAAAATATTATAGAATAGCAATATCAAAAGATTCGTTAACATTTCATTTGGCAAATTATTGGTATGCTGAAATGCTGAAGTTGCAAGGGAAATATGACTCTGCAAAGGTTCAGTATCAAAACCATTGTAAAATAAGCCGTGCAAATGATTATTATACAAAGAAGGCAAAAGAAGAAGTTACTGTATTAGAAAAGAAAATCCAGAAAGTAGGTGAGTCTGTTGGAATTGAAGCTATCAGAATACCTGATAAGACAGTGAATTCTATGTATGCGGAATATGCTCCTTGTCAGTATAATGATTCTTTGTTCTTTTTTGCTGGTGTACGTCCGTTAGACGAAAAATTGGCAGATACTTCGTACATATATGCAAACTATTTGACAAAGGTGATGCAGGCGACACGTCATAGCGATTCTACTTGGTCGGATATGAAGGAAGTAAAATCATTGACTGATGATAAAGCCCACGTGAATAACTTGTCGTTTACAAAAGATGGTAAAAAAGCTTATTTCAGTAAATGTATTGGTTATGACTGTGCAATTTATTGTGCAGATTTTGATTTAGACAGAGTAGAGTTCTCAAATATTACAAAGTTACCTGCTCCAATTAATATGTCGCAGACAAGTAATACTACTCCACAGATTGCATATACACCAGAGGGAGATTATTTGTTCTTTGCTTCAAACCGAAAAGGTTCCAAGGGTGGTTATGATATTTGGTATTCTAAAAAAGAGTCTGATGGAAGTTGGGGTGCAGTGCAAAATTGTAGTAAGAATGTCAACACTTTAGGTGATGAAGTTACTCCATTCTTTGATTCAAGAGACTCTATTTTATACTTCAGTAGTGAATGGCATACAAGTCTTGGTGGTTTTGATATTTTCTCATCAAAAGGTGACTTGAAAAGTGGACGTTGGTCTCCTGCAGTAAATATTGGAACTCCAATAAACTCATCTTACAATGATTTGTATTATGCGTATTCACGTGATACATTGCGTGCATATTGGTGTTCAAACCGTGAAGAATCTGTGAAATTGATAGGAAAGGCATTTAGTAATGATATTTATGCGCATTCATTGGTGAAACGTTCTATTGCCCGTATTACCGATTTAATTCCTATCACCTTGTATTTTGATAACGATTATCCGGATCCACGTTCGAAGGATTCTGTAACGGATAAAGTGTATGAACATCTTTATCATGATTTTATGGCGAAAAAAAGTGAGTATATAAAAGAATATACAAAATACTCGCCAGAGGAACGTTATAAATATGATGTGCGTACGGTAGAAACGTTCTTCAATGATTTACAGGAAGAATATGAAAAACTGGCGTTGTTTGCTGAATTGATGGATGTGATTCTGCACGATGGACAGGATATTGTGGTAGCTTTCAAGGGATATGCTAGTCCGGTAGGAAATCTGGCATATAATGAAATTGTAGCAAAAAAACGTATTTCATGTATTCAGAATTATTTCATGTCGTTTAAGGATGGTTCGTTGAATCAGTTTATGCACAATGAACCAAAATCGGGCAAAGGTAGCTTGAAATACATTTATGAACCTATTGGAGTTGTAAAGGCTGAGAATACATTCTATACAAGTTCCGGAGCACAAGTAAGTGCTATATCTGACCGTCGTCAGAAATGGATGTCTGTGTATAGCCCTGCTGCAGCATACCAACGTAAAATCGAAATTATTGCTGTAGATATCGAATACGAACAGGAATTATTTGATGAAATTAAACAGGAAATCACAACACAAAAGAAAATGGTTGATGAAGTTGATGGTACTTCATTGTATAAACCCGGAGAAGAGCCAGCTCAGCCAAAAGTGAAAGAAGCGGGTGAGGGAACTTCAAAAACAGGTGGAATTATTTTCATGAGTGATGAAGACGATGAGGATATTGTAGAACCTGTACAATCGGTGTCGAAACCAGTTCAGGAAGAACAAAGTGTGAAGACTGTTGAAAAAACATCTGAACCTGTAGTCCAGAAAACAACACAACAGGCTCCTGCAACAACTAGTAAGCCTGCTCAACCTGCAAAACCAACGAGATCTTCAAATTCACCAGTTATCGAAATGAGTTCGATGAATTTTGATGATGAAGAGGATGATGATTATTCGCGGGAAAAAGTAAAACCTGCAGTGGAAAAAGCAGTCGAGGAAGAAACACCAGTATATTATCAGGAAAGAGACATGAAAAAATATGACGGGGAGGAAATATTTAAAGCTAAATAAATTTCTCAATGAAACGTTTAGCTTTCATATGTTTTTTCCTGTTAAGTTTTTCTCTTTTTGGTCAATACTCCAATAGTTGGATAGATTATTCCCAAAGATATTTTAGAATTCCAATAACATCCGAAGGTGTTTATAAGGTAACTTATGATGATTTGGTAGCAAATGGAATCTCCGTAGGTGATTTTGATCACAGAAATCTGCAAGTAATCCATAACGGAAAAGTAATTCCTCTTTTCGTGTCAGCTCAGTCTGATGGTATATTTCGTAATACAGATTATTTTGAATTTTATGCAGAAGGTGGTAACAATGGCTGGCTTGATTCGCGTGTATATTATTCAGGTGTGCCATTTAATGAAGAATATAGTTTGTATAACGATACAGCCTCTTATTTCCTGACGTTTGCAAATACATTAGAGAGTCCGCGTTATGACACAGTTAGAAATGTTGATTATTCAAAATATTCTGCGCTAAGTTACTGCTATAGAACCATAAGAAATAATTATAAATCAACGTTTAACGAGACAAATTCTTCGTCTTATATTCTTCCTGCAGAAGGTTGGTGTGATAATTATTTTGATATGGGATCAAGTATTCAGAAGATACTTTCTACTCCAAACTATGCCTCAATAGGTGAGTCTTCAATGATTAAGTTTGGAATAGGAGGCTTCTCTGAAACTCAACATGACATAGTTGTGACGGTATCTTCGGATAAAGCAAAACGCTATCAGAAAACATATTCAGATTATAATGCTATTCATGACAAAATAGTTACAGATGAACCATTAGCTTCTACAACGACTGTGACTTTCCAGAGTGTTGGAGGTGATAAGACAGCTGATAAAAATGCTGTTTCTTATGTAGAAATCGTGTATCCGTGTAAATTAAATTTTAATAATCAGAACTTTTTTAAGTTTACGGTACCAGCTGTAGAATCGGAGGAATATATTTTGCTTGAAATTACGAATTTTAATGCAGGTGGAACAACTCCAATTCTGTATTGTCCTGATTTACAATGTAGAATTCTGACAACGAACGAGGGGGGCGTGTGTAAAGTTTTACTACCGAATAAAAAACGTAGTGTTGAATGTGTATTGGTGTCGCAAAAAGTTTTTAAGAAAGTTCCTGAAATAATGCCGATTTACTCTAAAATTTCAGTTTTGTCGAAATTTTTGGATTTTTCGCAGGAAGAAAATCAGGGAGATTATATCATAATCACGGAGAAATCACTTTGGAACCAGGCGAACTTGTATAAACAATATCGTCAAAAAACTGGACAGAATGTTGTTTTGGTTGATGTAGAAGAGTTATATAATCAATTTGCTTATGGTGTAAGAAAACATCCCTATGCAATATCTGCCTTTATTGAATTTGCTGTTGAAAATTGGGGCATAGCTCCATCTCATGTTTTTTTGATTGGTAAAGGTTTCCATGTATCAAAGTTTAGAAATAATGATGAATTGTATTCTCGCACGTTAATACCTCCGATGGGTAATCCGGCAAGTGACTTGTTATTTACAATGGATGTCAAGGGTAAATCTATACGCCCTAATATTGCAATAGGACGAATTGCTGCCGAAAGTCTTTCTGATGTGGAAATATATAAAAACAAGGTTATTGATTTTGAAGCTCAGGAGCCTAATCCATGGATGAAAAATGTGATACATTTTGGTGGAGGAACCACAGCATTGGAACAGTCAACATTTAGAAGATATTTAACGCAATATGCAAGTACATTAAGAAGTGATTACTTTGGAGCAGATGTACATTCCTTTTACAAAGAAAGTTCAGACGTTTATGAAACTACGGAACCGGCAGCTATTAGAAAATATATGAATGAAGGAACTTCGCTGGTTACGTTTTTTGGTCATGCATCAGGAAGCGGTTTTGATCAGAATATTGACCATCCATCTCTTTTTAATAACAAGGGGCGCTATCCATTAATAGTTGCTAATTCATGTTATTCAGGTGATATATTTTCGGATAACGATTACAATGTGAGCAAAATATGGACTTTTATAGCAGATAAAGGTAGTATTGGATTTCTAGCAAATGTTGGTAGTGGTTCTCCAAATTATCTAAATATTTTCTCTTCTGCTTTCATGAGAAATATTGCTTATTCTAATTATGGGAATTCTATTGGGTCAAGTATTGCGAAAACAATGCAGGATTTGTCTAATAAAAATATTGTTTATGAATGTTTATATGATGGAATAATAGGCTTTACATTGCAAGGTGATCCGTTAGTGAAAATTCATTCTTTTGAAAAACCTGATTTCGAGATAGACGAAACATCAGTGTATTTTGACCAACAGATAATTTCTACGGAGCAAGAGAATTTCCAGATGTATGTTGCTCTACGAAATAATGGACGAGCCTATTCTTCGGATTATACATTGCGTGCAACATTCACTCCTTCCAAAGGTAATCCGTATGTGTTTGAGACAACTAGATTCGGTTCGTATTGTCATGATACGTTATCGTTCACATTAGATATGGCAAATTTTGTTTCTGGTGAATATACGGTAACTGTTGAAGTGGATTATTTGGATTCAATTGCAGAGCTATCTGAAGAAAATAATACGGCAACAGTGTCACTTTTTATAAGTTCCCGTGAAGTTTTACCAATTTATCCAAGCAAGTATGCTATAATACCAACAGATACAATTTCTTTGCAGATGTCGTCTGTGGATCCGCTAAATCCTCCTTCTGATATAAAAATAGAGATTGATACAGTAAATACGTTTGACTCTCCTTTGTTATCGTCAACAATAATACAAACAGAAGGAAATGCTCTTGTATCGTGGAAACCAAAACTTACTTTTATAGATAATACAACGTATTTTTGGCGTGTTACATCAACAGATTCTGTGAAATGGAATGAAAGTTCTTTTACGTATGAATCTGGAAAAACAGGCTGGGGACAAATTCATCGAAGTCAGTTTACAGAAAATTCGTTGACGACGATGACATATAATGACACCTTGAAAAAGTATTCTTTTGTTTCTATTCCTCATGAAATATCAGTCCGTACGAGGGGAAATTGTTCGACAGAGAAGGAATATTATGAATGTTTATATGTGATTGACGCAACACAGCAGCGTTGTAGCGGTACATCATTATCTCCAACATTGATTGTAAGTGTGTTAGATTCTACTTCGTTGACGCCATGGTATTCAAATCGCGGAATATATGGACATAGAAATACAGGGGAGCAGGCGAAAGTTTTTGAGTTTTCTGCAGATAATGCTTCTGTAAACAAGAGTTTAGCTAGCTTTTTGATAGATACGGTTCCAGATGGAAATTATATTTTATGTTATAGTTTTGTGAAACCCAACTGCCAGTCATGGGATGATTCTTTGAAGAATGCACTAGATTCGCTAGGGGTGTCAAAGTTCAGGGATGTTCCAAATGATTATCCATATATTTTCTTTTTACAAAAGGGTAGAAAGGAAAAATGTTTTGAAATAGTTGGTGATTCGGCAAAGGCATTGATTCGCATGGATACTGTAATAAATGCTAATCTTTCGAGCGGATATATAAGAACGGAAAATATTGGGCCAGCAAAGACTTTTAAGCAGATAGTTTGGAATACGACAAAGAAAGATTTGGATAAGGCAACTTTGTCCGTATATCAGAAAACAAAAGATGGACACTCGTATATTCTAGGGAATTTATCTTATGATAGTTGGACTTACCTAGATTCAACGATTGATACAAAATATTATCCATTCTTGAGTATGTTGTGTTATATGCAGGATGATGACAGAACGCCCCCAGATTTGAATTTTTGGAAAGTTTATTATTCCCCAGCTGCAGAATTAGCAATTACTCCACAATATGCATTTTCATTATCTACAGATACAATACAGCAAGGTGATGAAATTGGTGTAATTGTGTCCGCAAAGAATGTTACGGAGACGTCTATGGACAGCGTTCTGGTGCTGTATGAATTTAGAAATGAGCAAAATGAATTAGTTGATTTGCAGTATAAACGTATAAAATCAATTGCTCCATATGATTATGTGGTTGACACTCAATATTTTTCTACATTACTTTATTCAGGAAAAATTACGTTGAAAGTTGAATTTAATCCAGTTAATCCTTCAACTGGAATGTACGATCAGGCAGAAGCAAATCATTTTAATAATTTTTGTTATGGCTCTTTCTTTGTTTCGTTAGATGGCATGGCTCCTGTTCTTGATGTTGTTGTAGATGGAAGACATCTTATAAATGGTGACAAAGTCTCCCAAAATCCTGAGATACAAATTACATTATCGGATGAAAATAAATATCTATCTGTTGTTGCAGACACAAGTCTTTTTTCCGTGTATATAGTGAATATAGAAACTAATGAGATAAAAAGATATTATTTTGCTGACAGCTCTTTGGTACTTTTGCCGGTAAAAGATGGTGCGAATATGTCCTTGTTGGTTTTAAACCCTATATTCGTAGATGAAGGCGTGTATGAATTGCACGTACAGGCACAAGATGTAACAGGGAATTATGTTGCATCGCAGGAGTATATTGTTGAATTTGAAGTATCCTTAGAAAAAGCAGTGTCTGTATTATATAACTATCCGAATCCTTGTCGTGGCTATACGACATTTAGATTCGTTTTGTCGGGACAGCAATCTCCTGAAAATGTAGTAATAAAAATTGCCGATGCGAAGGGATTAAAAGTTGGTGAAATTCCTGTGAAAAATGCTCATATAGGTACAAATGAGATAAATGTTTCTTTGGAAAACATAAATCCTGGAATTTATTTTTATCAGTTGGACTTCGATGAAAAGTCTTCGTGGAAAGTCTTAAATGTAAAGACGGCTGCGATGTTGAATAAAAATTGTGGCCGATTAATTATCGAAAGATAGTTATAAAGAATGTGGACAACGAATAGCTGTTCTTCGTTTACTTTTATTGTGTTGCTCTGTTATGTAAGAAACGGTGATTTCAAAAGCTCCGTGACCATTACTAGCATTTCTTAAAGAAGAAATATTTAAGTCGTAATTAAGCATGATGTCAAAATCCATGTAGCGGCATCCAATTCCGAAGATAACAGCATCTTTATTTTTTGAACGGAACCATAATCCTGTTTGAATCTGCGAAACAGATGAGTTTTCAATGTTGAAGAGTCCCATTCCTCCAAAATGAAATTCGTGTTGTTTTCCTTGAAACTGCATTTTAAAACCAGGAATAACATCAATATTTGAAGTTACATCAATTATAGCATTTCCATGTAATAAAAATCTTGTACGAAGCCGAACAGTTTCTTCGTTGTAAAAAGAAACATTAGGTTGGTTGATGTTATAGGCGGCAAAGCCAATCGTATAGGTTTGTGTTTTACTTTGTTTGTAAGATAATTGAAGACCTCCGCTAAAATCAAAATATGTTTTTGAATTAGTTACAAAATCTTCACTAATTTCTTGATCGGGATTATATTGAATTCCGTTAAATTGTTCTTGAAAGCTAAGATTTGTGTAATCAAAGGCATTGTAGTGCAAGGCTGGCAGTATTCCGTACGATAGAATAATCGTGTTTCCCATTAAATTCATGTGTTGGGCGATTGGAATACCAAACTGAACGGTATTGTAATCTGCATCACCTGCCATGTCGAAATTTAATAAGATTCCGTATCCAATAACGTAGTTCCAATATCGCTTAGTAAATTTACCATCAAGGTTAGCAGAGAATGTTTGGTAAGGGTCGGCAACTGTGCGGTATTGGTCACGATATGCAAGGCAGTATCTATATTGACCGGTAAAAAAACCTGTTTCAGCCGGATTTACGTTTAATGAGTTTGTGTAGAAATTAGAAAAATGAATATCCTGGGCTAGCAAATGCTCTGCGGCAATAATACAAAGGCAATATGTCAGTATTTTTTTTAACATTATCTAATTAACGTGATATTCCCTTTTGTTTCGTATTTCTCGCCGTTCAAACAGGTTGCTTTTAAATAATATACAAAAACCTGTGGTTGTAAGGGTTTATTATGATATGTACCGTCCCAGTAGTCGTTGATATTATTTGTTTCAAATATTTTCTCTCCCCAGCGGTCAAATATTGCAAATTCTAGTTCGGAAATTACGTCACTATTAACTTTTACAAAATCATTTTTCCCGTCGTTGTTAGGAGTAAATGCAGTTGGAACAAAAATGAATGGGTTGTCGCAAATCCATTCTGTGGATGTAATATGAATTGTGTCTGTGCTTTGACATCCATATTTGTCAAAAGCTATAACCTTGTATGTAAGGTCAATTGCTATATCAGGTGTAAATGTTGTGATAGCTTTTGAATTATCCTCAAGTAAAATATTTGGCGTCCAAATGTATGTGATTGAATCCGAAGGTTCTGTTGTTGCATATATCTTTGTCGATTGACCAACATAAACTCTGGTTTTTTCTGCAAAAGCGTTTAGTTCTGGGAGTTTTTCTTCTAGTGTTATAACTATATCGTTTGAAGTTTTTACCTTACATCCGTGAGCATCAGTGACTTCCAAGGAATATGGTTTAGAACATAAGTTAGAAACAATCTCTGTTGTATCGCCATTAGACCAACGAAGTTTGTATGGTTTTGTTCCCCCTGAAACATAAGCGTGAATAGTTCCGTTACATGCATTTTTACATGTTTCGTTTGTAAATGTTGTTGTGTCAATTTTCAATAAGTCAGGATTTTTTATGTTAAATTCAAGGATTTCCTTGCATCCTAGACTGTCAGTAACAGTTATTTCGTATGTGCCTGGGCCTAAGTCTGTTCTAGTTGTTTCAGTTGAACCGTTTTCCCATACATATTCGTATGGTGAAATACCTGATGCTTCGATGGAAATTGCGGCATTGTTGTCTCCGGCACATGAAATAGCTTGCTGATTTTTAACTCTAACAGTAAGATTATCAACCTCTATATGCACCGTATCCGTGTATTCACATCCAATAATATCGGTTGCTGTTACAATAAAATCTGTTGTAGTTGTAGGGTTTACTAATGCCGTTTCTGCAGTCGCTCCTGATTTTACAAACTCTTTTGGTTCCCATTTGTACCATAATTGGTTGTCAAGATTGTCATTCTCTACAGAAATCTCAACTATGTCCCCAGCACAAATTTGTGCTTCTCCTGAAGCTGAAATTTTATTGTGGAATACTTCTATGGTAATAGAGGCTGTAGCTTCAAATTCGCAGAATGTGCTTAATGTTTTTACATAATATGTAGTGGTTTCTTGTGGCATTACATAAATGTAATTAACAGAAAAATCAGGGTTTATGATTTTAGAAAAATTTTTGTCTGTTGACCACAAATATCGCTGTGATGGTGCGTTTGTCCTTGCCTCAAGTCTAACTTTTTCTCCTAAGCAAATTTTAGGAACTTGTGATGTCCCGTTTTGCATAACATCAATATCTTCAATAAAATAGCTTTCGTTAAAAGTATTTACTGTCTGCTCGTAAATAGTTTGGCACCATCCTGAAGTTATTGTTAGTTGATATGTCTGGGTTTCAGTTGGCTTTACGTATGTTTGAGGTTTTGATGGATCTGTAAGCCATGTTTCGGGACTCCATGAATATTCAAGATTTTCGTCGAATTCGTTAGGAATACCAATTAGAATGCTTTCACCAAGGCAGATGTTTTGTGTTTCAAGAGTTTCATGCTTAGTTTGTGTAGTAATTTGGAATTCCTTTGAAATTACGTCGCTTTGATTGCACGAGGTTAAATCCTGTACGGATAACGTGACCGTATAGTTACCGCTTTTTTCATACGTATGCGAAGGGGATTTCTCGTGTGAAATTGTTCCATCACCAAAATCCCATGTGTAAGTTACATTTGGATTATTGTAGTGTATCTGGGTAGTGTTTTTAAATGTGACTTCTTTACTGACACATCCAACTTCAGGAATATCGAAATCTGCAGAAATTAGACCGAAATCAATAACGAAACGGAAGACTGCGGCATTGCAGTTACTTGAGTTGTTTTTTGTTGACCATACGCCTGGATTGGGATAAACAGGAAAGCCGTTGCATCCTCCACAGCTTGCACATACACTTTGATAAACGTAACCATTTGCATCGAAACGGCTTGTACCTCCGTCAACGTGATCCCGTCCACTGTTGGAACATCCATAGTAAACATATCCGTTGTCAGGAGTATAAATTACATGCCCATCTCCAATTTCTCCAAAGAAACTGGCGTAGTTAAGTGTTTGAGCCTCGTCGTCAATTACTAAAATATAAAAGTCTTTTCCATCGGTTTCTTTCTGATATGCGTCGTCGGTTACTTCCATACCTTTGGTACCAGGAATTCCAACCCAACCATAATCATAATAAAGGGTATAGTAGTTTCCGTAATAATACCATTCTGCGTATGTTTCGGGCCAGTCTCGTCCAACTCCGGCAAGATATATACGGTTGCAAATGTCCACTTCGAAGGCTGTTGGAGATATATTTGGTTTTCCTGACCCGTTTCCAAAAACTGTTGACCAGCGAAGTTCGTTTAAATCAGAATTGAAAGATGCTAAGAACTGACCACTGTTAGGTTGATTATATTCGGCGTTGTAAATTAAAGTCTTACCTGGAGCTGTTGTTTGTCCGAAGATGAACACGTTGTTGTTAGAATTCACGCGGATAAAGTGCGCTTGATCATAACTTGTTGAACCAAAGTAAGTTCCTCCGTCTAATGTTCCGTTGTTTTTGTTGATTTTTAATACAAAGGCGTCCACTGTTCCTCCAATTCTTTGTGTAATATAACCTCCAGATGGAAGATTAAGATCAGAAGAACAGGTTCCTCCTGTAACGTAAACACTTTGGTCATGGTCAACATCAATTGAATATGCCGCATCTTTGCTGTCGCCTCCTATATATGAGCTCCAAAGTAAAGACGAGAGGTCTGGATTGAATTTACAAATTATTCCGTCCTGCATTCCTCCAAATTCTTTTTGGAAACCGTTGACTATAGGGAAATCGTCGGAGAATGTTGTGGATGCAATATAAACGAAATCATTATCATCAATCATAATTTCACCTCTTGCACCGTCACCATAATTGTAATAAAGTGAATCGTAACCGTAGTATAAATCTTCTTCCCAACTGAAATTTATTCCGTCATTTTTAGTACCTCCTAAAAACGTAGAAGATAAAATTGACGATCCATCTGCTGCAATTTTTGCTACGAAAATATCAACTCCGTCTTCAAATTTGATAGTGTTGTCGTAGATTATAGATTCTCCACCGCTAAATTTCGTTTGATAACCATTAGAAATAGGGAAGTCGGAAGAACCTGTAGTTCCTAAAATTAAAAGTTCGTTTTTACTGTTAACAATAAGACTATGAGGCATTTCGCAACTTTTTCCTCCAAGATATGTTGCATATAGGCGGTTTTTGCCTGTCTCATCTAATTTCATAAGACCAATATCCCAGTTTCCGCCGGCATAAGACTCCTGTATAGCTCCCATGTTGACTGGATATCCGAAGCCGTCGACAATTCCTCCTAAATATGCATTGTTTTGAGAGTCATAAGTGGCAGTAAAACCCCAGTTATCGGAAGTTGAACCTGTGTAGGTTGAGAAAATTAGATTCGGGTCTATATATAAATCATAGTTTGGGTTGTAGGCTCCGAGATCGTATGTTACAATGAAATGTTCCAAGTGATAGTTACATGGAATTTCAATTGTGTCGTTGTTTATTATTTGGAAAGCAAATGGCTTTTGCTCATATATTTCATTTACTGATGTTTGAATAACTAAAACCCCGTCTTTCCTAAGCTTCATTGATGGAACATACATGTATTCCAGTTTTATTTTTTGAGCATTACCTCCAGGATGAATTATAAAGTCATATTTTAAATCTGTTTCGTTTCCATAGAGATGCAAGTCAATGTTTTTGTAAATGTCCTCATATAAAATGTCTCTATAACTCCGCACGTTTGAAACCCAGTTCTTGGGGTTAGAACCTTTTATGTAGTTTTCGGTGTATGGAGTTTGATTTAGTCCGTAAATCTTTGTACGAGTATTCATTCCCGAAAATTTAACTTGATATGCATGTGATTTCACAGAATCAGGAATTTTGTCTTTTTCGGAGAGATGAAGCTGCTTGCCTGTTTCTATAAAATATTTTCGGCTGCTGTCTAATTCTTGTTCAGTGATTGCCTGTGTTGCATGTCTGTGTTTTGTCTGATTGTTGTCTCGGAAATAATATGTCAGACAATTCTTTTCTGCAAAAACGTATCCACCGTATAGTTGGCTTCTAAACAATACTTTGCTGTTCCACTGATTTTTGTTTTCAGTGAAATAAATAGCACTGCTCTGAGCATTGATATGCACAATAAATGCTACAAGAAAAAGTATTGTTGCCGTTGTTTTTCGCATATATTGAAAAGACAAAAAATCTTTGGTAAAGTTACAAAGAATTGTTGAGTAAAAATAACTTACATCGTTTGTGTTGGGATTTTGTGAAATTTAACAAAAACTTAACATTCATTAACATTCATATAACAAATCGCAATTACGTTTGTAGCGTAAAAAAAGTGTTGGTAATGGAAACGTTTTTTAGTATTTTAAATATTTTACTGATAGCAATTGGCGCGTTGGGGATATTCCTATATGGAATGAAATTGATGAGTGATAGTTTGCAGAAAATGGCGGGAAACAAGATGCGTACGATTCTAGCAAAGATGACCGACAAACCGATTCGAGGTATTTTAACAGGTACTGTTGTTACTGCGGCAATTCAATCTTCTTCGGCAACTACTGTAATGGTTGTAAGTTTCGTGAATGCGGGACTTTTGTCTCTTGCAGGTGCAATTGCTGTTATTATGGGAGCAAATATAGGTACGACGGTAACAGCATGGATTATCTCCTTGTTTGGCTTAGGTGAATCGTCGAATGCATTGGCTTTTCCTTTGATTGCTGTTGCTGTTGCGTTGCCAATGATGCTGACGAAAAAAGAAAAGTTAAATTCTATTAGTGAGTTTATTATTGGCTTGGCTTTGTTGCTGATTGGACTTCATTTTCTTCAGAATGCAATGCCAAATCTTGAAGAATATCCAAATTTTTTAGAGGCAATTGCAACTTTTTCAGGATATGGATATTTGTCAATTGTATTATTCATTTTAATTGGTGCAATGATGACATGCCTTGTTCAGGCAAGTGCGGCGATGATGGCGATTACGCTTGTAATGTGTTATAAGGGTTGGATTGGACTCGATGTTGCTGTTGCTTTGGTTATGGGACAGAATATTGGTACAACCATAACAGCAAATTTGGCTGCAATGGTTGCAAATACAATGGCAAAAAAAGCTGCGCGGGCGCATCTTGTGTTCAACGTCTTGGGTGTTGTCATTTCGTTAGTTGTATTCTATCCGCTTATGTCCTTGATTTCTGAGATTACAGAAGCTGTCATGAATGCAAATCCATATACAATGCCAGGTGAAGATGGCTACAATCCAAGTTCTATACCGATGGCTTTGTCTATCTTTCATACGTTTTTTAATGTGGTGAATACATTGATTTTGGCATGGTTCATACCACAAATTATACGAATTGTAAATTGGATGGTTAAATCAACAGAGGAAGACGAGGAAACGTTCAAATTAAAATATATTCCAGTTCACTTTATGAACACTTCTGAATTGGATATAGAAAGTGCTCAACAAGAGATCCATTTATTTTCTCAAAGAGTGTTGAAGATGTATGATTTCTTATTGGAGTTAACCAAAGCAAAATCTGAGGATACATTTACAGAATATCTGGAAAGAATAAAGAAATATGAGGAGATAACAGATAGAATGGAGATAGAAATTGCAAAATTTCTTACTCATATTTCCGAAACTGTAGGTAGTAAGGAAGGTTCTAAAAAGATTAGCGCAATGCTTAGAATTATTGACAATTTAGAAAGCATTGGCGACAGTATCTATCATATCTCAATTATGAAAAAAGGACAACATGAGCAGAACTTCTCTTTTGGACAAATAAATGACGCTCATTTGTTGAAAATGTATGAATGTGTACGTCAATCACTTGTTGTAATGACAAAAAATCTAAGCATGAATTATGATGATGTTGATGTTACTACGGCCTATCAAGTGGAAGAAGCTATCAATGAATATAGAAACTTGCTTAGAGATGCACATGTGGAGGCTATCAAGTCCGGAGAATATACATATGAAGTAGGAACGATTTATAGCAGTGTATATGCCTTGTATGAGAAAATTGGTGATTTTGTGATAAATGTTTCTCAGGCTATTGCGAAGTCACAAGAAACTACACCTGCTCCAGTTCCAGAAGTATAGATATTATTTTTCTTCTTTCGTGAGAGCAACTCTTTTAGATTTTGCTTAATAAATAAGATAAATCCGTTACTTTTGCAAAAAACATTTTACAATGGCTCAGATAAAATATTTTTCTACGAATCATAAAGCTTCAGAAGTAACATTTGGTGAAGCTCTATTGAAAGGTTTGGCTCCTGATAAAGGTTTGTTTATGCCTAATGCAATACCTTCTTTTTCTAAAGAAGAATTAAATGCATTGAAGGGAAAACAATACTATGAAATTGCAGCTTTAGTATTTTCAAAATTCTTGGGAGAGGAAGTTCCAATGAATGATTTACTTGCAATGACAAAGGATGCTTATAACTTTGATGTTCCTTTGGAAAATGTTATAGATAGAAAATATGTTATGCGTCTGGATCAAGGTCCTACTGCGTCGTTCAAGGATTTTGCAGGAAGAATGATGGGACGTATGATGCAGTATTTCTTGAAACGTCAGAACGTGAATAAATTAATTCTTACTGCAACTTCAGGTGATACTGGTAGCGCCATGGCTCATGCTTTCTATGGTTTGAATAATATTCAGATTGCTGTGTTATTTCCAGAAAAAGAGGTTAGTGACCGTCAGAGAAAGCAAATGACTACTTTGCAGAAAAATGTTCAGATTATTGCAATTGATGGGAAATTTGATGATGCTCAGGCAATGGTTAAGCAGGCATTCTCGGATCCTGATTTAGAGTGTTTGAATTTTACAAGTTCAAATTCTATCAATATCGGACGTTTAATTCCTCAGATTGTATATTATATATATTCTTACACACAGCTTCGTAAACAGGACTCTGATGAGTTGGAAAGTGTAGTTTTCTGCATTCCTTCAGGAAATTTCGGTGATATGATGGGATGTGTGTTGGCAACAAAAATGGGCTTGCCTGTAAAGAAAATTCTTGTTGCGACAAATGAAAATGATGAGTTTGAGAAATTGATGAAAACTCATAAATACAATAAAATAGAGCCTTCAAAGAATTGCTTGTCAAGTGCTATGAATGTTGGACATCCAAGCAATCTTGCACGTCTTATTGAATTGTATGGCGGTAATATGGATGAAAAAGGCAACATTTTGAAGGAACCTGATTTTGTGGCAATGGATAAAATGTTCGTTGCTCAGAGTGTAACAGATGCAGAAACCCGTGAGACAATAAAACTTGCTTGGGATAAATATCACGTGATGTTGGAACCACATGGTGCAGTGGGATGGAAGTGTGTTGAAGATTATCTGGCAAGTGAAAAACCTTCAGAAGATCAATTGTTAATTTCTTTGGAAACAGCTCATCCAGCAAAATTCCCGAAAGCTATTATTGACGCAATTGGTGTTGATCCAGAATTACCAGAAAGTTTAAGTGGCTTGGAAGGAAAAGAAGAATATTTTGATAAAATTGAAGGCAACTATCCTGCTTTTAAAGAATATTTGGATAAACGCTACGGATGGAGAAAGTAATTCTTGGAATTGATCCAGGTACGAATGTTATGGGCTTTGGTTTGATTCAAGTCGAAGGAAAAACGTTGTCGGTACTTGAGATTGGTGCTATAGAGTTGCAGAAAATTGGAGATCCTTATTTAAAGCTTCAAAAAATATATAAGACTCTGACAGAGTTGGTTGAAAAATATGCTCCAGATGAAATGGCTTTGGAAGCTCCTTTTTATGGGAAAAATGTTCAATCAATGCTTAAATTGGGTAGAGCTCAAGGAGTTGCAATGTCTGTTGGTGTTGCACATGATATGGTGATTCATGAATATGCTCCAAGAAAAATTAAATTGTCGATAACAGGCACTGGAGCAGCAGCAAAAGAACAAGTCGCTGCAATTTTGTCAAAAATGTTGAGGTATGAAAATAATCAGAAATATCTCGACGCGACAGATGCTTTGGCTGTTGCAGTCTGTCATTATTATGAAATCTCGAAACCTGCGATTCCTGAGCCTTCAAAAACAAAGAAGGTAATTTCTACCAAGAAATCATCGCAGTCGTGGGCTCAGTTTATAGCTTTACATTCTGACCGTGTGGTAAAAAAGTAGGTCTAGAAATCGTAGTAAAAATTGTTGAGTGATGTTCTGAAGCCAACAAAAAACATCCATTGATTCATTTCATTGTTGATTTCGGAACGTTGCTTTCTATGTGAAATTCCCAGGGAAACATTCATGTTTGACTTTGGATTAATCATGTATGATGCGGTAAAATCTGTATATGTGATAATATTCTGATCACCGCCTTTCCCTGTAATATTATCATAGTCTTGAGTGCGTGTTTGGTAAAGCTTAAAGATGTCTCCGCCATAGTTAGAACCAGTTGTGTCCTTTCCGTAAATTAAGTATTCATATTTAGCTTCGAAGAAAAATCTTTTCCAATTATAACGTAAGAATGAAACTGATTCATAAAAATTCGCACCGCGTGGATGGGCCAAGGCTTGTCCGGCATGAGCGTAGTTCTGCGAGTATGTAAAGTGAGAGTAGGTAAATGGACGTACAAAATTCAACTCTGTTTGAAAATCTAGACCTGAGATGTTTGCAATGTCGAAGGTCTTATAACCTGCTTGCATTCCATATTTGCTTGCCCACCATCCGCTATGTTTCTTTAACTCATCAAACTTGAATTCATCAAGAATAAATTGTCCGTAAAAAACATTCTTCTTCCAAAGTGTCAATTTTCCAGTTAATCCCATTAAACAATTGTCGGGAGATCCTATAGAAAATTCAACAGGACGTAAGAAAATGCATGGATTTATGTAGTTGAATTCAAATTTACGGTTTGAACCGACAGTGTCATTTCCCCAGTTTATGGTTTCAAAGAATGCAACATTCAACCATTTGGTAACCGACCAGTCAAGGTAATGCATTACATTCCATTTCTCTGGTCTGCGTGTATTACCTAAGTGCTTTTTATCTAAATAATATTGTTGAGACCACATCATAACATATTTCAAATTCCAAACGTTTGTTGTGAGTTTAAAATATGGATAATTCTGGGCATTGTCAGATAATAGCAATGAACGGTAGCCGTCGCCAATAAAGTTTTTCCCGTGTCCTAATTGAAATCTGAAATATTTGTTTGGAATATAAGATGCATATCCTTCTGCGTATGCATAATCTAATCCTCCGTCTTTAAAAGCTTTCCCTCGGCTGATTCCTGGTATTGTATTATTCCCAAGTTCTTTGATTCTATCGCGACGGTAATCTGTAAAATTCGACTGTATTTCGTGAAATGCGGTGTAAAAATAAACTTTATCCGTAATGTTTCCGTTGATAAAAACGCCTCTGTCATTTATCCAACCTGCATTATCGTTGTTCTCTCCGTTGTGCTGTGAAAGTTCAAAGTTGAATGAAGGATTGATGTTAAAGTTGAAATCGTCAGATCTGTATCTGATTAAGTCGTTGTTAGTTAGATGGTTAATTAATTGGTTTTTGCAATGCTTTATGTAAAGTGTATCAATGTTTACGATTTCATCAACTTCGGTCATATCATAAGGTTTCACTGAAGTATGAAATCTGTTGTCAGAATTATATAAATATCTGTCGTAAGGCTGAAATGACGCGTTTTGATATACAGAATTGTTCTGTGCAGAAACAACAACATTAAATAGAGTTAATAATAATATGCAAAATGCAGTCTTATTGTCCTTCATGTTGAATGATAACTCTTATTGTTTTTAATATAATCATTAAATCAAGACTCAATGACCATGTGTCAATGTATTGTAAATCTAATTTCATCCATTGCTCGAATGGAATGTTGTTTCGTCCTGATACTTGCCAAATACAAGTTAATCCAGGTTTCATGGATAATTTTCTTGTTTGCCAAGGTTTGTATTCTTTGACTTCAGAAGGAAGTGGTGGACGTGGTCCAACAATAGACATGTCTCCTTTTAAAACGTTGAAGAATTGTGGTAATTCGTCAATACTTGTCTTTCTAATAAAATGACCAACTCTTGTTATTCGTTTGTCATTTTTTATTTTGAAAACAGGTCCTTCCTGCTCGTTTTCATCCATTAAAGATTCTTTTAACTCTTCTGCATTTTCACACATGCTTCGGAATTTGTAGAGTGTGAATGTGCGTCCTCGTAGTCCTGAACGTGTCTGTTTAAAGAAAACGGGACCTTTAGAATCCAATTTAATGGCTATTGCTACTATTAGAAAAACAGGCGATAGTGCAATTATTGCAAATAAAGAAAATACTTTGTCAAGAATTGTTTTGTATAATATATCTAAAGATTGTTTAGGAGTGTTTTGAAATGTGAAGAATGGCGTTTCTCCTAAATAATACACTTTTGCTTTTGCTGATGCAAGGGAAAGAACTTGTGAAGAAACACGTAGTGTGATACCTAATTCTAAGCAGATATAAACAAGGTCGCTTATTAATTTTGAGTCTAATGTTGGAAGACAATAAAAAACTTCGTCAATAGGCTCTGCAATAAGTTTTTCTTTAAGCTCGGATAGATTATATATATTATATTGGTCGTGATATTTTTCAAAGATTTCAGGATTTTCCGATACAAGTCCTTTAATCTTATAGCCCCAATATGAATTCGTTTCTATTTTGTGTATGAAGGCTCCAATGTTTTTGTCGCCAATAATAAAAATATTGCTTGTGTATAAGCCTTTCTGCCTTTGACTTTTCGCGATGTGGTAAATAGCAATAATAAGGATATAGAGAATTGCAAAGTCGACACAAAGAAATTCTATGATGAAAAATCTTTGTATGTTAAGTTTCAATATAAAAGCTAAAAATACTAATCCCAATAAGCCGCAGATCATAGCGAGCATGTAACGTCCTAAAATAAACGAGTGTGGGTTAGTTTTGTAAATCTTTGTAATGTCCAATCTTTTTAGTAGATATGGCCATAATGCTATTGTGCAGAAAAGAAGTGTCAGGTAGTCTTTTGAAATTTTCCATGACCCTGATGCAAATCTATATAATAGCCAGAAAATGAGACAAGTTACCAAAACATCAAAGAAAACTAAGATGTTGTTTTTTAATGATTTTTGAGAGTTACTTGTCATAAAATAGAAGATACGAATAGAAAAAAAGCGGGGATTTATTGGACCCCCGCTTTATATTGAATAGGAATGTTGTATTATTTAGAAATAACACGAGCCATTTCACAAACTTTGTTTGAATATCCCCATTCGTTATCGTACCAAGAAACAACTTTAACGAAAG